>JAZNQE010000020.1:0-15367 GCA_045590015.1 Candidatus Onthomorpha sp. | reverse complement strand
ATAATCATGGTTCCGCAACAAAGCAGTCAGCTTACGGAAGTCGAATTGCAAAAGATGTGTTACTTGGTTCCGAATCCGACTCGCGATTACTTCAAAGCATTGAGCCATTACACGATAAACAGCGTTCAGGTCTTCGATTTGACGGGGAAACTCTTGATAGAAGAGAAACTCAATCACTTCGAAGTCCTAATCGATGTAAGTGATTTTGCGGCGGGAACGTACATAGTGAAAATCAACACAGTAAAGGGCAGCGTGGAAAAGAAGATGATAGTTCAATAGGTTGATGATAAATTATTGAGAACGTAAGATGGAAACGCAAAATTCGTCTTGCGTTTTTTATTTCTTGATTTCGCTAAATTAAAACAAAGAAACAATTTTCTGAAATCAAGATTCGCTCGACTGAATCTTGATTTTATTTTTGCGAAACAAAAGATTGCAAAACACAATTAAAATTTGAAATAAAGCTGTACGCCGATATCCTGTTTATGATTTGAAGATATCAGGTCGTTTCCCGAGGATATGCTTTGCTTTTCACTAAACAATGTAATAGCATAACGCATCGAGAGTTGTATGTCTTGAAAAAGATTGCATCGAAGGAAGATATATGCTCTGTGTCCTTTATCATATACGCTTACGGTTGAGAATGATAATGGCAGATTGTATTCGTAAATCGAGAAATGTGAGTCGTAGTCATCTGTATCAAAATAAGCATAACGCAGATTGAGTTTCAAAGGTAGCCGAGGTAGCGTAAAAATCGACTCAAGATAAAAATACATTCCTTTTGAGGCTGTCTCAAAACGATTGATGCAATATGCAGAACGTGCATTCAAAGCAATAAAGTCATTAAACGCGTGTTCAACCGTCAGCTGTGCAAGAAAGTAATTCTCACTTTTCAGATTCGGCATATCGTTTTTGTCATCTCTTTGTCGCGAATTGAGTTTTGAAAGAAATCGAATCGAGTTCTGCTCAGTTGGAGTGTATATCAGTTCTGTCTTTATTTTGAATCCATTTGCCGACAAAGTGCTTTGATAGGTAGAGAAAGGGAAACGAAAGAGATCACAGCCTAAATAATATCTAAAAACACTGCTAACCCTATGTGCAAATGCAAGATTGATTGCTTTCTCGTTTGCAATGCGACTTTGAGCTGAAAGAGCGGAGGCATAATGATTTTGAAAACGTTTGTCGTAATTTCTATACGAAACGGAGAGAGTGGTTTTATAGTCTAAATTAAACTGTAATCCAAACAACATAGCTGTAGCTTTGTTTTGACTGACGGCTGTTTCGCCAAAAACTCTCATTTGTTTGAAAAGATAGGATGCGTTAATCGAATAAACGCTATTTTGTTTCCCCTCGAAATAATATTGTTGGTACGTTCTGTTTTGGTGATGCAGACTATCCTTAAAGCCATAACACAGTGCTGTAATCCCGATTTGCAATCCTCTTCTGTCGTATGTCCAATGCAGTCCTGCCATTTGAGTTGTTGTTGAGTCTTTTGTGTTTATCTCGTGTGGTGTTCGATGCAGTCCGGTGGTCATCAAGTTTCCCGAATAGTCGCTTCGATCAAGGCTTGCAAAGAGAAAAAGATTTGTATTGAAGACATCGATATTTGCGGCTATGCCTCGATTGTAATCTATTTCAGAGCTGGAACGATGAGGCGTTATTCCGTATGAACGTTTCTTCACAACGGCATCAGTATTCAAATAAGAAAGTGAAAAGCCTTGCGACAAAGCCAAACCCTCTCCAAAATTCAAACGATAGTCTCCAAGAGTGAGTTGTTCCAAAATGCCGATTTGCTTGAGTGTTAGTTGAATCGAATAATGGTCAAAGCCATAAGGTTGCAAGGAATCGAAGAATGGTTCTCCGGCATCTTTGTCTGCAACTATTGAAAATTGAAGTCTGTCAAAATATTTGAAGTTGTAACGTAATGTTGTCGAGAACGGAGGTCCTTGGTAGCCTTTCCCATCGGTACGTGTGTAGCCTTTGGATTGTTCGATTACTTGTTTGTATTGCAATCTCAGGTCTTGACGGTTATGTCTGCTTATGCTGTCAAATCGCAAAGGAGGTTTCCATATAGTCTTTTTCGCATATATGAACGGCATTATTCGATTTATGGTCTCTGAATCAAAACCGTTGATATGTGAAAGCTCATGTATGGACATCAATTCGCCTGTTTCTCGAATGTAATGTTGCAATGAAAAAATCTGAAAGTCGTTCAAGCCGAGTATTTGCAAGTCTGACTCTGTGGCATTATTGAGGTTGAGAGGTGATAAGGCAAAGGAATGCAACCGTTCAAGCCATTCTTCTTTTGCTTCGTCGCTTAACTCTGAGTCTTCTATGTATTTGTAACGCTGTTCTAAAAATTGACTGACGTCTTGTTGTGCTTCAAGTTTCCAAAAACAAAAAAGCACAAGATAAATAATGAAGATAACTCTTTTTTTATTCATCTTGTGCAACTATATCAAACGAACGATTTTCTAACCGCACTTACTCCAACCGCAAGATGAGCATTGCTTGCATCCTCCTGTGTATATAATCGGCTCTCCGCATTGAGGACATTTCTCTCCCTCGACAACGGTGCCGTCTTTTACATAACGCTTCAATGCTCTTGCAATTCCGTTTTTCCAAGTGTTGATTGAATCAGTGTCCAATGTAAGTTTGGAAATCAGTTCTATTACATTTGCTATCGGCATTCCATGACGGAGTATTCCCGAAATCAACTTAGCATAATTCCAATACTCTTTTTTGAACATTCGAGAAAGACCTTCGATTGTTACTTTGTAGCCGTCATTATCTAAAAATTGAAAATCATATCTTGCAGGCTCACTTCCCTCTTTCATTCTTATCACCCACCCTTTTTCAATCGTGTTTGGAAGAACGAAACTATCAGCTTTACCTGAGAAAATCTCATAAGGTCGTCCTTCATACAAGCCTACGACTGCTATCCACTTCTCTTTGTCGTTTTGGAATCGGATAATTTCTGCCTCAAGTTTTTTTGGACGTTTCGGAGCTTTGGTTTCTATAAATGAAGTGCTTGGTTTAGAATTTCCAGACACCAATACACCATCACGAGAGCCGTCTCTGTATATCGTCATCCCCTTACAGCCACTTTCCCATGCTGTTTGGTAAATCTTATCCACTATATCCTCTGTGGTTTCCTTAGGAATATTTACCGTAACTGAAATTGAATGATCCACCCACTTTTGAATAGCTCCCTGCATCTTCACTTTGTTCACCCAATTCACACAATTGGCCGTCGCATTGTTGTAAGGAGATTTCGCTATCACTGCTTGCAGTTGTTCTTCTGTGTATTTGTATTTCATCTCTTCAACATCGTAACCATTGATTTCAGCCCATACTGCAAACTTATGGTGCAACACATTATACTCTTCCCAAGCCTGTCCTTCTGAGTCGTAGAAAGAGATTTTTGCATTATTGTCATTCGGATTTACTTTCCTACGACGTTTGTATGATACTAAAAATGCAGGTTCTATTCCTGAAGATGTTTGTGTACAAATGCTGACACTGCCCGTCGGAGCTATGGTAAGAAGAGCGATATTTCTTCTTCCGTATTCTTTCATCATGGAATACAACTCCTCATCCGCAGCTTTCAATCTCTGTATAAAAGGATTATTCTCTTCCAACTTGTAATTGTAAATAGGGAATGCCCCTCTCTCTTTAGCCATTATTGCAGATGAACGATAAGCTGAGCAAGCAAGATGCTTTTGAACCTCAACTGCAAAATCCGTTGCTTCGTCTGTACCATATGTAAAGCCCATTGCTGCCAACATATCCCCTTCTGCTGTGATTCCAAATCCTGTTCGTCTTCCCTCCAAGCACTTCATCTTGATATTCAACCAAAGTTCTTTCTCAACTCTCTTTATTTCTTCAGGTTCTGGATCTGATTCTATTTTTGCTAGTATGCGTTCAATCTTCTCCATTTCCAAGTCAATAAGGTCATCCATCAATCTTTGACCCTTTTGAACGTGGCTTTTGAATAATTCAAAGTTGAATCGAGCTTTATCCGTAAAAGGATTTTCTACATACGAATACAAGTTTATGGCTAACAAACGGCAGCTATCGTACGCACACAATGGGATTTCACCACATGGATTTGTAGATATGGTTTTGAAACCGAAAGATGCGTAACAATCAGGCACCGATTCCCTTATGATGGTATCCCAAAACAATACTCCCGGTTCAGCACTCTGCCAAGCATTGTGAATAATCTTTCTCCATAAAGCTCGTGCATCGATTTCTTTTTTAACATCCGGCAAATCCGAATCTGTACGGAATTGTTGTGTATAAGGCTTTCCGCTTACTACACAACGCATGAATTCATCATCAATCTTGACAGAAACATTCGCACCCGTTATCTTATTCAATTCCATCTTTGCATCGATGAAATCTTCTGCATCAGGGTGTTTAATGGAAATGGACAACATCAAAGCACCTCTTCGACCTCCTTGTGCAACTTCTTTGGTCGTATTGGAATATCTTTCCATGAACGGAACTATACCTGTAGAAGTCAATGCTGAATTTTTAACAGGACTCATCTTAGGTCTGATATGCGAAAGGTCATGTCCCACTCCTCCTCTTCGTTTCATTAATTGGACTTGTTCCTGGTCTATTTTCAAAATTCCACCATAAGAATCGGAATTCGTAGGATTGCCTATCACAAAACAGTTTGACAGAGACACAACTTGAAAATCATTACCTATACCCGCCATTGGGCTGCCTTGTGGAATTATGTATTTGAAATCTTTCAGCAATTCGTAAATTTCATCCTCACTCATCGGATTAGAATATTTACGTTCTATTCTTGCAAATTCTCTTGCCAAACGTCTGTGCATCTGATCTGGGTTCAATTCAAATACTCTCTCGCCATCTCTGAGTGCATATTTGTTAAACCAAACGTCTGCAGCCAAAGCATCACCCTTAAAATACTTTACGCAAGATTCGATAATGTCTTCTTTCTTTAATTCTTTAAGTTCCATTTCTGCCTCTATAATATTGTCCGTCTTTTCTTTATTTACAGTTTCCATTTCACTTCTTTGTGCCATAGAAACTTTATTCTCTTCCGTCTTTTCTTTATTTTCGAAAGATAAATCTGTCGATGATGAAAACAAGTCTAATTCCATAATTGCACAAATTTGAGTTGCAAACTTACAAATATTATTCTTCGAAACAAAAACAGTCCTTGATTAAGTTATTAACAAATATTGAAAACACATTCACAAATCTCTTTACTTTTAAGGATTATATTATTTTATCATTTGTTGAAAACAGATTTTGATTTCGATGAAGTTTTTTGTTTCGTTTTTATTTTCTACCTTTGCAAACGCTGATATTCAAAAATGGATTTCGATATGAGAAAAATACAAATGGTTGATTTACGTCTGCAATACGAAAAGATAAAGACGGAAATTGATAATGGGATAGCAGAAGTAATAGACTCAACCGCTTTTATAAGAGGGGCTAAAGTAGATGATTTCTCTAAAGAATTGTCTACTTATCTAGATGTAAAACATGTTATTCCTTGTGGGAACGGCACCGATGCTCTGCAAATCGCCCTTATGTCTTTGGGGTTGAAACCAAGTGATGAGATCATCTGCCCAGCATTTACTTTCATCGCTTCTGCGGAAGTGATTGGACTATTGGGCTATCGTCCTGTTTTTGTCGATGTAGATTACGATTCTTTCAACGTTACAGCAAAAAATATCGAGCAAGCCATTTCAGTCAAAACAAAAGCCATCATACCGGTTCACCTTTTTGGTCAAGCGGCTCCAATGAAGGCTATAATGGGTATTGCAAAAAAATACGATTTACACGTAATCGAAGATACAGCTCAAGCGCTTGGTGCCGATTATATATACGAAGACGGCCACAAACAAAAACTCGGAACAATAGGAACAATAGGTTGCACATCGTTTTTCCCTTCAAAAAATCTAGGTTGCTATGGAGACGGAGGTGCTATATTCACTAATGATGATGTCTTGGCAGAAAAGATGAGAATGATTTCAAATCACGGTATGAAAGAAAGGTATCATCACGATGTTTTGGGAGTAAATTCTCGTTTAGACACGATTCAAGCAGCTGTTTTATCTGCTAAATTAAAGCATCTCGATGAATATGCTCAAGCACGAAACGAAGCAGCAAAAGTATATAATGAAGCATTTGCGGGAATCGAGGATTTGATTTTACCTAAACAAGAGTTGTTTTCTTCTCATGTTTATCACCAATACACATTGAAAGTAAAGAACGGACGAAGAGATGAATTGAAGGCATTCTTGGCAGAAAACAACATTCCATCAATGGTATATTATCCAATTCCTTTACACAAACAAAAAGCCTTTCTTCCAATTGCTCGTCAAGGAAGTACATTTGAAATTTCGGAAAAGTTATCGGAAGAAGTTTTATCTTTGCCTATGCACACCGAATTAGACGAAGAACAATTGCAATACATAACATCGAAGGTCAAAGAATTCTTTTCAAAATAAGCAATCGACAAAAAACTAAAAACAGCGTCTGTAGTCAAATCTTGAAAACATGAAGTCAAAAAAACGAAATGCGATAACAAAATCTTAAAACAAAGAAACAGAACAACGAAATCAAGAAAGCGTTTATTCTTTTCAAGAGATAATAAACGCTTTCTTTGTAAAAGAAAATGTGATACTTAGCAATATATAGTTAAAGAAAAGCGTTGAAAAAAGACAATAAAGCACCAAATACATATATGAAAAAACTGCAAAAATCATCTAAGCAGGTTATGACAAGAGTCTTTTTTGTCATATCGTTATTGGTGTTTTTATTTTACAGCAACGAGAAAGCGATTGCAACGCCTGATAGTTTGAGAGTCCAAAAAGTTGGGGTAGTGTTAAGCGGTGGCGGAGCAAAAGGCGTGGCTCACTTGGGAGTGTTGCGAGCTCTTGAAGAGGCTGAAATCCCGATTGATTATATTTGCGGCACTTCAATGGGTGCGATAATCGGAGGGTTATACGCATCAGGCTATTCAATAGAAGAAATCGAAAACATCTTCTATTCCAATGAATTTCAATATTGGCTGACCGGTAAAATCGAAGATGATTACGTGTATTTCTTCAAAAAAAAGGCTCAAACACCTAAATTTTTCACTATTTCTTTCGATACAGAAAATAAGTTCTCATTAAAACTACCTACAAGCATAATCGACCCTGCTCAAATGGATTACGCTTTTATGGAAATATTCTCTCCTGCTTCCGAAGCCTGCAAAAATGATTTTGATAGTTTGATGATACCATTTTTTTGCGTTGCATCAGATATTGAAAATCATAAAGAAGACATCATAAAGCAAGGAGACTTAGGATTAGCTATCAGAGCATCTATGACAATTCCTTTTGTATTTTTTCCTATTAAGATCGATGACAAAGTGCTATTTGATGGAGGAATGTATAATAACTTTCCTGCGAAAGAAATGCTCAATACATATAATCCGGATATAATAATCGGAGTGAAAGTTGTTGGCAATTTTGAACCGCCTAAGCATGGAGATATGCGTTCTTATGTGGAAAATATGCTGACAACAAGTTCCGATTACAACGTATATTGTTCTAACAGCGTACTTATAGAACCCGAACTGAGCGGTATTAATATTCTGGAATTTGATAAGATGAAAGAATGCGACAAAATAGGATATGAAGCAGCTATCAAAAAAATTCCGGAAATCAGAGAATATCTTCTTGATAGTGTAAGCAAAAATGTTGTTTCAGAAAAGCGGAAACAATTTAATAACAAAAAACCACACTTAGATGTAAAGGCTATCAGTATCGAAGGGTTGACAAATAATCAAAAACGATTCATATCATCTGTAATTCATCATGAAGACTATCTTGTCGACAGGAAAGAAACTCTCAATACAAAAATATTGAAGAGAAACTATCTCTCTCTTTATTTGGATAACAACATAAAAAACATACACCCGAAATTAAAATACAACGACTATTTCAACTCTTACATACTTAATCTCGACATTAACACAGAGAGTTATTTGAAAATGAACCTTGGAGGCATGGTCTCCACTAATCCTATCAGTTTTATATATAGCGGATTGGATTTTAATTTTCTCAATCGGCACGCTTGGTTGATTCAAGCCAACACATACCTCGGCAGATTTTATAGTTCCTTATCTCTAAAAACGAGAGTAGATTTTGCTTCAATATATTCATTCTTTATGGTGTCAGAATTAAATATCAATAAATGGAATTACTATCGTATGAGAGCAGGATTGTTTTCTTACTCTCCGGTTAATTATCTTGAACAATCGGAAAGCAATTTCCAATTAAGCTTTGGTATGCCCCTTGATACAAAAGACAAATTGGTATTCTCTGTCGGTATTGGACGGATTAATGATAAATATTTTGCAAGAGACTTTGGAGTCGTGCAAACTGATATACCTGATCAGTCGAGTTTTGATCATTTTGCAATTGGTCTGAAAGAAGAATACAATAATCTTGATGATGATATGTTCCCGACAAGCGGACACTATCACAAACTCTCATTACAATACGTCAATGGTATAGAAAAATGTTTCCCAGGTAATACTACCGATAACAGTTACTCATACAGCTCGCCTCATTCTTGGTTTCAAATAAAGATGTTATCAAAAATGTATTTTGATTTAAGCGATAACTTCAAAATAGGGCTTAGAGGAGATGTATTTTATTCATTCCAAGAATTATTTGAAACATATAAACCGAGTATTCTCAACGCAGGAGTATATGCGCCAACTATTGAAACTCTTACTCAATACATTCCCGAATACAGATCAAACAAATACTTTGCTTTTGGCTTAGGAGGTATATATTCTTTGCAGACTATTTTGAACGTAAACCTGTCTATGAGATTAGATGCTTATATTTACGCACCTATACAGCAGATTCTTACAGAAGACAACCTTGTTCCTTACTATGGAGAATTATTCAAAACGACATATTTAATCTCATCTGCATCTGTAGTTTTGAAAACGCCGATAGGACCTGTGAGTTTGATTTTTTCTTATCATCAACGAGATGACAAAAACATAAATCCGTTTTCATTTTCTTTGAATTTCGGATATGCAATCCTTAATAACAGAAACATAGAAAAATAATGATAAAGACCAATCTATTAAACAAAAAATATGGAGAACTACATGTTCTAAAGGATGTTGATTTACACATAATGCCTTCTGAGATTGTAGCCCTTATGGGAGCATCTGGAGCAGGGAAAACGACATTGTTGCAAATCATCGGCACTTTGGACAAAGCTGATAGCGGACAGATTTTGATAAATAACAGAGATGTTACAAAACTTTCGGATAACAAATTATCAGAATTTCGCAACAAAGAAATTGGATTTGTGTTTCAATTTCATCATTTGCTTGCAGAATTCACCGCATTGGAGAATGTTATGTTACCTGCTTTAATTGGCAAACAGAACAAAAAAGAAATAGAAGAGAGAGCTAAAGAATTGTTGAACATAATGCATCTTTATGACAGAGCAAATCACAAACCATCTCAATTATCTGGAGGAGAACAACAGCGTGTTGCTGTTGCAAGAGCTTTAATTAACTCTCCATCTGTAATATTGGCTGATGAACCAAGCGGAAATCTTGATAGTCGCAATGCAAAAGAGTTGCACGAATATTTTTTCAAGTTAAGAGAAACTTATAACCAAACATTCTTAATCGTAACACATAGTGAAGAACTTGCGAAGATGTCAGATAGAATGATAGAAATGCAAGACGGAAAAATAATATGACAATGGACAAACAAATAATCTACGGTTTAAGACCGGTAATCGAAGCTGTAAAATCAGGAAAAGGGATTGACAGAATTTTTTTTCAAAGCAATCTGCAAGGAAAATTGTTTTTCGAGCTAAAAACACTACTTGCACAAAGCGGAAAACACATATCAACACAATATGTTCCTGTAGAAAAACTCGACAGACTTGTTGGAAAACAAAACCATCAAGGAGTTGTTGCTCAACTCTCCTTAATCGAATATAGGGATATTGAAGAAATAATAGAGGAAATAGAAAGTAATAATGAAAAACCTTTTTTGCTTATGTTGGATAGTATTACGGATGTAAGAAATCTTGGAGCTATCGCAAGAAGTGCAGAATGTGCAGGTGTTCATGCTTTAATAGTACCTCAACAATCAACTGCTCCTATAAATCAAGATGCTATTCGCACATCGGCAGGGGCTTTGTTGCGTCTTCCCGTATGCAGAGTAGCCAATACAAAAACTCTACTCAACTTAGTGAAATCTTTAGGAATCACAACCTATGTAGCAACCGAGAAGGCCGATAAAAATTACACATCAATGAATGCAGAAGAAGCACTGATGATCATAATGGGTAACGAAGAGAAAGGGGTGAATCCGCAAATTATAAAAATGGCAGACAATTTGCTAAGCATCCCTATAAAAGGCTGTATTGAAAGTTTGAATGTATCAGTTGCTGCAGGCGTAATGATGTATGAAGTTGTACGGCAACGAGAAAAAAGAAGCTAAATAGCGGAATAAATTTTTATTTGTTTTGTTACTTGGGGTAAAAGCATTATCTTTGCACCCGAAATAACGAAACAACATTGGATATAAAACAACTATTACCGAAATTTTCTGTGGTACTTTCTCCCATGGAGGCTGTTACCACTCCGCCTTTTAGAGTCATCTGCAAACGCTATGGAGCCGATGTATTGATTAGTGAATTCATATCATCGGATGCCATTTCTCGCAATGTAGATTCTTCGCTTAAAAAAATGTTTTTTGAGGATAGTGAACGACCATTGGCAATTCAAATATTCGGTAACAACGAAGAAAGTTTGTGCACAGCTGCTCAAATAGCGGCACAAAACAATCCTGATTTCATCGATATAAATTGGGGATGTCCTGTTAGGAAAATAGCAGGCAAAGGATGCGGTAGCGGTATTTTGAACGACATCCCCCAAATGATAAAATTAACTAAAGCAGTTGTTGATATTGTAAATATACCTGTCAGCGTAAAAACACGATTAGGCTATTGCGATGAAGACAAACCGATTGTAGAAGTTGCAGAGCGTCTTCAAGATGTCGGTGTTCAACTGCTCAGTATTCATGGACGTACTCGTTCACAGATGTATAAGGGAACTGCAGATTGGTCATTGATTGGGGAGGTTAAAAACAATCCTCGCATGCATATCCCTATTTTCGGCAATGGAGACATAGATTCGGCAGAGAAAATGCTCGAATACAAAAATCGTTATGGAGTTGACGGCATACTTATAGGGCGTGCAGCTATGGGAAATCCGTTCATTTTTCAGCAATGCAAGCAAATTCTTAGTGGCAAAACAATCGAAATCATTTCTGTAAAAGAAAGAGCAAAAATATGCAAAGAACATATCGAGGGTTTGAAAAGTTGGAGAGGCGAACGCTATGCTTTGCTCGAGATGCGTAAGTTCTATTCGGGTTATTTTAGGGAACTGAAAAATTTCAAGCCATACAGAATAAGACTTGTTACGGCAGAAAGCTACGAAGAGGTGAATTCAATATTAGATGAGGTTGAGGAAAACCTAAGCTATGAATAAAGAAATCAAACAATTAAAGAAAACAAAAAAATGGATTTCAAATTAAGAGCGGCCTTTAAGCCTATGGGAGATCAGCCACAAGCTATATCACAGTTGGTGGACGGATTAAAAAACGGATCCTCTGCACAGGTGTTACAAGGTGTTACAGGAAGCGGAAAAACATTTACTATAGCCAATGTAATCGAGCAAATAAAAAAACCGACCCTTGTAATGAGCCACAACAAAACACTTGCCGCTCAATTATATAGTGAATTCAAGAATTTCTTCCCCGATAATGCAGTAGAATATTTTGTTTCATATTACGACTATTACCAACCTGAAGCATACATAGCTCAAACAAACACATACATTGAAAAAGACCTTTCGATAAATGACGAATTGGAAAAACTGAGACTATCTGCTGCCTCTGCCCTACTCTCAGGACGAAAAGATGTTATCGTTGTCAGTTCTGTTTCTTGCATATATGGTATAGGTAATCCTGAAGATTTTGCAAACGGAACGATATATCTAAGCAAAGGACAACACTTAGAGAGAAATAAGTTTTTGTTAGATTTGGTCGATAGTCTCTATTCACGAAATGAAATTGAGTTTACACGAGGACGATTCAGAGTAAAAGGAGATGTAATTGATATATTCCCTCCTTATTTAGACTATGCTTACAGATTGATATTTTGGGACGATGAAATAGAAGCGATGGAAACGATAGATCCGATAAGCGGTAGTCGCATCGAATCCTTGAACGAAGTGGTCATTTACCCTGCAGGCAACTTTTTAACCAATAAGAATACATTAGCATCTGCATTACACCAAATTCAAAGCGATATGTTCTTACGATGCGATGAGTTTCGAGACAGCGGACGCAATCTTGAAGCGAAACGATTGGAAGAAAGAGTAAACAACGATATTGAAATGCTTCAAGAATTGGGCTATTGTAGTGGAATAGAAAACTATTCAAGATATTTTGATGGAAGAAAACCAGGTTCAAGACCTTTCTGTCTTATCGACTATTTCCCCGATGATTTTCTTCTTGTGATAGATGAAAGCCATGTAACAGTCCCTCAGATAAGAGCAATGTACGGAGGAGATCGTTCTCGCAAAAGTTCATTGGTTGAATATGGCTTTAGACTCCCTTCGGCTTTTGACAACAGACCATTAAAGTTTGAAGAGTTCCAACAATTACAAAACCAAACAATATATATATCAGCCACTCCTGCAGATTTTGAAATAAATGAAGCGGAAGGAGTAATAGTGGAGCAAATCATACGCCCGACAGGACTTTTGGATCCGCCAATTGAGATACACCCGGCAAAGAATCAAGTCGATGATTTATTGGAAGAAATCGATCGAGTTGTGGAAAAGCATGAAAGGGTTTTGGTTACGACTTTAACAAAGAGAATGGCAGAAGAATTAAGTCGCTATTTAACCAATGTCGGAGTTAGAAACAAATACATACATTCAGACATAGAAACTCTGGAACGAGTAGAAATAATGGAAGAATTGAGAGAGGGCGTTTTTGATGTCTTGATAGGCGTAAACTTGTTAAGGGAAGGATTAGACTTGCCAGAAGTAAGCCTTGTTGCGATATTAGATGCGGACAAAGAAGGCTTTTTAAGAAGTGATCGGGCACTGATTCAAACAATCGGAAGAGCAGCAAGAAATGTCAGCAGTAAAGCAATTCTTTATGCAGATCACATAACCGATAGTATGAAGCGAGCTATCAAAGAGAACACTCGCAACCGTGAGAAACAACAAGCCTACAACACAACTCATGGAATAACACCTAAGCAAGTAAATAGAGCACTTAATAGACAGGCACTTACGACTAATTCAACAGAATCAAGATCTGATAAAACGGATTCAAGATTCAGCGAAACGGATTCAAGAAACAAAATAGCGGAATCAAGAAGTATTTACACTCAAACCAAAGACAAAAACAAACAGATAAAACAGTTAGAAAAACTAATGAAGCAAGCCGCAGAAGAATTAGACTTTATGGCAGCTGCAAAATACAGAGACGAAATAATAAGATTAAAAGATAGTACAAACTAATAATAATACAATTACAATCATGTCAAGTACAACAGATACACAAATTAAGAATAGAGAAACCATTTGTGCACCAGCAACTCCAAGAGGCAGATCTGCATTGGGAATGGTAAGAATAACAGGAACCAATGCTATAAATATCTTAAGTGAAATCTTTGTCAATTCGAAAGGACAAAAAAGTGGAGTGAGACGATTTATGCATGCGAAGGCCAAACATGGCTATATATTAGATGCAAAAGAAGAAATCGTTGATGAAGTTGTATGCGTTGTATTCAAGGCTCCAAAATCTTTTACGGGAGAAGACCTCGTTGAAATTTCACATCATGGTTCTGTTTATGTGCAACAACAGATTCTTTTGTGCATCCTTGCAAAGGGTGGTAGGATTGCAACAAACGGAGAATTTTCTCAAAGAGCATTTATTAACGGTAAAATGGATTTATCGCAAGCTGAAGCAGTTGCCGACTTAATAAGTGCAAAAACTGCTATGGCTCACAAGTTGGCTATGCAACAATTAAGAGGAGGATATAAACTTACGATAGCAAAACTCAGAGAATGCTTAGTTAGGATACTAAGTCTTATGGAATTGGAATTAGATTTTTCCGAAGAAGATGTAGAGTTTGCAGATAGATCGGAATTAGAAATGCTATTGAGTATCTCCATAAGGGAATTGAACCAATTAGTCAATAGCTTTAAAACAGGTAATTCTTTCAAAAACGGTATCCCTGTAGCCATAATAGGAAAACCAAATTCAGGAAAATCAACCTTACTTAACAGAATATTAAACGAAGAACGCTCAATCGTTTCTTCTGTCAGCGGAACAACACGCGACACAATAGAAGAGAGCATGCAAATCGATGGTTTGGAATTTCGTTTCATTGACACAGCCGGTATAAGACAAACAAAAAACAACATAGAGACTAAAGGAATTGAACGTTCTTACAAAGCAGTGGAACGAGCAGAAATTGTGTTATATGTATGTGATATAACGAAAACAGATACTTTGACGGCACAAAAAGACTTACTTGCATTGGATAAACACGTAAGTTTGACAGATAAAAAGATTTTCGTTTTGGCAAATAAGATTGACTTGGTTGAATTAACGGATTCAGATAAGAAAGAATGGGATAAATTGAAAGCAATCCAACTTTCAGCATCTACAGGTTTGGGAATAGGAGAATTATTGCAGAATATAGTATTATCAAGCGGGAAAGACGAATACGAATCAAATATATTGGTAACAAACGTACGTCATTACGAGATAATGATGAAAACCCTTGCGGCATTGTTGGTAGCCAAAGAAAGTTTAGAAGCAGGGCAACCAACAGACATAATAGTAGCCGACATAAGGGAAGCAATACATTACATAGGAGAAATCACTGGTGTTGTAACCACCGACGAAATTCTTAATAACATATTCTCAAAATTCTGCATCGGAAAATAAGTGATTGATTACCAAATAGTTAAATCAATCATAAATGATTAGTATAGCACTCTTTACGGGTGCTATTTTTGTTTGTGCAAGCATCGTTGTTAATCGTTGCTAAGCCTTTTTACGCCTGTTTTTGTACCTCCTGTGTACCTCGCCGCTTGAAATGCGATTTTGCGTTGGCGAGGTGATGGAAAAAGTTGACAATGGTTTACAATAGTTTACGATAGTTGAAAAAAAACAGGAGAAATAAACATTAAAAACAATGTAAAAATGGCTACAAGCAGTATTAGAATTACGAAAATTTGCCAATGGTG
>JAZNQE010000019.1:0-3320 GCA_045590015.1 Candidatus Onthomorpha sp. | reverse complement strand
TCGTATGTGCCAATCCCCGTGGATTTTCGCAGCTTGTCACGTCCTTCTTCGCCTCCAAGAGCCTAGGCATCCCCCGTGTACTCTTATTAACTTCTCTATATATCTTATTTCTCGTATGTATATAATGTCAAAGATCTCTTTTAAGTACTCACAAAATTTGCTTTCCTCCTTTTGAAAGTTTGTTGTCAATCACAACAACAAACCCTTTATTTCATTTTCCCAACTATTTTGAGAGCAACAACTGCAATCATCCTACACACAAAACAATCGCAGCCCTATTGTTTTTTCCTTATGCTTCAGTTCTAACAGAAACGTAAGACTTGTTATCTCTTTTCTTCTTAAATTCAACCACACCGTCAACCAACGCAAACAACGTGTGATCTTTTCCCATTCCTACATTAACACCAGGATTGTGAACCGTTCCTCTTTGTCTTACTATTATATTTCCTGCTATACATTTTTGTCCGCCAAAAATCTTAACGCCTAATCGTTTACTTTCCGATTCACGTCCGTTGCTTGAACTACCGACACCTTTCTTGTGAGCCATATTACAACTATTTTTTCTTTTTTAATTAAAACAACTTACCTTTACTAACCCTACTTGATATCTGTAATCAATATCTGAGTTAAATACTGACGATGTCCATTCATCTTTTGATACCCTTTTCTTCTCTTCTTGTGGAATACCAAAACTTTTTCACCTTTGATATGCTTAACAATCTTAGCACTTACACTTGCTCCTTCAATCACAGGTGCACCTACTACAACATTGCCATCATCTTCTTTCAGCATCACGGTGTCAAAAGAAACTTCTGCTCCTTCTTCTGCTTTCAAGCGATGAACAAAAATCTTTTGATCTTTTTGTACCTTGAACTGCTGTCCTGCTATTTCTACTATTGCGTACATGTTTTAATTATATTTATTTCTCAATCTTTCCGTTCAAAACGGAGTGCAAAATTACGAATAAATTACATCCCTACAAAATATTTCTTGAAAAAAGTTTAACTCATTTGAATAAACATTCTGATTTTCACTATATTATTTTTTTCGTATTTTATCTTCTAAGAAAGAATTTAATTAAAAAAACGACTTATTTTACACAAAAAATGAGTGTAAATATTATCATTTCCACGCAAAATTCCCTTTGAATCGAGTTTATCTACCCTTACAAAACCACTTGCATGTGCTATATAACCATTCGACAAAACCACTCCAACATGAACAATCTTACCTTCTTTATTGGAGAAGAATGCCAAATCTCCTGCTTTTGCATGTTCGATTTTTTCGACTACGATTCCTTGTTCCGCTTGCAAAGAAGCATCTCTTCTCAACGCGCAACCAAACAATTTGAACAAACTTTGGGTGAATCCAGAGCAATCTGTTGCAAAATTGCTTTTCCCTCCCCACAAATACGGAGCATAGTTATACATTTCTATATACTTCAGCAATTTCTCCTCACTGAACGTTTCGCTTTTTAATAATCTGGCATTAGGAGCTTCTATTAAATAATTCCCTACCCTATATCTATTAGAGAACAAACAACACCCGAAAGGGACCCGAGCTAGATGAGTAATATTATCCTCTATGTTAGTTATCTTAATCTCATTCACCCATTCAGATGTATAAAGAGGCTTTGACTTGGTTAGAAAATAAAAATCGTCTTTACTTATCTCTACATACTGTTTTTTATCCACCCAACCTCGGTAAGAATCACAAAAAGTTTCAACCAAAACTCTTGAATCATTGGAATCTATTATAGAGAATACATCCCCAAATATCAATTGACTGCATTGCTCTTCTGTTTCTGCCGGTCTTGTTCTCATTGGCACAACAGGCAATAGACACATTCCGTATCTCATGTTAAAGTTTCTTTGTTTCTATAGCGAATATGATTCTTTCTATTATCCTATCCTCTTCATTATTCGTAGGATCGTATTTCGAACGCAGATTGTATCCAAATAATTTTCCCAAAGTCTGATAAAATGCCGCACGGAAACTTCCTCTCAACTCCTTAACCAAAGCATACGAATCATTTCCTGTCTCTCGATCTATCAAACGAAGCAAAATTTTTCCTTGAGAACGATTTAACTTTTTCAAAGATGGTCCGAATTTGTTTTCTATCTCATTTTCTGCCTGCTTCATTATCTTCTGACGTTGTGAATCATTCTTTGCCTGACTCAACACAATCGTATAACGGTCAAGCAATTTCCCTGCTTGTTTAGCATAAGGATAAACAACTTTTACGTTCTTTATCAATTTCTTATACTTTCTCTTTTCAGCATCGCTAAGAGGGCATACATAACCATTAACTTTCACCACATCAAGATAAAGCATCGGAATAGTATCTCCTTGATATATCGTACCAAACACAACTATTCCATCTTTTTTTTGTGCTTTCACACAAAAACCACATAACAATATCGCAATAATCAGAAATCTTTTCATAATCAAACCTCTCTATTTTTTTGCAACAAACAGACTTGTTCCATTCTTCTCTATCTGTTGTCTTGCATATTCTTCTGTTATATTTACTGAACCGAGTTCTTTATCATCAGGAACAGAAAACATAAGATCCATCACAACAGCTTCGATAATGCCTTTAAGTCCCCTCGCCCCAAGTTTGTATTCTATGGCAAGCGATACAAAATAATCAAGAGCTTTTTCCTCAAAGGTTAATTTCACTCCATCGATTGCAAACAATTGTTTGTATTGTTTGATAACGGAATTTTTAGGTTCGGTAAGAATAAGCCTCAATGCTTTCTCATCAAGATTATCCAAATGAGTCAAAACAGGGAATCGTCCTATCAACTCAGGAATCAATCCGAATGATTTCAAATCTTGAGGTTGCAAATATTTCAATAAGTTCTCTTTATCAACACTTTCTCTTTCTTCTCTTGCGGAATAACCTATTGCATTGCTGTTTAGTCTCGCTGCTATCTTACGTTCTATTCCGTCAAACGCACCTGCGGCAATGAACAATATATTTCGAGTATCTACTTGTATGTATTTCTGATCGGGATGTTTTCTTCCACCCTGCGGAGGCACGTTTACCACCGTTCCTTCCAACAATTTCAACAATGCTTGTTGAACTCCCTCACCGCTTACATCTCTTGTTATTGACGGATTATCGCTTTTTCTGGCGATCTTATCGATTTCGTCAATATAAACAATGCCCTTTTGCGCCTTTTCAATATCATAATCAGCGTTCTGAATGAGTTTTAAGAGGATATTTTCCACGTCCTCACCAACGTAACCAGCTTCAGTAAGAGTGGTTGCATCGGCGACTGCGAACGGCACGTCAAGAATTTTAGCAAGCGTTC
>JAZNQE010000018.1:0-22724 GCA_045590015.1 Candidatus Onthomorpha sp. | reverse complement strand
TTTACAGGTGGCGTGGCAAAGTATGTTCAGCTGCTCGTTGATGCAGGAGCGACAACCAAGACAAAGATGCTTAATCATATCATCAAGGCAGACTCTGTATTCTTGGGCGAAGGCAAGGCTATACTTATCGAGGAGTTTGGCAAGGACTACGGAGTCTATTTCTCTATTCTTTCGGCTATAGCTCGTGGCAAGACATTACGCTCGGAGATTGAGCAGATTGTCGGCAGGGAGATTGGTGGCTATCTCACAAAATTAGAGAAGGAGTATGAGGTAATTACCAAGAACCAACCTATCTTTGAGAAGAGTTCTACAAAGAATGTTCGCTATACGATTGAGGACAACTTTTTCACCTTCTGGTTCCGCTTCATATATAAGTACAACTACATGCTTGAAATTGAGAACTTCGACGCTGTAAAGACTATCATCAATCGCGACTATGAGACTTTCAGCGGCAAGATGCTCGAACGATATTTCAAGCGTGTGCTTATGGAGAGTAAGGCGTACACTCGTATCGGCAGTTGGTGGGATCGAAAGGGTGAGAATGAAATTGATATTGTTGCCGAGAATGAATTGAACGACGAGGCAGTATTCATTGAGGTAAAGAGACAAGAGGAGAACTTCGATGCTGATGCTCTTAATGAGAAAGTTGATGTCTTTACTCGTGCCACAGGCAAGTTTAAGGACTACGATGTATCGCAAAAAGGCTTGTCAATGACCGATATGTAACGAATGTTATAGGGGTGCGATATTCTAAAATCTACACAAAATTATGGCTCTGACTCCATCATTGGTTTCAGATCCATTTTTGTACCTTTTCGGGGCGAAAAATGCGATTTTTTGCAAGTTTTTGTACCTCGGGTTTTGATATTCAAGAAATTACACTTACTTTTACATTCCAAAATGGAGGTACAAGGCGAAAAGTGCGTTGAAAATCACTAACTTACACATTCTCAATGACTTGCCAAATGAGGGGTTGTACCTTTTAGAGTGCTAAATGACTGATTGATAATCATCTACACTTTCTGCATCGGCAAATAGTAATGGTACTCTAAATGACACTCAATTTAACGGAAACAATTTGAAATTAAGAATGTTATAAACACAAAACAAATTGTTTCCGTTTAGTTTTGTTGCATACGAATATATTTGAAATTGGTCAAATTTGGTACACATTTTGGCATACGCGAGCCAATGTGTGCATTTTTTACAACACCCAAAAAAGTTGGATTAGTTAATACTTTATTTAACAAAACTTTCTTTATATTGTATGAGGCTTTTTCCACCCAACTTTAATTTAAGACGTTAATTATTATAATATTCAATATATTTTTTGAGACCATTAATAAAAGACTTAACATCTTTAACCTTTTGCTATATACAAATACTGTTTTAAATACTGAAGAAATGTTCAATTACAGCATTGTCTAGACAATCTCCTTTTCTTGACATACCCTGTATAATTCCAATACTTTTTATGCTTCTTGGTATTTATGACTCCTATAATACTAACCTTGATTAGAGTACAAAGTTATGCCGTTTATGTCTTTTACTTTTTCTTTATTTGTCCAATTTTGGGGAGCATTGCATATTTTCTCACGCTGATGATAATCTTTTATCACGCCTATGATAATTTATTATCAGCACGATGATAATTTATCAACAAGGAAGAATCATTTGAAAAAAGATTTTCAAACTACATCTACAAGTTTCTATTGCTCTCAAAAAAAAGATATAGCAAAATAAGTCCTTGTTTCAAGAAATTGAATCTTTGATTTAGGAAATTGTTTCTTGATTTCGCTCGGCTGATTCTTGATTTTATTTTTTACCTACAAAGATTCGGAAAACTGTTTCTTTGTCTTGTTGTTTTTAACTTAGAATGTGCAACTTACACCCAAAGACGGCATAATCGGCAATTGGTCGACTCTTTCGGATGTTATACGGTTTACATAGAAGAGGTTGTTGCGATTGTAGACGTTGGTAACGCTTAGGTTTATTTCCAAGATGGAACGTTTTCCTATGTCGAAGCGTTTCTTTGCCGAAATGTCGAAACGATGGTAGTCGGGCAAGCGTTTTGAGTTCAAATCGCCATATATGGTTGTCAAGGTGCCGTTTTGATTTATCCAATCGGTGCTCATGCCGTCTGACCAATCGACATATTCCATCATTGAGGCAGTCGGTGTGAATGGGAATCCGCTTCCGTAATTCCATCTCAAACTCAACTCGAAGCTTCTGTCCATTCCGAATTGGTAATTGCACAAGATATTGACGTTATGTCTTCTGTCGTAGTGCGGTGCATAAGTGAAGATTTCGTTTTCCTTTGTTACCTTGCCCAAAGAGTAGATCGCCCAAACGTAAAGTCTGCCGTTGTCATATTTCAACGATACATCTCCTCCGTAGGCGTTGCCATTTTCGATGATATATTCTTTTCTCAAATATTCGGGTCTTTTTTCGTGCTCTTTATCGTCTGCAAACAACTTGTCTTTATTTGCATTCGCCATGTTCGACATTGTTTTATAGTAGACTTCGAGGTTGAATGAGAGGTTGCGAAGCAGGTCGTATTCGATTCCAAAGATGAGATGATTCGATTTTTGAACGTATGAGGTTATCTTATTGTCGTTAAACTCACTCACTATGTTCAAATCGGGGCTTACTGTCAGGTATCCCGTAAAGAGATTGACGATATCCCGGTCGCTTTTCGTATCCATAAAGACTTGTGAATAGACTCCTGCGGCTGCTTTCAAACGAAAATTATCCGAAAGGTTGAGTTTCAAAGATAAACGCGGTTCGGGAATAAGGCTCGACAAGGATGCGTAGTAGGATGCTCGGAAACTCGGTTCATAAACCAACCTTCCTGCAACGCCTTTGAAGATTGCATAGGCGGCAACTTCTGTCGAATAGTCTATAATCGTATCATTGACTGAGAAAAGAGACTTTGTGGTGTTTCCTAACATATTCATACCGTATTTAAGTCTGTTCTCGCCAAAAAAATTCGTTACTGACAATCCTACATTAAAGCCTCCGATGTTACTCATTTGCGTTATGTTTGTTGTCGTTTCGGACATATTCATCGTATAATCGGAATAGGCAACAACGCCCTCAATAAGCGATGAACTGCTTCCGGGTAATATCAAAAAGTTTGCTCCAAAGGCTCTGTTCTGCCAGCCAAAATCGGCAATGGCTTCGTATTGGTTTACTTTGTCGGTAAAGTTCAAGGCAAAGAGATTAAGTTTCGTTCCGTTGTCTGTTGCAAGTGTCAATTTTCCATAAAGGTCAAGATAGTCGTATGGCAGTTCTTTGTTCATGTATGAATAAATCGAGGTCGAGGTTTTTGAGAGATAGGAATTCTTTGCCGATAGAACGTATGACATACTGTAGCCTCGTTTGTCGTTGTTCTTCAATAGCGGTCCTTCAAGCAAAAGGTTGGCTCCGAAAGTCGATGCGGCAACCTTTCCCGTTGTGCGTTTCTTGTTTCCGTCTTTTGTCGTTATATCCATAACTGAAGACAATACTCCGCCGTATTGAGCATTGAATCCTCCTGTATATACGTCTGCATTTTTTATAATCTCTGTCTCAAAAACCGAAAACAAACCTATGGAGTGAAATGGATTGTAAACAACCATACCATCTAAGAGAACACGATTCTGAATTGCTGATCCTCCTCTGATATACAGCTGTCCGCCTTGGTCTCCCGAAAAGACTACTCCGGGCAATACTTGTATGTATTGAGCCAAATCGGCTTGTCCGCCTATCGATGGTATTTGTTGGATATCTTTTGTGGTGATCTTCTCTACCGAAACTCTGCTCTCAAGACGCTCACTCTCTTTTTTGCCGCTTATCTCGACGGTTGAGAGTTGTGTTATCGAAGGTTCAAGGTCGATATTCAAAGAGAGCACTTTGTTTTTCTCGACAACAATCGGATATTCTAATGTTTCATAGCCTATTGTTCCTATCTTCAGCGTATAGTTTCCTACTTTCAATTTCGACAAAACAAAATAACCGTTCACATCTGTTGCTGTTCCAATCGTTGTTTTATCGATTTGTATGTTTGCAAAGATGATCGGCTCTCCTGTGGTTTTGTCAAAAACAAATCCCCTCACAGATCCTGTCTGTGCTACAAGCCCAAAAGCCGACAAAATCAAAATTGCTAAAATCAAATACTTTTTCATCCGATATATTTTTCTTAATTTCTAATGTACTAATTTGTAAACAAACTCTTTAATCAGGTCTCCCTCTTGGTCAAATGGCGAAACATCAACTCCTTTGCTTTTCATGTCGTATTCTCTTATGATTGAAATATTGGCAATCAGTTTTCGCATGGGAATATTCTGCGAAGCAACGGCATAATCATTTGTAAAAAAAGCAGGAATCTTCAAAACAGAGGCTATGTTCGAAGAAGACTTGTCCTCAAGCTGTGAGACTATCAAAACTTTCGCAAAATAGGAATACAGATTTGCAAAAATCACCTGCAAGGGATTCTCCTTCGGATTTGCCGCCATGTAATCTACGCATTTGTTTATCTTATTGTAGTCTAATCGGCTTATTGCTTTTTGAAGTTCGAACACGTTATAGTCTTTGCTGATTCCGATGTGAGATGATACATCTTCGGTTGTAATGATGTTCTTCTGCTTTAGGTTTATCAGTAACTTGGAAATCTCGTTCGAAATCTTCATCAGGTTGTTTCCCAGATAGTCGGCGACCATGACAGATGCCTGCGATTCTATGGTGAAGCCTTGTTGCTTGACATAGGAATCAATCCACGAAACGAGCATCTCTTCTTTCAACTTCTTGCTATCGAAAACAGCTCCTGCTTTGTCGAATTTGGTTGCGAGGGTTTTGGGGAAATCTTTGTCGTTACTTACAATCACTAAAACGGTTGTCGATACGGGAGAAAGCAAATAGCGTTCTATTTTTGCCAACTCTCGTTTGTCCATCGTTTGTGCTTCTTTCAAGATAACAACACGATGGGATGCCATCATGGGATACTGCTTTGCCGAAGTGATAATATCATCTATTTGAGCATCTTTTCCATAAAAAACACTCAAGTTAAAATCCTTTTCAGCCTCATCAAGGATGGAATTCTCAAATTCTTCACTCAAGGCTTCCAAATAATAACTCTCTTCACCTTTTAGCAAATACACTGGTTTCAGAGTCTTGGAAGCAATATCTTTTTTTACACTTTCGAATGTTGCGACCATAACATAAACGGGTGCGAAATTACAAAAAAAATGCGGTTTACTCCAGCATCTTAAGCAATTCGTCTGTCTTTGGTGTAAGTATTATTTCGCTTCGTCTGTTTTTTGCTCTTGCTTCAACAGATTCATTATCGACAATCGGGCAATATTCACCTCGTCCCGATGGAACGATTCTTTCGGGTGATATTTCTTTGTTTTTCAAAAGTATCTTAGCAATCGCACTCGCTCTCATCACACTTAAATCCCAATTGTCTTTCACTTGATTTTTCCCTTTCATCGGAATGTTATCTGTGTGTCCTTCAACCATAACACTTATATCGGGATTCATCGCAAGGATTGCCGCAATCTCATAAAGTGCTTTCTCACCTTCTTTGCTCACTGTCCAACTTCCTGATGCGAACAACAGCTTTTCTTCCATAGAAACATAGACCTTGCCGTTTTTTGTCTCTACATTCAATCCTTTATCCGCAAATCCTAACAATGCTTCACTGATTTTATCGTGCAAACGTTGCATCTCTTCTTGTTTTTCCTTCAACTTGTTTTGCAACTCTGCCAAAGTGTTTTCGTTTGTCTTGAAATCGTTTTGAAGATTCTTCAATTGTTCTTGCAATCGTCTTATCTCATTATCGCGTTTTGCTGTTTCTTCTTTTGCCTTAAAGAGTTCTTCGTTAAGCGATTGCATGCTTTCACTCTTCGATTTCAGATTCTGTTGCAGGCTTTCGTTCAATAGTTTTACCTGATTGCCGAGTTCTTCATTGTTTTGCTTCAATCGTGCATTTTCTTCATTGTTTTTCTTTTGCGAAGCCTGACATTGAGCCAACTCATCTTTCTTTCCGTTGAGCGATTCCAACAAATTTTCGTTTTCACTCAAAGCTTCTTTCAAATCTCTCTCGGTTTTGGAAAGCAATCTCGCACATTCGTTGTTTTCCTGTTCAAGTTTTTTGAATTTGGAAGAGCTTACACATCCGGTAAAAACAAGACTTGCCGCAACAAGCACATAAAACATTCTTTTCATTTCAGTATTCTTTGTTTGTTATTTTGACTTAATCCAATTTCAAACTGATAGGACAATGGTCGGAGTGCATTGCAGATGGAATAATGTCTGCATCACTTATGCGGTTTTTGATATTGTTGCTTACCATGCAATAATCAATTCTCCAACCTTTGTTATTCGCTCTTGCATTTGCACGATAACTCCACCACGAATAAGAATCTTTCTTGTCTCCGTTCACATGACGAAAACTATCCGTGAAACCGCTTTTGATAAAGCCGTCAATCCACTCTCTTTCCTCCGGAAGGAAGCCCGAAGAGTTTGCATTGCGAACAGGATCGTGAATATCGATCGGACGATGACAAATATTATAATCGCCACATAGCACAAGGTTGGGACGCTCTTTTTGTAAACGATGGACATATTGCTGAAAATCATCGAGCCATTGCATTTTGAACGCCTGCCTTTCTTCTCCGCTTGTTCCCGAAGGGTGATAAACACTGACAATACTCAAATCTCCATAATCGGCTCTTATAAATCGTCCTTCGTTATCATATTTCTCAATTCCCATTCCGTAAACAACATTGTCGGGTTTTGTTTTGGAAAGAATGGCAACCCCACTATAGCCTTTTTTTTGTGCAGATAATCCATAGTAATCATATCCTGCGTATTTTAATTCTAAAACAGGTATCTGGTCTGTTTGGGCTTTGGTTTCCTGAATGCAGACAACATCCGCACCCGATTCGACAAGCCATTCGATAAAACCCTTCTTGGCTGCTGCCCTTATGCCGTTTACATTATAAGATATTATATTCATCTCACCCGAATTTTGATTTTATTTTGCAAAAATAAGTATTATTTATTTGAATCAATACCCTTTCTTTCTCTTTTTTGATTTCAAAAAAATAATTCTTGATTTCAGAAAATTCTTTCTTGATTTCAGGAAAACGAAACAAAGATTTAATTTCGTGCTCCCAAACAAAGATTTATTCAAGCCAAAATCGCACTTCGTGAATAAACAAATTGTCCTTTCTCTATCTTAGATTAAGAAAAAAATGTAACTTTGCAGAATGAACAAGATTCGAGAACTGATTGCTTGGATAAAGCAAATAGACTTTGTTTCTTACTATAAGAAATTCTACATCTGGAGACGTCGCCATCTGACTTCACATCAATTTGTCTTGATTTTGAGTTTGATTGTCGGAGTGGCAACCGGTTTGGCTTCAGTCATACTTAAAAACACTGTTCACTTTACTTATAACCTTATAAGCGGATTTTCGTGGTTCTCTGCTGATAGAGGTAATATTCTGTTTTTGATGTATCCTGCAATAGGCATAACTCTGACGGTGCTTGTGATAAAATACTTCATCAAAGACGACTTATCGCATGGGGTGAGCAAGGTTATGTATTCGATTTCGCGGAAAGGTGGCAGGCTAAAGGCTCATCATTGTTGGAGTTCTATGCTTACCTCTTCGATAACGGTGGCTTTTGGTGGTAGTGTCGGATTGGAAGCTCCGATTGTGCTGACTGGAAGCGCGATTGCTTCGAATATTGCTCGTTTTTTCAGAATCAATACTAAGCAAGCAATAATTCTGCTCGGCTGTGGTGCGGCCGGTGCGATTGCAGGTGTGTTTAAGGCTCCTATTGCGGGGATTCTGTTTGTTTTTGAAGTGTTAATGATAGACCTTACGATGACTGCGGCAACTCCTTTGCTTATTTCGGCAGTCTCTTCGGCAATCATATCATATTTCTTCTTCGGACAAGGTGTGCAATTTTACTACAAAGTTGATTCGCCTTTTGAATTGAACAAAATATTGCCGTTTATTCTTTTGGGTATCGTTGCAGCCTTTGCGGCTCTTTACTTTTTGAGAATAAACAAATGGGTGTCTAAAAAATTCTCCGGCAAAACAAAAACTCATAAAATCATAACCGGTGGTATTGCATTGGGTGTTCTGGTTTATCTTTTTCCTCCTCTGTTTGGTGAGGGGTATCAAGCATTGACCGATCTTTTGAACAACAATTCTGATGCGATGTTCCACAATAGTTTTTTCTATTCTTATGTGGATAATGAGTGGATTTTCTTGCTTGTCTTGCTTGCAATCATTTTCTTGAAAGCCTTTGCCACTGCAATAACTTGTGCTTCGGGTGGTGTCGGAGGTACGTTTGCTCCAAGCCTTTTCATAGGAGGTTTTTGTGGATTCTTCGTTGCAAAAGTTGTAAATATGCTTGGATTTATACAGGTGGCAGAAAGTAACTTTGCATTGGTTGGTATGGCAGCGGTAATGGCTGGTGTGATGCACTCTCCTTTGACTGCGACATTCTTGATTGCTGAAATAACCGGTGGATATGCACTTTTTGTTCCTCTTTTGATTGCAACTACTATTTCTTATGTCGTTGTAAAACCTATGACAAAGTATTCGATCTATGCAGAAAGCCTTGCGAAAAAAGGAGACCTTATGACACATAACAAAGATAAAACGGCACTTCACTTTATCAACAAAAGAGAACTGATAGAAACTAATTTCGTTTCACTTGCTCCCGGTTCTAAATTGATTGATGTTGTAAGAGCGGTTGAGAGAAGCAACAGAAACTTCTTCCCTGTCGTGGATGAACAAGGTATGTTCAAAGGTGTGGTTGTGCTTGACGATGTTCGCAAATTGCTTTTCAGACCAGAATTTTACGATAAGATAAATATAGAAAACTACACAAGATATTCTCCTCTGTTTATTGCAGACATAAAAGAACCGTTGGAAGATATTGTTCAAAAATTCATCGGTTCGGATAGATATACTATTGTTATGGTTGATGACGGTAAGTATTTGGGATTTATATCTCGTGCAAATGTTTTTGCGGCTTATAGAAGCTATATAAAGGAATTTTCAAACGAATAAATCGAAAAAAAATAACGATATGAAAATAGCGGTAGTCGGAGCAACTGGACTTGTTGGTGGAGTGATGTTGCAAGTATTGGCAGAAAGAGGTTTTGCAAACGAAGAAATCATTGTTGCAGCCTCAGCAAAGAGTGTTGGAAAAAAGATTGCTTTTGCTGAAAGAGAGTTGGTGGTTGTAAGCGTTGAAACTGCTATAAACAGCAATTGTGATTACGCAATCTTTTCTGCAGGAGGTAGTACTTCGAAACAATACGCTCCTTTGTTTGCAGAAAAAGGCACAATCGTAATCGACAACTCTTCTGCTTGGAGAATGAATGATGACGTCCCGCTTGTTGTGCCTGAAATTAATTTCTCGGCAATCAAACCCGAAAATCGAATCATAGCAAACCCAAATTGCTCGACGATTCAAATGGTTTTGGCTCTTTCAAATCTTCATAAGGCTTATGGCATAAAAAGAATCGTTGTTTCGACTTATCAAAGCGTAACAGGAACAGGCGTAAAGGCTGTAAGGCAATTGGAATGCGAACAACATGGTCTTGATTGCGATAAAGCCTATCCGCATAAAATACACGAAAATATACTGCCTCACGGAGGTGATTTCCTTGAAAACGGATACACTACTGAAGAACAAAAACTTGTGGATGAAACAAGAAAAATTTTCGATAATCAGAATATTCAAATATCTGCAACAGTGGCAAGAGTTCCGGTCAAAGGCGGACACAGCGAAAGTGTAAACGTAGAGTTTGAAAAACAATTCGAGCTTTCGGATGTTTACAAATTGTTGCAGTCAACTTCGGGAGTGTGTGTGCTTGATAAGCCTTTGGAAAACGTTTATCCGATGCCGTTTATCTCACAAGGAAAAGATGAGGTGTTTGTGGGAAGAGTTCGCAGAGACACGTCTTGTATCAATGGATTAAATCTTTGGATTGTGGCTGACAATCTCCGAAAGGGTGCTGCAACAAATGCAATACAAATTTTGGAGCACCTTGTCAGAGAAAAGAAAAAAGAGATGTAGATTTTGTCTTTTGATTTGTTTTTGTTGGTTTAGCCTTTGTGCCGACGCTCAAAACAAATCGGTTTATTCTTTTTCTGTTTTCTGCGGTTGGGGTAAGGTTATTCCGACTAATGATTTTGTTCGAGGACAAAACAGCAGGCATCGTGCTATCGATCAGACTTATACATACTCTCTGAGATTGACAAGGCATACTTCGGGCGAGGAATCTTGGCACTCTCAATACGATTACCCCTCCTATGGTATTGGTTTATTCAAAACTGTCTTTAATGTGCCGAATCAGTTGGGTGAACCGACGGCGTTTTATTTCTTTTTGACAAAACCGATATTCAAAAGCGAAAAATATACTATAAGCGGAGATTACGCGGCTGGAGTTGCATTCAATTGGCTTCACTTCTCACTCCAACATCCCGAACGAATTGCAATGGGAGGTGCCGTATCTTGTTATTTGGATGCTACTTTGCTGCTAACAAGAGGGGTTTCGGATAATCTTGAATTTAGTTTCGGACTTTCCTTATCTCACTTTTCGAATGGTGCAATGAAGAAACCGAATTTCGGAATCAACACAGTGTCTGCTAAACTCGCCTTTGACTATTTTCCATACAAAAAACCACGAAGAGTAATTTCAAAATCCGAAACATTCGATCCTCATTTTGTTGATTTGTGGAGCGTGTTTGCGGGTGCTCATAACGAGATTACAAGGTTCTCTCAAAAAGACAAACCTCCATTCGAACGCCGTTCCTATTGCGTTTTCGGCATAGACAGAAGAGTGGTACGAAGATTTAATATCAAACATTCTTTGGGTGCGGGTTGCGGAATCGGCTATGATCAATATATCACAAAGAAAGAACGCTTTAATGTCTCGGCATACCTTTGCTATGAGTACAAGGTGCATCGCGTAAGTTTGATTGTCGAACCCGGTATCTACATTTACAAAAGCAAATCGAACGAATCGCCATTGTTTTTTCAAAGAATCGGTTTGCGTTATTATATGAAAGACAATTGTTTTGCGGCAATCAATCTTCGTGCGGCTTATTTCAGCGTTGCCCAATACATCGAATGGTCGCTCGGGTATGCACTTTCAAATCCTAAAGCCAAAAACACCGATTAGCGAAACGAAGAAAGAATTTAGCGAAACAAAGAAAGAATTTACTGAAATCAAGAACTATTTTCTTCTTTTCAAGAAATAATCCGGGCATTTGAATAGTTCTGTTTTAGAAAACCAAATCAAAAAATAATAAAGCGGTATTTGATATGGTTTATTTGATAAATTGTCTTATCTTTGCACCACAATTGGTTTTCTGTTTTTAGTGAAGGAAAATATATGCAATGAGACGGATGATTGAAAACAGAATTCTGGAGAATTGGATTTTAATTAAAAGTTCATCATTTTAATAAAACAATAATTTTATGCAAAATATACCATTTGACAGAGCATTGGTTGACGAAATCATTGCAAAAAACAAAATAAAAAGTGTAGGTGCAGCATCTATCAGAGAAGTAAAGAAAATCATAGATGATGTAGAATCGGCAACAGGAGAAAAATTCGTGAGAATGGAAATGGGTATTCCGGGAATTCCTGCTGTGCAATTAGGGGTTGATGCTGAGATTGAAGCATTGAAAAACGGATGTGCTGCAATTTATCCGGATATTTACGGAACAAAGGAATTGAAACACGAAACAGTACGCTTTGTAAAAAATTTCCTTGACGTAGAAGTAGAGGACGATGCTTGTGTGCCAACAGTTGGAAGTATGCAAGGAAGTTTTGCTGCTTTTATGACAATTGCTCGTTTAGACGAAAAGAAAAATAAGATCTTATTCATAGACCCAGGCTTCCCTGTTCAAAAACAACAATGTAATATATTAGGAATAGATACTTTACACTTTGATGTTTACGATTACAGAGGAGAAAAATTAGAAGCAAAATTAGAAGAATATCTTGCAACAGGAGAAGTAGCAGCAATGATTTACTCATCTCCAAACAATCCTGCTTGGTTCTCTTTCAACGAAATGGAACTTCAAATCATAGCAAAAGTTGCAAATAAGTATGATGTAATAGTTTTAGAAGACTTGGCATATTTTGGAATGGACTTCCGCCAAGATTATTCTAAACCGGGAGTTGCTCCATATCAACCAACAGTTGCTAAATGGGCAAAGAAATTTGTCTTGATGATTTCAGGTAGCAAAATATTCTCTTACGCTGGACAACGTATTGCAGTAATGGTTATCAGCAAAGACTTGTTTGATATGAAAACAGAGCACATGAAGAAATATTTCACACAAGATTGTTTCGGTCGTGCAATAATCTTCGGTTCGCTTTATGCCTTAACATCTGGTACAGCATTCTCTCCACAATACGCTTTGACAGCTATATTCAAGGCTTGCAACGACGGCTCTTACAACTTTGCAGAACCTTTGAAAGAATATGGTATAAAGGCAGAGCAAATGAAGAAAGCTTTGGTTGAAAACGGATTCAAAATCGTTTACGACAAAGACTTGGATGTAGATGTGGCAGATGGATTCTATTTCACTTTCTCTTACCCTGGACTTACAGGAGAAGAATTGTTGAGTGAATTGGCTTATTATGGAATCAGTGCAATTTCTTTGGGCGTTTGCAGAAGTACAAGAACGGAAGGTGCAAGAGCATGTGTTTCATTAGTACCAAACGAAATGATACCTGTATTTGCAGAAAGAGTTAAGAAATTCCACGAAGATCACCCAATAAAGTAATAAACAGAGACACAGATTTTTTAATTCTTATAAAACAAAACAAGGTTGCTTTCGAAAGCAACCTTGTTTTGTTTTATTCCATGAACTTAATCATATCCTCTTTTCGGGGTTTGGCATTTGGAGTTTCGTCTGTATAACCGAGAGCGATGCAATAGAGAAGTTCGTATCCTTCGGAAAAATCCATCTGGTCAAGATATTTTTTTGCCGATGGAGAGTTTTTAATCCAACGGGCAGAACTACCGAGACAACAGGAGCCAATACCTTTTGACCAAGCCGAAAGAATGATATTTTCTCCTAACAATCCGCAATCGACTTGCGACATATCATAATTCTTGTCGTAAGCTATACATATTACGCATGGAGCATTTACAAAAATGTTTTTGAAGCCTTCTCTTTCGGCAATTTGGGGATTATCATTTACGACAGCAGCTGTGATTGAGTCAATAAGTGCGATAGAATTTATCACTCTTATTTCGTATGATTGTTTGCTCTTGCCGTTTGGTGCGTTGATACCACATTTTAAGATGTCGTTTAGTGTCTCTCTACTAATGACAGAATCTTTATATGCACGAATACTTCTTCGACTCATCATTACATCGGTTACAACCTCTGCCGAATCAATGGCAGAAGCTGTTTCTTGAGGTTGTTTTTCACAACAAGCTGTCATCATCATAGCTGTAATTATTCCTAAGATTATTTTCTTCATTTTATTCTCTCTTCCTTTGTGTGCAAAGATACGAACTTTTTTTCTTGCTTTTGGATTTAGAATCAAATTTCGGCTATTGGTAATTTTTTTCTTTGTTTTTATTTTCTGCTTTGCAAGCCTTGGTTTCTATATTTTTGAGCTTAATATTTAATTGTTTGATTTATCGCAATTAAGTGCTAAGAGGAATGATGGATAATCGTATTCCGTTGTACACAGCAACTCTTCAATTGCTATATCTACACCTAACTCCTCCTGTATTTCTCGTTTGAGAGCAACTTCATGACTCTCTCCAAACTCAATCTTTCCACCAGGAAATTCCCACATCCCTTCAAACTCACCATATCCTCTTTGTGTGGCAAGATATGCTCCCTCACGCTGTATAATTGCTGCTACAACTTCTATATGTTTCATTGTATTTCTTTTATACCAGCAAGTATAAGCGACTACAACCTATAATAGTACTTTTTAATCTTCTGTGCCATCAGTGCACGACGTTTTTCAAGGAACTCTGCATAGCGAGTGTGATCCATGTCGAACACCTCCTCGGGTACACAGTTCGCCTCCAAATTACGACTCAGTTCCTCGATATCTGTTATAGAGCCGCACTTAATAACTTTTGTGTCACACTGCTCTCGAGCTATACGGAAATAATCTATCGGAGCTTGTTTGCCAATTGAAACATTCACGGGGCGATCAAGATATGCGTAATTAGCCTCTTGGTTATACAGGTTCTTCTCGAAGCCATTGTCTTTCAGATATTGCTTCGGGAAGATATGATGAACGTCACCACCCAACTCAATCAACTCCTTGACGCAGATATTCTGCGTCAATAACGATATATCGTTAAAATATACTTGTGCCGCCAAATAGACAAGATATGTTGGGTTGTTTGTTGAGGTGTTTGTTAGGTCTTGAGGAATTTGGATATCCCAGAAGTTTTCCGAAAGAATAGCAGCCTCGATATTCTCCAATGTTTTAACAACACCTACCTCGCTAATTTGACGCAAATCTTTTGCGAATGCCGATTCTGGAGAACTGCTATATCGTCCTGTCAAGACAGAAAGAACATACCAACACTGTACAATTCGTTTAATCTCCGATACCGACACCTCCTTGCTCTCGTGAAGAATGAGGTAGAGAGCATAGGCAAAGTCAATCGCCATATTTGAGTTGATGAGCTTATTGCTAATAAAACCTGCCGACTTAATGGCAAGAACAAACTGCTTGAAGTTGTGCTCATTGATGAACTCTGCAACACCCTTATAAAGTTTATCGTATGTATCTTCTATAATCTCCTCCTTAAACTCGCGAGTGTCAAAATCACGACCCGACAACATCTTTACCAATTCTGCCAATTTTGCACGCTGAAACTGGTGCATAAATGCCACACGGATTATATCGTCACATTTAGGGTCGTAAACGGTCTCTTTATCATCTTTGAGCCATTCCAACTTTTTGACATATCCCTCTGGCTTATTACAGAACTCCTTATCGTGAGATACGAGGTAGTGGTAATATGTCGGCTCAATAGCCAAATGGCTGAAATAGTCGATAATTTTACGCAAAGTATTTCCTCCGTGTACCTCATCTGCGGCAATCTTCGACATTACGAAGTCGCCCTGATTCAATGTTGTACCCTTTGAGTTAATACGCACGAAAATATCAGTGACAATATCGATTTCGAGAGTCTCTGACAACTCAATAATACCAATTGCTTGTGTGCGTATAGCATTAAGTTTGGTTATCACGTTGTCTAACTGTTCGTGAGTGATAACATCGGGATTATTAGCGCAGTAGTCATTGATGAACTTAAAACGGGAAAACTCATCGCTAAAAATCTCTGCAATATCAGGAATCCAATGTTTACTTTTGAGGTGTGCAGGTGTTTGTACAGCAAATAGCTCGGCTTCATCCTTTCCCGATAACGCAGCAAGAGGATTGAAGGCTATTTTTACTCGACAGAGTTTGTACTCCTCATTGTAAATATCACGACCCGCAATGGCTGTCATTAACGCAGTGATACGCTGCTGACCATCGATAAGTACCTTTTTACCCGAAGAGATCGTGCCATCCTTCAACTTTACATTTGGATTTTTCCACAAGATAATATATCCGACAGGAAAACCCCTATAAAGCGAATCCAACAAGTCACGCACCTGCTTTGGCTTCCAAACAAAAGGTCGTTGAATTTCGGGTATAGCAATATCATTCGCCTTGATTAGTCCAAGAATAGCACTAATGGACATTGTGGTAGTAGTAAATTTTCACTCTGCATATATTTATCTTAATTATTTTATTCTCCATATTTCTCCACCAGCTCCAACTTCTTGATGCGGGAGGTGATAGCACTTAGCTTGCGTTGGAAATGGGCGGAAAGTTCTTTGGTCGTTGCACCCTCGCACCACATTTGGGTTAGCTCTAAATCATCCTCCTCGGTCCACGGAGTATAGGCATTGGGATACTCCTGTCTGCATGCAAATACCGAATAAGTAGGCGTTCCTGTCAGCTGCTTATACGCTTTCAAATATTTCTTCAATCGCTTTACATCCTTATCTGAAATATATGGCAATCGACGGATATCCATATTATCCGATAGGTCGTTGAGTTTGACCGCCACGGCCAATGGATTCTCCTTTATACGAGCAATAAACTTATCGTATGGCTCATTATCCGATAGCTTCGTTACATAGCGTAAGGCTTCGATAACTTCTGCCGAAAAACCCTCAGCGGTAAGGCGTTCGAAGGTCCAATCGGTGTCTTCCACTACATCGTGCAGTACGCCGACAATCTTTTCCTCGGTAGTTTTGCCCGCCGCCATAACCCGCAACGGATGACCGATATAGTCATTACCTGCCTTATTAAATTGGCCACGATGTGCTTCTGTTGCTATTTCTATTGCTCTTTCAAGTGTACTCATAGTTTTCGTAATTATATCGTTAAATAGCCTTTAAGTATTGAGCCATTGCCGGCTCCTGGAGTTTCCACTTAACATTCATTGGAAAGTCATCGTGCGATGAAACATAGTTCACCAAACCAAAACAATGGAATGGCGATGTGTTGCCAAATCCATCTTTTTTCTCCTCGCGCACAAATAAAATAACCTTCATACCTGTTTTAGCCTGTTCGACATATTTTCGACCTCCACTATTATAGTGAGAATCTGTATTTTTTGATTGCCAATGGAAATACTCCTCGTTGATAAGATAGTCGTTGTATTGAGTAGATGGAGAAAAATCCTTTTCGGATTTATTAAGCGTTACAAATAGTAATACTGCATTATGCTCAGGAAGATTAAATGCACCAGATGCAGCACCCTGCATCTTCACCTCTGCGGTCTGGCGGCCAACTAGTGTAAACACCTCCTCGCGAGTATAGCAACCATACAATTCCAATCCAGGAATTATTTCCTCCCCAATAGGTGTTGTTTTGATATCCAAACGTGTTAATAAGTATGAAACAATCTCTGCTATTTCCTGTTTGAAGCAAGCATATTTAGGCGAGTGAACTAACTCTAATACTTCGTTTATAGAACTATAACCTATTTTGCTTAATTTGTCCTGGAATAAAGCATAATATAACATAATTGCATAGGTCTTATTGGCATCAACCTTATGCACATCCCCTCCTGCAATAAATCGTTCTACAAAGCGGAGGAATGAAGCAGTATTATGATGTATCAAATTTGCCATACCCCTCTCCAAACGCTTAGTTAGTGCATCATCAGCGTATGATATTCGCCCAGCTGCACGTTTGAGCGACGACCAGCAATTCAATCCCGTATAAAGGATGCGAATATCCTGTCCGTTATTCTCAAGGAACTGTGTTAGCGTCGGTATTGTTGCGTAGCTATTTATCTCTTTTATAATTCGGTTCTTGTTATAAATAGCACTTGTAATGTTGTCGAGGATATACTGTCGCGCCTTCTTCTCCATTACAATACTACAACCCAACGGCAAGAGAGTAAATCCCTCCTTTATCTGCTTTTGGATATTCTTTTCGGGTTGCAAAGTGAGTGCACGAAAGCGGCTTGCAAAATCATACTTGCGGTTGACTTGTGCCACAAAGTCGAGAACTGTTAATTCGGTTTTACCTGCTGATAGTCGAAGACCTCGACCTAACTGCTGCAAGAAGATTGTCAAGCTCTCCGTTGGTCGAAGGAACAAAACGGTGTCAACTTCAGGAATATCTACACCCTCGTTAAAAATATCGACTACGCAGAGGTAATGTAATGTTCCTTCTCGAAGGTCTTTTGAAAGCTGTTTACGTTCATCAGATTGTGTGTCAGATGTAAGACTTTGTGCATTAAAGCCATATAATCTCAATTGCTCGGCCATAAAATCTGCGTGGCGTTTATTTACACAGAAGCACAATGCTCGACATGTATATTCATCTGCCAAATACTTGTGTAGCGCATCAACAATAAGCTGAGCACGAGTCTTGTCGCACAATTTTTCCGCTAATCGCTCGATATTATACTTTTGTCCACTCCACAAACTATCATCGCTCAAGTCTGTATCATCAGAGATGCAGAGATATTGGAATGGCGTGAGAAGTCCAGCCTGCAATGCTTGGGGCAAACGAATTTCGGCACTAATCCGATTCCCAAAATCTGGGCGTAAGTCTTTACCATCCATACGTTCTGGGGTAGCCGTAAGACCGACCAACAGTTGCGGCTGGAAATGGTCGAATAGCTTACGATAACTATCAGCCTGGCTATGGTGAGCTTCATCAATAAGTATATAGTCATAAAAGTCGGAATCGAGCAATGCAAAAAACTCCTCGAAACGAGAGTTGAACATCGAGATAGACACGAATAGATGCTCGTACTCGCTGGCCTCTTGCGGACGATTTGCACCAACCCAAAGCGTGCCGAAATTTGCATCTTGCAGAACGCTACGATATGTATTGAGCGACTGTCGTAAAATCTCTTCACGATGTGCTGTAAAAAGGATGCGAGTCCTTGAATGTGTACGTACGAACTCTTGATAGTCAAATGCAGATATAACAGTTTTACCAGTACCGGTTGCAGCCACAATAAGATTTTTGAAATTGCCTCTATCCTCACGTTCAACACGCAATTTATCAAGAATCTGCTTCTGATGCGGTAATAGCGTATATCGCTGATAAACAAAATCGACTGCTTCTGTATGGAAGATGTTTCGATGAATCTCCTTGTTAAATTTCTCTATGCCACCAATACGGAAATCTTCGAAATTCGGGCTATTCCAATACATCTCAAAGGTTGCCAATGCAGTCTTGATGATATGAGGATTCTCAACGCTCGTAACACGCATATTCCACTCCAAACCCTCAGTCTGTGCAGACTTAGATAGGTTTGAAGAGCCTATGTACGCTGTGTTCATACCCGAATTACGAACAAAGATATACGATTTAGCGTGCAGACGCTCAATATCGGTGTTGTAAGAGATTCTTATCTCAGTATTTGGCAGGGCCGCTAATTGTTCAATTGCTTTGGCTTGTGTGGCACCACAATAGGTAGTTGTGATGATACGCAATCTTGTACCCTCGCGACTACAGAACCTTTTGAGATCATCGAGAAGTATGCGCACCCCTGATACCTTCAAGAATGAGACAATAAAGCATATCTCATCAGCACTTGCAATCTCTCGGCGAATCTCCTCGCCCAAAGATAAAGCGCTGCTACCTCCGGTAAAAAGGTTGCTAACACGGAAACCGGATCTAGGACGAATAGTCTGCGTATTGCTTTGGTTTTGAAGAGCCGACTGTTGTTGAGTTATCACCTCTGCGAGCAAATCCGCAGGCTTTACAATCTGCTTATCATCGAGCAATCCCGCATCAATCATAATGCGATTGATAAGATTTACTCTATCCTGCTGTTCCTCGGTATCTTCAAGTTTTTGACGTATAGCATTAGCAAGATAATTAGCTAAAATCTGTGGTGATTCAGCTGCATCAATCGGTTGCTGTACGCACACTAATCCCGACTGCTCCGCCTCCTGCATTTTGCGATTAGTCTCTTGATTAATAATGTACTCGTATATTCCTTGTTTAAGCATAATAAATTTACGAGGTGATTTGATATGTATTTTATGTCTTTAATGCTACGATATAGCATTATTCTCTTTTAAATATACATTTTTCCAACTCATCAAAGACATTCATGTCAGATGATATGTACTTTGATAGTTCTATCTTAAAATTATCAGGATTAATAGATATTGTTAAATTGCAGAAATTCTTAATTCTACCTGTATCATCTTTTACATGCTGATTGTAAATATCTGTAACATATGCATCGTAATCACTTTCTGAAAATGCTAATCCATTTTTGGAACAGAATTTACTTAAAACTTCTTTATCGTATAAATAATTTTCTAATTCCCATCTTTTTATAACTCTATGATTTTGTGGGTTTAATTTTAAATATTGTAGTCTATCTTCTTCGTTATTTAAGGATCCCGAAGACATGTCTCTATCTTTACATACCCATATTTCAATATTATTGAAAACTTTTGTTAATATTGAAATAGCAATATCGCTGCGTTGGTCTAACTCTGTGTTTCCCCCACTGGATACAAACAATGTATCTGGGTATTTTTCGCCAAATATATTATTATATACTTGTGCGTCCATTCCTTTTTCTAATCCAGAGCGTCCTGGTTTATCTTTCCCTTCGCAATAAACAATTCTTTTTGGAGCGACTAACCCCGTGAGATCATCTAAGGCTGTAGAAAATATACGTCTCCATTGATTTCTGCTTTTGGGTATTGGTTTAAGAATTTGTTCTGTTGTAGCCCAAGGTGTACCCTCTTTAAATTCAATAATTTGACATTCGTCTTTTAATTCTTCTTGTAAAGCACGGAGAAAACCTATACTGTGTGTAGCCACCCATAACTGACAACTATCACCAATTAACTTATTAATCTCTATAAGTAATTTACGTTGTATCGCTGTGTTAATATGTAATTCAGGCTCATCGATAAGAAAAATTGTATCATTATATTCATCTCTTCTGAGATAGAGGTCTAATAGAATATCTATTACTTCTTTTTCTCCAGAGGATAATACGTTATATTCAAATTCTTTCCCTTTATAATCTGATTTACTGAAATATAATGTTCCTTTATTGTCTTCAATATTCCCCAAACTTGTTATTTGTAAATCAAGACAAGCACTTATGGAAGAATTCAATTCTCCAATAATATGTATTTTTGCTTCGCTTGGTTTACAATCTTGCTCATTCAAATATTTGTTGTATTTAATATTCAAACGGCGATAGTTTTCTTCCATCTTATCATCGAGGTCAGAAGACAAGGTCGCTCCATAATTGTTTAATCGTATTTCATTGACAGCTCTTGTTTCTCTAACCTTCAAATTGTTGTTGTATCTATATGGACTTCTAAAAGATATTATTGTATTTTCTTTCCCTTGTTCCTTTTTAGCCCCTCTAACTGCACGAAAATTACCTTCGACAAATTCTATAGACACTTTATCGTAGTTATAAGAAGGTAATTGATCGATAGAATGATAATGAAAATCTTTATTACCTTTATTACCAATTTGATTATATGCATTATTGTGAAATAGTATTCCATCAAAAATACTGCTTTTCCCACAACCATTGGGACCAACTAATGCAATAATTCTTTTTGGTTCATCACCTAAATCTATAGTTAAAGATTTAAAACGTTTATACTCATTGAGAGTGATCTTTTTTATTCTCATTATATATTTCTACTTATATATTACTATTAATCAACTCTTTCGGATCCACATTCAATATTTTAGCTATCTCAAATAGCACTTCGAGACTTGGTTGGCATCGGTTGCAGACATAAGAGTTTGCTATACAGAAGCTTTTACCAAATCGCTCTGCAAGCCAAGTTTGTTTGATGCCTCGTTTCTCAAGTACTTCTTTTAGGCAGTTCATAGGTTGTCTGTTATATTTAATGATATAATTTTTTATACTAAATGTGTTGGAGTGATATTATTTCCCTCACGTTTTGCTTGTTCTTCTTGTTTTATTCGTTCTGCAAATTCTCTTATTTTATTACATATCCACATTGAAGCAGTTGTATTATCGGAATAATTTGCTTCTGCGAACATATCAATTCTTCCATCTTCTCTTAATCGTTCTACTTGTTCAAAGGCATCTTTATTTCCTTTTGGATATATGGCAAATGTTGCCCCACCTCTACCTTTGATAACTGAAAATGCAGGCACATCACTCGGACCATCGGCTATGTATATCATATTTCTAAAATCTACTCGTCTTTGTTCATTTGTAAGTTTACTATTGACATTTATTTTAGAATTGATATTTGTTCCTTTATTTATTTCAAATAATGCACGTGTTTTTGTTGTGTTATCTATTGTGTAACCTATTTCTGCTATTTCCCTTATACCTTCTTCGTTTTCTTGTTCAATCAACTCGCAACCCCAAATATCTTGCACATATTGTATTATAGATGTACCCCTAATTACTTCTGCAAAACCTGTACTTACTATATAATGCTCAACTCGAATGTTATATTCTTTACATACAGGATCATTATTTAGTAATTCGCTTGTGGTTTTAAATATATCTGGAATGCCAAGATAAAACTTTTGTTGTTCTCCATAGCTTTTCAATTTTGCATTATTTAGTCCCTTAAACTTACCTTGTTTCACATAGTTAATAAAATGATTAAGGTAAATTGTATCTCGATTGATCCTAACTCCTTCTGCTTTATATTTTTCAGGCAATTTATTGACTTCTTGCCAAAAATCAGAAGCTTTTACTTTATATTCCTTAAAGATTGGATCTTGCATGTAACCATCTACCAATGTCTTATCAAAGTCCCAAATAATAGCAATAATATTTTGCATACGATATATATCACACCTATTTATAAATTTCACTACAAAATTATAAATATTCTACGAGATAAGGAAAGATTATTCCTAATTTATATTACTCCTAAGGAAAGTATTCCTTTAAGGTATTCAATCTAAAAAAAATCTCTTTTGCCGATTTTATAAGATATAAGTCTTTGTTTGTGAGAAGATAAAGGCCGTAAACGTAGTCTGATAAGTTTTTTTCAAATGATTTTCTCTTTTTGATAAGAAATTATCATCGGCATGAGAAAAAATTATCATCAGCGTGATAAAAGATTGTCATAGGCGTGATAATTTCTGAAAGCCTTGTTTTGCGGTTTTAATCCTTGATTTCTGAAATCTA
>JAZNQE010000017.1:0-5878 GCA_045590015.1 Candidatus Onthomorpha sp. | reverse complement strand
GAAACTTGTCAAGAATTTCGGACAGATAAAAGAGTGAAAAATTGATTTGGTACTGAATAATTGATACCTGAATGTAATCTTTCTGAATTGTAATATAATTCAATATACTCAACAATTTTTCTTGATGCTTCTTCGAATGGGAGATTACGGATATCCGTCATCTCCCATTCGAGCGTTTTCCAAAAGCTCTCTATGGGTTGATTGTCGCTTGGTGTTCCCGGTCTTGACATGCTCTTTCTAAAACCGTTTTGTTCAACAAGCTCTTTAGTTTTCTTTGCTGTGTACTGACAACCTCTGTCGCTATGATACACTGCTCCTTCAGGTCTGTTTGGGTTTCTACCGACTGCCATATTAAATGCGTTTTGTACTATTTCTTGTCGCTGATGTTTCGCTATATCCCAACCTACTAATCTTCTTGTTGCTACATCTATTACTCCGCACAAATAAATCTTTTGTCTGTAGCAGTTAAGCTCTGTTATATCTGAACACCAAAGATAATTTGGTATCTTTACAGAAAACTTATCTTTAATTAGATTTTCTTCTATGTACTGTTGCTCTGTCGGTTTGGGTTGTTTTGGTTTTCCTGTTCTTCCGCTTTTGGCAACTAATCCATACTTTTTAAGTATCCTTGCTATACGGTATTCGCTGATGTTCATACACTCATTTAGTAATTCCTTGCGAATCCGTATTCTACCGTAATTTCTATTATGCTTTTTAAAACAGTTAATTACAGCTTTTTCTATCTCTGTTATTTCGCAAGCGCTTTGTATCTTATGACTGTAATATCCGCTTTTTGACACCTGCAGTATTCGGCATACTATGTCGGTGTCATATTCAGACAACTCTTTTTTAGCAAAATCTAACCGTCTTTGTTTTCTTTCGCAAAGTATGCCGCTGCTTTTTTTAGTATTTCTACTTGTTGCCTTAATTCCTCGTTTTCTTTTTGCAGTTTCTTTAATTTTGCTTCTTCCGGTTTTAAATGTCCTTTGCCCACGAATGCCGCATCACCAGAGGTTCGGTACTCGTCTATCCAACGGTACAGCATTACATTGCTGATACACATTTTGTCTGCAACAGTTTTTACTTTGACTCCGTCTTTCAAAACCAATTCGCAGGCTTGCACCTTAAACTCCCTTGTGTAATTCACTTTCTTTTTCATCCTGTTCACTCTCCTGAAAATATTTTACCATATTTTCACTCTTTGAACAGTCCTTTTTTACTATACAACTTTGACTACTTCACTATTCACTATTACCTATTACTTGCCAAAATCGTCTTAAAGAAAATAGTGAAAAGTGAAGAGTGAAGAAGTAAAATCCCCATTCTTACGAATGAGGATTTTTGGCAAGTTGCACCGATTTAGATATCCTTTTCTTCCAATGGCAGTATAATTATAGAACGACTAAGGTCAACTTTGTTTTGAGCAACAGTCGTCTTGTTTTGCAAACAATACGGTCCTTTTTGATTTGTGTGACAAACATAGGTGTTATTATCTGTGGGTGCAATATCTATTCTTAGATGCTCACCCTTTTTAAGCAAAAAGGCATGTTCATCAAAGCAGAAATTCAAAACAACCTCACTGTTAGGTGTGTATTCGCCTAATTGATAGCAAAACGAGGTTATATCGTGTCGAAGAACATAGTCACCGTGTGGCTTTTTGATGCTGATACTCATATAAAAAGATGTGTCAAAACAGTTTGAACTAACTGCTAATGCAGCTTTAATCTGCCCTTTAATGAATACATCCTTCTCAAATGACGGCAAATATATGCTTACCACATCAGAACGATCGCTTTGATCTTTTAAATAGGTTCCTTCTGCGCTAAAAGAAGGCGGATCGAGTGGATCATAACAAAGCAAGACTGTATCAGTTCCCAAAGAAATCGTTAATGGCTTGGTCGGTGTTGAGTAAAACGTGCTTTGCCAACAGTTTTCAAAAGTACGATAATATGTGATTTCACCTTTTTTGTACGGCAATTCGTTCCCTTTTCTTATATTGTCGAACCAATCAATCTGATATGTTTTTCCGAACTGTTCTGCTCGTCTGCCGTTTTGAAAAGCAATACCATCCGTTTCGCTGTATGTATCGCCGTGATTGTAGGGAGAAACCAACATTGCGCATTTCTTTTTGGTTTGTTCCGACATACGATTCCACATTTGAAACATACCGCCAATATAAAAATCATTGTAGCCTGTGGTAAGCAAAATAGGGATATTCGCATCGTCTGTTGCATTCCGGGCTTCAACACCGCCAAAACGGGTATTCCAAAAAGAATCTGATGGATACTGTGCAAATAGCATTTGCTCAAAATCTTCGGCCTCATCATTCAAAACTCTTTCAGAGAGACCTTTAAGCGGCAACTCGGAAAATGAGTTCATTGAAAAGGTTTTGTTCAGATCGTACTTGCTTTTGTATAAGTTAAAATGCCAATTAGCGTGACCTTTCCGCATTTGTCCGTTGCGATACCAAAGGCGGTATCTTTCGGTGTCCTGAACCTCAAAAACGGCCCCCTTAATATCGCTTTCAAACGGTGATGTCGAATAATGAAGAGAGGCTCCGTAACTTCCACCGCATAGGAAGATCTCTTTATTATAGAACGGTTGATTTCTAATCCATTTTCTAAGCATAAGACCATCTTCACGTTCGTGAATATAGGGAACAAATGCACCTGAACTTTTTCCTTGTCCTCGACAATGTTGAAAAACAACTGCATACCCCCTATCAAGCCAGATTTTAAATGATTTCAAACAAATTTGCTCAATATCACAATCCAACATCTCGACTGTAGATTGCACATATGGAGTACGGAAAATAACTGTTGGGAAAGCACCCTCTTTTTGTGGCAATAACACTACCGTAAAAAAGCGAGCATCATCAAATTCTATATATTCCACACTCGAAAAATATCCCATAAAATTTACCTCAACCATCAAATAAAAATATCTCTAACATTTTCAGTAGAGATTAATATATGTTTTGTTTCATTATACAACTAAAAAGTAAGCAATGCAAGCACTGGACTGTCATTCACTACCACTCGGACGTTCGCTTTAGCTCACTACCTTCGAGTTATTAGCCCTTCGGTCTCATAACCCGAAGAGCATAAACTCAAAATCTTTTCCCATAACAAGAAAAATCTCAGTCTCCCAAAAGGGAAACTGAGATTTTTTGGTTGCGGAGGAAGGGTGCGGGTGTCCGGTGGACACCTCTGTGCCAAGCACAGAAGCACCGACCGAGGCGGCAGCCGAGACTTTGAACCTACGGTCTTGTATTTTCTCTGCGGAGAAAATACTGCGGTCGGCTCGGTGGCTCTGACAGTCTCCCAGACTCCCAGACTGTCATTCACTACCACCTCACCCTTCGAATTATTCGCCCCTTCGGTCTCATAACCCGAAGAGCATAAATTCAAAATCTTTTCCCATAACAAGAAAAATCTCAGTCTCCCAAAAGGGAAACTGAGATTTTTTGGCTCGTCGAACCGAAAAAGATATCAAGGTTGAAACTAATCAACAAATTGGAATTTAATTAAAAGAAAATAAATCTTCAAATTTTTTATCCAATGCTATGCACAAAACTAATGCAAGCTTTGCGGTTGGACTAAACTGTCCAGTTTCAATTGAACTGATTGTGTTTCGTGAAACACCTACCATTTCTGCTAATTGTTGTTGAGATAGTCCTTTTTCACTGCGAGCATCTTTTAGATTGTTTTTTAATATCAATTTATCATCCATATTTATGCCACCGCCTTAAATACAATCGCAACAGCAAATGCAACAGCAAAAGCAATTTCGATAATGCCATAGATTAGCTTAGAGTGAGTTTTCAAATACTTAAATAAAACAATATTGCTACTACCTTGCATAGCAAAATACACCATCCACCCAACCAATGCGAGTTCTGGCATATTCAAAACAAATTCGCCAACAAGGATTAAAGCAACACAAAGCAATGCACCGACAAGCATACCGACCCGTGATGCTTTACCAAATGCTGCTAACTCTCGCTCATCAAGTTTTCCTTTGTTTTCCTGCTGGCTCATCTTCAAAATTTCATCTTTGTTCATAACAAATCTCCTTTGACAAGTTTTCTTGTTATTATTATAGCGTCGCCAAGTAAACTTGTCAATAACTTTTTTGCAAAGTTTAATTGGTAGAGCTTCAAACAAAAGAGGGCGCTACCGAAGTAACACCCTTTATATACATTATTCAGTTTGATAAATTTGAATTTGAAAATTAACGTTTCGTAAAATATTATCGCTTATTGTTGGGCGTTAATAAAATCCTGTAAAAGTCTTGCAAATAAAGGGCTTTTCGCAAACAACTCATTTCAACTTGTTATAACTTATTATTTCGTTTTACCCTTGCCCAAAAGTATTATAAGGGCAAAAACAAGGGCAGGAATCATTAAATTTTCAGTTTTAGATTTGGAAAACGAACTGTTGCAATGTGAATTTACAAATGAATTGAGGAATTATCGTGAAGATATCCAAATTGTTTGCAGTCACATTGCAGTCGAAAATCCGACTTGTTTTCTTTGTAGTCGCACTCTTATACAATCTTATTTTAGGATTTTATCTAAAAGATTATCTTGTTTTATCTCCAACACTTACAGTGTTTTACTTGCTATCGGTTTTACCGACTTTGTTTTTGATCGTTGAGATAAAAACAAAAGCAATGAGAACAGCCGTTTATATTTCAATGATTCTTATTGCTTGTATAAACTTTGCTTATACGGTTTATTGTCGCAGAGTGCTCCCGTTTCTTGCGCTTATTTCACTTGCTATTGTTCTTGTGTATTTCATTGCTTTTGCTAACAAGGCTGGTAAGGATAATCTACTAACGAAAATCTTTGTGTTCGTACTATTTGCCATTATTATAGCAATGCTTTTCTCAGCATATATTTTCGTCTATAAACAGGCTGATGTTTCTCTTACTAACGGTCAGGCAACCTTGTGGGATACCAATACAGTAGAACTTGCTGACGAAATTTGTGCTGATTGTGATACTGATGAAGAAAAGGTAAAATCAATATACAATTGGATTATACATAATTTCAAGTATGATTACAGATATACTCCTGTAATTCAATATTTTGATGTGCGTAAAACATTAAGCACTAAAAAAGGCATTTGCTACGACTTTGCGCATCTTTTCACTGCACTCTGCCGCAGCCAGAATATCCCTTGTTTTGTTGTCGACGGTAATAAGCGCGATAATATTCAATACCACCATACTTGGAATCGAGTTTACTTTAATTGCTCTTGGTGGAATTTGGATGTAACCTTTGATACAGTACAAACTCAAGAGCAAGGAAAACTTTATGGTTTTCGCATTATCGAAAGTGTTTATCTGCAAGATGAAGAATATATTATAACTAAAATATATTAGGAGCATTACAAATGCCGCCCGAGTGTGTGGCTTTGCTTTACTTATTTGCATTAGGTGTGCGTATCATTGAATAACGGCTTGTTTTTGTTCTGCCGTGAGGCTAACCCAAGAATCAAAAAATTCTTTCATTTCGGGGGCGTTTCTACCATATTATCATCGGCAAAGAGTTGGGATATTGTGATGCCAAAGCCATCGCAAATTGCTACTAATGTACCTACACTATAAAAACGTATGTTAGATCCCTGCTATCTTCGGTGGTAATGCCGTATGGTTTGCACTCGGTATATACGAAACATTGGCTTTGATTGTAGCGGTTATTCTTTTTAGAAAGAGCAAATGATATCGAAGTTTTGGTACATCAAAACAGAAATATGAGTCAATTATTAATGATTTACAGTATATGAAATTACGCAAATATAATAATTAATTGTTGAGCTCGCTTTAGAACAATCATGAAGTCATAAAAGCCCACTAACCGTGTAGGTCGCAC
>JAZNQE010000016.1:0-298958 GCA_045590015.1 Candidatus Onthomorpha sp. | reverse complement strand
AGCCGAAAGCCAAAGGCTGACAGCCAACAGCCAAAGTTTATTTCAAAAGATTCGTGTAAATCCGCGTGATACGTGGAGCTTCCTTCGCGATTTTGCGACCTTTGCGAGAGATTTTTGTCATTTGGTTGAAATGTCGTATCTTTGCACTTTGATAAATCAAGATTATGGGATTTGAAACTATAGGTCTTAAGCCGGAACTCGTAAAGGCAGTAGGGGATTTGGGATTCGAGAACATGATGCCCGTACAAGCCGAAGCGATTCCTTTGCTCTTGGAAAAAGATTGCGATCTCATCGCTTTGGCACAGACAGGTACCGGCAAAACGGCGGCATTCGGGCTTCCGCTGATTCAAAAGCTCGACCTGACAAACAAAAACACCGAAGGACTGATCATTTGTCCTACTCGCGAACTCTGCATTCAGATTGCGAACGATTTGAAAAAGTATTCGAAATATCTCGAAGCTTGTGAGGTGATTCCGGTTTACGGGGGTGCGAGCATCGAAATGCAGATCAGAAATCTGAAAAAGGGAGCTAAGATAATCGTTGCAACGCCCGGAAGAATGAATGACTTGATTCAGAGAGGTAAAGTCAAGCTTTCTTCGGTCAGATACGTCGTTTTGGATGAGGCTGACGAGATGTTGAACATGGGATTCAAGGAAGACTTGGACGCAATCCTCGATCAAACTCCCGTAAGTCGCAACACATGGCTTTTTTCCGCCACCATGCCGAACGAAGTCGAAGAGATAGCAAACAATTACCAAGACTCGCCGGAGCGAATCCAAATCGGAAGCCGCAATCAAGGCAGTAACAACGTGCGACACTTCTATTACTTAGTCCACGCCAAGGATCGGTATTTGGCACTCAAGAGAATAGCGGATTATTACCCCGACATATATGCGATAATCTTCTGTCGGACAAAAGTAGAGACGCAGGAAGTGGCTGATATGCTTATTCGCGACGGCTACAACGCCGACAGCCTGCACGGAGACCTTTCTCAGGCTCAACGAGATCACGTCATGAGTCGTTTCCGCCTGAGAAACATTCAAATGCTCGTTGCAACCGATGTGGCGGCAAGGGGTTTGGATGTGAGCAACCTTACTCATGTGATAAATTATAACCTTCCCGATGAATTGGAACAGTATGTGCATCGTTCGGGACGTACAGGCAGAGCCGACAAACAAGGTATTTCGATTGCGATTCTCAACCTTAAAGAAAAGTATAAGATAAAAAACATAGAGAAACTCATAAAGAAGACATTCGAAAAGGCTGAGATACCGACCGGAAAGCAGGTTTGCCGCAAGCAACTCTTCAATATGATAAACAAAGTCGAGCAGACGGTTGTCGATGAGGAAGAGATAGGGGATTTTCTGCCCGAGATAGTTTCCAAATTGAGCTGGTTGGATAGAGAGGAACTTATAAAGAAGTTCGTTTCTTTGGAGTTTAATCGTTTTCTTGACTACTATAAAGGTGCTCCGGACTTGAATGTGGACGATACAAAGCCGGAAAAGAAAGATAAGAAGACGAAAGACAAAAAGAACTCGAAGAATGACAAAGGCGGAATGACGAGAATGTTTATTTCGTTGGGCAGACGCGACCGCATTGTCCCGCAAAGAATAATCGCAATGATTAACGACGCAATGCCGAGAGAAAGAGTGGAAATCGGAAGGATTGACATAATGGATAACTTCTCTTATATCGAAATCGGCAGTCGTTGGGTGGAGGATCTGATGTTTGCTTTGGAAGACAAATTCGTTAAGGGCAGACAGATAGTGTTTGAGCCTGCGGAAGCGAAACGAAAGAAAAGTGATGATAGAGAACGTCGCGGAAGAAATGCTTCAAAGAATAAAAACAGCGGATTCAAGAATAAAAACAACGAATCGAAGAAAGAAAAATCTAAAACAAAGAAACGTTAAACTCAAAACAAGTATAAAATTATGGCACATTTGGTAGCACCTTCTTTGTTGTCGGTTGATTTCTGCAATATGGGCAGAGACATCGATATGTTGAACAAAAGCGAAGCGGATTGGCTGCATCTGGATATCATGGACGGCATGTTCGTTCCCAATATCTCATTCGGACAACCTGTTGTCAAGCATATAAAGAAATTATCTCAAAAGCCGCTCGATGTACACCTTATGATAATGGATCCGGATCGTTATTTCGAGGATTTCAAGGCTTGCGGTGCGGATATTCTTTCGGTGCATTATGAAGCTTGTACGCATCTGCACAGAAGTCTGAGCAGAATCAGAGAGTTGGGAATGCAGTCGGGAGTCGTTTTGAATCCGCATACGTCTGTCGGACTCTTGGAAGACATTCTGCCGATGTGCGATGTGGTTATGCTGATGAGCGTTAATCCGGGTTTTGGCGGGCAGAAATTCATAGAAAACACCTATGAGAGAACTTCACGCTTGAAAGAAATGATAGAAAAGAAGAATCCGTATTGTCTGATCGAGATTGACGGAGGTGTAAACACGCAAAACGCAGAACGATTGTACGAGTGCGGTGCAGATGTCTTGGTTGCGGGCAGTGCAGTCTTTGCTTCGGAAAATCCTATGGAGACCATAAAACAATTGAAGTTGATTAAGTAAAAACAAACGTATGGGATTGTTCGGTTTGTTCTCGAAGAAAGAAAAGAAATTGAAGGAAGCTATTGATTTGAGCGTGCTTCATACCGATGTACACTCGCATCTGATACCGGGAATCGACGACGGCTCGCCCGATATGGAGACTTCGATTGCCTTATTGAAAGATTTGGAAAGTTTAGGCTTCAAAAAAGTAATCACGACTCCCCATGTCAAAGCCGAGGTCTTCCCGAATGATATAAACGAATTGGATAATCTATGTGAGAAATTGAGGCATGAGGCAAAGATGTCGGGAATCGGATTAACCATAGAGGTGGGAGCAGAGCATAGAATTGACGATGACTTTCATGAACGCTTGAAATCGAGAATGTTTAAGACGTTTTGCGGAAATCATCTTTTGATTGAGTTGCCGTTTTACGCTCCACCGATGGGCTTAAACGAGTATTTGTTCGAATTACAGCTTGCCGGATATAGATTGATTCTCGCTCACCCCGAACGATACTTGTTTTGGTATAAAGATTTCGAGAAATTCGAAGAATTAAAAGACAGAGGAATTTTGTTTCAGCTCAATACGATGAGTCTCGGTGGCTATTTCGGAGATGAAGTGTATGGTTTGGCAAAACGCCTCGTTGAAGAAGAAATGATAGAACTTTTAGGGACTGATACGCATGGGGCAAGGCATATCGAGGCTGTAAGGAATACTTTGCACAGTCCTGTTTTGGATAAATTGATTAAGTCAGGAAACATTATAAACAGAAGATTTTAGAAATGGAAACATTGAATGCAATAAGTCCGATTGACGGAAGATACCGCAGATCGACAGAAAAATTATCAGATTACTTTTCTGAAGCGTCTCTAATCAAGTATAGAGTCAAGGTAGAAGTGGAATATTTCATCGCTCTTTGCGAATTGCCGCTTGAACAATTGAAAGATATTCCGCAAAGCAGCTTTGAGAAGATGCGAGACATTTATAGAAATTTCTCTCTCGAGGATGCAAAAGAAGTAAAGGAAATAGAAAAGACAACCAATCACGATGTCAAAGCGGTGGAATACTTTTTGAAAAAACACTTTGAGGCATTGGGATTAGGCGAACACAAGGAATACATTCACTTTGGCTTGACTTCTCAGGATATAAACAACACTTCAGTTCCGCTTTCTTTGAGAGATTGCCACAATGAGACTCTTTTGCCGATGTTGAATGAGGTTTTGGAAATCCTTTCTCAAAAAGCACAAGAATGGAATAACGTTCCGATGTTGGCACACACACACGGACAACCTGCATCTCCGACTTTGCTCGGCAAAGAGTTGCAAGTATTCGTCTATCGTTTGCAACAACAATTGGCGTATTTTGATTCTATTCCTTTTTCTGCAAAATTCGGTGGAGCAACAGGCAACTTTAATGCTCATAATATCGCATTCCCGCAATATGATTGGGTGGATTTCGCCAACGGATTCTGTGAAAGAATAGGATTGAAACGCTCTTTGTTCACAACGCAAATTGAAAACTACGACAACTTATCGGCATATTTTGATAATTTACGCCGTTTGAATGTGATATTGCTTGATTTCTGTAGAGATATGTGGCAATACATTTCGATGGAATACTTTAAGCAAAAAATAAAAGAAGGAGAAGTCGGCTCTTCTGCAATGCCTCACAAAGTTAATCCTATAGATTTCGAAAACGCAGAAGGTAATTTAGGTTTGGCAAATGCAGTTTTGACACATCTTTCTTTGAAGTTGCCGATTTCAAGATTGCAAAGAGACTTGACAGACTCAACCGTAAGCCGCAACATAGGCGTTCCGATTGCTCATACCATTATTGCGTTGAATTCAATTATTAAGGGAATGAACAAAATCATTCTTAACCCGCAAGCATTGGAGAGAGACCTCGAAGAAAACTGGGCTGTGGTTGCGGAAGCCTTGCAAACGATTTTGAGAAGTATGGATTACCCTAATCCGTATGAAACTTTGAAGGCACTGACTCGTACAAACGCCAAGATAACCAAAGAAACGATTGCAGAGTTTATCGATACGCTTGATGTTGACGAGCAAACAAAACAGAGAATGAAAGCCATAACTCCATCAAATTACGTCGGAGTTTATGGAAACAAGCTATAGATGCAGACAAGCAACGATAAAAAAATAACAAAACAATATCTGAAGCCATACATTGGGAACATAGTGCTTTACTTTGTTCTTATGTGTATGGCTACAGCCTTTTCGATTGCTTCGATTCTTTCGATAAGTAATTTCTTGCAAATATTGTTCGGAACAGAACTTCAACAGACGGCCAACCCTTCCGAATTGGAAAAGATTCTGAACAGTGTTTACGGATATTTTATCGGCTTCGGTAAAGAAAAAGCGTTGTGGATTTTTGCCGGATTGATATTCGGTATCTATTTTCTCAAAGATTTGTTTACCTATTTTGCGAATTATTTCATTGTTTCCACAAGGGCGAAAATCGTTCGCAACATGCGAAATGATTTGATTAAGTGTTACACAAGTCAAAGCATAGCTTTTGTGAATCGATATAAAAAAGGAGATTTGCTTTCCCGGCTTAGCACTGATTTGGTTGAGTATGATCAAAACGTGTTGCAGGGAATGCAATCTTTGGTTTCAGTTGTGATAAATGTGGTTCTTTATTTCGCCGTCCTTCTTTACATGAACTTCTCTCTTACATTGACGTCTCTGATAGTTGTTCCTTTGATAGGGGCGGTGGTTTCTTTCATTTCACGGAAGTTGAGAAAAAGTTCCAAACAAATGCAAAGTGAATCCGCCGAATTGATTTCAAGATTGGAGGAAACGATTTCAGGATTGAGAATAATAAAATCGCATACTGCAATTGATTTTGTTTGCAAAGGATTTGCCAAATTCAACGAATCATACACCCGATTGAGGACAAAAATATATCGAAGAGTTGATTTGGCTTCGCCACAAAGCGAATTCTTCGGCAATTGCATGGTTATAGGAATATTGTTGTTGGGAACGACTTACATAATTTCAACACCTCCGCAAATGAGTGCGGATTTCTTTATAGTGTATCTGATAATCTTCACCCTTATAATCAAGCCTGCAAAAGATTTTTCCACGTCTTTGTACAACATAAAGAAGGGACAGGCAGCCGAATACAGAATTGCCGAAATCATTTGTGCAGAAAGAGTAACAGAAAACGAAAATACAGATTTCAAACTTGAAGAAAAAATCGATTCGATTGAGGTTAAGGATTTGTCTTTTGCATACAATCAAACCGATGTTTTGAAAAACATAAATTTGAAATTTGAAAAGGGTAAGCCGACTGCAGTGGTAGGACCGAGCGGAGCAGGAAAGAGTACATTGATAGACTTGTTGCTGAAATTCTATACGCCGACCAAAGGAAATATAACATACAATTCCACATCTGTTTTCGAATTATCGGGGGTTGAAATAAGAAATCATATCGCCATTGTTTCGCAAGATACGATTTTGTTCAATGATACGATAATCGATAACTTGAAGTTCGGTAAAGAAAACTGCACAGAAGAAGATGTGATTGGGGCAGCAAAGATGGCAAAAGCAGATGAATTCATATCGGAAATGGAAAATGGTTATCGAACTCGGTTAGGGGACGGAGGCAATACACTTTCGGGAGGACAGAAACAAAGACTTTCGATCGCAAGAGCCGTATTGAAAGATGCGGATGTGCTGATTCTCGACGAGGCAACTTCAGCTTTGGACACCGTAAGCGAAAAATATATTCAGCAGGCAATAGATGAATTAAGTAAAGACAAGATAATAATTTCGATTGCTCACAGACTTTCATCCATAAAGCACTTTCCAAATATCGTTGTTTTGAATGGTGGCGAATTGGTCGAAAAAGGCACTCATCAAGAGTTGATAGAGTTGAACGGATTGTACGCTTCGCTTTGTTCGATGCAACAGATGAAATCCTAAGCTTTAGTTTCGTAAAAATAAAACAAAGAAACATTTTAGCGAATCAAAGAAAGAATTTTCTGAAACAAAGAAAGAAAAAAATGAAATCAAGAATCATTTTTCTCTTGCTTAAAATCGTTGTTTTTTCAGTAAAGAGGCCTAAAATTGAAACAAAAAAAGGATTTTGCAGTATAATAAAGTGTGTGGGCAATATTAAGAAAAGGAAATCTTAACTGCTGATAAATAAGAGTGTTAAGAAAGAAGACTTTTGAAAAACATTAAAAAGTGAAAATAAAAGCACGTTATTTGCATATTTTTTTGTAATATTGCCAATTCAAAGTAAAGTGCTAAAGTTTATTTGTTAAGCTATATAAACACAGAGTATGAAGAAAAAAATATTGATTCTTGTGGTTGCAATTGTGAGTCTTTGTGCCGGGGTTAAGGCTCAAGATCCGCATTTTTCTCAATTTTATGCTAATCCACTTTATACTAACCCTGCTTTGGCAGGAACGGCTGTTTGCCCGAGATTTTCTTTGTCTTACAGAAATCAATGGCCGGGATTGGATGCTTTTAAGACCTTTACGGCAAGCTATGATCAGCATTTCGATTTCTTGTCAGGCGGTATCGGTGCAATGATTATGAGTGATGCTCAAAGCGAGTTTTATAGAACAAACACTGCTGTTTTGATTTACTCTTTGAGATTGAAGTTGTCGAGAGATGTGTTTTTTAATATGGCGGCTCAAGCAAGCCTTACGAATCGTAGTTTGGATTGGGATCAATTGTCATTCCCTGATATGATCGATCCACGTTACGGATTCATTTATACAACTATGGCAGAAAGACCGGGTGATTTGTCGCATACTTATTTCGATATTGCAGCCGGTATGGTTGTTTATGGAGAAAATTGGTTCGTTGGAGCATCTGCTTTCAACCTTTTGAGACCTGATGACGGTTTTATTTCGTACCATCGTATTCCTCTAAGGTTTACAGCCAATGCAGGTATGAGATTCAACTTGGCAAGAGACCAAAGAAGAACCAATGCTTTCTTTGGTGCTCCTATAATTTCACCTAACATCATTTATAGCATGCAAGGCAAGTTCCAAATGATAAATTACGGTTTGTATTTGGATTGGAGCCCATTCATAGTTGGTGCTTGGTTCCGTCAATCCATTACTTTCGACAATTCAGATGCACTTGTATTGATGTTCGGTGTGCAACACAATTCGTTCAAGATAGGATATAGTTATGATATTACAGTATCCAAGTTGTCGAATGTATCAGGTGGAGCTCACGAAATAACACTTGGAGCACAACTTCCTTGTCCGGAAAAACGTAAGAAAGTAAAACCGATCAAGTGTCCTTCATTCTAATGGAGCAAAATCGGAAAACAGATATATAATATAAAGAAAAACAAAAACAAACAAATAATATGAGATTAGTCGGTAAAGCAATTCTTGGATTGAGTGTTGTAGCCCTTTTCTTCGGCTGCAAGAGTAAAGAAACGTCTTCAACGACCGGTTGGAATTTGGATGATCCTGCTTGGGGTGGATTTGAATCTGCAAAAGTAAAAGAACAAGCAACTCCTCCCGGAATGGTGTTTGTTGAAGGTGGAGCGTTTGTTATGGGTTCCATGACTGACAATGTGAGATACGAATGGCACAATCAACCTAAAAAAGTTACTGTTTCATCGTTCTATATGGATGAATGCGAGGTAACAAACCACGCATATAGAGAGTACCTTTATTGGTTGAACAGAGTGTATGGCAATGATTATCCTGAAGTTTACCAAAGAGCACTTCCTGATACTTTGGTTTGGAGATCTAAATTAAGCTATAATGAACCAATGGTTGACTATTATTTCCGTCATCCATCTTGGGCTGATTATCCTGTTGTGGGAGTTAGCTGGGTTCAAGCTTCAGATTATTGTACTTGGAGAACAGATCGTGTAAATGAAATGATATTAGTTGAAGCCGGAATATTGGAAATGATTGACCCAGACCAACAAGGTGATAACGTTTTCACAACCGATGCTTACTATGCAGGACAATACGAGGGTTATGTTAAGGAAGACTTGGAGGATTTGAATCCTAACTCATCCGGAACTCGTAAAGTACAACAAGAAGACGGTATTTTGTTGCCACGATTCAGGCTTCCAACCGAAGCAGAATGGGAATATGCTGCATTGGCGTTGGTAGGAAATACTGTTGATGAAAGAATTGTTGAACGTAGAATCTATCCTTGGAACGGTCATATCACAAGAACGGCAGATAAAAAGTACTACGGAGAAATGCTTGCTAACTTTAAGAGAAGTCGAGGTGATGCAATGGGTGTTGCAAGTGCTTTGAACGACCATTGGGAATACACAGCCCCTGTTACATTCTATTTCCCTAATGATTACGGCCTTTACAACATGGCAGGAAACGTTTCAGAATGGGTGATGGATGTTTACAGACCAAACACAGGATTGGATGCTGAAGATATGAATCCGTATAGAGGTAACGTATATATGACAAAGGTTACAGACAGTGATGGAATGATTGCTGAAAAAGACTCTTTGGGTAGAATATCTTACAGAGCTGTTACAACAGAAGAATGTATAAACAGATTGAACTACAGACAATCAGATAATATAAACTACTTAGACGGAGACTTGGCTTCACAATTGACCGATGCTTGGATAACCGAAGGTGGCGAAGAGGGAGCAGAGGAAGAGGTATTCGAGGATGAAGGTGAAGAAGGTTACGAAGGCGAAGCTAAAAAGTCAGAAACAAGCGGTATGTACGACTATGGCAAGACTTCAATGGTGGATGACAAAGCCAGAGTGGTGAAAGGTGGCTCTTGGAAAGACAGAGCGTTCTACCTAAGTCCTGGACAAAGAAGATATTTGGACCAAAACGCAAGTACAAGTTGGATAGGATTCCGTTGTGCTATGGATAGAGTTGGTGCAAGAGAACAATAGATTTTTTGAGATTTGAATATGAATGCGAGGTTTCCGAAAAGAAATCTCGCATTTGTTTTTTAAGCAATGTTTGTGCTGTGATTCGAGTAACCAAAAAGAAGCTTCAAGAAAATACCACTGCTTTTCGGAAAATCATATCTTGATTTTATTTGAACAACTCTTTGTTTGAGAAAAGTAATTCTTTGTTTTAATTTTCTGAAATCAAGTTTCGCTCTGCTGAATCTTGAAAACAAAAAATTGTTTCTTTGTTTTATCGGAATGATTATTTGATGTATTTATCGTTTGTTCGATATGAGAGTTTGAACCTTATTGGCGTGCTTCGGTTGTGCTTTTTGGAGGGAATTGTTCTTCGACTTGCTCAATCGAAAAGGCTTCCGAAAGTTTGAAATCACCGATTTTTGTGCGACAAAGTGCCGAAAGATAGGCTCCGCTGTTTAGTTTTGCTCCGAAATCTCTTGCAATCGAACGGATATATGTGCCTTTTGAGCAACGTATTCTGAAATCCACTTCGGGAAATCTTATACCTGTTATTTCAAAGTCGTAAATGTGTATCGTTCTTTCTTTGATTTCGACATCTTTTCCTTCGCGTGCCTTTGTGTAAGCTCTGACTCCGTTTATTTTGAGTGCGGAAAATATGGGCGGAATCTGACTTTGTTCGCCTATGAAAGCTTTTGCAGTTTCATATATCAGCGATTCGTCTATGTGTTCCGTGGGATAAGTGTTGTCGATTTCTGTTTCCAAATCATGACTCGGGGTTGTGGCTCCGAGATGTATCGTTCCGGTGTATTCCTTTTCTTGAGCCTGAAATTCCTCTATGCGTTTTGTGTATTTGCCTAAGCATAGGACAAGCAAGCCCGTAGCCAAAGGATCGAGCGTACCTGCATGTCCTATTTTTATTTTTTTGACATTGAAATGCCTTTTCAGTATATACTGAACTTTTTTTGTGGCTTGAAAAGATGTCCAAGTGTATGGTTTGTTCAAAAGGAGATAGCCTCCTTGCTCAAGGTTGATTTCCATTCGTTAAACTTCCAAAGGGATTCCGCAAAACATCAATATGATGATAACCAAACCAACAATTATTCGATAATAACCAAAAGCTTTGAAACCATATTTTGTAAGGAAATCGATAAAAAACTTGATTGCCAGAATCGCAACAATGAAAGCAACTACGTTTCCTATCAAAAGAGTAAGCCAATTCTCGCTTAATAATTGCATTCCTGTGTCTGAGGTGAATGCTTGCAACAATTTGTATCCGGAAGCTGCGGCCATGGTCGGTACTGCAAGGAAAAACGAGAACTCTGCTGCTGTTTTGCGAGACAATTTCTGCGTCATACCTCCGACGATTGTTGCCATTGAACGGCTGACTCCGGGAATCATCGCAATACATTGAGCCAAACCTATCATAAAACTTTTCTTGTAGGTTATGGTTTGGTCTTCTTGCGGTTTGTTGAACCATTTGTCTGCAAACAACATAAAGACTCCACCGATTACAAGCATAATCGATACCACCCAAACGTTTTCCAAAAAGCTGTCAATCAAATCTCCAGCCAAGAAACCTATGATTGCCGCAGGTAAAAAGGCAACTAATAACTTCCAATAAAAACTCCATGTTTGAAAAAAGCGTTTCCAATACATTACAAGCACGGAAAGTATCGCTCCGAATTGAATGCAGACTGTGAAAAGCTTAACAAATTCATCGCTTTTTACACCCAGAATTCCCTGAGTCAAAATCATGTGTCCCGTTGATGAGACCGGAAGAAATTCTGTAAGACCTTCGACTATTGAAATGATGATTGCTTCAAGTGTATTCATATTCTATTTTTGTTTTTTCATTATTGCGAATACTTCGATTGCCAAACCACCGACAATAAACAAAGGAGCCCACAGCATTCTTCTGCTGTTGAATAGTGCTTCGTTGAATTGGTCCGGATTATCACTGCCTCCGCCACTTAGAAGTATGTATCCTATGGCAAGAACAATCAATCCGATGCCCATGATTATGTAATTCATCTTGCCGAATACAAAATCACTCTTTCCTTCTTCTTTTATTTTTGTGTCCTTTATTTGTGTCTCTTTTGTGTTTTTCATGATTAATATTTTGTTTTATTTATATAAACGACTGCTTGTAAGATTCATGCTTTTCCTTACGGCTCTGAATGTGAAAGAGAACGAAAGTAAAACTCCCAATATCACGATTATAGCACCGATTGCAATGTAAAAGATGATGTGTTCTTGTAAAACGAATCCTTTGATTGATGAATAAATCCAATACAATAAACCTGTCAATAAACAATCTGCTAATATAGAACCCAAAAGTCCAAGCAAGACTCCGCGAGCAACAAAAGGTCTTCTGATGAATCCCGGTTTTGCTCCAACCAATTCCATAGAGTGAATTTGCAAACGTTTACTGCTTATAGTAAGTCTTATTGTGTGATTTATCAATGTTATTGCTATGAATAGCAAACAAAGGAACAATATGAAAATAAAAGCACTGACGTTGTATATAACATCGTTTATGTTTGTTATAAGGTCGTGTCGGTAATCTACAACATCGACTATGTCTTTTGCTTCAACGGCAACGATGAATTGTTTTATTTCCGATAGGTTTAATGCTTGAGCTTTGAAGTTTACTTCTATCGAAGACTGATACGGATTTATGGAATCCAAAACTAAGAGGTGATCATCACCCATTATTTTGTTCATCATCTGTGCCGCTTGTTCGGAAGAAATGTATGCTGTCGATTTTACTTTTGGATTTTTCTTTATTTCAGCTTCCAATTCTTTTGCTTGCTGCTCATCGACATCAAGATTCAGATATACAATAAAGGAAACCTGTTCTTTGATTTGCTGACTTGTTGTGTAGGTATGGTAAACAAACAGCATTATAAAGCCTAAAAGAAACATCACGAGCGAGATGCTTAAAACTGTTGAAAAGTTTGCACTCCACAGACTGAGAGACTTGTTTTTTCTTTTCATATTCTTATCAAATAAATATCTGCAAAGGTACAAAAAAAGCTACTTACAACAAAATAAAACTTGAATATAGATATTTTTTTTGTAGTTTTGCGTTTCAAAAACGTTGTATGGTGGAAATATTTGTTGAAAAATTCGGAGGAGCATCGGTAAATACGGCAGCGGCTGTAAAAAATGTAATCTCTATTTTGAAAAGAGAATCGAAAAAACGTGTGGTTGTCGTTTCAGCTATGGGAAAGACTACAAATGCTCTTGAAAGAATAGTGAATTTATGGCATAAAGAAAACCGTGTAAATGAGGAAGAGTATTTTGCTCTCTTGTCTTATCATTTTGAAATAATAGAAGGATTGTTTGAAGATGAAGAAGCGAAAAATGCTTGTAAGAGTTTTATAGGTCTAATCATAGAAGAAAGCCGTGCAAAACTGATTACACTGAATCCGAATGACTATGATTTTCTTTATGACAGCATGGTATCGTACGGAGAACGAATTTCGACAACTATCATTTCATCTTATATGAGTGCGATTCAATATTGCCACAAACACGTTTTTGCACAAGATTTTATCAAAACCAATAACAATTTCCGTAATTCGGAGATAATATGGAAACAAACTCAAGAAGCAGTCGAACAAAACTTGCTTCCATTGTTTTGTGATTTTGATACAATACTCACGCAAGGTTTTATTGGTTCTACAAAACAAGGATATACTACAACGTTAGGAAGAGAAGGTTCTGATTTTTCTGCAGCCATATTCGCTTATTGCTTAAATGCGAAAAGTATGACAATATGGAAAGATGTTGCGGGCTTGATGAATGCCGACCCTAAGCGGATGAAAGAGACTTGTTTGCTTGAGCAAGTGCCGTATAAAGAGGCTATAGAATTGTCATATTATGGAGCATCGGTAATACATCCGAAAACAATCAAACCATTGGAAAATAAGAATATTCCGTTGTTTGTAAAGAGTTTCAATGCTCCTGAGAAAAAAGGAACGATAATTGCGGATTGCTCGGAGCTATTGCCTGTTGTGCCGAATTATATCTTTAAGGACAATCAAACACTTTTGTCTATATGTCCGAAAGACTTTTCTTTTATTGCCGAAGATAATATTTCAACAATTTTCGGTGTGCTTTCCAAGTTCGGAGTTAGGGTAAATATGTTGCAAAATTCCGCATTGAGTTTTTCGATTTGTTTTGATAGAAATGACAATGTGTTGTTTGATATAATCGAATCTTTACAACAAAGTTATAGTGTGAGATATAACAACTCTCTGAAACTTGTTACGATACGACACTATCAAAACAACTCGGTAGAAAACGCAATAGATATGTCGTCTTACAATATCTTGATAGAACAAAAAAGCCGAACGACACTACAATGTTTGATTGAAGCAAAAACCGATTCTGATAAGTAAATCTTGTATCGAAGGATAGATTTTCTTAGCTTGTGATTCGATTTTCTCTTTTGTGAGCCACTCTGCTTTTTGTATGCCTTCTTCTTTTTGAGGTACGAGTTTGCTTGTTTTTTTTGCAGACATAGAGTACCAATGTGTTTCTTTGATTTCGCGTTTGCCGTTAAGAATATATGTATGATAGGTTGTGCCGAGATAATCTTTCAGTTCGATGTTTTCAATCCCTGTTTCTTCTTCAACCTCTCTTACTGCTGTGAAATCTAAGTCTTCTCCCGTCTCTCTATGTCCTTTTGGTAAATCCCAGTGTTTTGCTCTGTAGATAAACAAAAACTCATTCTGTTCGTTTTGAACTAAACCTCCTGCGGCTTGAACAAATTTTAGCTTCTCTATTGCTTTGAGAAAAACTTCTTCGGTAGTCATATTTTTAACAATAATTATGATATCTTGGCGTGAATTATCGTCAAAAAAAGCTGAAAAATCGATTGAATTTACGCTTTCAGGAGTGCATTTTATCACTCCGCAAGTCTCGTTCGAAGACTCAAAAGATTCGTCATTTAATATGCAAATCTTGTTGTATTTATTGAAAATGTTGTATCTTTGCATCATGATTTTAAATAAAGAAACAGCTAAACAAGCAGCCCGATTTTTATTGCAAATTAAAGCAATAAAATTGAATAATGAAAATCCTTTCACTTGGGCATCCGGAAGAAAGTCGCCGATTTATTGCGACAATAGAGTAACTTTGTCTTATCCAGAAATAAGAACATTCATCTGCGAACAGTTCGTTTCGATTGTGAAAGAATTGTATGCCGATGTTGATGTGATTGCAGGTGTTGCAACAGGCGGTATTCCGCAAGGAGTATTGGTTGCACAAGCTCTTGGAAAGCCTTTTGTGTATGTGAGACCTGAGGAAAAGAAACATGGTTTGGGAAATAAGATTGAGGGAGATTTGAAAAGCGGACAAACAGTTGTGGTAATCGAAGACTTGGTTTCCACAGGTAAAAGCAGTTTGTTGGCAGTAGATGCTTTGAGAGATGCAGGTTGTATAGTAAAAGGCATGGCAGCAATCTTCACTTATAATCTTGAAGTTGCAAAACAAGCCTTTGAAAACAAGCAAATGCCGCTTAATACAATAACCGACTATCACAATCTGATAGAATTGGCGGCTGAAGAAAGCTTTATTGCGAAGGAAGACTTGTCTTCATTAACCAAATGGAGAGAAAATCCTGAGCAATGGTCAGAAGAAAGAATGAAATAATTGAATTGTCGAATCTAAAAAAACGAATATGGGCGTTATAATGCAAATGTAACGCCTTTTTTAATTGAATGATATGGTCAAAGTAGAGAGTAAAAAAACAGAAATAAAGAGAAATGTGGAATTTGTCTTCGATTATATGAAGGACTTTTCGAATTTCTCGCTTATGGCTAACGATAAAATCCAGAATTTCAAAGCAACGGAAGATAAATGCAGTTTTACGGTTAATGGAATGGGGGATTGCGGTTTGAAAATGCTCAGTCGAGTACCTTATGATAAGATTGTGATAACAAACGATACTGACATACAATCTTCAATGCCTTTTAATTTTATTTTGAGTCTTGACTTCGAAAAGACAGAACCATACAAGTGTAATGTTCAAGCGACAATCGAATTGGATGTTCCTCAAATTGCTGCCATGATGATTAAAAAGCAATTGGAAAAAGCTTTGAATACACTTATGGACGGCTTGAAACAGAGAATGGAAATGATAATGTAATTCTTTGATTCGAGAATTATTTTCAGTGATACAATACATAGATAAAATGCCTTTTTGAAAGGGTGTTGTAAAACAAAGAATCAGAAAAATAAAACAAAGAATCGTTCGAACGAAATCAAGAAATAATTTTCTGAAATCAAGAAAGAAAACAAGCATATCGAGAGATAAATATTTCGATTTGTAAATGGTTGAAAATCAAACTAAGATATAAAGATGAATATCGAGGCAATAAGAAAGGAATTCCCTATACTGAATGAAACAATCAACGGAAAACCTTTGGTTTATTTGGATAATGCGGCAACAACTCAGAAACCTAAATGTGTGATTGAGGCAATGAGTGATTACTATTACCATTACAATGCAAACGTTCACCGAGGCGTACATTCCTTGAGCCAAATTGCCACCGATATGTTTGAAAAGGTAAGAGAGCAGGTAAGAAAGTATTTGAATGCAAACAAGACTTCCGAGATCATATACACAAGAGGAACGACCGAAGGCTTGAATCTGCTTGCCGAAACTTTGACTCAAAATTTGCAAATTGGAGATGAAATAATTCTTTCCGAAAGCGAACACCATTCCAATATAGTTCCGTGGCAATTAGCCGCAGAAAAACGCGGATTGAATATCAGAGTAATTCCTATGAACGATGAAGGAATGTTGCAAATAGAGTGTTTGGATGAGTTGATTAACGAAAAAACAAAAATAATCTCTGTAGCACAAGTTTCAAATTCGCTTGGAGTGGTTCATGATTTGAAAAGCATAATTTCAAAAGCAAGAAGCCTTGGAGGAAATGATTTGAGGGTGGTTGTCGATGGGGCTCAGGGAATAGTGCATTCAAAAGTCGATGTGCAGGAGCTTGATTGCGACTTTTATTGTTTTTCAGCCCATAAACTCTATGCTCCGATGGGAGTGGGGATTGTTTATGGTAAAGAAGCAATTTTAGAGACACTTCCTCCGTATCAGGGTGGGGGAGAAATGATAAAAGAAGTCGGCTTTGATAAAACGACATTTAATGTCGCTCCTTATCGATTTGAAGCCGGTACACCTGCAGTTGCCGATGTTGTAGGCTTGGGTGCGGCATTAAGCTTTCTTGAAAGATTGGATTTGAATGAAGTCTTTGCTTACGAAGATGAGATAATGTCATACGCACAAGAGCGTTTGAGTGCAATCGATGGCGTAAATATATACGCTAAATCTGCTCACAAAACAGGCAGTCTTTCATTCAATGTAGGAAAAGTCCATCCGTTTGATGTCGGTACGCTTTTGGATCAATTGGGTATAGCAATCAGAACAGGGCATCATTGTGCTCAACCGGTGATGAAGCATTTTGATATACCAGGAACGGCAAGAGCTTCGTTTGCTCTTTATACAACAAAATCCGAAATTGATGCCTTGGCAAATGGACTTGAAAGAATTATCCCTATGTTGATGTAATAACAAAGTCTTATGGCGGATAGTTACCTTACCATAGAGAAATACACCGAAGCAATATATAAAGAAAAAGGCAGTAAGTTTCTTGCTTTTGCCTATCCTGTAACAACGCAGGATGAAATAAAGCAGATCTTGGCGGATTTGAGGAAGAAATATTACGATGCAACACATCATTGCTATGCTTACATACTCGGATTCGACAAAGAGGAGTTTCGTATGAATGATGATGGCGAACCATCTTCCACTGCAGGCAAACCGATATACGGACAATTGCTTTCGAATAATCTTACCAACGTTTTGGTTGTTGTCGTTCGTTATTTCGGGGGAACTAAACTTGGAGTTAGCGGATTGATTAAAGCCTATAAGACCTCGACTCAGGTTTGCTTGGAATCGGCTGTAATTGTTGAAAAAAAAGTTATGCGATTCTACAAAATAAGCTTTGCATACGATAAAATGAATGCGGTGATGAGCTTTTTGAAACAAATCAATGCTCAACAAAAACATCATTCTTTCGATATGGAATGCAGTATAGACGTTCTGATAAACGAAGAATATTCCAACAAATTTGAGGAAGAAATTTCTAAGATTTCAAATGTTAAATTTTCGTTCTTTGGTCGGGTATAATTGTTCATTAGTCAAGAAAAATATATCATAAACATTTGAATTTCAATGTTACTAATTTGTTAAAAGAATTGTGATTTTCTTGTTGAAAAAAGATGCTTGAAAATTTTTTTAATTAATTTTTTTTTCTTACAGAGGGCAAAAACGAGGGCGAGAAAGTGTATTTGTGCTGCAATTCAATCAGATAAAGGAACGTAGTTTGTTTCTTTGGTGCTTGTCTAAAAAATGGAAAATAGAAAGTGCGAATTGTTTACAAATAATTTTTGAAATACGCAAAATAAAATCGATAAATATTTTACACAATTAATTGTTTAATTTTGCTTCGTCAAAAGAAAAGGGGAGTGAATTTTGAATTGTCTGCCTAATGTGATGATTGGCAAAATTTTAACTGTTTTTCGTTTGATTTTTTTTATTGAATAAGATTGATTGGAAATAGGTGTCAAAAAATAAAACAAGGATTGAGAATTATGCAAAGGGATTGTAATGAGGTGTGGCAAAGTTGTTTGGATTTCATTAGGGATATACTTCCGGACAAACATATATTCGAGACGTGGTTTCTTCCATTGAAGCCACTTGCGTTGCAAGATGACACGTTGACGTTAAAGGTGCCGAGTATGTTCTTCTTGGAGTGGTTGGAAGCAAACTATATAGGGGAGTTGAGAGCTGCGATAAAAAAAGAACTTGGTGAAACAGGACGTCTTATTTATTCGACAGCAATCGATAGCTCTACCGTCGGACAAGATGTAACCTTGCCTTCGAAAGATAGATTGGCTACACAAAATATTCCGACTGCAATACCTATGAATATGGATACAAATGTGAAAGATTTTCCTAATCCGTTTGTCATTCCGGGTTTGAAAAAAGTAAAAGTGAATTCTCAATTGGATGAAAACTATTCTTTTGATAATTTTGTCGAAGGGGCATGTAATCGTTTGGCTCGAAGTGCTGGTTATGCCGTTGCACAGAATCCTGGAAAGACTGCTTTTAATCCTTTATTTATTTATGGAAGTGTTGGTTTGGGAAAGACACACCTTGTTCACGCAATAGGACTTGAAACCAAGCAACGCTATCCTGATAAAACAGTTCTTTATATTTCTGCCGAGCAATTCTTTCAACAATATCTTGATAGCGTAAAGAATAAAACTACAAACGACTTTTTACAATTCTATCAAATGATGATAGATGTCTTGATTATAGATGACATTCAGTTTTTTGCGAACAAACAGAAAACACAGGAGGTTTTCTTTCAAATATTCAACGGTTTGCATTCAGCAGGCAAGCAATTGATAATTACATCCGACAAATCACCTGCCGAACTTTCGGGATTAGAGCAGAGAGTTATATCTCGATTGAAGTGGGGGTTGAGTGCGGATTTGACAATTCCTGATGCACCGACCCGAGTTGAGATTATAAAACGCAAATTGCGAAAAGACGGAATCAATAATATGCCGGAGGACGTCATAGAGTACCTTGCGTACAACATAAGTACGAGTGTACGAGAGTTGGAGGGCGTTTTGATTTCTTTATTGTTCCAAAGCTCGATAAATAAGTCGGATATAACAATAGAATTGGCTAAGGAATTAATCGATAAGTTTGTAAAATCCACTGCGAGAGAGATGTCAATTGAGTATATTCAGAAAGTAGTTTGTGATTATTTCTCAATTCCGGTCAGTGTTATGCTTTCTAAAACGCGTAAGGGAAATGTGGTTGCTGCACGTCATATTTCGATGTTCTTGTCACGAAAACACACCAATAATTCTCTTGCAGTTATAGGTTCGAAATGCGGCAACAAAGACCATGCAACTGTTCTTCATGCTTGCAAGAGTGTGCAAAATAGTTATGAAACTGACCGTCGTTTCCGTTCTGACTTAGATGAGATAGAAAGATTGATAAATGAATAGATCGCGAAGACTTACAGCATAATCAATTGTTTTAATTTGTTAAGGTTTGTCATTAGGCAAGCCTTTTTTTGTTTAATTAAAACTATGATCTGCGAGTATGGAACTTAGATTTTGCGATATAAAAACGCTTATCTGAGATTTACAAGAAACCATATTTGATAATAGCTCACTCAATCTTTGTTCTATTTCACTCTTTCTTTGCTTTGGGAGATTGTATCTTGAGAAGAGTGCGAGGAAATTGTGTTCAATAAAAACAAAGGCGGTATTCATGAAAGTGAACTCCGCCTTTGTTTGCTATCGTCTTATTTTTAATGATTCTTATTCGTATATGTCCTTTACGACACGTTTTGTTTCGGCATCCTTTTCGTCTTCGTACCAATGCTCTTTGTCTTCGTATTCGATTTTTCTGACTTCGGTGTATTTAACATCCCAAACATCATAAACGGTACGCTTTGTCCAATTGAAAAATTTGTCCTTTTCGTATTTGTAGTAATATTCGATTGTTCTTTGACCGCTTTCGTTTACAGCGATTTCCTCAGTCATATAGTTGTGCTGGTCATATTTGTAGCTGTAAGTAAGAAGTCGTTTGTTCTTTCCATTGTACACCTCTTTGGTTTCAAGTAATCCTTTGTCGTTGTATGAATAGGTTTCGCGACGTGTTTGTTTGTCATTACGGATGTTTATCTTTTCGATAAGGGTATGGTTGAAATCTCTTTTGTATGTTACTTTATCCACATTCTTATTATATGAATATGTGGTGATTGTGTAAATCAGACTATCTTGAGGGCCATAAAAATATTCGGTTGTACGGCATTCACGATTGTTGTCCGATGAGATTATTTGCTTTATTTGTTGCCCTTTTTTGTTATACTCATAGCTTTCTTTGCGAACAACAGTGTTGGCTCCACCTCTCGATTGAGGATATTCCACCGTTGTAATCTCTGCAATACGTCCAAGATAATTGTAGCTGTATTCGGTAATCGAAACAATCTTATTATTAGACTCCATAAGCGTTTCTTTTTCCAAATGTCTGTTGTTGTCGTATTCGAAAGTTACATACCTATCTTTTTTTCCGTCTATGTAGTTTACTCTTTCGGTTAATTGACGTTCGGCATTGAAAACCAAATTGTAATCTTCTATAAAACTAGTTCGTTGATTTTTAAGAGCCGAATCCGACTCGAATTTCATATATCTGACTTGTTTAGGATAGCCTTTGAGCTGATAATCGCTTGTTGTATGCGGCGTAATTTGTGAAAATCCACTCCAAGTTGTTAATAATGCTATCGCCAATAAGAGTTGTTTTACTTGTTTCTTCATTTTACGGTATTATGTTTTTGATTTTACAAAAGTAATATTTTTTTTTCTATCTCCGATATTTCTTCTATTTTTCCTACATCAAACCAAGTTGAAGCTTCGTGAAGATATGGGAGAATTTGTTGTCGTTTTGCAATTTCAAGATATTGATCGATAATCGAAAAACTGCCGTTCATTGTAAAGTAATTAAAGATTTGCGGGTTGATAAAGTGTATTCCGCTAAATGCATATTTGTATTTCGGACTTCGATTTTCAATCACCGTGCTCGTATTGTTGTTTTCGTTATCTCTTCCGCAAAGATTGTGAGTTGCGTCAAAAAGCAAGTGCCTGCTACTCTTTCGATTACTTACGCAAATCAAAGAAAGAACATTCTGCTTCTTTAATTCGTTTTCTCCGTTCTTGAAATCAATATCGCTGATTATATCAACATTATGAAGTAAAATAGGGGCTGTTTTTGTAAAATACTTTTCGGCAGCAAGCAATCCGCCTCCTGTGTCCAAAAGATTTTCGATTTCATCGGAGAAATAAATATCGGCATTATAGTTTTGTTGTTTTACATAGTCGTGTATCTGTTCCCCCAAATAATGTGTGTTGATTACTATGTGCTTTATTCCGAATGAAATCATTTTACGAATATTCCTATCGAGCAAAGTTTGTCCAGCAATCTCGACTAAGGCTTTCGGACGGTTATCTGTAAGCGGTCGAAGTCTGCTACCTTTACCTGCGGCAAGTATCATTGCTTCCATGCTCATTATTGTTTGTTTTCGTTTTTTACAACATTGACAGGATATTCCACTCTGACGTGATAGATACTTTGAAGTTTCTTTTTGAGAATGGTTTTTATCTTGTTTACGTCTCTGAATGTTATGTCAGAATTGGAAAATTGGTCATCTGCAATCTGACTGTCGATTATTCCGTCAACCAATTTCGATATGACTTCTTCGGAATGATTCTTCAAACTTCTTGATGCTGCTTCCACGCTGTCAACCATCATAACAACGGCAGTTTCTCTGCTGAATGGTCTTGGCCCTCTGTAGGTGAATGCTTGCTCATCGATAGGAGAGTCCGGGAACTCGGCAAGTTGTTTGTTGTAAAAGAACTTTGTCTTGCTTGTTCCGTGATGAGTGCGAATAAAATCGATGATTTGTTCAGGTAAACCATATTTTTTTGCAATCTTAACGCCGTTTGTAACGTGTGAAATTATCACTTGGGCAGATTCTTCGTAAGTTATCTCGCTGTGAGGATTGAATCCTGTGTTTTGGTTTTCGACAAAGAACATAGGAGTCATTATCTTACCAATATCATGATGCAAAGCACCGGCACGAGCAAGCATCGCATTACCTCCGATTTCGTGGATTAGGTCCTCGGCAATATTGGCTACTTGGATACAATGTTGAAACGTACCCGGAGCTTTTGAAGATAGTTCTCTGAGTATTTTTGTGTTGGTGTTTGTGTAGCCGATCAATGAAAAATCACTTAGCAAATGAAACATTTTTTCAAGTAGGATAACAAATGGAACGGCGAACAAAATCAATATTGCATTGAGAGCAAACATCAAAAAGCGGTGCCATTCGAGTTGATTCAAATCCATGTTTTGCAAAAGCGAGGTTGCAATGTAAATAAGAGCGTAACTGACAAAGATAAACAAACTTGTAAGTAAGAAATTTGAGCGTTTGTCTGAGTGTTCTATACTTACAATTGCCATCATTCCCGCAATCAATTGATAGAAAACAAATTCAAAACTATTGGGAACAGCAAAGCCTATGATGATTATACTTACCAGAAAAACGTATAGGGCAGTCTTTGTATTGAAAAATGTTCTGATAATGATAGGAGTAAGACACAGAGGTACGGTGTAAATGTATTTTGGATTGATTTGTAAAACGCTTGCAACGATAAGACTCATAAACAAGATGACAAAAAGAATAAGTGTAATCTTTCTGTTGTCTTGATATGCTTCTTTATTACTATGATTGATAAAAAGCATCATTGCTGTTAGTGCAATGACAACTAAAAGAAATTGTCCTAAGGTAATGGTGTATTGTTTCGTTTTTGAGATATTTTGTCCCTCATATTCTTTTTTTAGAGATGAGAGAATCTGGAATTTTTCCTCTGTTATCTGCTCTCCGCGACTGATTATAAGTTCTCCTGTGTAGATGAGACCTTTGTTGTTTGTTATTTCCTGCATTTTTGTCGCAAGAACCTGTTCAGTAATATCTTTATCTAAACGAAGATTCGCTTTGAGTTGATTGGTTGTAATCTTAATCAATTCATTTTTGTTTGATAGCTTGCTGTTTTCGATACTTTGAGATATTTCTTCGGTTGCTTGTTTAAGGGTAAGGAATGCGTCGGATTCATACTCCTGAGCAACGTTGTTTTCGAGTAGAACAATGTCATTTTGAGTGTTTTCCCCAATATTTTGCAGTATTCCTATGGAGTAGAGTTGTTTTATCTTGTCTGTTATGAATTTTATGGCTTTTGAATCGAGAGAGTTTTCATTTTTCAACTCAAACTCTTTGATTGTAGAATTTTCGAATGCGGTATCTTTAATGAAAAACAGTTTTTTGTTACGCTCGATTTCGGCTTTGTCGTTCGCAATTTCCGCATCGGTTTTCTTAATTGCAAAGTCAATTGGTGAAATCAAGTTTTCGTGTTTCCAAAATTGCCCTTTGGTAAATTCATACTTAAAAGACGATTTTGTGGGAAACATAAGCACGATGATTAGTGCTGTCAATAATACTTCACAAGAACGTCTTGCAATAAGAAGTGTTTTATGTATTTTACTCGATTTTAATTTCATGACAAATTTTTTTAGTTTTTTTGTAATTTCTTTGTTAGTGCAGAGCAGAAAATAAAGTCTTTTAGTTCCTGATTATCGGTTTCCAGAATGTTTTGATTGCTTCCCTGCCACCAAAGTTGACCCTCGTTTATGAAATTTATATTTTCTCCGATTTCCATTACAGAATTCATGTCGTGAGTATTGACAATGGTGGTTATATTGTATTCATGAGTGATTTCCATTATCAATTTGTCAATTACGATTGAAGTAAGAGGGTCAAGACCAGAGTTTGGCTCATCGCAAAACAAATATTTGGGTTGTGTAGCTATTGCTCGTGCTATCGCAACTCTCTTTTGCATTCCACCACTTAACTCCGAAGGCATCAGTTTGTTGATTCCGCTAAGATTAACTCTTTCCAAACAAAAATCGACTCTTTTTTTCATTGTTTTGTAATCAGAACGTTGAAACATTCGTATCGGGAACATTATATTTTCCTCAACATTCATCGAATCGAATAACGCACTGCCCTGAAACAGCATGCCGATATCTTTGCGTAAATTTACCTTTTCTTTTTTTGAAAGTTGCCTTAAAATTCTCTCATCAAAGTGAATAAAACCTTCGTCTGGCGAATGTAATCCGACCAAACATTTCATCAGTACCGTCTTTCCGCTACCACTTTTGCCTATGATAAGATTGCATTTCCCATTTTCAAATTCTGTCGAGATGTTTTTCAGAACCTGCTTGCCGTTAAAAAATTTGGATACATTTTCTACTTTAATCATAAGCCTACATGAACAAGTTTGTTAAAATCAAATCAAAAATCATTATGACTATACTGCTTTGTACTACAGCTTTTGTTGATTGTATGCCTACCTCAACCGAACCTCCTTTGAGTGTATAGCCTCTGTAAGACGCTATTGTCGAGATTATGATGGCGTTTACAAAGGTTTTTACGATTGCAAATACCATGTCGATGTTACTGTATTCCAATCTCATTCCCTCAATGTAAGCATGCATCGAAAGCGAACCAATCATCAATGCTCCCAATGCCCCACCAAGAATCGCTATGAATATGCTTAAGATAATCAAAAGCGGAAAGAAAATCATTGAAGCTATGATTTTAGGCAGTATAAGGTAAGATGCGGTATTCACACCCATCACTTCAAGAGCGTCTATCTGCTCACTGATTCTTTGCGAGCCTAATTCGGAAGCAATGCGTGAGGCACATTTTCCTGCCAAAATAAGAGATATGATTGTAGGAGAAAATTCCAACATTATTGTTTTCTTCGAAGCGAATCCGTAAATCCAATCCGGATAGATCGGGTTCTCCAAATTCAAAAGCAATTGTATGACAACAGCCGCTCCGACAAAAACCGATATTATTGAAACAATGGGTATGGAATCCAATCCCAAGACCTTCATCTCGAAAATCAGTTTTCTGTAAAACACATGAAAGTTTTGTGGTTTTCGAAACGCTTCTTTCATGAGAAGAAGATAGTTTCCGAATTCTTCAAAAAAGTGTTTGATGGTTTTCATTTTATATTTCAGAATCCTTGTTTTTGATTTCGAAAGTTAATTTTTTGTGTTCTTCGTCTGAATCTATGCTTATTTCTCCGCCGTTTTCGTTTGATTGTTCCAAAAGCAAATCGCTAAGCGGTGTTTCAATCATCGATTGTATTCCTCTTTTGATAGGTCTTGCTCCGTATTGGCTGTCTTCGGTTTGTGTTATGATAAGTTCTTTTGCTTCTTTGGAAACATTCAATTCGTACTTCAATTCACTCAATCGTTTCTTCAATTCACTCAATTCCAAATCAACAATCTTAATCATATCTTCCGAATCGAGGCAGTCGAAGAAAACAATCTCATCTATTCGATTAAGGAATTCAGGAGAAAAAGTCTTTTTCAAATCTTTTTCAATTACCCCTTGCTCCAACGATGCAATATTCTTTTGGATTGTTGTTGTTGAAAATCCGACTCCGACCCCAAAATCTTTCAGTTTTCTCGAACCTACGTTTGATGTCATAATGATTATAGTATTCTTAAAGTCGGTTTTGCGTCCAGAAGCATCGGTTAAATGACCTTCATCAAGAATTTGAAGTAAAAGATTGAAAACATCCGGATGGGCTTTTTCGATTTCATCAAATAAAATGATTGAATACGGATGTGTTCTGACTTTTTCGGTCAGTTGTCCAGCTTGTTCGTATCCTACATAGCCCGGAGGAGCTCCTATCAGCTTGGATACGCTGAACTTTTCCATATATTCGCTCATGTCGATACGAATCAAATTGTCTTGAGAGCCGAATAAATACTGCGCAAGTTTTTTTGCAAGCAATGTTTTGCCTACTCCTGTCGAGCCGATAAAGATAAAACTTCCGCTTGGACGATTTGGATCTTTCAATCCCGTTCTTGCTCGCTTTATAGCTTGACAAACTTTCTCTACAGCAAGCTTTTGTCCAATCACTTGTTTTGAAAGAATATCTTGCATATTGAGAAGCTTTTGCTTTTCGTTTTGTTCGAGCTTTTCTATGCTGATACCTGTCGATTGTGAGATAACAATGGCAACATCTTGTTCGTTTACCTCTTGCGGATTATCGGATATGCTGAGTTTTAATCTATCTTCCTCTTCTTTGAGTTTGATTTGCAAGGCATCTATTTTGTTTTTAATCGCTAAAGCCTTTTCAAACTCTTGATTGATTGCACATTTATGCTTTTCTCTCTTTGCTTCGATTAGCGATTTGTGAATAGTTTTGATTTCTTCCGGGATATTGCATCTGTGAATGTGCTTATTAGCTCCTACTTCATCCATTATATCGATTGCTTTATCGGGAAGATTTCTATCAGTTATGTATCTGTCTGTAAGAGTTACGCATGCCTTGATTGCTTCATCGGAATAAATTACGTTATGAAAAGATTCGTATTTGCCTTTTATGTTTTTCAAAATATTAATTGTTTCATCAATGTCCGTAGGTTCGATAAGAATCTTTTGGAAACGACGTTCCAATGCTCCGTCTGCTTCGATATATTTTCTGTATTCTTCGATTGTTGTTGCTCCAATGCACTGAATTTCTCCACGAGCCAAAGCCGGCTTGAATATGTTTGAGGCATCCAATCCGCCTTCTGAATTTCCGGCTCCTGCAATTGTGTGAATCTCGTCTATAAACACGATTATATCTTTGTTCTTTTCAAGTTCGGAAATCAGATTCTTTATTCTCTCTTCAAATTGACCTCTATACTTGGTGCCGGCTACAACTAAAGCCAAATCTAACGTGTATATTTTCTTGTTCAACAAAGAAAACGGTATGTTCTTTTCTGCTATGCGAATTGCTAACCCTTCTGCAATGCTACTTTTCCCGACACCGGGTTCGCCAATCAAGATAGGGTTGTTTTTCTTTCTTCGAGAGAGTATTCTGCAAATATGTTCTATTTCGTTTTCTCGTCCGATGACAGGATCCAAATCCCCGTTTTCGGCAAGTTTCGAAAGGTTTTTGCCAAAGCTGTCAAGCATAGGAGTTGTCGGAGTTGGATTTGAGTAATCGGAACGGCTGTTTAATATCGGAGAACCAATGTTTGATGATTCGGAATTGTGTTTTTCGAAAGCTATCAACAAGTCTCTGTCTTTATTATCTTCTTCTGGAACGATTTGATTTTGAGAAGAATTTTCTCGTCTGTATCTTTCAAAAGATTCATAGCTTATGCCATATCCTCGGAGTGTTGTTGCAGTGTTGGAATCTTTGTAATGCAGAATTGCGGAAAGAAGATCTTCGCTTCCCACTTCTTTTTTGTGAAATTTCAAACTTTCCAAATTCGAAATTTTTATAACCTTTTCCGCACCTTCACCCAAAGTCATATCGTTTTTATCCACAATTGTACCAAAATCCGATTCTGTTTCTTTGAGTTCTTGTTCGATTATGAATTTCAATTGCTCACAATCACAAACCTGATTCAAATAGATACAAGCTCTGCTTTGTTTTGTGCGTAAAATGGAAAGCAGAATGTGTTCGGTCTCTATTCGATCCGAGTTCAATCTTACAGCTTCCCCATAACTGTTTTTAAGTATGTTTTCTGCGTTTTGGCTTAATTTGAATTCCATGTGCTATTTGCTTTAACCCTTACTTTGTTATACTTTGATACAAGAAACAAAAGTAATTGTTTTATACGAGATGCAGGAAACAAAATGCTCTTTTGTTTCAACATCTTTTTGTTAATCTTTCGAAAGATTTAATTCAGTAGTGATGAGAGGTTGGTTACAATCAGTTTTACGCTCATTGCCAACAATATAATCCCGAAAAATTTTCTCAAAATATAGATTCCGCCTTTGCCGAGTATTTTTTCCATAAGGTCAACTTTCTTTATGACGATATAAACTATCAACATATTTAGTGCAATGGCAAGGATGATATTAAGAGTTGAACATTCTGCACGAAGCGAAAGACATGTTGTCAAAGAGCCTGCCCCTGCAATCAGAGGAAAAACAAGAGGCACAATTGTCGAACTACCTTCGGCAGCATCGTTTTTGAAAATCGTTATGTTGAAAGTCATTTCTATTGCTAAGGCTATAAGAACGATCGCACCGGCAATTGCAAACGATGGAATATCCACGTTAAAGAATTTAAGTAATCCTTCTCCCATAAAAAGAAAAAGAACAAGCAAAAGGAAAGATATTATAGCTGCTTTACCCGAATGAACTTTGCCACTCTTTTGTTTCAGATCCAATATGATGGGAATAGAACCTGTTATGTCGATTACAGCAAACAATACCATGAATGCAGTCATCATTTCTTTGAAATCAAAACTTCCTAAATTCATATCTCTTTGTATTTGTGTGTTTTCAGATAATTGATTTAATTCTTCTATGTTAAAAACTCCAAAGTCTTGATTTTTGTTTTATAAAATCAAGAAAGAATTTCACGAAACAAAGATACAATTTTTTAGAATAAAGAATCAGGAAAATGAAACAAAGATTTGTAACAGCCTCTTTTTTATTGCATAAAAACATATCGAACTATGTTTGCTCCCATTTGAAGAGCCTCGATATGCTTCTCTTGAGTATCGTTATGCACTTCTATATCTTCCCAACCGTCTCCCAAATCGCATTCGTAAGAATAAAAACATACCAAACGCCCTTCATATATCAAACCATAGCCTTTGGGTTGTTTGTTGTCGTGTTCGTGAATCTTAGGAAGACCATTTGAAAAGGTGAACTTTTGATGATAGATCGGATGATTGAAAGGTAGTTCGACAAAATCGCATTCGGGAAGAACTTTTTTCATTTCCCGTCTAATGTATGCGTCTAAGCCATAGTTGTCATCGATATGCAGAAAACCTCCTGCCAAAAGGTAGTTTCGCAAATTTGTTGCTTCATCTTGAGAAAATACAACATTGCCATGTCCTGTCAGATGCAAAAGAGGATAGAGGAATATCTCACTGCTGCCAACTTCGATTGTAGGATGATTAACCTCAAGATTGGTTTGCAGTTCGCTATTACAAAATTTAATCAAATTAGGTAGGGAAGTTGGGTTTGCATACCAATCTCCACCGCCTCCGTATTTGAGAAGAGCGATTGAGTTTTGAGCATTTGCTTGATTGAAAGCAAAAAATAAAAAAATGAAAGCAAAAAATAAAATCGATGTTTTTTGTTTTCCGTACATTGATTCTATAAATTGATGAAATGAATGCCTTGTACAGCATACAGAGCTGCTGTTTCTGTTCTCAATCTTGCTTGGCCTAAAGACAGAGCCTTGAATCCTTTCGATAAAGCGTAAGAAACCTCTTGCTCGGAAAAGTCTCCTTCGGGACCAATCAAAATAATAACGTCTTCATTCGGTAAACAAGCTTCTTTCAAATTTACTCTGTCCTCACCACTGCAAGTTGCGATAAATTTTTTGCTTTCTTTAGCCTCATCGACAATTTGTTTGAAATCTCTCAAATCATTTACCTTTGGAACGAAAGCTTTAAGCGACTGTTTGACTGCCGAGATTACGACTTTCTCCAAACGTTCTGTTTTTATGTTTGTGCGTTCGCTATATCGGCTTTTGAATAATGATATTTCGTCTATGCCCATTTCGGTGGCTTTTTCGGTAAACCATTCGGTTCGAGCATTGTTTTTGGTTGGTGCCATAGCGATATGAATGCGGTAATTCCTTTTGTCGTATGATGGAATTTCTTCTTTGACAACGCAAAGGCAGGCTCCGACGGCGGCTTGTATTATTTCCGCTTTATAAATATTGCCCACACCGTTTGTGAGCAATATTTCGTCTCCCTCTCTCATACGAAGAACTTTAACGCAATGCGTTGCTTCTTCTTTATTGAGGCTGTATGTTTGTTCGGGATCAAGATCCGGTGTGTAGAAAAGGTGCATCGCAAATTTCTACAAAGAAATTACCAAACCGAATTCTGCAAACGGATCTAATGAAGCTTTGTGTTCCAAATCTGTCATTTCGATAGATTCGTCGAATCCGCCGTTTATGTAAGCTCCGTTAAAGTCGTCTTTGTATCCCATTTCATATGCAACTCCTGCATGAAACTTCAATTTCAATCTTGGCGTGATGTCTTGCATAAAACCAAGCTTTGCTTTTGCTGTAGGTATGAAACGAGTAACTTTTATTTCATCAAAATTCTTCTGAATGTAGATTACGTTGTCTAATTCAAAGTCTTTTTCGCCTATCATCATGTTTACACCCGCGTCAATACCGAGATAAATACTTGTATTTTTGATGTTGTAATGTATATTGGCGTTTAACATTAGCGGAACATAAGTGTAAGATTTGAATCTGTCGATAATAATTTCGTGTCTTGCTCCTTCGGCGTTGCGTTCAACTGATGCACCTCTGAAAAATAAAACACCACTATATCCTCCGAAAGATGTGGTGAAATTAGGATTGGTTTTCCAATGACGTAACTTGTATTGGTATGCCAAAGTCAAGCCTGCACTGAACGGATTTGTGTTTACATAGTTTTGAGTTATTGTATAACTTCCTGCAATGTTTACAGACAAAAGATGTTCTGGTACATGGCGATTCCATTGTGCACTTCTCCAATCTGGATACTTGATTTCTGATTTAGCCGAATTTGAATTAAAAAAATCGTTTTTTGAATTTGTTGTAGCGTTTGCTGAATTGAAGATCATCAATAAAGCAGCGATTGTAATTATTCTTTTCATCAGTATTTTCTTTTTTTGTTTATACGAAATTGAAAGTTCAAAATTACAAATAAAAGTAATACGAGCAAAATTTTTTTAGCTTTTTCGTAAGTTTTTTACTTTTTTTCGCTGAAATAAAACAATAAGGGTGCTTTTTCCGTTTCAATTTGAAGTTAATGAATTAAAAAAAGAAATATCATGAATACAAGAATAACAGAATTGTTTTCAATAGACTTTCCTGTGATTGCAGGAGGTATGGTATGGTGTAGTGGTTGGAGATTGGCAGCAGCAGTAAGCAATAGTGGTGGATTAGGTTTGATTGGAGCAGGTTCAATGACGCCCGAATTGCTTGCCGAACATATAGAATTGTGTCGAAAAGCCACCGATAAGGTTTTTGGTGTTAATATTCCGTTGATGAATCCTAATAGTGCAAAACACATAGATTGCGTTATAGAACATAAAGTTCCTGTAGTGTTTACCTCAGCTGGCAATCCTGCTCTTTATACTCAAAGACTGAAAGAAGCAGGCTGTAAAGTGGTTCACATAGTTGCCAACGAGAAATTTGCACTCAAAGCTCAAAGTGCAGGTTGTGATGCAGTGGTTGCAGAAGGCTTTGAAGCAGGTGGGCATAACGGCAAAGAGGAAACAACAACCCTTGTGTTGATTCGCCAACTTGCCGATGCGCTTCAAATACCTCTTATCGCGGCAGGAGGAATCGCAACCGGAGAACAAATGGCTGCCGTAATGGCTATGGGAGCCGACGGGGTGCAAGTGGGAAGTGCATTTGCGGTTGCAAAAGAGAGTTCGGCACATGAAGCATTCAAAAAAGCTGTATTTGAATCAAAAGAAGGTGAAACGAAGTTGTTTATGCGTAAACTCTCACCTACAAGATTATTAAAAGGTGCTTTCTTTGACCAAATTGCAAAAGCGGAAGCAGAGGGTGCAAGTGCCGAAGAATTGCTTCAAATAATCGGAGTGGGAAGAACAAAAAAAGGAATGTTCGAAGGCAATTTGGAAGAAGGCGAATTGGAAATCGGACAAGTTGCTTCTATGTTAAACGAAGAAAAATCTGTGGAAGAAATTTTTGAATCTTTCCGTCAAGGTTTTGCAAAGGCGAAAGAGCGTCTTCAACAAATGTAATAAGATTATGAAAAGCCCTGATTTTATTTTCGAAGTAAGTTGGGAGGTTTGCAATAAAGTAGGTGGAATACACACTGTTGTTTCTACTAAGGCGAAATCTCTTTGTAAGAAATTTGCTTCAAATTACATATTGATAGGTCCTGATATTTGTAAGGATGAGACAGTTGTTCAGGAATTTGAACAAGAAGAACAGATGTTGCCTTATTGGGTTGAATATGCTCGAAACAAGGGATTGAAATTTCGAATAGGCAGATGGAAGTCATTAGAAGACCAACCTACTGTCATATTGGTTGATTTTACCCAATATTTTAACCAAAAGGATGAAATCTTTGCAGAATTATGGACAGAGTATTCATTGGATAGTATTACCGGAGGTTGGGATTATATTGAGCCATGTTTATTTGGTTATGCTGCGGCAAAGATTATCGAAAGTTATTATGAGTTTTATCTCGATGCAGGCAACACAGCAGTTGCTCAATTCCACGAATGGATGACAGGAAGCGGAGTTCTGTATCTTAAAAAGAGATGTCCGCAAATTGCAACCGCATTCACAACTCATGCAACAGTGTTAGGACGTGCATTGGCAGGCAATCGAATGCCTTTGTATGGAGAACTGGAAAATTATAACCCCGATTCGATTGCTTCGCAATTTAATTTAAGGGCAAAACAATCATTAGAAAAATTATCGGCACAAAATTCCGATGTATTCACGGTAGTAAGCGGAATAACAGATACAGAATGCACAAGATTCTTTACTAAGAAGGCTGACTTCATTACTCCAAACGGTTTTGAAAATTCAATGGTGCCTGACGAGATTACTCAAAGCGAAATCAGAAAAAGGGTAAGAGAAAAAATAGTTTCAACACTTGCTGCATTGAGTGGTATAAAACTTTCCGAAGATGCTTTGTTCGTTTTGAATTCAGGAAGATATGAGTTTTATAATAAAGGAATTGATGTATTCATTGATGCACTCGGTAAATTGAATCGAGAGAATAACGAAAAAGAGATAGTGGCTGTGATTGCTGTTCCTGCACATCATATTTCGCCTGTTTTTAATGCCGAAAAACAAAACAAAGAAACAATTTACCAAAATCAAGATTCATTCGAACGAAATCAAGATTCATTTTTTCAAAATCAAGAGTTAAATTCCTACCTCAAATACACAACTCACAGACTCTTTGACAGCGAAAACGATTCTGTTGTAAAAAAACTGAAAGAGTGCGGTTTAGATAATTCCGAATCTTCAAAAGTGAAAGTGCTTTTTGTTCCTTCTTATCTGAATGGGGCAGATGGTGTTTTCGATGAAGAATATTTTGATTTTCTTCAAGCGTTTGACTTGACCGTTTTTCCATCTTATTACGAGCCTTGGGGATATACGCCTATGGAAAGTATAGCTTTTGGAGTGCCAACCTTGACAACAACTTTGGCAGGTTTCGGATTGTGGATGCAGGATAAAGTATCGAAAGATGGAAAAACAGTAAGAATTGTTTCGAGGACGGATTTCGATTACGAGAATTGTGTAGCTGAAATAGCAGAATACATAAAGGAATACTCCGAAACTTCGGTTGAAGAAAGAAAAACAATAAAACAGCAATGCAAAATTCTGAGTGATACTATTGTTTGGGAGAAATTGGTCGAAAATTACTATAAAGCATACGATTTTGCTTTGAATAAGTCGGCTCAAAGGCAAGAAATGTTCAAACACAAACAAGCCGTGTTTGAATGTAGTGGTAATATACAACCTCAGAGTTTCAATACGGCACATTGGCGTAAGGTTTTCTTTCGTCAGCAATTGCCAAAGAGATTGGCAGGACTTGAAAAACTCAGTCAGAATCTTTGGTGGAGTTGGAATAAAGAAGCGTATGAATTGTTTGAAAGCATAGATGCGGAAAAGTTCGCTTTGTGCAGTCATAACCCTTTGCCACTTTTGGAAAGTCTTTCGTTGAATGACGTGGATAGACTTTTGAGAGATGAGGTCTTTTTGGCTAAAATGGATAAGGTGGAAAAAGACTTTGACACTTACATGCAGAAACAAATATCCTCGAACGATGAGATGATTGCGTATTTCAGTATGGAGTACGGAATAGATGATTGTTTGAAAATATTTTCAGGAGGATTGGGAATATTGGCAGGAGATTACCTTAAACAAGCAAGCGATTCGGCAAAGAACATTATCGGAATCGGTTTGCTCTATCGCTATGGTTATTTCACTCAACGCATAACTCATCAAGGTGAACAGCAGTGTGAATATAACGCACAAAAGTTTTCGCACCTTCCACTCAAAGCAGTGAGAAATTCAAATGGAGAATGGTGTAAAGTATCTTTGACTTTGCCGGGAAGAAACTTGGAGGCGAAGATTTGGAGAATAGATGTTGGAAGAGTACCTCTTTATTTGCTTGATACCGATGTTGAAAGCAATAGTGAAGAAGATAGATCTATAAGTAGCAGACTTTATGGCGGAGATTCCGAAAACAGATTGAAACAAGAGATTTTATTGGGTATGGGTGGTGTAAAGTTGATTAAAGAACTTTCTTTGCCTGTAAGCCTATATCATAACAATGAAGGACATGCGGCTTTTTCTTCTTTGGAGAGAATGAAACAATATTTGCAAACACATAAATACACATACGCTCAAGCCAAAGAGTTAGTGAGAGCAACTACTCTTTTTACCACTCATACGCCTGTTGCTGCGGGACACGATATGTTTGAGGAAGGATTGCTTAGAGCATATATGGGATATTTTGCAGAGCGTTTGACAATATCATGGCAGGAATTTATGAATCTCGGACGCATGGTTGAAAACGATGGAACCAAGTTTTCGATGAGCGTTTTGGCAATGAATTTTTCTGCACAAGTGAATGCAGTCAGTCTTATTCATAGAGATGTCAGCCGAAAGATGTTTGCTCCGCTTTATAAGGGGTATTTTCCTGATGAATTATACATTGATTATGTTACAAACGGAGTTCATAATCTTACTTGGATGTCTCAATCGTGGCAAAAACTATATCGAGATACTTTTTCTGAAGATTATCTTGTCGATGTTTCGAATCAAAACTATTGGAATAAAATAAAATCGGTTGATAACTCTGTTTTGTGGCAATTACATAAGAAAGAAAAAGAATCCCTTGTTGAATTTATCAAATCAAGACTTCAAAAAGAATATGCTTTGCGAGCAGAGAATCCGCAGGTTTACTTTGAGACGATAAAGAAATTTGATTCGAAGAAACTGACTGTTGGATTTGCACGCAGATTTGCAACATACAAAAGAGCAGATTTGTTGTTTTCTAATCTCGATAAGCTGAAAGAAATTGTCGATAAGGGCGTTCAGTTTGTTTTTGCAGGCAAAGCACACCCTCAAGATAAAGCAGGAGCAGATTTGATTCGAAGAATAATCGAAGTAAGTCGCATGCCGGAATTTTTAGGCAGCATCATATTCATCGAAAACTATGATATGTCGGTTGCCAAACGCTTAGTTAGCGGAGTGGATTTGTGGTTGAATCTTCCGACACGTCCATTGGAAGCATCGGGAACAAGTGGCGAGAAAGCGGTTATGAATGGCGTTGTGAATTTTTCTGTTTTGGACGGATGGTGGGCTGAAGGCTACCGAGAGAATGCAGGTTGGGCATTGCCGAAAGAAGTAATTAATCAATCGAATGACTATCAGAATGCTTTCGATGCTCAGATGCTGTATGATGTTTTCTTATCGGAAATAATTCCTGCTTACTATCAGCGAAATCAAAACGACGTAAGCGACAAGTGGTGTGAAAAGATGAAAAACACAATTGCAGATATAGCTCCACACTATACAATGAAACGTCAGTTAGATGACTATTACGACAAGTTCTATTCAAAAATGCTTGTTCGCAAACGGCTTTTGGATAAAAACGATGCTTCGCTTGCCAAGGATTATGCTTTGTGGAAAGAAAATGTTTCGAAATTTTGGAGTTCTGTTCAGCCGATCGAGTTCAAATATCCTCACTCCGAGAGAGAAGCAATGAGCGTAAGAGATGAATTTTCTTTGGAAGTTGTCTTGTATATCGCTGAATTGAAAGCATCGGAAGTAGGAGTGGAGTTGATTATGGCAAACAAAGAAAACGAGCAAATCACGACTTACAGCGACATAATACCGTTTGAGTTGATCGAAAGCAGAAACAAAAAAGCTCGTTATCGGGTTCTGATAAAAGCACCTGTTGCAGGAGTGCATGATTATGCCATAAGGATTTATCCTCATTGTGAGTTGATGCCACATCGTCAAGATTTCCCGCTTGTAAAGTGGATTTAATATAAGCGAATACCGACTGCCTTCAAATAATGATTTTATTTGTTGTAATCATTGTTTGAGGGCAATCGGCGTTTTATTGATAGACTTGTTTTGAATAAGATTTTGATTTATCCAAACAATATTTTTTTTCTTTGTTTTGAGTTTCTAATGATTTAATTCTTATCTTTGCAATCCATTTTTCAAACGACAGAGTTTACACATATGCAAATTGTAACATTGACAACGGATTGGGGATATTCTGATTACTACATCGGAGTTGTGAAAGGCAGATTGTATTCTACAATTGAAGATGTCAATGTTGTGGATATTACACACAATATCAGAAAATATGATTTGCTTGCAGCGGCTTTTGTTGTCAAAAATGCGTGTTTGGAATATCCAGAAGGCACTATTCATATTATCGATGTGGATAGCTATGAGACTGTGAAAAAAGAAGGAGAGGATAGAGATAGAACTTTCATCGCTGTCAAATATAGGGGACAATATTATATTTGTGTCGATAATGGTTTGCCTTCTATTGTATTTGAAGACGATGAGGTTGAGATTGTTCAAATCACTTCTTTCAATGAGTCCAACTATTTTACGTTTGCGGCTTTGGATCTGTTTGTAAAGATTGCAAAAAACATAGCGGTATCGAAACAAATCGATTTTTTGGGTATCAGACGTGATAAATTCATCAACAAAATCACTAAGCCGTATCCGATAATCGAAAGAGATAGAATTGTAACCGAAGTAACATATATCGATGGTTATGGAAACGCATTTCTGAATATAACAGACGAGATGTTCAAAAATGCTTTGAATGGGCGAAGTTTTGAAATTGTTATCGATAAAAGGGCTACCGTTAATAAGTTATCCCAATCCTATGCCGATGCAACAAAAACCGATACGGTAATGCTTACAATCAGTGCAACAGGTGCCTTACAGCTTGCAATAAAAAAAGGAAGCGTTCAAAAGTTGCTTGGATTGAGAGTTGGTAGCAGTGTGGTTATCGATATAGTGTAAAGTTATCAAAAAGTTTTTATTTGTTTGATTTTATAAAACTGCTGATTTGTTTTATCGCTTCTATACTTCGAAGTGTTTGACAGTCGGTAAGAGAACTTTCTATTCCCATAACTTTGTTTTCTTTTACAGCTTTGAGTTTGTTGTATGGAGATGTTGAAACAAATCTTTTCAAGTCTTCTTTTCTTACTATTATGAAATCGGGCTGTCTTGCAAAGATTACTTCCTTGCCAATAGACCATCCGTCCAAGTCTTTTGCCATATTTTCTCCACCTGCCAAAGTTATAATGTCGTTGATAAAGGTATTACCACCTGCAGTATAATCTCCCATATCTCCAAATCCGACAACATAATAAACAATTGGTCTTTTACCTTGCGGAATTTGCTTTTCGATTTCTGCTATGCTTTGTTTCATACCACCGATAAGGCTGTCGCACAATTGTTCCTTGCCAAATATTCTACCCAATAAGCCAACCGTTTCATAAACATCGCTAATCTTTGATCTTTCTGGAAGACATACTACATTCAATCCCAAATCCTCCATTCTCTCTACCATTTGCTTTGACACCATTGAGGCTGTGAAAACAATATCGGGCTGAGAGGCTACAATCATTTCAAGACTTGCATCGCTTATTCCTCCCATCGATTTAATCTTTTCGGCTTGTGGAGGGTGTATGCAAAAATCCGTTCTTCCGACCAATCGTTCTCCTTGCCCTAAATCAAAAAGCAATTCTGTTATCCCCGGAGAGAGAGAAACAATTCTTTGAGGTTGTTTTTTTATTTGCTTGTCTCTGCCATAGTAGTCTTTGAAAGATATATAGCTTTCGGATATTTGTTTTTTTGTGTCTTTGCTTTGACAAGAAAAGAATAGCATGCCGCTAAGTAACAATAAGATATGATTGAATCGAAAACTTTTTTGCATAGTCTAAATCTGTGTTGTAATTTCCCGCAAAAGTAAGAAAAAACTCATAATCGCAACCCCTCAAAATTAAATCTTTGTTTCGTTCGACTGAAATCAAGAAAGAATTTTCTGAAATCAAGAAAGAAATTTACCAAATCAAGAAAGAAAAACGCCAAAAGAATATGCAGATAACGGAAAATGTACTATATTTGCACTCTTAAAGAGAAAAACAAAAACGAGATATGAAAAGCACAAAATACTTTTTCGGATTGGCATTATTGTTACTTGTCTTGGTTAGTGGATTTGAGGCTGAGGCACAACGTCGTAATAAAGCACCGCTTGTAAGGTTAGGATTCAGAGCAGGATTCAATATGAGCGATTTGACATCTGCCAAAGGATTGGATGTTTACAATGGTTTGGCATATTATGATGACCAATTGAACTACATAGGCTTTACAGATACAAAACCATTCAAGTATGGATTCAATGTAGGTTTTGCAATGCAGGCACAGTTGTCTGATGCGTGGTTTTTGCAATCGAATTTGCTTCTTACCACGAAAGGATACAGATTGAACACTCAGTATGTTGAAATAGATGCTGCCGCAAACTATATTCAGATTCCTATAGACATTATGTACAAATATGAATTGAGTGATGATTGGCGAATATTCGCTTCGGCAGGAGCTTATTTTGGAGTAGGTTTGTTTGGATTTACAGAATTTGAAGACCATTACGGCGAAGAGGAAACACCGAGAGGACAGCACTTAAACGCCAATAGACCATCGTTAGACCCTGAAATGGGAGCGCACAACTTGATTTGCTTCGATCCGACTGTGCATGGACAAGTTTATTGGAAAGATAAAGACGACACATTTGCAACAGACGGAACTTGGGGTGTAGATGCAGGTTTGCAATTCTCACTTGGATGCGAATATAAAAGCTTTCAATTGATGCTAACTTACCAATATGCTCTTACTCCTTTCTACGATTATTCGAAGAATTTCTCAAAACGATACGAGCAAAAAGGAATGGACTACTCCACATCTTTCGAATATTTTGATATAACAGCACCTTCATCTCCTCATCAACACCTTATATCTATCAGTTTAAGCTATTTCTTGGATAATTGGAATCATGGAATCCGTTGGTAGGCGTTTGATTTTCTTGATACAATAAAGCCGATTGATTAATCGTTATATCGGTATGAGAAAAGCGTTATTTTGTATAGTCGTATTTTTGTTTGGCGTTTCCGAAGTTTATTCTCAACACAAGGATAGTGTGGATTATGGTGATATAAACCTGTCTGCAGGTATGGTGATGGGAAGAGATTTCTGCGGAGAGCCGTTTTATATGGATAATGTATCGCTTGATTACGCAAAATGGGTGAGTCCGAAAGTCGGACTGCGGTTAGGAGCCGAGCTTGGCAATGTTTCGTCTCATCTTTTGGACAATTGCGAAGACAAAGCACCGTATTCGAGAACTCATCGCAGAACTGCGGCTTACGTTGGCTTTGATTATCTTGCCAGTCCTAAGATGTTGTTAAGCGTAACAGCCTTTTTCGATAATCTTAGTTTGAATGGATTTAATCCACACTTGGGAGCATCGCAATTATACACCAATGGAATAAATGCGAACTTTACTTACAAATTTTCAAACGAAAGTTCGTTGAAATTATCTCTTACCTTTGTAGAATCAAACAACCCTATGATGTTTTGCCATCCGATGTCTATGCGATACAATCCTTATATGTTCGCATTCCCTACTTCTTTCTGGCAACCATAATGCCGTCTCGTATCGGCAGAATCAGAGAATCGAATCGTGAATCTTTGCTTACAGTCTCGTTAAACAGCTTTATCGCTTTTGTTTCTTTGTCTGAATCTTTCACAGGCAAGACTACTTTTCCGTACCAAAGGATATTGTCGGCTATAATCAAACCTCCGCTTCGCAAACGTGAGACACATTTTTCGAAATAGGCGGGATAGTTTGCTTTATCAGCGTCTATGAAAATCAAATCGAAGTCTCCCTCGATTTGGTCAATGATTTCCATCGCGTTTCCTATGTGTAGTTTTATTCGATCTTCGTATCCGTATTTTTCGATTGTCGAAAGAATGAAGTCTTCCAAGATCACATCTTTTTCAATCGTGTGAACAACGCCGCCATCTGCCAATCCGTCAGCCAGACACAAAGTTGCGTATGCCGTAAACGTGCCTATCTCCAACACATTCTTTGGTTGAACGAGCAGAGATAGCACTTTGAGCAGATTACCCTGCCAATTGCCACTTATCATATTTGGTTTGAGAAAACGCAAATGAGTTTGTCTGTCGATATATCTTAGAGCCTCGCTTTCCTTGCTTGTATGCTCTTTGCAGTAATCCTCTATCCGTTTATCCACAAAAGGATGTATTTGTTTCTCCATAGCTTTACATCGATGTTATCTTGAATTCCACACGTCTGTTCTTTGCTCTGCCCTCGTCGGTCGAGTTGTCGGCAATCGGTTGTGTCGCTCCGTAACCCTTATATTTCAATCTGCTTTTGTCTATTCCCTTTCCGATAAGATAATCGTAAACAGCCTTGGCACGATTCTCACTCAGCTTTTGATTATACTTATCTTTACCCTTGCTGTCCGTGTGTCCCGAAAGTTCAATCTTCATTTGCGGATGAGCAGATAAAATGTCGGTCAATTTTTTCAGCTCCACAAAACTTTGAGGCAACAAAACGCTTTTGTCAAAGTCAAAGAAGATATTTTCCAACACAATAACCTGACCGACTTCATAACGCTTCTCATCTTTGGTTTTGGTAATCGTGATTTGCTTTTCAACGATTTCTTGTTTTGGTTGGCAGGTTAAGCAATACAATTCAACGTCGTCGATATAGTAATAAGCACCCGGAAGAATCTCTTTTAGATAAGAAGGATACAAAAGATTGCTTTGTTCCGCCGGATAGAAGTTTCCGATAGTCAGAAAGCGTTCTCCGCCTTTTGCAACAAATTCTCCCTCTATCAATTGCCACTTTTCAGTATCCAAAAGCGGACGATCGAACGGGTTTACGACTTGTGGAGGAAATATCTTCGAGATTTTCTGCTTTATACCGTTGGAATAAGTCGTCTTGTCGTTGTTTGTGAATAATTCTCTGGTGTTATCTTGTATTCTTTCTTGAGTAAACAAACCTCCGATCGTAGCTACGGCTCCCCAACTCATCTCTGACAAACTTACCCAAAAGCTTAACTTGTATCGTTCGCCCTCTTGCAGTGTTTCTTTCAACTCTGTCTGAATGTATTCCCTGTAATCGGTTTTCGAAGTGTAGATTCCGACCATCGCATCGCCGCTGTGCGGATACTGATAGCCCAATTTGTTTTTCGGAACCTGACATTGGCGTCCTCCGCAGGGGTGATAATAATCCGAAGAGCCGCCTGTAGGTTGCCACCACGCATCTACTTCGGTCATTTGCCCGTATGGCTCGATTTTTTGAGGACAAGCCGAATGCTCTTCGAAAGAGCTGTTGTATATCAAATTAGCTTTCGGTTCACTCTGAGCAAGAAGCGATTTTCCGAAATCAAGATTCAGTTCGCTCAAATCAAGAATCATTTTACTGAAATCAAGAATCGTTGTAGCGAAACAAAGAAAGAAAAAAGTAGAAGCTATCTTAGTAAATTTTCCCATTTATTTTTGTCTTCTGCATTAAACCATTGTATCTCTTTATCCTTGCAAAACCACGTCATTTGCCGCTTTGCGTAGCGTCGAGTGTTGATTTTGATTGCCTCGACAGCCTCTTCGAAAGTTGATTTGCCGTCCAAATATTCGAAAACCTCTTTGTAGCCGACCGAATTCAAAGCCTGCAAATCCCTATATTCGATTAAATTCTTCACTTCCTCAATCAAACCTTGCTCAATCATCAAATCCACACGCTTATATATCCTTTCCAAAAGTTCTTCTCTTTCTCTGCGAATACCGAGCTTAACAATCTCGAAATCCCTTTCAACTTTGCGGTTGTTGCGATAAGAAGAGAAAGTCCTGCCCGTTTGTCTGCATACCTCCAAAGCACGAATCAATCTTATGTGATTTTGTTTATCGACAATCTTCCAATATTCCGGATCTTTTTCTTGCAGTTCTCGTTGAAGCGGTTCGATGCCTTGAGTTGCGAAAAGCTCGTTCAATTCATTTCTTATTTCGATGTCGGCATCCGGAATCTCGTCCAAGCCCTCGCAGACAGCCTTTACAAACAATCCGCTGCCACCTGTGAGCACCACATCCTCATGACGCTCGAACAAACCCTCGATACATTTCAGTGCATCCTGCTCATAGCGTGCCACATTGTAAGAATCCGTAACCGAAATGTGGGCAATAAGATGATGAGGCACCGTTTCAAGCTCCTCAATGCTCGGACGGGCAACACCGATGTTCATTTCCTTATAGAATTGTCTCGAATCCGCAGACACAATCTCAGTGTTCAGCAACTTGGCAATGCGAATGCTTTCCGCAGTCTTTCCTACCGCAGTAGCCCCGACAACGACTATCAATCTCTTTCTTCTCATCAGCGTTTCAAACCTAACTTTTCAGCTTCCGCATACAAGAGAGACAAAGCCGCTTCCCTCTCATTGGGAATTTTTCCGTCCAAAACAGCGTCCTTGATTATCGTTTTGAGAATCCCGATCTCCCTGCAAGGAGTCAGATTGTAGATTTGCATAATGTCTTCCCCGTTTACAGGAGGCTGAAAGTTCCTTATGCGATCTTTTTCCTCAAGGACAATCATCTTTTGCTTGACAATCTCGAAATTTTGCATGTATTTGCGAACCTTATGAAGGTTTTTCGAAGTGATGTCAGCCTGACACAGCAACATCAAATCATCGATGTCGTCTCCCGCATCAAACAACAAACGTCTCACAGCGGAATCCGTAACCACGTCCTCAGCCAATACGATCGGGCGAAGGTGAAGCGAGACCAATTTCTCAACGTATTTCATTTTCTCGTTCAAGGGTAACTTCAAGCGACGGAAGATCGGCTTTACCATCTTGGCACCTTTGAGTTCGTGTCCGTGGAATGAAAAACCTATCTTCTTGTCAAAACGTTTGCAAAACGGCTTTCCGATGTCGTGAAGTATCGCAGCCCAACGCAGAAACAAGTCATCCGAAACCTTGGAAACATTATCCAAAACCTCCAAAGTATGTTTGAAATTATCCTTATGCGTTTTCCCATTCATATCTTCGGCACCTTTGAGGTTCGAAAGCTCGGGAAAAATAAGCGAAAGCAAGCCCGACTTGTCCAAAAGCCTGAATCCCATCGACGGATGAGCGGACAGAATCATTTTGTTGAGCTCTTCGATGTTTCGCTCCATGGATACGATTTCTATTCTGTGGGCATTGCGTTTCACAGCCTCGAAAGTATCGGGATGAATCGAGAAATCCAAACGCGCCGCAAAGCGAATCGCACGCAGCATCCTCAACGGATCGTCCGAAAACGTTATATCAGGATCGCAAGGCGTCTTTATAATGTTTCGTTTTATGTCTCCGATGCCGTCAAACGGGTCGATAAGCTCCCCATATCTGCTTTCGTTCAGACAAATCGCCATTGCATTGATTGTAAAGTCGCGTCTGAGCTGATCATCTTCAAGAGTTCCGTCTTCCACAATCGGCTTTCGCGAATCGTGAGAGTAGCTTTCCTTTCTTGCACCCACGAATTCCACCTGCCAATCCTCGTCTCCCTCATTGAAATGCACCATTGCCGTTCCGAAATTCTTGAAAACCGAAACCTTGGAGTGCTTTCCGATACGCTCACTCACCTTTTTCGCAAGTTCGATGCCGCTTCCGATCGTTACAATGTCGATATCCTTACACTCACGTCCCATTATGCTGTCGCGAACAAAGCCTCCGACAACGTAAGTCTCCAATCCCGCCTCGTCAGCCGTGCGACCGATAAGCTCAAACACAGGATAGCATAATTTGTCTCTCAAATTCGTCATACTGCAAAATTAAACAAAATCTCCGAAACGAAGAAACAAAAGAACGAAATCAGGAAGCAAAAGAACGAAAAAGCGTCCGAAAAACAAAGAAAACGGACGCCAAAAAATCAAAAATGAAAATAAAAAAAATTAAGCCTTGTTTTCAAATTACAAATCCTTACTCCACGCCCCAGATTCTAATATTATTATCTCTTGAACTGCTTGCCAAATACTTTCCGTCAGGACTCCAATATATTGACTTAACGCCTTTTGAATCCCCTGAAAGAATTCGAACTACTGTATCACTATTTACATCCCATATGATAATTTCTCCTCTTGTTGAAAAAAGAGAGCCTTTATAGGAACCGCTTGCCAAATATCTTCCGTCAGGGCTCCAACAAATCGATTCGACACTATATGAATGTCCTTCAAATTTCCGAAATTCTGTACCACTATTTACATCCCATATAATAACGGTTTTATTATTAGAACCACATGATAAATATCTTCCATCAGGACTCCAACTTACGGAATAGAGGTAATCTGAATTTCCTTCAAGTGTTTTGAGTCTTTTACCGCTCTTTACATCCCATATAACAACGGTATTATCAAAAGAACTACTTGCCAAATATTTTCCGTCAGGACTCCAACTTACTGAATTGATACCCTCAGTGTGTCCATCCAAGTTTTTAAATATTTTATAGCCGTTTGTATCCCATATAATAATCTTTCCTTCCCATATATTGCCATTTCTTTCAAATGAACTGCTTGCTAAATATCTTCCATCAGGACTCCAACTTATGGATTTAACTTCTTCAGAATGTTCATCCAAATAACATATTTCTTCACCGTTTTCTAAAGTAAATACACAAATACATCCGTCATCATAACCGCTTGCCAAATATTTTCCATCGGGACTCCAGCAAATTGATTCGACATAAGATGATTCCCCTTCCAAGGTTTTGAGTCTTTTACCGCTCTTTACATCCCATAAAACTACTGTAAAATCACCTGAACCACTTGCTAAATATTTTCCATCGGGACTCCAACGTAAAGAATTAACCATATCAGAATGTCCTTCCAAGTTTCGCAACAATCGGAAGTCGCTTGGAGAAACCGATTCGACCTTTGGTACTTGCGGAACTATGGTCGGTGTCGGTGTAACAACGTTTGGTTGTGGTGGTTCGGGTTTCGGCGGTTCCACGGGTTCGACCGGTTTTTTCGGAAGTTTGTCTTTGAGTTTTATTCTAATGAAATCATCGCACGAAACGTCTTCTATTTCTTTTTCAATTTCGATAAAGATTTCCGGAAACTCTTCCGAGCGTGCCTGAAGCAGGTGATTGCCCTTTCCAAGCAGGACAAGGCTGTGTTCTCCGGCTTGCAGAGTTGCCAAGAGTTTGTTGTTCTTCATCAGCTTGCAGTCTGCATCCGTCGCAACAGTGATTTCTGCTTTGTTTGTCGGCTTTTGAAACTTGTAAAAGATGTTCCAGATGTTTTTGTCGAGCATTGCACCGAATGTGGCTTCGAATGCGTTGTTGTCATAGACGGGTGAGAATTGGTGACAGCCGACCCGGTTTCCGAAATCCTTGTCCAAATAGTCGGGAGTGCCGTTCAGCATTCCGTTCACGTCGATAGGGATTATTATCTTACCGTTTGACAATGCCAACTCTATCTCTCTGCGTACCCAATCGTCTTCGTCGGGTTCGAAAACGGTTTTTCCGTCCGCCGTTTCGACTTTCTTGACGCATCGTGCAAAGTAATCGGGTGTCATAACCATGACAAAAACCGGTGCATCGACGACTGCGTCTTGCAACTGCCTGCTGAAATCTCCTCCCTCCAACTTGTCGTAATCCAAAAAGCAGCGGAAGCCCTCGTTCTTAAAGGCTAAGTTCAGCGTTCTGGCGAATGATTTTCCGTCGCTCCTGCGGTATGATACGAAAACATCGAAATTGTTTCCTCTTTCGAACTCTCGTTTTTCTCTGTTCTTGTTTTGCTCTTCCGACATATTCTTTTGTGTTTAGCTTGCAAAGTTAGGAAAAAATCATATACCGACAAAATTTTTTCTTTCCTTTTCCACGTATCACGCGAATCACGAGTATTTTTTCTCTCGCAAAGTTCGCAAAAACGCAAAGTAAGTTCCACGTATCACGCGGATTTACACGAATCTTTTCTTTCTTCGTTTATAAAATCCGTAGTCTGTTGTCCGTAGTCCGTTGTCGAGTTAAAAAGATACGTGTCGATACGTGAGATTCGTGGAGCTTCTTTAGCGAACTTTGCAATTTATTCTGTCGGTCTGCGACCTTTGACAGGGAAAAACAAACCAAGAGTCGGGGTTTTGTTTCTTTGTTTCGATGATTTTCGAATAAAAACCTTATCTTTGCATCTTGGTTAAGAAAAAACATATAGGAGTATGGGAGTATTCAAATGGTTGGGCGGAATTTTGGGATTCACTTTCGGCGGAGGTATTTTCGGCGGAATAATCGGTTATGCCATAGGTTCGTTGTTGGAAAAGAAGGTTAAAACCGAATATAGAGGCGGGGAGCAACAAGGGGACTTCATAATGGGCTTGCTGATTCTTACTGCCGCCGTGATGAAGGCCGATGGTAAGGTGATGAAAAGCGAATTGAATTTCGTGAAAGACTTTTTGGCAAAGAATTTCGGCACAAATAATCTGCAGAATCGTCTTGATATTTTACGCCAACTTTTAGATAAAAACATAGATGTTTATCAGACGTGCGAGAAAATAAGAATCTCTTTTCCTTATGCAACGAAACTGCAATTGCTTCATTATCTTTTCGGTATTGCGGTGGCGGATAACGATTGCACAAAAGCTGAAAAGGATCTTATAGAAAGGATTGCGAATCTTATCGGTTTGTCTCAGGCTGATTATAAGAGCATCGAGGCAATGTATTTCCGGGTTACGGATTCGGCATACGTGATTCTGCAAGTCGAAAGAAACGCAACGGATGAAGAAATCAAGAGAGCATATAAGCGAATGTGCATAAAATATCATCCGGATAAGGTTGCACACTTGGGAGAAGAGGCTCAAAAGGCGGCGAATGAGAAGTTCCAAGAGATAAACAATGCTTACGAACAAATAAAGAAAGAACGTAATTTGGTTTAACCTATGTTTACGGAATATTCTCCTTATTGGCTTGTTGTTATCGTTCTTTTGGCGGCAGGGATAACTTATTTTGCTTATTTCTTTCGCAAGAGAAACGATTTCCAACCTTGGCAACGAAACGTTTTGTCTGCTTTAAGGTTTGTTTCGCTTTTGATGATAATGTTTTTGTTGCTGTCTCCGATTGTGAAAATCACCAAGCACATAACGGAAAAGCCTATAATAGTGATTGCTCAAGATGATTCGGAGTCTTTGGTTGCTGTTTCCGATTCGGCATACTACAGAACGGATTACCAAAAAGCTCTTTTGGCTCTTGCCGATGAGCTGAAAAAAGATTTCGATGTAAAGATTGTCGGTTTCGGTTCGAAGATCAAGACTTTCGAGCAGTCGGATGAAAAACATGAATTTGCGTTCGAGCAATCCGAAACGGATATTGCTTCGTGCATAAGCTATATTGAACAGGAGTATTTCAACTCTAATTTGTCTGCAATCATCTTGGCGTCCGACGGAATCAACAATCACGGAAACAATCCTTTGAATGAGTGCGAGAGAATCAGGTTTCCGATTTATACAATCGCCTTGGGTGATACTGCAAAGCGACAAGATTTTGTCATAAGCAATGTTCGTTGCAACAAGATTGCGTATCTCGATGATGAATTTCCCATTGAGATAACGTTTAACGCCGAAAAAGCCGACGGACAGCAGGCAAAGGTGAGATTGTATCAAGGAAAGAAATTGCTGTTGGAGGAGTCGGTGAATGTGAAAGGAGAGAAGTTTGCAATTACTCTGCCGACTACTGCTATTGGTTCGAAGCCGGGAGTGCAGCGATTCAGAGCCGAAGTTTCTCATGCGAAGAATGAAACAAATAAGGATAACAATGTGAGGGAGTTTTTCGTCGAGATATTGGATTCAAGGCAAAACATATTGATGCTATCCGCCGTTCCACATCCCGATCTCTCTGCAATAAAACAATGTATCGAGAAAAACAAAAATTACAGCTTGGAAATGCGATTGTTTTCAGAGGAGTCGCAAATGACAAATCGGCAGACGGATTTGGTGATTGCTCATCAGCTTCCTTGCGACAAGGGTAGTTATGATTATCTGAGCAAGATTCAGCAGGCGGGAATACCGATTCTTTATATTCTCGGCAGCAAAACGGATTATGCTTTGTTCAATAAATTGAATACGGGTTTGATTGTGAATCTTTATAACAATAAAACGAAAACCGATGCTCAAGCTTCATTCAATCCGGACTTTGCTTTGTTTAGTTTGAACGAGCAAAGTTCGGAGATGATTAAAGACTTTCCACCGCTGAATGCTCCTTTGGCTCGTTTTGTTGTTTCTCCCGGAACGCAGACTCTTGCTTATCAATATATCGCAGGTGCGAAAAGCGAATATCCGTTGCTGTGTTTTACTAATAATCCTCAGCAAAAAAACGGTATTGTTTGCGGAGAGAATATTTGGAGGTGGAGAATGCAAAACTATTTGATGAATCAAAGTCATGAACAGGCAGATGAAATAATCAATAAGAGTATTCGCTATCTTGTAAGCTCTGCCGACAAAAGTCTTTTCAGGGTAAATCACGACAATGTTTTCAATCAAGGTAGAGAAATCCACATCGAAGCCGAATTATATAACGAATCGTATCAGTTGATCAATACTCCCGAAGTGCAGATTACGATAAAAGATAATGAAGGAAAGGATTACAATTATACTTTTGCCAAGACAGCAAGTGCGTATTTCCTAAACGCAGGTGTACTTCCTCAAGGCGATTATAGATATACGGCAAAGACGTCATTGGCAGGCAAAAGCTATTCGGCACAAGGTTCTTTTGTTGTGTCGGAAACAATGTTGGAGCGTATCAACCTTGTTGCCGATCATACCTTATTGAAAACCATTTCACAGAAAACAGGTGGACAGATGTTGTATGCAAAAGAAATGGAACGCCTTTTGGAAGTTATAAAAGGCAATGAGTATATCAAACCGATAATTCGCACGGAAACGACAAATAAAAAGCTGATTGAAAATATTTGGTATTGGTTGGCGATTGTGCTTGCTTTGAGTGGAGAGTGGTTTTTGAGGAAATATTGGGGTAGGGTTTAAGTTTGAGAAAAATAAAAGCGGAGTTTGTTTCCTTTTAACAAACTCCGCTTTTTGTATTTAATCGGTTCGTTTATTCTTTTCTGCTTGCTGCTTTTACGAATGAAATAAACAACGGACTCGGTTCAACAACGGTTGAGCGGTATTCTGGGTGGTATTGAACTCCAACAAAGTATGGATGAGACGGAATTTCGACTACCTCAACCAAATTGGTGTCGGGATTGATACCACTTGCAATCATACCCGCTTGTTCGAATGCTTCAAGATAAGCGTTGTTGAATTCGTATCTGTGGCGATGTCTTTCGCTTATGTTTTCTTTTTGATATGCCGAATAGATTTTTGTGTTCTCTTTCAGTTTACAAGGATACGCCCCTAATCTCATGGTGCCTCCCATGTTTTGAATCAACTTTTGTTCTTCCATGATGTCGATTACGGGATGTGTTGTCGAAGCTGACATTTCCACAGAGTGTGCATCCTTGTAGCCAAGTACGTTTCTGGCAAATTCAATCACTGCACACTGCATTCCTAAGCATATTCCCAAAAACGGAATCTTGTTTTCCCTTGCATAACGCACTGCCATGATTTTTCCTTCTATGCCTCTGCTTCCGAATCCCGGTGCAACAAGAATACCGTTTAAGCCTTGCAACTCCTCTTGTATGCAATCAGGGTTGTCTTCCAACTTTTCAGAGTGTATCCATTTGATTTTGACTTTACATTGTGTTGCAGCACCAGCGTGAATGAAAGCTTCAGAGATAGATTTGTAAGCATCTTTCAATTCAACATACTTTCCGACAAGACCGATGTTTACTTCTGTCAAAGGATTCTTCAATCTATATAAGAAAGACTTCCATTTCTCCAAATCGGGTTCGCCTTTCGCACTGATGCCTAACTTCTTCAATACTTGAATATCAAGACCCTCGCGAAGCATATTAAAAGGTACTTCGTAGATTGTTGGAGCGTCGATAGACTCTATTACAGATGCTCTATCTATATTGCAGAATAACGAAATCTTGTCTCGAACGCTTTCGGTCAAAGTATGTTCTGTTCTGCAGACTATAATATCCGGTTGAACGCCTTGTTGTAACAAATCTTTGACAGAGTGTTGTGTCGGCTTGGTTTTAAGTTCTCCTGCAGCAGCAAGGTAAGGCACATATGTCAAATGAATAACTATTGCATTGCCTTCAAGTTCCCATTTAAGTTGTCTTATAGTCTCAACAAAAGGAAGAGATTCTATGTCACCGACTGTGCCACCTATTTCAGTGATTACAAAATCGTATTGACCGCCCTGACCAAGTAATTTTATTCTTCTTTTTATCTCGTCTGTTATATGAGGAATGACTTGAACAGTTCCGCCAAGATAATCACCATGTCTTTCTTTCTCGATAACCGATTGATAGATTCGACCTGTTGTAACGTTATTTGCCTGAGATGTTCTTGTGTTTGTGAATCTCTCATAGTGGCCTAAGTCAAGGTCTGTCTCTGCTCCGTCTTCCGTAACATAACATTCTCCATGTTCATATGGGTTAAGAGTTCCCGGATCTATGTTTATATAGGGATCCAATTTTTGTATCGTAACCGAGTATCCTCGAGATTTCAAAAGCACTGCAAGAGATGAGGAAATGATTCCCTTGCCCAATGACGATGTAACGCCACCTGTAACAAATATATACTTAGTATTCAACATAGCTTCTTAGTTTATTTGTGATTAAACCTTTAATGACCTGCAAAGTTAGTTAAAAAAAACGGTCTAAAGAAATCTTTGCAATAATTTCTTCGACTTTGATGTTTTCCGCTCTTACAATCAAATCGGCCTGTCTGTAATAAAAATCTCTTTTTGCAAGATTCTCTGCAAGGAATTCACGCAACTGTTCATCGGTTTTTCCTTGCAACAAAGGACGTGGGCGTTTTGATTTCTTATGCCTTGATAATATGGAGTATGGATGCATATTCAGATAGATTACATAGCCTGAAGATTTCATTTTTTCCAAGTTATCTCCAAAGCATGGCAAGCCTCCACCTGTTGCAATCACAATATCGTCTTCGGAGTCTAAACTTTGCAAAATTTCTTTCTCAAATTTTCTAAATATTTCTTCACCATATTTTGCAAAAATCTGCTCAACGCTCAATCGATATTTGTTTTCAATCAATTTATCCGTATCAACAAAGCGATAATTCAAGCTCTTTGCCAATTTCTTTCCTACTGTGCTTTTTCCACAGAGCATATAGCCGATCAGAAATATTCTCATACGAAATTATCTTGCGTATGCAGCAACTGAAAGGTCTGCAAACTCATTATCCATATACTTAAACAATGCTGCCGATGCAACCATTGCCGCATTATCTGTTGTGTACGAAAATTTAGGAATAAAAACCTCGCAATTATATTTTTTTCCAAGGGATTGAATACTTTGTCTTAGAAGCGAATTTGCAGAAACACCTCCTGCTATTGCAATGTTTTTTATGCCAGTATCTTTTATCGCTTTTTCAAATTTTGAAATCAAACTATCAACAACAGCTTTTTGAACAGAGGCTGCAATATCGCAAATATTCTCTTCCAAATAGTTTGGGTTCTCTTTAAGTTTGTCTCTTAGGGTGTAAAGTATGCCTGTTTTCAATCCTGAAAAGCTGTAATCGTAACCGCCGATGCGACTTTGTGAAAACTGTAAAACAGCCTTGCCTTGTTGAGCTAATCTGTCGATGTGAGGACCGCCGGGATAGGGTAGGGAAAGTATCTTTGCAGCTTTATCAATTGTTTCGCCCGCAGCATCATCTATCGTTCTGCCTATTATTTCCATTTTACGGGCTGAGTCAAGGCGTATAATCTGTGTGTTTCCGCCCGAAACCAAAAGGCAAAGCATTGGAAAAGATGGAGTTTTCTGATCAGGAGTATCTTTAATGAAATGAGCCAAAACGTGAGCTTCCAAATGGTTTACCTCAATCATTTTCAGCCCTAAAGCAGCCGCAAAACTCTTTGCAAAACTGACTCCGACAAGTAATGACCCCAAAAGCCCCGGACCGCGAGTGAATGCCACTGCCTCCAAATCATGTTTCGATATACCTGCATCTTTCAAGGCCTTATCCACAACAGGAATTATGTTACTTTGATGAGCACGAGAAGCCAACTCTGGAACAACTCCGCCATATTCGGCATGAACTTGTTGAGATGCCGTAACGTTCGACAAGACTCTGAATTCATTGTCCATCACCGCACAAGATGTGTCGTCGCATGATGATTCTATTGCGAGAATATAAAACATAGATTATCGATTTTCAAAACTTTTCATTGCAAAAGTATGAAAAAAAAACGACAAAGCTTGCAATGACTCGTTCGGCTCTTGAGAAAAGAGTTTGTGTGCTGAAAATACAGAAAAAGGAAAAATGAAAATAATTCTGTGTTATTTAGTTTGATTATTAGTGATTTGAGTGATGATGAAATTACTTCTTGATTTCAGTAAAATGAATCTTGATTCTATTTTTTTGTTTCTTGATTTCGTTTGAATGAAACTTGATTTTGTTAAAGCAGAAAAAATATTCATTCTTGTGGTAATAAATATGCGATTTGTAGCTTAAAGATTGATAGAATTTGATTATCTTTGCAAACGACTATGTTTTGTATAGTCGGATAGTGTAATGCAGAAAAGATAAGACTATATGCAGTTTGCGGAAATTGTAGGACAAAGACGTTTGATAAATTCGCTGATTAAGACGGTGGAAGAAGGAAGAGTGCCTCATGCACAGCTGTTTGCAGGAGCTGAAGGCAATGGTACATTTGCTCTTGTTTTGGCTTATTCGCAGTTTATCTCGTGTCAAAACAAGCAATACTACAATACTGATTCCGAAAACGAATTGCGAGCCGATTCTTGTGGAAAATGTCCTTCTTGTTTGAAATATAAGAGGCTTGCACACCCCGATTTACACTTTGTTTTTCCAAATACTACAACCAAAAATGTGGATAAAAACAATGAATCAGCCTTGTTTATGGATTTATTCAGAGAATTTGTCGAAGAAAAACAAGGATATATCGATATCAATTCTTGGCTTGAGTATTTGAAAGCGGAAAATAAACAAGGCGAAATCAACGTCAGAGATGCCAATACGATAATCAAAGACCTTACGATGACATCTTACGAATCACCATACAAGGTAATGATTATTTGGTGTGCAGATAGATTGCGTCATGATGCTGCTCCGAAGTTGTTAAAGATAATAGAAGAACCATACGATAGGACTTTGTTCTTTTTGATTTCAGAAAACACCGATGCCGTTCTTTCAACCATTGTTTCGAGAACACAATTGGTAAAAGTCTTACCGATAGAAAAAGAGTGTTTGCAAGAGTTTTTGGTGCAGAAAAAAGGAATGAGCATTTCGGAAGCTGAAATCAGAGTGAAAAATTCGGAAGGAAATCTGCTCAAAGCTTTGAATTATGACAATCAAACGAATAAGGATTTTATCGAAATGTTTATCACTTGGACTCGATTGGCGTTCAGATATGATAAAAAAGCGATGGATATAATTCCTTTTTCAGAATCGCTTGCAAAAATGGGAAAAGAGAAACAACGAACTTTCCTTTTGTCGGTATCGAATCTGTTTAGAGAATGTTTGATGTGTGCTTTGAATGTGCCAATCGAATCGGAAATCTTAACAGGTGAGAATTTAGATTTCAAAAAGAAGTTTTCGAAGTTTTTGAATTATGAAAATGTAAACCGAATCTTTGCACTGCTCAAACAAGCCGACTATCACATAACAAGAAATGCAAATGCGAAGATATTGTTTTTCGATTTGACCCTACAAATCGGCCGACAACTATCTCCGAATAAATAATACAACAAGAGAAATATTATATTGACAATGGAAAAAGAAATACAGGAAACACCGAAAGAAATAATAACTGCAAGTAGCGAAGACTTAACAAACCAAATCAATAAAACATCATCTTCAATAAGCAGCCGTAGAATATTGGAACACGAAGACAGAGACGATACCATGCTGTTGGAGCAATTCGTTCACCCTTATTTTGACGAGGATCCCGATATGGGAAAAACAGAATACGAACCTAATGTTTTGTTGTCAAGAGGCTGTTGTACAACTCCCGAATCCTATAAACCGATAAAGAAGAAAGAAATTGATAGTTGTTCAAAATTGAATGTCAATAATTGGATAAATAACATCAAAACACCGTCTAATGCGACTGAGTGCGATGTTGTGGAAGTGCGTTTCAAAAATTCACGAAAAGATTTCTATCGTTTGCCCGAAGGATTGGAGATTTGCGAGGGAGATATTGTTGCAGTTGAGGGAACGCCTGGCCATGATATCGGCATAGTTTCCTTGAAGGGGGAATTGTGTCGCATTCAGATGAAGAAGAAAAACGTGGAAAATGGCGACAATATCAAGAAACTCTATCGTAGAGCAAGGGGTTCGGATATTGAAAAATGGTTACAATCGCTCGAAAAAGAAGATGGAATGATTTTCGAAACAAGACGATTGGCAGAAAGCTATGACTTGAAGATGAAAATCAATGATGTGGAATATCAAGGCGACGGAACAAAAGCCATATTCTATTATACAGCTGACGATAGAGTCGATTTTAGACAGTTGATTAAGGCTTTGGCTGAGCAATTCCGCATAAGAATCGAGATGAAACAGATAGGAGCAAGACAAGAGGCAGGAAGACTTGGTGGAATTGGTACTTGCGGTCGAGAATTGTGCTGTAGCACTTGGTTAAACTCGTTTCACTCGGTTTCAACATCGGTAGCAAAAACACAACAACTCTTTCCGAATCCTCAGAAACTTGCAGGACAATGCGGAAAGCTTAAATGCTGTTTGAATTATGAGTATGACGTTTATGTGGATGCCTTAAAGTCGTTCCCGGAATTGGGAGTTGCGTTGGAGACTAAAAAAGGCAAAGCGATATATCATAAAATAGATGTTTTCAAACGCCTTATTTGGTATTCGTATCAAAACTCTCCTGAATTGATTCCTCTTTCGGTGCATTCGGTTAAGAAGATTATCAACGACAATAAGCGAAATATTTTGCCAGATGACTTGGAATCGTTTGCCGAAAAGATAGAAAACAACAAGAAAGATTTACAATAGTTTTAACGAAACCTTATTTCAGTAAAGCGATGTCAAGAAATAAAATTTTGAAACTTTGTTTTGTTATTCCCTTTTGCGTGTTTGTTTTTGCGGCGTGCAACAGCAATGTGGTCTATGATAAAAACAAATCGGTAGATGAAAAAGCGTGGAATGCGAAAGACAAACTCTTTTACGAGGTTGAAATAACCGATACGACACAACAATACAAGGTTGCTTTGAATGTAAGAAACACAACAGATTATCCTTATAGCAATGTCTATTTCTTTATGACTACGATTTTGCCTGACGGAAAGATAACCAAGAGAGACACAATTGAGTGTTACCTTGCTTATCCAGACGGCAATTGGAAGGGAAAAGGGCGTTCCGATTTGAGAGATAATCGTTTCTGGATAGCAAAAAATGTTGAGTTTAAGCAGAAAGGTAAATATGTTTTCGAGATATATCAAGCTACAACCGACACTACGCTTGGTGGAATTGCGGATGTGGGATTGCATATAGAGTATCAAGACCGATAAACAAAAGAAAATAACAGCTATGCAAAATAAAAATGTTCAGAAAAAGAAGAGTCAAGGCAAGTCATTTGGCAAATATATCAAATTTATGTGGTTTGGTTATTTGTTTTTATTGTTGGCTATTATTGCATTCTTCTCAATGTTGTCTGTTGGTTGGCTTGGGTTTATGCCTACTTTTGAAGAATTGGAGAATCCAAAGGCTAATCTTGCTACAGAGGTGTATGCGGATAATGGAGAATTGTTAGGCTACATAGGAATACAGAATCGTTCGATTGTAAATTACAAAGACATTTCTCCGAACTTGATTAACGCTTTAATTGCAACGGAAGACGTGCGATTTAGAGAGCATTCGGGGATTGATGCACGCTCTTTGTTCAGAGTTTTGACCAAAACGCTTATCGGAGGTAAGAAAAGCTCGGGTGGAGGTAGTACATTGAGTCAGCAATTGGCCAAAAACCTTTTCCCAAGAGAGAAAAAGACGTTCTTCGGTACGGTTTATTCGAAATTGAAAGAATGGATTGTAGCTGTGAAATTGGAAAGAAATTATTCGAAAGATGAAATTCTGTCGATGTATCTTAATATTGTGGATTATGGAAGCAACGCTTTTGGAATCAAAGCGGCAGCTCATACGTTTTTCTCAAAATTACCTTCGGAACTTTCTGTGGAAGAATCTGCTGTATTGGTAGGTCTGTTGAAGGCTCCTACGACATACAATCCTGTTCGCAATCCTGAAAATTCTACAAACAGAAGAAATACCGTTCTTACGCAGATGGAAAAATACGGATTCATTACTGCCGAAGAATTAGAAGTCAAAAAAGCTCAGCCGATTAAACTAAAATACACTCCGCATACTCATGATGAGGGAATAGCTACTTATTTCAGAGAAATGTTACGCAATTACATGAAAGAATGGTGCAAGACTCATTATAAACCAAACGGCGATCAATACGATGTACACAAAGACGGATTGAAAGTTTACACTACAATAAACTACAAAATGCAAAAAAACGCCGAAGATGCAGTCAAAGAACATTTCAAGTATTTGCAGGGTGAATTTTTCAAACACACAAAAGGCTATAAGGATGCACCGTTTACGGGAATCAGTAGGGCTGACATAGAGAAGTATTACTTGCAGGCGATGAAAAATTCCGACCGTTACAGAGTGTTGAAAGAAGAAGGGTTGAGCGACAAGGAGATAAGAGCGAATTTCGATAAGAAAGCGAAGATGAGAGTCTTTACTTGGAACGGAGATAAGGACACAACGATGACTCCATGGGATAGTTTGAGATACTATAAGCACTTTTTGAATACAGGAATGGTATCAGTAGAGCCGCAAACCGGTCATGTAAAAGTCTATGTCGGCGGAATAAATTACAAACACTTCAAGTTCGATAATGCAAAGCTTGGTCGCCGTCAGGTAGGTTCGACTTTCAAACCGTTTGTCTATGCCTCAGCGATGAAGGACAGTGAATTGTCGCCTTGTTTCGAACTTTCTAATACTCCTGTTACCTTTGAAGAATACGATAATTGGACTCCGAAAAACTCAAATCATGCGAAAGAAGGAGAGATGGTGTCTTTGAAGTGGGCATTGGCAAATTCGGTGAATTTTATTTCGGCAGCGTTGATTAAAGACTATACCACGCCGCAGTCGGTCATCAATCTGGTAAAACAAATGGGTATTACGACTCCTATGCCTGCCGTTCCATCGATTTGTCTTGGTACAGCGGATTTGTCGGTTATGGAAATGGCGGCGGCAATGGCAACATTTGCAAACAAGGGTGTGCATAAAGAGCCGATATTTATCACAAAGATATGCGACAATAAGGGAATGGTGTTGGAGGTATTCAACTCCAAGAGCAATACAGCTTTGGATGAAGAGACTGCATTTTTGGTTTTGGAGTTGATGAAAGGCGTTGTCGATAGCGGAACCGGTGCAAGACTGAGATATAGATACAATCTTACAAGCACCATTGCAGGAAAGACCGGAACAACCGACAATAATTCTGACGGATGGTTTATAGGCATCAATCCGAAGTTGGCAACGGCTGTATGGGTTGGAGGAGAACTTCGAAGCATTCATTTTCGCAGTACAGCCTTAGGTCAAGGTGCTTCGATGGCTCTTCCAGTTTATGGATTGTTCCTAAAAAGGTGCGAAAAAGATCCTAAATTGAATTTCTACAAAGGAGACTTCGACCGTCCGCCTACAATAGAGACTGATATGGATTGTAGCAATTACATTCAAGAGGTTGGTGGCGAAGGAGTGGCAGAAGAATACGATAAAGAATGGTAAGATATTGATGTAACGAAAGTTGGAGTTGCGAAAATGATTCTTTGTTTTGAAAAAATGAATCAAAGAAACATTTTCGCAATTCTTTGATTCGTTGGAATGAATCTTTGAAAGAAAAAATGTTTAATTGAAAGCTGTAAAATTATGCGAAAGAAGATAGAAAGATTTGTAAGTTATTTTTTTAGAGAACCTTTTTCTGCGATAAAGAACAAAGAAAAGCAAGAGGGAGAAAGCCTGATTTGGAGACCCGTGTTTTTGTTTTCCATCATTGCGTTTTTGTTCGGATTGATTATTTTGGCAAGTGATGCTGGCTTTTCCGGCGATGAGTTTTTTCATGTTCATCATTCGAAAGACGTAATCAATTACTACAAAACATTAGGTGAAGACAAAACAGCGGCAATTCCAACAGAGACAAACAACCTTCCTTATTACAGTCAATTGCCTGACACGTTCATTCATCTGATAATTGATGCCTTCGGAATAGAAAACTATATGGGCTTGCGACATCTTTGGTGCAATATCTTGGCTTGGATAGGGGTGCTGTACGCTTGCCTTTTGGCTCGAAAAGTTGGCGGTTGGAGAGCGGCCGTTCTTACATGTGTCATTCTCTTTATTTCACCTCGATTTCTCGGACACTCGTTTAACAATCTCAAAGACATACCTTTTGCATCGGCTTGCATAATGTCGATATACTACATCGTGAAATTCCTTGAGCAATTGCCTAAGATAAAAATCTCAACCGCAATAATGCTTGCACTCTCTATTGCTTTTGCAACTTCGATTCGAGTAGGAGGGTTGTTGATGATTGCATATTTCGGATTGTTCGCAATAATCTACTATATATATAAGAAAGAGGAATTGAAGCCTGTGTTTTTCAAAACTCTGCTTTGGGCATTGGGTATATGTGTTGTTGCATACGTTCTGACTGTTCTTACATGGCCGTACGCAATCGAAGGACCTGTGAAAAACGTTTACGATGCCTTCACCAATATGAGCAAGTTTGAAATATCCATAAAGCAGATTTTTGAAGGTAAAATGCAGTTCTCAACTTCTCTTCCTTGGTATTATTCTCCGAAATATATGCTTATAACAACTCCTATAGTTGTTTTGATAGGATTTTTGTTGAGTATGATTTTTGTACATCATAATCGCAAACAATGGTTCTTATATTTGGTACTTTTCTTCACAGCATTGTTCCCGATTTTTTGGATAGTATTGGACAATTCCAATGTTTACGGTGGTTGGAGACATCTTTTGTTTGCATATCCTTCGATAGCGATACTTTCGGCTTTGGGAATAAATATCTTGATTCAACTGATAAGAAACCGTTATGCGAAATATGCAGTTGCACTTGCCTTTGTGATTTTGTCAATCAATCCTTTGGCACACTATATTCGCAATCACCCTTATGAATATGTTTATTTCAATGAATTGATTGGAGGAACGAAAAATGCGTATGGCGAATACGAGATGGATTATTACTATCATTCGTTGAAGGATGCAGCAGATTGGGTGAAGGAAAACGCAAAGAAAGATTCGCTTACAACGGGAGATAAAATCATTGTCGGTTGTTGGCATATACATCCTATGAGTTATTATTTCAAAGACAATACCGACAAATTCAAAGTAGAGTTTATTCGTTGGTCAGAGAGAGGAAACGTCGATTGGGACTACGCAATAATCTGCACAACCGGCATTTACCCCGAATTGCTTCGCATAGGAACATATCCTCCTAAGAATACAGTTTATGAGGTTAAAGTTGACGGCCGTCCTGTCTGCATAGTATTGAAACGAGATCAAAAATACGATTGGAAGGGCTTTGAAGCAGCAACCGCAAACGACTTTACAAAAGCCGAAGAACTGTATAAAAAAGCACTGATTGTCGATCCGATAAACGAAACGGCTATTTTGGAGTTAGGCAATATATATATGAGCAGAGTGAAAACAGATACTTTGGGAATGAATTACCTTGCCAAGGCGAACAGACTTTTAGACGTTTTCATCCTTGCAAATCCTAATCACGAGATTGCAAACTATATGAAAGCACATTGCCATTATATGAACAAGGATATACGCTCTGCACTTGCCACATGCGATAAAATAATTTCCTACAACCCGAAATACGAGTCCTCATACATACTTGCATCACAGTTAAGATTGGTTTTGGGTGATTTGAACGGAGCAGAAGATTATTTGTTACGTCTTTTGAACGAAGGTATGATAGGACAAGAGTTGGTTGATATGTTGATTCAGGTATTCCAATTCCAAGGTCTTGACGAATCAAACGCATATATGAAGTTGTACACTTTGTTGGCAGAATTCTATGAGAAAGAAGGAGATGACGAACTTGCCAAAGAATATTCCGATGCCGTAGAAACAATCCGTCAAAGCATGTATGGAGTTCAATAATAACAAGTATCAAATAGACAAAAACAAAATCGGGCGATGCAAAAAGCGTCACCCGATTTCTTATAACTTGAATAATGCTTCTTAGAACAAGTATTTAACTCCGAAAGCAAAGCCTCTGTATTCAAAACCGGTTGTTGGCATTATTTGAAATGCAGGTCTGTAATCCAATGATATTGCCAAAGGAAAATTGATAGGCAATTTCCACTCAACACCAACTATACCTTCGATGTCAAGACCGAAACCCATATCTTTGTCACCATGTTCCCAAGCACCTAATCCAGCACCAACTCCGTAGTACAAAGTAAGACCGTTGCCTATGCTTTGATTCCATTCATACAATCCTGCAAGTTGGAATCCGTTGTTGTGAAAGTGTCCTCTGAAGTCCAATGATGTACCGGCATTGTACTTCTTGACTTGGATACCTGATGGAATACCGCCGACTACACCAACACCCCAACCTTGAGCATTAACACTTGACAAAGGCAATGCAGCCAATACTGCAAATACTGCCATAACTAAGAATTTTTTCATCTTTTTTTGTGTATTTAATTAAACATTAAGTGAATTTCCATTGCAAAGATAGAAAAAATATTCGGATTACAATGCTTTGACCAAACAAAGATTCAGAAAAATGAATCTTTGTTTCATTTCGCTGAAATCAAGAAAGAAAAAATTAAAACAAAGATTCATTTTAGACGCTTTTATTGTTGGAAAATTTTGTCGGTAATTGAAATTATTATATATTTGTAAACTGAAAACGAAATCAAGAAAAAAAGTATAGAAAGAAAAATGTAAAGATAGAAAAACGAAATAATATATAAATCGATTGAGCTTTAAGCTCTTATTCTCGTTGAAAGAAAACCGCCAATTTTCAAATTCACCTAAGAGAATAAGCAGTTGAAGGTTCGCGTCTTAGGGCGTGAACCGTTTTGTGCTTATTTTAGGTGTAGGTTCTTGGCGGTACCTCTTCAACAATAAGCAATTAAAAAACGGTAACGCCTTTTTCTTTTGCCCGAATCGGAGTTTATGGCTTCAAGTCAAAACACCGATAAATTATGGCAAAGAATGACAATCTTCACAAGGCAAAACGAGCGAAAGCAGATGAGTTTTACACACAGCTTTCCGACATAGAAAACGAATGCAAGCACTATTGGGAACACTTTAAGGGCAAAACAATTCTCTGCAACTGCGATGACCCGCGAGTAAGTAACTTTTTCAGATATTTTTCCTTAAACTTTGAAAAATTAGGCTTGAAGAAATTGATTTGTACCTGCTACAAAAGCAATCAAATCGAAAAGTTCAGCGAACAAAACAGCGAAAGAGCAGTCTATATCGAGTATTACGGAGACAAAAACGGCAACCGACAAGTTGATAACAACGAATTGGAAGTCAAAGAACTGCAAGGCGATGGAGATTTCCGTAGCAAAGAATGTATAGAATTGCTAAAAGAAGCCGACATAGTAGTAACAAATCCTCCCTTTTCCCTATTTCGCGAATACGTTGCACAGTTAATGGCTTACAATAAGAAGTTTTTAATAATCGGAAATAAGAATGCATTAACTTATAAAGAGATTTTCACACTGATAAAAGCCAATAAGATATGGACAGGAGTAAGAGGATTTTCTGGAGGAATGTGGTTTAAGTCAGATTATGAGGGGAAAACAGAAAAAATTATCAAAGATTGGGAAGGCAATACTGAGAGAATTATAAATGTTCCTTCGATTTGGTTTACTAATCTTGACCATAAAAAACGCCACGAAGAACTTATACTTTACAAAAACTACACACCCGAAGAATATCCTAAGTATGACAATTACGATGCCATAGAAGTAAAAAAGACAGCTGAGATTCCAATGAATTATGATGGCGTTATGGGAGTGCCAATCACTTTTTTAGATAAATATAATCCCGAACAATTTGAAATTCTTGGGCTTGACGACCACAGAGTTCAATGGAGAGGACGTGGACCCGAAATAAACGGAAAGTGTGTGTACAGAAGAATTATAATAAAGAAGAAATAAGCAAAATAAAACAGCAATGAAAATAGAATTAAAGAAGATTAAGATTCGTGAATTGGTGGCTGGTTATATCGATAATGAGGAAGAAGGTGTTTATGGTTGGAATGGTCGTCTCAACATAAGACCTAAGTATCAGCGAGAGTTTGTTTACAAAGACAAACAAAGGGATGCGGTTATCGATACGGTAACCAAAGGCTTTCCTCTCAATGTTATGTATTGGGTAAAGTGCGGTCCGGATGAATATGAGGTGCTTGACGGACAGCAAAGGACGATAAGCATTTGTCAATATATCAGTGGGGTTTTCGCTTATGACATGAGATATTATCACAACTTGCAAACGGATGAGCAAGAGAAGATTTTGGATTACGAACTTATGGTTTACTTTTGCGAAGGCACCGATAGCGAGAAATTAAGTTGGTTTCAAACGATAAACATTTCAGGAGAGAAACTTACGGATCAAGAAATTCGCAACGCCGTTTACTCGGGTGAGTGGACCACAGACGCAAAAAGATATTTTTCAAAAAGGAATTGTGTTGCCGAAAACTTAGCCAAGGATTACATGAACGGGAGTGCGATTCGTCAAGACTACCTTGAAACAGCCATCTCTTGGATCAGCAAAGGCAACATCGAGACTTACATGGGCAATCACCAACAAGAAGAGAACGCAAACGAGCTTTGGCTGTACTTTCAATGCGTTATAAATTGGGTGAAAGCTGTTTTCCCGACATACAGAAAAGAAATGAAAGGCTTGGATTGGGGATTTTGGTACAATAAATTAAAGGATGAGAAGTTCAATGTTAAGGAATTGGAGGAACGAGTCAGCCTTTTGATGCAAGATGAAGACGTTACAAATCGCAAAGGCATATATCAATACGTCTTATTCGGCGATGAAAAACACTTAAACATACGTCAATTCAAAGAAAGCGACAAACGCTACGCCTATGAAGGGCAATTTGGAATCTGCGTCAAGTGTGGAGAACATTTTTCAATAGAAGAAATGGAAGCAGACCATATCTTGCCATGGTCAAAAGGCGGAAAAACCGACAAAGACAACTGTCAAATGCTCTGCAAACAATGCAACCGCCGAAAAAGCGATAAATAGGCTAAAATGATTCTTTGTTTCATTTTGCTGAAATCAAAAAAGAAAACGGGGAATTCAAGAAAGAATTCCCCGTTTCTTTATAAGAGTTTATCGTTCTCTTAGTTGTATTCGTTTATGATGTCTTTTACCATATCAGGAGTAAGACGTCCGTAAACCTTATCGCCAATCATAACAACCGGAGCCAAACCACATGCTCCCACACAACGCAAACAGTTTAGTGAAAACTTACCGTCAGGAGTTGTTTCCCCGATTCCGATACCTAATTGACGCTTAAATTCTTCCAAAACTTTTTCTGCTCCTCTTACATAGCAGGCTGTACCCATACATACTGAGATAGGATGTTCTCCTTTTGGTATCATGGTGAAGAAAGAATAGAATGTAACGATTCCATAAATGGTTGCCACTGGTACATTCAATTCCAAAGCTATCACTTCTTGTACTTCTGCCGGAAGATAGCCATATTCTCCTTGTACTTTGTGCAAAACATTGATTGCTTCGCCGGGTTTGTTGCCGAAAGAGGCACAAATCTCTTTTATTTTCTTGATTTTATCTTCTGATAACTTTACTTTTGCCATTTTCTTTTTGTTTTTTGAGGTTAGGCTTCAACTTCCACTTGTTTAGATTTATCGAAGTAGTGAGTGTGAAGCAAATGGTGTGATTTTTCTCCGCAAGGGGTTCCGAAATATTCATCATACAATTGTTTGATGTATGGATTCTCGTGAGATTTTCTCAATTCCTTGCCTTCGTCTTCACGATATATCGCTTCATGACGCTTTTCAACGATTGAGAAATCGCCATGGTGATAAGGTTGTCCTGCACCTCCGATACATCCACCAGGGCATGCCATCACTTCTATTGCATGATATTGTACTTCTCCTTTGCGTACTTGATCCAAAAGCTTTCTTGCGTTACCCAATCCGTGAGCTATACCCAAGTGGATAGGGGTTCCGTCGAAATCTATTGTAGCTTCTCTTACGCCTTCCAAACCTCTCAATTCAGTGAAATCAACTTTGCCCAATGTCTTTCCTGTGAATACTTCGTAAGCTGTACGAGCTGCTGCCTCGATAACTCCACCTGTTGCACCGAATATTACAGCTGCTCCGGTAGATGCTCCCAATGGCATGTCGAAATCTTCTTCAGGTAATGATGTAAAGTCGATATTGAATTGCTTAATCAACTCTGCCAATTCTCTTGTGGTCAATGAGTAATCTACATCAGGGTTTCCGTCAACTTTGAACTCATCTCTTTGGCATTCATACTTCTTTGCAACGCATGGCATAATAGATACAACAACCATGTCTTCTCTCTTGATGCCTAATTTCTCAGCCCAGTAGTTCTTTGCAACGGCTCCGAACATTTGTTGTGGACTCTTTGCAGTTGAAGGCACGTCTAACATATCAGGATAGTTGGTTTCAAAGAAGTTTACCCAACCCGGACAGCATGAAGTCAAGATAGGAAGTTTAACATCTTTGTCTCCTTCCATGAATTTCTTGATTCTTCCCAACATCTCAGTACCTTCTTCCATGATTGTCAAGTCTGCAGTGAAGTCTGTGTCGAAAACGTAGTCGAAACCGATTCTTCTTAAAGCTGCAGCCATTTTTCCTGTTACTATTGTGCCGGCAGGGTAACCGAATTCTTCACCCAAAGCAACACGAACCGCAGGAGCTGTTTGTACAACCACTGTTTTTTGTGGGTTGCTTATTGCATTTATTACTTGTCTTGTTTGATCTACTTCGCTCAATGCTCCAACAGGACATGCCATTACACATTGTCCACACATAGTACAAGTAGATTTTACAAGGTCTTGCTCAAAGGCTGTAGCAACAACTGCTTCAAAGCCACGATTTACTGCACTCAAAGCACCTACTGTTTGAAGTTCGTTACATACAGTCTCGCAACGACGACACATAATACATTTATCAACATCTCTTATAATAGAAGGAGAGTTGTCTTTTCTATATGTAGATTGAGCACCCTTGAAAGGAATTTCTCTGATTCCCAATTTTTGTGCCAAAGTTTGAAGTTCGCAGTTTCCACTCTTTGAACAAGTCAAACAATCTGCAGGGTGGTCAGAAAGGATTAGCTCAACAACTGTTCTTCTTGCATTAACCACTCTAAGAGAATGCGTATGTACGACCATTCCTTCCATAACTTCTGTTGCACAAGCAGGAGCAAGATTCTTTCTTCCTTCAACTTCGACAACGCAAACACGACATCCACCTGGTTTGTTTTCAAGTTTCTGTCCATTCAATTCATAATAGCAAAGTGTAGGTATGTCAATGCCGAACTTACGAGCAGCTTTTAAGATTGTTTGTCCTTTTTCGGCTTGAATAGCTTTGCCGTCTATCGTTAAATTTATCATTTCCATTTTTCTAAAACCTTTTTTTGTTCAACACTTACCTTTATTTGATGCTGATTGCATTGAACTTACATTTTTCAATACAAGTACCACACTTAATACATGTCTCTTGGTTAATGTGATGTGGTGATTTCTTTTCGCCTTGTATTGCATTAACAGGACAATTTCTTGCACAAGATGTACAACCAACGCATTGATCAGGATCGATTACGTATTGCATCAATGATTTACAAGCACCGGCTCTACATTTCTTGTCTTTAACGTGTTCTACATACTCATCCCAGAAATTGTTTATTGTAGATAGGATTGGGTTTGGAGAAGTTTGTCCCAAGCCACAAAGAGCTGTATCTTTGATTACTCCTGCAAGATTTTTCAATGTTTCAAGGTCTTCCATGGTTCCTTGACCTTTTGTTATCTTATCAAGTATCTCCAACATTCTCTTATTACCTATACGACAAGGTGAGCATTTTCCGCAACTTTCTTCGCAAGTGAATTCGAGATAGAACTTAGCGATTGAAACCATACAAGAAGTTTCGTCCATGACAACCATACCGCCGGAACCCATCATTGAACCTGCTGCTATAAGGTTATCATAATCTATCGGTGTATCAAGATGTTTTTCAGTTAAACAACCGCCTGAAGGACCTCCTGTTTGAACAGCTTTGAATTTTTTGCCATTCTTGATTCCTCCACCTATTTCATAGATGACTTCTCTTAAAGTTATACCCATTGGAACTTCAATCAAACCAACATTGTTTATTTGTCCGGCAAGAGCAAATACCTTTGTACCTTTTGATTTTTCGGTTCCAATCTTATTAAACCAATTAGCACCCTTCAATATTATGATAGGAATATTTGCATACGTTTCTACGTTGTTTACGTTCGTAGGTTTTTGCAAGTATCCGCTTTGAGCAGGGAACGGTGGTTTGAAAGTAGGTTCACCACGCTTACCTTCCATAGAGTGGATTAAAGCAGTTTCCTCTCCACATACGAAAGCACCAGCTCCGAAACGCAATTCAATATCGAAATCGAAGCCAGAACCGAATAGATTCTTACCTAAAACTCCGTATTCTCTTGCTTGCTTGATAGCAGTTTGCAATCTGTCAATAGCCAATGGATATTCTGCACGAATGTAAACCAATCCCTTTGTTGCACCTATTGCATAACCATTGATAGTCATTGCTTCGATAACAGAGTGAGGGTCTCCCTCCAAAATACTTCTGTCCATGAACGCACCAGGGTCTCCTTCGTCTGCATTACATACAACATATTTTTGATCAGCATGGTTTTTTGAAGCAATTTCCCATTTAACACCTGTAGGGAATCCTCCACCGCCACGTCCTCTCAGGCCAGATAATTTAATTTCTTCAATAACTTGTTGAGGAGTTAGCTCTGTCAAACATTTAGCAACAGCAGCGTATCCGTCGTTTGCAATATATTCTTCGATGTTTTCTGGATCGATGAATCCGCAGTTACGCAAAGCTATACGCAATTGCTTTTTATAGAAATTCATGTGCTTAGAGTCAGCAACATGTTCTTTTTTCTCAGGGTCGGTGTAAAGCAATCTGGTTACTTTACGACCTTTTATTACGTGTTCTTCAACTATCTCTAAAGCATCTTCAGGTTTTACTTCGGTATAGAATGTGTTATCAGGCATTACCTTTACAATAGGTCCTTTTTCACAAAAACCGAAACAACCTGTAAGAATAACTTGCACTTCTTCATTCAAGCCTTTTTCTGTCAAAGCAGCTTGAAGATTTTTTGTAATCTCTTGGCTTCGAGATGCAGTACAGCCTGTACCTCCGCAGACCAAGATATGCATTTTATATTTCGCCATATATGTTTCCTCCAATTTATTTGATAAACCTTGTTATTGAATTTACTTTGCGATTACACCATCAACAAGTTCGCCTTTGGCAATATACTTATCGAGAATTTCATCTGCTTTTGCGTTATCGACATTTCCGAACATCACAGGTTCTTTTCCCGGAAGTGTAACCTCAATAGTCGGTTCTGCATTGCAGTGTCCCATACAATCGCTTTGAGTTAGAATAATTTCCAACCCCTTTTCGTCGGCTTGTTTCAACATATAGTCGAAAACGGATTTGGCACCGGCTGCAATTCCACAAGTAGCCATTGCAACTTTCACTTGAGCCAAATCATCTCTCTTGCCTTTGATTCTTGTGTCCATTCTTTCGTGGGCACTTTTTTTCAAAGCTTGCAAGTCTGATAAAGATTTTATTTGCACCATTTCTTTGATGTATTATTTTGTATTATAAAAGTTCTTAATGATAATCTAAAAAAAACATTCAGATTATCCGACCGCAAATATAGTTCTATTTTTCCAAACAAAGAATCTTTTTGTCGAAAAAAATCGATTTTTAATTGAAATTATTTTTTTTGAGAGAAAAATTAGGCTGTTACAAAAAAAATAACTATTATTGCAAAACTAAATTTTGACGGATTTAAGTCTCGGAATTTTAATTCTTTGTTTCGTTCGACTGATTCTTGATTTCAGTGAAATGAATCTTGATTTTAATTTTTTGTTTCTTGAATTCGATATTGTTAAATCAAAAATCGCTAATTATGAATAATGTAATTGAGTTGAGAAAAGGTTATGGCAATTTGCTTTTCGGACAAAATGTCGAACAAGTGCTTGGAATCATTGGCAAACCGTCGGAAGTTGAGCAGATAGGTGAAGAGGTTGAAATTCCTACCACCGTATTGCATTATGACGAACAAGGATTGTCGTTATTCTTTGAAACAGATGTAAATGAAACTCTTGTTTGTATCAATATAGAGTCGGAAGATATGACTTTGTTTGGCGAAAAGATTGTCGGCAAAAGTACAAACCAAATAGAACAATTACTAAAAGACAATGGTATAAAAGATATTGAATCCGATAAAGAGGAGTGGGGAGAAGAGCGATTGGGAAGCGAGTTGTATTCGATAGATTTTTATTTTGCAGATGATAAGTTGGAATCAGTTACAATCGGCAGATAGTGTAAGGAGTCTTTTTCCTACTTCTTATTTTCCGCCGATTTCGTATCTTGTTTTGGCAAGACAGTGTGCAGAAATTACAATTGACGGTTGCGAACACTATCTAAAACAAACTGTTCGCAACCGAGCAGATATTCTTTCCGCAAACGGAGTACTTTCGTTGGTTGTTCCTGTGCTAAGAAATAAAGAATCAAGACTTTCAAGCCAAGATGTGTTGATTGATTACAAAACTTTGTGGCAACGCAATCACCTTAGGGCAATTCGTTCTGCTTATGGAAAGACTGCGTATTTTGATTATTATTTTCCTGAAATTGAAAACATTATAATGTCTTCGCCCGAAAAACTTATCGAACTAAACACTCGAATAACAACTTGGGTGTTCGATAAAATGAATCTCAAAATCGAATTGACTAAAACAAAAGAATACCTTTCAGAAGTTGAGAATGATTTTCGTAATACTTTCTCAAAACGAAATAAAAAGGAGGAATACCAAAACAAACCTTATTTTCAAGCCTTTTGCGATAGGTTTCCGTTTGTCAATGATTTGTCTTGTTTAGATTTGTTGTTTAATATGGGAAGCGAATCTTCAAACTATCTGTAACAGACATTGTTTTGATTCTGTATTATCTTGTTTGGTTAATCTGCTCGTATTTGTTGGTATTAGCAGGGTTTATTTCCTTTAATAAGGTTATTACTCTGGATTTTTCGTTTTCGGGAGCACCTTTGAAAATATTTACAATCTCATCTGCTTTTGCGTCAAAAAATTGTTGAACCGCAACAAGGTTTGACTTCTCTCTGTGAGCCTTTTTTATGTTTTCAAGAGATTCGATGATGTTGTTTCGAGCCTCAGCTTGGCTTTCGCCACCCATCATATCCAATCCCAAACGATGATATTGGTAGCTCGCATCTCGCAAGTAGCGATACGTGGTATTGGTATAATTTTCCAACATCCAATATTTGTTTTTCTGGTTTTCGGAACGTTTCCATCCCTTGTTAGGAGAGCGTTGTGAGGCAGTAACGATGTTACTGCAAATATTGAAATATTCTGTTCCTCCGTTCAGTTCGAACGAATCTGCATCTAAAGCCAAGAAATAATAGAGATAAAAGGCTATTGTTGAAATCAAATTGCTCGTATAGTTGTTTTCTTCGAACTCAAAGCTTTGTCCGTCTATGTATTTGAAAGTAAAATCTTGTTCTTGTGTGTTTAGAAGAGTTGTTGTGTAAGTTGAACCATAAACGGGACGGCGAAGTTGAACATTGATGTCTCCAGAGAAATCTTCTTGAGTTGCATGTGTTTTGATATTTATTGATATGCTACCCTCGATTCTCTCAAATTCTTCGTATGTTTTATTGGTCCAGCTGCGTTGATTGATAAATTCGTTGAGCAATTCTTGAATGTTTTGAAACACAGTTTTATCTGTTCCATGTATCTGTGAGGAATTGACGCTCACACTTATTCTGAATTCTTGGGAAATAAGATTTGTAGATAAAAGAATCGCAAATAATAACAGCCAAACCTTTTTCATATACGATAATGTTTAGAATTAAAACTTGCTTTCTTTTTCTTTTATTGTGTCAATCAACTTTGAAACGACATCTTCGGCGATTTCGGACTTGCTTTTTAAGTCTGTTTTTATCATTTTGCCGTTAGAGTCTATTATTGTTACTTTATTTGTATCGAATCCAAAGCATGCGTTCCTGTCATTCAACGAATTGAGAACAATGAAATCAAGATTCTTTTTGCTTAATTTTTGTTTTGCGTTATTCTCTTCGTCATTCGTTTCCAAGGCAAAGCCAACAAGTGTTTGCTTATCAGTTTTCATTCTTCCCAATTGAGCAAGTATGTCTTTGGTTGGCTGTAACTCTATGTTGAGAACGTTATCTGCTTTTTTGACTTTTTGAGAAAATACATTCTTTGGCGTATAGTCGGCAACGGCAGCGGAAAGTATTGCGGCATCTGCTTTTTCGAACTCTTTGACTGTTGCATTGTACATTTGCTCTGCGGACTTTACGTCGATTCTTTCGATGTATGGATTTGTTGTTGTCAAATGTGTGGGGCCTGCAATCAACTTTACATGAGCTCCTTTGTTGGCAAGAGATTCCGCAATTGCAAATCCCATCTTTCCAGACGAGTTATTACCGATGAATCTTACAGGATCGATTTGTTCATATGTTGGTCCTGCTGTAACGCATATAGTCTTGCCTGCAAGGATTTTTGATTTCTTGATATGGCTGTTTACGAAAGCAAAAATTTCTTCTGGTTCTGCCATTCTTCCATCACCATTTGCTCCGCACGCAAGCTCACCGCAGTTGGGTGAAATAATGTTTACACCTCTCGAAGCGAGTATTTGCAAGTTGTTTTGCACTCCTTTGTTCGCATACATCTTGGTATTCATTGCAGGAGCTAAAAAAACATCTTTGTCAAATGCCAAAAGGGTAGTAGAAACACAATCATCGGCAATAGCGTTTGCATATTTGCCGATAATATTTGCAGTAGCCGGTGCAACTATGTAATAATCCGCCCAATCCGCCAAGCTGATATGTTCTGTCATATCTTTGTTTCCTGCAAACATATCGCTATAAACAAGATTGTCGGACAAAGTTTGAAGAGTTGCTTCCGTTACAAAATTTAATGCGTTTTTTGTAACAACAACCTTAACCTCGTGTCCGGCTTTCTTGAACAGTCTTATCAAAAACGGTATCTTGTATGCGGCTATTCCTCCGCTGATTGCAATCACCACATTTGCTTTCATAGTCGTATGAAGGCTGTACCGAATTTATCGGAATGTTTATTTATCTTTGTTTTCTGACGTTTCAGTACTTGATTTCTTGTAAACCAATTTGTCATCCAAGTATTCCTTTATAGAAATCAAGTAAGGCTTTGGAAGTTGTTCGTAAAATTTCGCAACCTCTATTTGTTCGTGGTTCTCGGAATTTTCATCCATTCCTTCGGTTATTGCAAATTCTTCTATCTTTTTATACAATTCTTGTTTTAAGTCTGCGGCAATCTGATCTGATCTCTTACTTAACATAGCAATAGACTCGTAAACGTTACCTGTAACATTAACAAAGTCGTTCAAATTTCTGGTTTTGATACTTGTGTCTGCTTTTGTCTTCTTGTAATCCATGTTTCTAATTGTCTTTATTTTGATGTCGTGTTAATCGTTTCTAATTTCTTCTTTACGTTATTGTAAATGCCCTCGAGTTTTTCTGATTTCGATTTATCCGTCATGTTGGAAAAAACAACCTGATAGCGTTCATAGTCCATCAGAACAATCTCGTAGCGTTCTTTTTGTTTGCTTTCTACGCTCTTTTCTGCAAATTCATATCCTGCAAGCACAATGTAATACATCGCATCTTCTCTGTACTGCGTTGCATCGGGATAATTGTTTAGGAAATTCTTAAGACTTGTTTGTGCTGCTTGATATGCTTCTGTCTTATAGTAGTTATAAGCGTTTGTATAGTCCTTTTTGATGAGCTTTTCTCTTAATTCGTCCATGAATTTGTTTGCTTGCTCAACCTTATCTGACTTTGGATATTTGTCAATATAGGATTGAAAGTTGTCGATAGCCTGTTTTGTCAATGTCTGATCAAGAGAGTATTCGGGTGATTCAAGATATTTGCAATAGGCTGCTTGAAACAACGCTTCCTCTGCGTATTTCGAATAAGGGAACCATTTAACGAAACTTTCAAATTGGTAAGCTGCCGAATAGTAATCCCCACCTCCTAAAAGTGATTTGCCATAATAGAGATTTACAAGCTCGGCTTTTTCTCTTCCTCTCGAATATAACAACAAGTTTTCAAACAATTGAGTGGCGTGAAAGTAGTCCTTTCTTTCGTAAGCCTTCATTGCTGCCTCGAATTTGGCATCGTGGTCGTTGCTTTCTAAGAGTTTTTTATGTTTACTCGAACAAGAAACTCCCAAAACGGCAATCAATATATATATAACTAAAAAAGCTTTTTTCATAATTTTGCAAAGGTATGGAATATTTTTGAGTCAAACGCAGTTTTTGAAGACATATTTTGTATTTTTGCAAGAAAAAACGCTCCAAAAGCAAAGAAAAAACTCAAATATCAGCGTATGAGTAAAGGAAATTCAAAAAAGATAACCGTGGGAAAGGTGTTCAAATGGATTGGAATAGTGATTCTTTCCTACATTGTTTTGACTGTGTCGCTTACTGCGTTATATACGGTAGTTAATCCGCCGATTACGTTTCTCATGGTGCAGAGATGTTTTCAGCAGGCTTTTGATGATAATCGTGAAGTTAGATTGGAGAAAGATTGGGTGAGTTTTGAAGATATTTCTCCTAATATGGTAAAAGCCGTAATGGCTGCCGAGGATAACCGATTCAAAACTCATAACGGCTTTGACTTTGAAGAAATCAAACGAGCAAGAGAAGACGCAAAACGAACCGGCAAAAGACCGAGAGGAGCAAGCACGATCAGTCAGCAGACGGCAAAAAACGTTTTTCTGTGGAACGGAAGAAATTATTTGAGAAAAGGATTGGAGGTTTACCAAACGGTGTTAATAGAAACTTTTTGGAGCAAACGCAGAATCATGGAAGTGTATTTGAATGTCATAGAGTTTGGTGACGGAATCTATGGTGTGGAAGCGGCATCGCAACACTACTTTGGAAAATCGGCAAACAAACTTACAAAGCGTCAGGCCGCTCTTTTGGCAAGTGTTTTGCCAAATCCCTTAAAGCGAAATCCTGCTTCACCAAATCGAAAACTTAATCGTAAAGCAGACAGAGTAATGTTTTTGATGAACAAAGTAGGCTCTGCCGATTTGGAATAAAACAAAGATTCAACCATTCCGAAAAGCCCTTAAAATAAAACAAAGAAACAAAAAAATAAAACAAAGATTCGTTCCGCTGAATTCAAGATTTATTTTTCTGAAACAAAGAAATAATTTTGCTCTTTTTTAGAGTATGAAAATTAAGTGATTAAACGCAAAAAATGCAATGGCAGATAGTTTGAATGAAACATTGGTTGCAGAATCCAAATGGAGGAAATATCTTCTCGGATTCAAATCCTATATACTTATGGAGCGGTCTTACTCTGTCAATACTTTGAATGCTTACCTTGATGATTGCAATAAGTTTTTTGCTTTCATGGAAAGAGAATATCCGAACATAGGACCACAAGAAACAGAGCTTAAACACCTTCAACATTTCTTGAAAAAAACAGTCATGGGTGTTGTTCGAGATCAAGAACAGCGTATTTTGAAAGTCAGCACACAAAGAAGGATTATCAGCGGAGTAAGAGCCTTTTTCAAATATCTTATAATGGAAGATTTATTGCTTAAAAACCCTTGTGATTTGCTTGAAAACGCAAAATTGGAAAAGAATCTCCCTGTCGTATTATCCGATTCGGAAATCAATAGGATGTTGGATGCGGTCGATAAAAGCACATTTCATGGTTATAGAAATGCACTTGAAATTGAGATTTTGTACTCTTGTGGATTGCGAATAAGCGAATTGTTGAATCTAAAGACGAGTGATATTTATTGGCAGCACGAATATATAAAGGTATTGGGGAAAGGTAACAAAGAACGTTTGGTTCCGATTGGTGAAAGTGCTTTGCGACATCTCCGATACTTTATCGACAATCATCTTAGCAAACTAAATATAGACAAAAAGTGCAAAGGGCTTATTTTTCTCAATCATTACGGTAGGCAATTGACACGTCAGCATGTTTTTCAAATGATCAAAGATCTTGCAAAAGAGGTTGGCATAAACAAAAACATACATCCGCACACTCTAAGGCATAGTTTTGCGACCGAACTCATAAGAGGAGGAGCTAATCTTGTGGTTGTGAAAGATATGATGGGACATCAGTCGATTTTATCCACGGAAATATACACTCATGTCGATATAAACCATTTGCGAGAGACTATTATGTTGTATCATCCTTTATACAATAAGAAAGCATGGCAAGAATAGAAATCAAAGAAACTTCGAATCGAATACTCAAAAAGTGGTTTGCGGCTTGCAGTGTCTTCTTTAAGATAATGATTCCTGTGAGTCTGATTATAAAAATCTTGGAAGAAACCGGCTTAATGCAATATGTGGGCTATGCTCTTTCGCCTTTGATGCAACCTTTGGGGCTTCCTGGAGAAATGGGGCTTGTTTGGGCTGCCACGATGTTAAGTAATATTTATGGCGGATTGCTTTCGCTTTCTTCGCTTCAGCCTGAGGGGGGACTGACTGTTGCTCAAATAACAACGCTTTCTTCTCTTATGCTTTTCGCTCACACATTCCTTATAGAGATTCCTATATGCGTCAAAGCAGGTTGCAAATTCCTTCCGATATTTCTTATTCGCTTTGTCTCGGCATACGTATTTGCTCTTTTGACTGCTCAAATCTGTATGCGATTTTCTTTGTGTGATTCAACCGTAAGTGCGATACATTTTACCGAAACAAGCTCTTCTTGGGTTGGTTGGGCGGTAGGAGAGGTTAAAAAGTATGTTTCAATAGCTTTGATTGTGCTTTCGTTGGTTGTTTTACTTGAATTGTTAGAGCGAATAGGTTTTTTGCGATTGTTGGAAAAAGTTTTGTCGCCCGTAGTCGGCTTTATAGGAATTTCTCCCAAAGTTATACCGATAACAATCATTGGAATGACACTCGGATTAGCCTATGGAGGCGGATTGATTGTTGCAGAAAGCAAAGAAAAGCCGATAGAGAAGCGAGATATCTTCCTTTCGTTGGCATTTCTCAGCCTTTTTCATTCGATAATCGAAGATCACCTGCTTATGATTGGGATAGGAGCAAATGCGTTTTTTGTTTTCGTGTTGCGATTCGTCTTTTCGATAGTTGCGATGCTGTTGATAAAATATCTGTATGATAATTTCGGTAAGATACTATCGTATTTTAGGAAATCATAGAGAAGTCGCTGATTTTGTGTTTTTCGAAAAAGAACTTTCGAAGTATGATATGTTGGTTTAATTCCAAAAAAGGATCTTGCTCAACGATGTTTTGTGTGATTTGTCTTACTTGATAAAGCAATCTTTCGTCTTTTACTATGTCGGCAATTCTCAAGTTGAGAACACCACTCTGTGCAGTACCCGACATATCTCCTGGTCCGCGAAGCTGTAAGTCTGCTTGGGAAATCTGAAATCCGTCATTGGTGCGACACATCGTCTCTATACGGAAGCGAGCTTCGGAAGAAAGTTCGTCTTTAGTGCGAAGGATGCAATAGCTCTGCTTTCCGCCTCGTCCGACTCTGCCTCTGAGCTGATGAAGTTGTGCAAGACCGAAGCGTTCTGCGTTTTCGATAACCATGACAGTTGCATTCGGAACATCGACTCCGACTTCTATCACCGTAGTTGCAACCATTATGTTTGTGATTCCTTTTTTGAATCGTTCCATTTCGTAATCCTTGTCTTCAGGTCTCATTTTTCCGTGAACGATACTTATTTGAAATTTAGGCAAAGGAAATTCTCGAACAATGCTTTCGTAACCGTCCATAAGGTCTTTAAGATCCAATTTTTCGCTTTCTTTGATAAGCGGATAAACAACATAGATTTGTCGTCCTTCTTCTATTTGTTGGTGCATGAAGGCGAACAATCGAAGGATGTCTCTGTCATAAAGGTGGGTTGTAAGTATGGGTTTGCGTCCTGCAGGCAGCTCATCAATTACCGAATACTCTAAATCACCGTAAAGAGTCATTGCAAGTGTTCGACAAATCGGTGTTGCAGTCATAACCAAAACGTGAGGCGGAATAGTGTTTTTTGACCACATTTTTGCTCTTTGTTCAACCCCGAATCTGTGTTGCTCATCTATCACAACCAAGCCAAGATTTTTGAAAACGACATTGTCTTCCAAAATAGCGTGAGTGCCAACCAATATGTTGATTGTGCCATCTGCCAAATCGCTTAAAAGAACTTTTCTTTCTTTTCCTTTACTGCTTCCTGTCAATAGCGAGATGTTTACATTCATATCGCCAAGGAATTTATTGATGCTTTGAAAGTGTTGCTTGGCAAGTATTTCGGTCGGAGCGAGTATTGTTGCCTGAAAACTGTTATCGCAAGCTATCAACATGCTTAAAAGAGCTACCAATGTCTTTCCGCTACCTACATCACCCTGTAGCAGTCTGTTCATTTGCCTTCCTGAACGCATGTCATTTCTTATTTCTTTCACCACACGCTTTTGGGCATTTGTCAGTTCAAAAGGCAAGTGTTCGTTGAAGAAAGTGTTAAAGTGTTCACCAACTTTTTCAAAAACGAATCCGCGAGATCTGTTTTGACGATTCGATTTTATGATAAGATGCTCTAATTGCATGAAGAAAAATTCTTCGAACTTTAATCTGAATTTTGCTCTTGCCAAAGCTTCTTCGTTGATTGGAAGATGTATGTTAAGGATTGCTTCTTTACGAGAGAGAAGATGATATTGCGATATTATGTATTCGGGTAAGGTTTCTTCGATAAGCACAGAGAATGTTTTCAAAGTGCTTTTCATTATTTGAGTCATCTGTTTCGATGCAAGAAAGTTTTTTTTCATTCTCTCGCTTGTGTTATACATAGGAGTGAACTTTTCTTTCTTGTAATCTTTTTGGGGATTGAATCGTTCAAATTCCGGATGCGGAATGTTATACACGCCGTTGAAGTAATTAGGTTTTCCAAAGATTACATAGATTTCATCTTTTGCAAAATTATTGCTTAACCACTTCAATCCGCTGAAAAAAATCAAGTCTATAAAACCTGTTTCGTCCGCAATTCTTACAATAAGCCGCTGACTCTTTCCAACACCTGCCAATTGCTTTCCGACAACCTTTCCGATTAAAAGCGTATATACGTCAGAGGAATTTATTTCCGCAATTTTGATAAAGTGACTCTTGTCCACATATCTGTAAGGGTAGTAGTCGAATAGGTCTTTCAAAGTTAGCAAACCAAGTTCCTGTTTCAGAACGGCTGCTTTCTTTTCACCTATTTCGGAAATCATTTCGAGTTTTATTTCAGACAGAGGTTTCATTTCTTTGAACGAATCAAATTTTGTACAAAGGTACGCATAAAAGTCCGAATAGTGTTTTTTCTTTGTTTGGAATGGTGGATTTTCTTTCTTTGTTTCAGAAAAACGAATCTTGAATTCAGCGGAACGAATCTTTGTTTTATTTTTCTGTTTCTTTGTTTTATTTCAAGGGCTTTTTTGAATGATTGAAACGTTGTTTGGATTTGGAAATTTTATTTGGGAAAAGATAAAACAAAAAAGGGAATCGAATAATCTCGATTCCCTTGTTATCCCGTCAGGACTCGAACCTGAAATGTCTGAACCAAAATCAGATGTGTTACCATTACACCACGGGACAATCCTTCAAAAAATTGGTTAAACGTTCGCTTGAATTGCTATCGTTATCCCCCCTTTTGCGAGTGCAAAGATACTGCCTTTTTTGATTCCGACAAAATTTTCTGCGATTTTTTTCAAATTTTTTGTTGTTTTTCTTCGTTCTTGAGTTAAATTTGCATTGAAAAAAATTGATGAATTAAACAATAGGTTTTCTTAGAGCAATGAATGAAAAGATTGAAAAAGAGAATGATGGAAATATATTGGAGATAGAAAATCTTCATTTAGAGTTTCGTTCTCATGGAATTTGGAGAGAAGTTGTAAAAGGAGTGAATTTTTCGTTAAAAAAAGGTGAAACACTCGGTTTAGTGGGCGAATCAGGCTCAGGAAAGAGCGTTTCTGCACTTGCAACTATGGGTTTGTTGGACAAAAATAACTCAAAAATTACTCAAGGTCGCATATTCTTCGATTCATCTGTCGATTTGTTGCAATTGAGCGAAAAAGAAATGCGGAAATATCGCGGAGGAAAAATCGCAATGATATTTCAAGAGCCGATGACTTCGTTAAATCCTGTTGTTAAATGTGGAAAACAAGTTGTCGAAATGATATTGCAACATGATGATTGCTCGAAAAAAGATGCCGAAAAGAAGGTTTTGGAATTGTTTGATGAAGTTCTGTTGCCTAATCCTTCGAGAGTATTTGATTCTTATCCGCATGAATTGTCGGGAGGTCAAAAACAAAGAGTCATGATTGCTATGGCGATAGCTTGTAAGCCCGAAGTGTTGATTGCAGATGAGCCAACGACTGCCTTGGATGTAAGTGTGCAAAAAGCAGTATTGGACTTGATAAAGACGGTTCAGCAAAAATATGGCATGGGTGTGGTATTTATATCGCATGATTTGGGAATCGTTCACAGTATATCGGATAGAATAGCCGTTATATATAAAGGTAGTATAGTCGAAACAGGGGATAGAGACAGCGTATTTTTGAATCCGCAACATCCATACACAAAAGGATTGCTTGCTTGCCGACCTTCGATGAACGAACGCCCAAAACGCCTGCCTACTGTCGATGATTATTTGAATGGAACAAATAATGATAATGACGTAATAACGCAAGAAGAGCGTTCAAAGCAACATTCGGAAATTTATTCCCAAGAACCGATTTTGCAAGTCAGAGATTTAGAAGTTGAATATGTGCTTAATAAGAATCTGTTTGGCAAAAGTAAAAAGACGCTTAAGGCAGTCGATAAGGTAGGCTTTGATTTGTATAGAGGCGAAACCTTGGGTTTGGTTGGTGAATCAGGTTGTGGAAAAACTACTCTTGGAAGAGCGATTATGCAATTGGTGGAAAATTCATCGGGAAACATCGTTTTTGAAAACAGAATCTTGAATTGCGAATCACATTCCGAACTAAAAAAGGTACGAAGAGACATTCAGATTATCTTCCAAGACCCATATTCTTCGCTCAATCCAAAAATCACCGTCGGGCAAGCAATAGGAGAACCATTGAAAACATATTCGATAGAATCGGATGCAAAAAAACGAAAAGCACTTGTTGTAGAGATGATGGAGAAAGTTGGTTTGGATGCATCACATTACGATCGCTATCCTCACGAATTTTCAGGCGGTCAGCGGCAACGAATAGGCATTGCAAGAGCTCTTATACTCAGACCGAAGATTGTTATTTGTGATGAGTCGGTTTCTGCATTGGATGTCAGCATTCAAGCACAAGTTTTGAATCTTTTAGCAGATCTGAAAAGGGAATTCGGATTAACATACATTTTTATCTCGCATGACCTTGCAGTTGTCAAGTATGTATCAGATAGAATGATAGTTATGCGTAAGGGAAAGGTGATTCAAATCGATGAAGCCGACAAAGTGTATTCTGCTCCTTCGGATGAATATGTCAAAACCTTGATTGACTCCATTCCAAGTTAAATTTTGTAGCTTTGAAAAAAATGCTTACATTTGCAGTTTCAATGCAATGAAAGTTGCATTGTTTAAGTGGTAGAATTAATATAAGTTTTTATGGATTTTATAGAAGTAAACTCGGAGATAGGTCAGCTTGATGGCGTGATACTTCATACTCCGGGCATAGAGATTGAACAAATGACACCCGCAAGTATTCAAGAGGCTTTATACAGTGATTTATTGAATTTGCGGATAGCTCAAAAGGAATATTCAAATTTTGAAGGCGTGTTATCCAAATGGACAAAGACTTATCAGGTTGTTGATTTGCTTGAAAAAGTTTTGGATAACAATTCGGTAAAAGCTGAATTACTCAACAAGATATTGTTGAAAGAAAACAGACAATTTTTGTTTGCCGAATTGGTTTCTTTACCAAGCAAAGAGCTTGCTAAGTTTCTGATCGAGGGATACCCGTATGAAGCAGGTGTACACCCAAAAGAATTCGAACAAGGCAGGTATATGTTGAATCCTTTGTATAATCTGTTTTTCACAAGAGACGCTTCGTCTTCCGTTTACGACCAAGTGTTGATTCATTCCATGAGTACAGACGTTCGAGACAGGGAAAGCTACATCATGGAATCAATTTTCAAAAATTTCTTTGGCGTAAGCACCATCAATCCAAAGGTGGTTGAGGGAGCTCATACTGAGGGAGGGGACGTGCTTATAGCAAGAGAAGATGTCCTTTTCGTGGGTAATGGTTGCAGAACAAATAAAAAAGGAATTGAATTTTTGATACAATATTTTGCTTCTCGCAAAGATCGTCAGCATATCATCGTTCAAGAATTACCAACCAAGCCTGAGTCGTTCATTCACTTGGATATGGTATTCACTATGCTTGCCCAAGACAAATGTATGGCTTATTCACCATTGATATTGCAGTCAAACACAGGATTCAACACCACACACATCGAAATAGATAACGGACAGATTCGTTACCATGAAAGAAACAATTTCTTGGAAGCAACAAAGCATGTAGGCTTTGACTTAGAGCCGGTATTGTGTGGAGGAAACGATTCATGGTATCAACAAAGAGAGCAATGGCATTCAGGAGCCAATTTCTTTGCTTTGGGAGAAGGCAAGGTGTTAGGCTATGCCCGCAACACACATACAATAGAGGCTTTGAACAATGCAGGATTCGATGTATTGAAAGCAGAAGACGTATGCAGCGGAAAAGAAGACATGCATGCACATGAGCGTTTTGTCGTAACCTTTGAGGCAGCCGAATTGCCAAGAGGCGGAGGCGGTGCAAGATGTATGACAATGCCTGTCAAGCGTCAAAAAGTCAATTGGTAATTTTTTTTAGTCCTGAAAATAAAATCAAGAAACAATTTACTGAAATCAAGATTCGTTTCGCTCAAATCAAGATTCAGAAAATCGAAATCAAGAAATAAATATTCAAACTAAGATATGAAAAGATATAACTTGATAAACAATGTGTTAGGTTGGGCAGTCTTTTTGACAGCCTGCATAGTCTATCTGATGACGGCAGAACCTACCGCATCGTGGTGGGATTGTGGAGAATACATTGCAACAGCCGATAAACTTCAAGTGGGACATCCGCCGGGAGCACCAACGTTTCAACTTATCGGAGCTTTGTTTTCCAACTTTGCAGGTGGCGATTTGACAAAAATAGCTTACACAATCAATGCAATGAGTGCAATATGCAGTGCCTTTACTATTTTGTTTCTCTTCTGGTCAATCACGATGTTGGCGAAGAAATTCGTGAAAAAACCGGAGGAAATGACGATTGCACAAATGATAGCAATATTCGGAAGCGGTTTGATCGGCAGTTTGGCATACACATTCTCCGATACATTTTGGTATTCCGCAGTCGAGGGCGAAGTTTATGCGATGAGTTCGTGCTTTACCGCCATAGTATTTTGGGCAATCCTCAAATGGGAATCTCAAGCTGATGAATCGCACAATCTTCGTTGGCTCATACTAATAGCATTTCTCATAGGAATTTCCATAGGCGTGCATTTGCTGAACCTACTTGCCATTCCGGCAATCACATACGTTTATTACTTCAAGAAATTCCCTGATGTACAAAAAGGAAAGAAGAAAAAATTCATTTTGGTCGGCGTAATATCGATGCTTTTGGTTGCATTCATACTTTATTTTGTAGTGCCTTACATCGTCATATTCGCAGGAAAATTTGAGATATTCTTCACCAATTCGTTTGGAGCACCGTTTAACACCGGTACAATAGTGTATTTTATTCTTTTGATTGCCGCAATAGTTTTCGGATTGTACTATACGACAAAGAAAAACAAACCTATATTGAACGCATCCATACTTTCGTTGCTTTTTATCTTGGTAGGATACACCACATTCTTTGTTTTAGTCATCAGAGCCAATGCAAACACTCCGATAAATGAAAACGCTCCGAAAGATGCTACCTCATTGCTGACATATCTTAACAGAGAACAATACGGTTATACGCCGCTTTTCCACGGTCAATACTACACAGCGACCGTCGTTGATCATAAAGAAGGAACACCAAAGTACATCAAAGACACCGTATCAAACAAATACATAGAGGTAAAGCAGATGGGAGAAGTCGTTTACGACAACAAGCACACTACAATCTTCCCAAGAATGTACTCGAACGACGAAAGCAGAAATCACCCTGTGTATTACAAAATGTGGAGTGGCATTCCGGGAAATTCTGATCGCAAACCGACATTCGGAGAGAACCTAACCTATTTTTTCAAATACCAAATCAACCACATGTATTGGCGTTACTTCATGTGGAATTTTGCAGGCAGACAAAACGATATACAGAGTTACGGATTGAATTACTCGTCTTATGAGCCTCTTGCGGCAAGTAACGGCACCAAAGACTTGATTCATGGCAACTGGATAACGGGTGTGGATTTCATAGACTCATGGCGATTGGGTCCACAAACGGATCTGCCGTCGGATTTGGCAAACAACAAAGCTAAAAACAGATTATTCTGTCTTCCTCTTTTGTTGGGAATTGCAGGATTGTTGTTCCAAATCAAGAGAAGCCCGAAAAATGCGTTTGTTGTCTTCCTTTTGTTCTTCATGACCGGCCTTGCAATCGTTTTATATTTGAATCAGCCGCCTTGTCAGCCGAGAGAACGAGACTATGCCTATGCAGGATCATTCTATGCCTTTGCAATATGGATAGGATTGGGCGTTTACGGACTGTACGAATGGGCAAAGAAAATAAAGATACCTGAAAACGTCAAAGCAGGATTAGTAACCGCAATATGCTTTTTTGCAGTTCCTATGCTTATGGCGGTGCAAGAATGGGACGATCACGACAGAAGCGGACGTTATATGACGAGAGAATTCGCCAGAAACTACCTTGAGAGCTGTGAACCCAACGCCATATTGATTACATTCGGAGATAACGACACCTTTCCTTTGTGGTATGCACAAGAAGTTGAAGGAATACGTACCGATGTCAGGGTTTTGAATTACACACTCTCAGGAATGCATTGGTATGTCGAGCAATTGTACAACAAAGTTTACGAATCTGAAAAACTGCCATTCACATTGGATAAATCCTTCTATCGATTGGGATTGGACGTATCTTTGGTTGTACCGTCCGGAGGACCGTCTCGAGATGTCAGAAACGTATTGCAAGAACTCAAAACCAACAATCAAACCACTCAATACCTGCAAAACGGAGACTCGGTCAAGGTTTTACGAACCAATCGCTTCTACATACCGTTTGATAAAGCCAAGATGGCAGCCAAAGGCTTGTATCCGCAAGAATTGGTCGATGAAGAAGAAGGCAGAGTCGAGTTTGAAATCAACATAAACCAAAACTACGGATACGAACAACTGATAAGAAACGAATTGATGTTTCTTGACATATTGGGAACCAACGCATTCGAGCGTCCGATTTATGTCATGAATCCGCGATACCTTCAAAAAGTCTTCCCGAACATAGGAGAATACGTACGTCAGGAAGGATTGGTACATCGAATCGTGCCTTACAAGGCCTCAGGCAGTCATCAAACCGAACGAAGCTATGATTTGATGAAAAACAAATTCCAATGGGGAGGAGTGAATAACCCTGACGTTTATTTGGAAGAGGCAGTGAGCGTGAACAATTCAAGAAACATGAGACAGTTCCACGTATTGCTTGCGGACAATCTTATAAGGAATGGTGAAAAAGGCAAAGCTCTCGATATATTGAACAAAGCCGTTGTAGAGTTCCCTAATTCCAAGATACCGTATGACCGTTACGACATAATGTTGGCTGAAAACTACTTCAAGGCAGGCAATACCGCTAAGGCAAAAGAGGTCTTGAACGAAATAATCGACTACTATACCGAATACCTTAACTATTACAATCGTTTCACAGGCAGAAAAGCGAGAAGCGTTGAGGGAGAAAAGCAGTTGAGTTTGCTGACACTGTCCGAAATTCTTTCGATTGCAGAACGCTATGGTATGCAACAAGAGGCGGCGAAGTTGAAACAAATTCCCGAAGTTGCACAAATAAACCGAGCAAATCAAGTCGGAAGATTGCTAAACGACTATATCGAAAGGTTGAATGCAGGTGCTAATGTGGCACAACAAGGAAACACTGCCAAAGCTGAGGAATTGTTTGTCGGATTGATAGAAGATATTAAAGCAAATCTTTTGAATAGCGGCAACGATGAAATAGACAATCAAGTCGGAAGTATGTTGGCTTATATCGTTTCTGTTTCCAATAAACTCGGACTAAGTAGCGTAATCGAGAAAATACAAAACGATGCACAATTGCTTTCAATGGCAAAACAAGCATCGGAGATTATAGCCGCACAACAATAAGTCGGAGCAATGAATAAAGAATAAAATTGTCGGGTTTCAAATAACCAAGTGTCGGGATGGCAAAACGAATCATCGAAATGCCATCCCGTTTTTTTTACATTCTGAATCGAGCTTTCTTTTTAGGAGTCGGCTTCACTATTTTCAAAGGAGAGTAGCTCAAAGTCAAACCAACATAGTTTCCGGTCAAAGAATAATCCCCTTGAAACGTCTGCAGATAATTGAAGAATTCAAATCTTCCGGTATTCAATTTAGGAATGCTGATGTTTCCCACAAGATTCAACGACCACAAACCAATAGGCGTATTAAAGGAAGCGCCTGCGGATAACATAAGACTTGGAACCAAGTTGTAATTATTACCCTTTGCATCTATAGAAAACATAGCCAAATAATTAGTCCAGCCATCTGCAGCATCAGTATGGAAAGGCATTTCTCCGTCATAGTAACTGAATCTCATTCCTGCTTTGATATTATAAAACCAAACATCGCTTTCCCCAATGGTATTTTGATATTGAAGAGCTACATTAAGATATTGTCCGAAATTAAACGAGTGAGAATTTGGGAAATCCAAAGGATAGAGATGCTCTTCCGGTACATCGGGGTTCTTAAAGCTGAAAATAGGTTTCAGTTCCAAGCCAAAAGAAACTATATACGACAATTTGTTGGCACGATTGAAAGTATAATCGATGCCGATTCCTCCAAAGAAACTATTGGTAGGCACAGGCATATTACTCAAATATTCACCTGAACCCGAAAAAGCATCAACCATCAGACTACCTTTTTGATACAGATTACCTTCAAGGCTTATGCCAAATGGCGAAACAACTTCCAACTGAGGAAAATCTACATCTGTTTGAGCCTTTGCTCCGAAACATCCCATGGTAACAAGAATAATTGTCGCAAATACTTTCTTTCTCATATTATTCATTTGTTTGAGTTTTATGATTCTTTGTTTTGTAAAATACATACTTGGAACGGATGCAATCTTTTCTTTATTACTTTATTTCAATGCTTTTTTTTTTGAAAAACAAATCGGTTGAATAAGTTGTTGATATTTAATCAGATATATCTTGATTGAAAAACGGTGAATTCCGCATTTGAATCCACCGTTTTTTTTCTTGATTTCAGTCAAATGATTCTTTGTTTCGCTCGAACGAAATCAAGAAAAAATTTTCTGTTTCTTCGTTTTATTTTTTTGAGATAAATATGCGGTTTCCGGATTCGGATATTTCTGTTCTTACATTAAAGTAATGCTCGATGTTTTCTTTGTTAAGGATTTCTTTTGCAGAGCCTTGAACTGCTAATCTCCCATTTTGCATAAGCAACACATCGTCGCAATATTGCATAGTCATATTCAAGTCGTGCAGAACGATGATCACTGTCCGTCCTTCTTGGTTTATCTGTTTCAAAAGCGACATTATTTCGAATTGATGTTGAATGTCGAGGTTGCTTATAGGTTCGTCGAGCATCAAAATAGGCGTTTGTTGAGCCAAAGCCCTTGCTATGATTACTCTTTGAAACTCTCCGCCACTCAAAGTCTTTGCATTGGAATTGCGAAGATGCCATGTGTTTGTCTGTTTCATTGCTTGCTCGACGATTTTCAGGTCTTCGCTGCTGTCCGAATAAAGAGGTCGTTGATAGGGTGTGCGACCCATGAGAACCAATTGATGTGCCGAGAAATCGAACATAAGCTCTGTATGTTGCGGAACAAGAGCGATTTTCTTCGCAAGCTCTTTGAACGAATATGAATTCAAATCCCTGCCATCTATTGTGATTGTTCCGTTTTCCACATCATTGTTTCGGGTCAGACATTTGAGCAAAGAGGTCTTTCCCGAGCCGTTATTTCCGATTATTCCATAGAATCCGCCCGAGGACAATGAGAAAGAAATGTCCGAAAGTATCTTCTTTTTCCCCGCAACATAGTTCAGATTTCTCACTTCAATCATTGGTTCAAGCGTTTTTTTGAGTTAAACAACAGATATATGAAAAACGGAGCACCAATCAAAGCTGTAATGCTTCCCGGTGGTATTTCCGACGGCGGAATGATTACTTTCGATAAAATGTCTCCGACAGTCATGAAAATGATACCGCCGACAATCGAGAACGGAATAAGTTTTCGATTGTCCGCTCCTGCAATTGTTCGTACCATGTGCGGAACGACCAAACCGATAAAGCCTATTACGCCGCTGCAACACACAATCGAGCTGACCATGAGCGTACATACCGATAATATGATGCGTTTTGTTTTCTCCACATTCACGCCTAAGCTTTGTGCTGTTTGATTGTCGATAAGCAAAGCGTTCAAATCTCTCGCATGAAACGCCACAACGCCTATGCCGAGCAAGACGGCGGAAGTTACAAACAGCAGGTCGTTGTAGTCGATGTAGGAAAGACTGCCCATTGTCCAAAAAGTGATTTTCTCCATCTGCTCTCTGTTCAAAACCATAAGAAGAGATATGAGCGAGGAAATAAGAAAGTTTATGGAGATTCCTGCAAGCAGCAGGGTAGATGTGTGAATGCGGTTGCCGTACGATGAAATCCGTATGATGATAAGCACTGTGAGCATGGCGAAAACGAAACTGCTCAAACCGACTCCGAGAATCATTCCTTCGGCTCCGAGAACGATTGCAATAGCAGCCCCGAGTGATGCTCCGGAACTTACGCCCAACACATAGGGATCGGAAAGCGGATTGCGGAATATTGATTGGAAGGCAAGCCCGCAAACAGCCAATCCAGCCCCTGCAACAGCCGCAAAAAGAACTCTTGGAAGCCTGAGCGATAAAACAATATACGCTTCGTTAGAATCGACTTCGCCAAGTCCCGAAAGCCGAATGCCCAAAGGGGAAAGCAGAGCCTGCACAGCCTTGCTTACAGTCAGCGACGAGCTTCCTATCATGCAGTCGGCAAACATGAGAAGCAGTGCGACAAGGCACAGCAACATGAAAACGATGTTGTTTTTCGCCCGATTCACCCTTGAAAAGGTTTATTCGTTGTTTGTCAATTCGTTTGCCTTGTCAAGAGCCTTTGAAATATGATCGAAAATGAATTCTCTGCCAAGCTCATCGGCAAAACCGCTCTTTTGCAACACTTGATTTACTTCTTCTGTTACGCCGCTGAGTATGATTTGTATTTTTTCCTTACGGCTTTTGTCGCAAAGCGAACGAAGGTTCTTCAATCCGGTTGAGTCGATGAAAGGAACCTTTCTCATACGTATGATTCTGACTTTTGGTTTTTTCTTCTTGCTTCCTGAATCTATTTCATCGAATTTGTTAGCCACTCCGAAGAAGAAAGGACCGTCGATTTCGTATATTTGAACTGAAGAATTGACTCTTTCATACACACTCTGCGATTCAGGATCCTCCGTTCTCTGTAGCTCTTGGTCGATAACCTTTATTGAAGATGTTTCCATGACACGCTTGATGAACAGAACGAATGCAATTAACAAACCAACCTCTATTGCAATCGTCAAATCGAATATCACGGTTAAGAAGAACGTAACCAACAAAACGGCAACGTCGCTTTTAGGATTTTTCAATATTCCTTTGAAAGAACGCCACTCACTCATGTTGTATGATACCACAACCAAGATTCCCGCCAAGCAAGCAAAAGGAATGTTCGCTGCAAGCGGCATTAAGAACAGATAAATCAAAAGCAAGAAAATCGCATGCACGATTCCTGCCACCGGAGTGCGACCTCCGTTGTTTATGTTAGCCATTGTTCTTGCTATTGCACCTGTTGCGGGGATTCCTCCGAAGATTGGCAACACCACATTCGCAAGTCCTTGTCCTATAAGCTCGGTATTCGAGTTGTGTTTCTTACCTGTGGCTCCGTCGGCAACCATTGCAGAGAGCAGACTCTCGATTGCACAAAGTATTGCTATGGTAAAGGCAGGTGAAAGCAGTTCTCTGATTGCTTTTGTATCGATTGAAAGCGGTTCGGGCTTAGGAAGAGCAACACCACCTGCCAATTCGGGATACACACTTCCTATTGTGGCAACCTCGACTCCGTAATTCTTCAACACTATTGCTGCAACCGTACAAACGATTATTGCAATCAGACTGCCGGGAATAACTTTCGTAACCTTAGACCAAAGAAAACCGATGACAACAGTAAACACCGCCATTGCGGTTGCCCAAGGGTCGATGGTGGAAAAATGTTTGAAATAACAAATCCATTTATCTATGAATTCTGAAGGAACAACCAATTCACTGCCATCTAAAGCCGTCAAACCGAAAAAGTCTTTCATTTGAGTGGAAAAAATAGTCAGTGCAATGCCTGAGGTAAAGCCGACGATGATCGGGTAAGGCATGAACTTGATTATATCACCTACTTTAAGCAATCCCATCAATATCAATATGACTCCTGCAATCAGCGTTGCAATCATAAGACCGTTTATTCCGTATTGGGCGATTATTCCGGCGATTATCACGATGAACGCACCGGTAGGGCCACCTATCTGAACGTGTGAGCCTCCGAAGATGGAGATTATTGCACCTGCCACAATGGCTGTTATCAAGCCTTGTTGCGGACTTACACCTGATGCAATGGCAAAAGCAATCGCAAGCGGGATTGCAACAACGCCGACAATGATTCCTGCAGTCAGATCCTTAAAGAACAATTCCTTTGAATAGTTTCTTGAACGTATCAATTCAAAGAACTTAGGCTCGAAAACGCCTTTGAAATTCAATTTCATAACAGACTATTTTATGTAAAAAAACTTTGCAAAGGTACACAAAATTTTGCTTTCAAAGAAATAAGCTTAAGTAAAGACATATTCATTTGCGTTTTTTCCTTACCTTTGCAATCTAAAATTTTGCTATTTTTCGATAGCAATGAATCTTTGTTTGGAGATGGAAAAATAAAACAAAGAAACAAAAAAATGTTTCTTGATTTCGTTCGAGCGAAATCAAGAAAGAAAAAATTAAAACAAAGAATTAAAAAACCAAAATCAATTGATATGAAATACGATGTAATGATCATAGGTAGCGGACCGGGAGGTTATGTTGCTGCCGTAAGAGCTGCTCAGTTGGGATTCAACACAGCGGTGGTGGAAAGAGAGAACCTTGGAGGTATATGTTTGAATTGGGGTTGTATTCCCACGAAAGCACTTTTGAAATCTGCACAAGCATACAACTACATTAAGCATTCTGCAGATTATGGCGTGCAAATAGAAGGCTCATTCAAAGCAGACATGAACGCAATTGTTGATCGCTCACGCGGGGTTTCAGCAAACATGGGCAAGGGTGTTGCACATCTTATGCAGAAAAACAACATCACCGTCATAGAAGGAGAAGCCAAATTGACGGCTGACCGTAAGGTTAGCGTTAATATGAAAGACGGAAGCGGCGAACAGCTGTTTGAAGCAGACCATATCATATTGGCAACCGGTGCAAGAAGCAGAAATCTGCCTAATATGCCGCAAGACGGAAAGAAAATCATAGGATACAGAGAGGCAATGACGCTTCGTGAACAACCAAACAGCATGGTGGTTGTCGGATCCGGTGCAATAGGCAGCGAATTCGCACATTTCTACCAATCAATCGGCACACAGGTAACCTTAGTCGAGTTTATGCCGAACATAGTTCCCAATGAAGATGAAGAAGTTAGTTCAACACTTCAACGTTGTTTCAAAAAGAATGGCATGAAAGTGCTTACCGCTACATCGGTTGAAAGTGTAGATACAACGGGAGAAGGATGTAAAGTATTGGTTAAAGGAAAGAAAGGCGAGCAAACAATAGAATGTGATATTGTTCTTTCAGCTGTGGGAGTCAGCACCAACATCGAGAACATCGGATTGGAAGAAGCGGGTGTTAAATTCGAAAGAGGAAAAATCGAAGTCGATGATTACTATCGCACAAACGTGGAAGGCGTTTACGCAATCGGCGACATAGTTCACGGACCTGCGTTGGCACACGTTGCAAGCAAAGAGGCAATCATCTGTGTCGAAAAGATAAAAGGCTTGGATGTAGAACCAATCAACTACGGCAATATTCCGGGTTGTACATACACTACTCCAGAGGTTGCATCTGTTGGTTTGACTAAAGCGAAAGCAGAAGCCGAAGGCAGAGAAGTAAGAGTCGGCAAATTCATGTACATGGCCAGCGGAAAGGCTGCTGCAAGCGGAAACAAGGATGGCTTTGTTAAAGTTGTGGTTGATGCAAACACCGACGAGATACTTGGTTGCAGCATGATAGGAGACAATGTTACCGAAATGATTGCAGAAATCGTCGCAGCACGTCAAAACAAACTTACAGCAAAACAAGTGTTGGAAGCAGTTCATCCGCATCCTACGATGAGCGAAGCTGTGATGGAAGCATTCGAAGCTGCATACGGAAAAGCAATACACGGATAAGCCGATGGAAATCGAAAAGACAGACATCGAAGGTGTGTTTGTAATCAAGCCGAATGTGTTTTCGGACAATCGGGGTTACTTTTTCGAGAGTTATAACAAAGTCGAGTTCGAGCGTCTTGGGATTCGAACCGACTTTGTTCAAGATAACGAATCTTGCTCTTCAAAAGGCGTTGTCAGAGGTTTGCATTTCCAAGCTCCGCCTTTTGCACAGGCCAAACTGATTCGAGTAATCAAGGGCAGCGTTATTGATTTTGCGGTCGATATACGCAAAGGCTCGCCGACCTATGGCAAACACGTGTCTGTAAAGCTTGATGATAAACAAAAAAATATGTTTTTCATTCCCGAGGGTTTTGCACACGGTTTTGTAACTCTTGAAGACGACACCGTTTTTTCTTACAAATGCACAGCTGTTTACAATAAAGAATCGGAGGGAGGCATACTTTGGTCGGATCCGATCTTGAATTTGGATTGGCAGATCAAAGAACCGATTCTCTCAAACAAAGATCGAATTTGGGGAAACTTTGATTCGTTCGACACACCTTTCGAATACGACAAATGTCTTTAGAAAAGGCAAGACGGATACTTAAAAAATATTGGGCTTATGATGATTTCCGTTCTACGCAATGGGAAGTCATAAGCTCGATTCTTTTGAATCGGGACACTCTTTCGCTGATGCCGACCGGCGGAGGCAAGAGTCTGTGTTATCAGATTCCCGCTTTAATGATGCCGGGTGTGTGTATAGTTGTCTCACCCTTGCTTTCGTTGATGAAAGACCAAGAAGACGCCTTGAAAAAACGGGGATTGAAAGCCCGCCGTCTTACAACCGACAATATGCCTTACGGATTGGGTATGGCTCTTAACTCGATTGAGACGACCAAAACCAAGTTCGTGTTTGTTTCTCCCGAGAGATTGCAAAACAAAACCTTCATCGATTATGTCAAATCGGTAAAACCATGCCTTTTTGTGGTGGATGAAGCACACTGTATCTCGGAATGGGGACACGATTTCCGCCCCGAATTTCGTCAAATTGCCGTTTTGCGTGAGTGTCATCCCGATGTACCGATACTTGCTCTTACAGCCACTGCAACCGAACAAACAGCCATTGACATCGAACAATGTTTGCATTTTCGCAAATCAAACATCATAAGAGCAAAATTTGAACGTGAGAATATCAAATGCTTGGTTATAAAAGATGAAGAAAAGATTGCTCGTTGCAAAAAGATAATCGACAAAGTCGGAGGCAACGGAATAGTTTACGTTTCCACGCGTTTGAAAGCCGAATTGCATGCAAGAGATTTGCAACACCTGGGTTTGAAAGTCGAAAGCTATCATGCAGGATTGTCGGACGAGGAACGCAATCGCCGACAAGAAGAATGGAAAAGCGGGAAACTGCCTTTGCTCGTCGCAACCAAAGCCTTCGGAATGGGAATCGACAAAGCAGATGTGTCATTCGTCATTCACTTGGATATACCGCCTACATTGGAAAGCTATTATCAGGAATACGGACGTGCAGGTCGCAACGGAAAAGAAGCGTATGCGGTTTTGCTTTATGAAGACAAAGACAAAGAAGACATGCTTCGCAGAGTCGGCATGGATTATCCTGATTTGAGCATAATCAGACAAGTTTACGACCGACTGCATACCTATTACAACATACCTTATCTTTCGGGAGCGAACTCAGCATATTTGTTTGATTTGGCGGAATTCGCAAATCATTACGGCATGGGCAAGTATGAGGTTTTCGCATCTCTGCATATATTGCAGCGAATCGGCATAATATGGCTCAAAGACAGGGATTACCCGGTGTCGAAAGTCAAAGTGTTGTTGCAAACGCGGGAAATCCGTCGATTATTGGAAGTTTCGGACGATTATGCCTTGGCTTTGAGTGCTGTATTGCGGCTTTGCGAAGGGGCAACAAGCGAAATGGTGCGTTTACACGAAGATAGAATGGCCGATTATTTGGAATGGAGCAAGGAAAAGACTGTTTCGATGCTTGAAAAACTGCATAGGACGGGAAGCATTCTTTATGAACATCGTCCAAAAGGGCATTATATTGTTTTTCTATCGGATAGAGTACGTTCCAAAGACCTTTACATAGCACCGCAATATTATTCGGAATTGAAAGAACGTGCATCGGACAAAGCTCGGGCAGTGTTGCAATACATAGAAACAAAATCATGTCGTCAGCAATTGCTGATGCGATATTTTGGAATAGAAACAGAAGAGTGCGGAGAGTGCGATATCTGTCTGCAAAACCTTGTAAAACCCAAACAACTGCGGGAATTGATACGTCAAACGCTGAAAGAAGGAGAAAAGAAATTGGACTTCTTTATGACGGATGTTCGTTTCATGCATCACAAACAGACTGTTCCCGTCCTCAGAATGATGCTTGACCGGGGAGAAATCAAACTCAAAGGCGATGTCATCTGCTTGAGATGAAGCAAATCCTTGTGAAAACCACATAATCTCTTTTTTGAATCGGACAAAACAGTCTTTTCAAGAGATAATTTTCTATCTTTGCAAATCAGAAACAAAAACGACGAAAATGAAAAGAATATTGGTAACCGGCGGAGCAGGTTTTTTGGGCAGCCATCTTTGCAAACGCTTGCTCGATGAGGGAAACGAAGTCATTTGTTTGGATAACTATTTTACGGGAAGCAAGCGAAATATCATTCCTTTGATGAATAATCCGTATTTTGAGACGATTCGTCATGACGTATGCACGCCTTATTTTGCCGAAGTGGACGAAATCTACAACCTTGCTTGTCCTGCGTCTCCTGTTCACTATCAACACAACGCCATAAAGACGGTTAAAACCTCTGTAATGGGAGCTCTGAATATGCTTGGCTTGGCTAAGCGACTCGATATAAAGATTCTTCAAGCCTCAACTTCGGAAGTATATGGCGATCCGACCGTTCACCCTCAACCCGAAGGCTATTGGGGAAACGTAAACTGCATTGGAGAACGCTCATGCTATGATGAAGGCAAGCGATGTGCAGAAACGCTGTTTGTCAATTATCATAAGCAAAACAACGTAAAGGTGAAAATTGCCCGCATCTTCAACACCTACGGACCTAATATGCACCCTTCGGACGGCAGAGTGGTGAGTAACTTTATCGTTCAGGCTTTGCAAAACAAGGACATAACGGTTGCGGGAGACGGCTCGCAGACTCGCAGTTTTCAATACGTAGATGACTTGATTGAGGGCTTTGTAAGACTTATGGCAACCGAAGATGAGTTTATCGGACCTGTGAATATAGGCAATCCGGGTGAGTTTACGATATTGCAATTGGCAGAAAAGGTTATCGAACTGACTGCTTCACGAAGTAAAATCGTCTATGTACCTTTGCCGAGTGATGACCCGATGCAACGAAAACCCGATATAAGCCTTGCAAAAGAAAAACTGAACTGGCAACCGACCATTTGCTTGGAAGAAGGTTTGAGAAAAACCATTGCTTATTTCGATGCACTTTTGTCGAATAAAAACCTCTAAAAATAAAATCAAGAATCAGAAAAATAAAACAAAGATTCGTTCGACTGAAATCAAGATTCGGTAAATTGTTTCTTTGTTTTGTAACTGTTTTATTTTGAATGCGTATTCGTATATATATAATAATGTGTTTAATTGAAAATACTTTAATTATGAAAAAAGGTTTGTTATTATTGATTGCTTTGTTCGGTTGTGCAATCTCTTATGCTCAAACAACCGTAATATTGAAACCCAATGCAGTTGTCGGTAAAGATGCTCCTATTTGGAGATATGATAATGATTGTATTCCCGAAGGAGCTACTCAAACTAATGCTGAACGTAATTTTGGTGCAGAACCAACTTTATGGATGAAAGATTGGACGTGGGGACATATCGGTTGCTCCGGAGGAACTATTCGTTCTTTGTTGTGTTTTACAGAATTGAATTCAATTCCTGACAATGCTATAATATTAAGTGCAAAATTGCGTCTGTACGGAACAAATATTGATATGAATTCTTCTTATCCCGGTGCTCCATCTGCTTTTTATTCAAATGAGGTTCTTGTAGAAGAAATAACTTCTTATTGGAGTGAAAATACCGTTACCTGGAATAATCAGCCTCAAACAACGACTGCAAATCAGTTTACGATACCTCAGTCAAATTCTCAGTACAATTGGAATTGTACGGTGAGTAATCCGAATCTCGTTGCCATGGTTCAAAATATGGTATCGGGAAATAACTATGGTTTTATGTTGAAACTGCAAACGGAAGAGCACTATAGAAACATGGTTTTCTCATCAAGCGATTGTTTAGACTCCACTTTGTGGCCTGAATTGGAAATAACATATAAATATTGTAATGCACATTTTTCGTTCTGTCTTGAAAACACTGGTGATAAATCCTTGAAATTTTATTTTAATTCCATAGAACAAGGAGGTGAACATTTGTGGCGACTTGGTTCGAAACAGATTTCAACATCACCAAGTTTTACTTATACGTTGCCAAGTAAAATTTTGGATAGAACGTTGTGCCATCAGGTAATTAAGGACTTTGATACGTGTGAGTATTGCATAGAGTTGTGTTTTGCCAATCAAGGAATCTTATTGACTGAATCAGCCGAAGAAGATGATGATGTAAAAATATCATCGAATGATCTTTTGCAAAGAAAATCGGATTTGGGCGATAGAGAATTCTCAAACGAAAGTAGTGAAAAATTGAAAGTTGTTCCAAATCCGACAAACGATAAATGGTCTATTGTTTTTAGAGTATTAGAAAAATCGGAATTGCCGATAGAAATATATAATGTAAAAGGAGAGAAAGTCTATTCTGAAAAACGTTTCTTCAATAATGGGAAAAATGAGATTGATATTAATTGTTCGGATTGGGAAGTAGGTGTTTATGTGTTGAAAATCGTAGAAAAGAATACTGAATATACAGTAAAACTGATTAAACAATAGAATGAATTTTCTTATAATTCATAATGAATATTCTATACGGGGGGGGGAAGAATCTGTTGTAGAGTTTCAAAAGACTCTTTTGGAAAAGCATGGGCATAAAGTGGTGCTTTATACTCGTTCTTATTCTGAAATGAATAAATGGTTCCTTGGAAAATTTTGGGGAATGTTTACTTCCATTATAAATTTTCGTAGTTTCAAGGACTTGAATCAAATATTGAAAAATGAGAGATTTGATGCTGTGATATTGCATAACTTGTTTCCCATAATATCTCCTGCGATTATTCCTTTTTTGAGAAAGAAAGGTTTGAAGGTTTTTCAAATTGTACATAATTATCGACTGTTTTGTCCGATTGGAATTTTGTATAGAGACGGTAAAATTTGTAAAGATTGTATCGGAAAGGCTAGAGAGTGGAATTGTTTCAAAAATAGGTGTGCAGGAAATGCCATTGCATCGTTTTCATTTTTTGTAAGATATTATCTTGTTAGAAAATTGGGCTATTATAATAAGGTAAATAATTTCCTATGTCTTAATAAGGTGCAAATGGATCTTATTAAAGAGTATCTGAATCCTAAAAGTAAAGTCAGTTTGTTGCCTAATGCAATAGATGTGTCAGCAAATAGTGAAATCAAATCTTGCAATAGAAAATATATATCTTTTGTTGGTAGAATTACAGAAGAAAAAGGATTTAATGATTTTCTGAAAATAGCGAAAAAAATGCCTGATTACGAGTTTGCAGTGGCAGGTGCAAAGAACAATTTTCAAGATAGAGAAATACCATCAAACGTAAAATTCTTTGGATTCTTGGATAGAGAACAGCTAAATCAGTTTTACTTGGAATCGAGACTCCTTTTGTTTTTAAGTAATTGGTATGAGGGTTTTAGCATGGTTGTAATCGAAGCAATGAAAAGAGGAGTGCCCGTTGTAGCTTATGATATTTTGGCTGCAAAAGATGTTGTTGAAAATGGCAAAAACGGTTTTATTGTTTCATTCAAAGATTATGATGCAATTGTGTCTACGATTGAATTATTGTTTTCTGATAATACGTTGTTTGAAAGCCTTTCTGCTTTTGCAAGAGAGAGAGTTGTTGGAGAGTATTCTGAAAACAGGTATTATGAAAGATTGATTGATATTGTGAAATCCGAAATAGACAAAGACCTTTCGTTATGAGAGAAAAAGTTTCCATTATAACGGTTTGTTACAATGCTGAGCAAGACCTTAAAAAGACGATTGAGAGCGTACGCAATCAAACTTATAAGAACATAGATTATGTGATTGTAGATGGTGCATCGAAAGACGGCAGTGTGGAAGTGATAAAGCAAAACAATGATGTGGTGAGTCGCTGGATTAGTGAGAAAGATGGTGGCTTGTACTATGCGATGAACAAGGGCTTGGACTTGGCTTGCGGTGATTATGTCTTGTTTTTGAATGCAGGAGATGTGTTTTTCGAACCTGCGACTTTGGAAAAGATGTTGGCGTGTTCGCAAACCTCTCAAGACATATACTATGGCGATACGATGATTCTAAGCTCCGAAGGCGTGGCATTGGGAAGACGCCGACTTGCTTTGCCGAAGCGTTTGACTGCAAAAAGCTTTCGTTGGGGTATGACTGTATGTCATCAGTCTGTATTGATAAAAAAAGAACTTTGTTCGTACTATGACACGACTTATCGCATAACCGCCGACTACGATTGGGTACTTTCGGCAATCGAAAAGGCAGATGAGTCGAAGATATGCAACACAGGGCTGTTTGTAAGCAAGTTTCAACAGGGCGGAATCAGCAGTAAGAATATCAAAAAGGCTAATATGGAACGTTTTGTCATTATGAAAAAACATTACGGTTTGATTCCGACGGTGTGGTATAACATTTTGATGCTCTTTCGTTTGGCTTACACTTATCTGAAGTTTGGAAGAATCTGATTCTTTCTTTGTTTCGATGAATTGAATCTTGATTTTATTTTACTGAATTCAAGTTTTAGAAAATTGAATTCAAGTTTGGTTGGTATTACTTTTTTTTCTAAATTTGCAAAGTCTAATTTTAATATAGTTTTGTTATGAAAAAAAATTATTTATTTAATCAGTGGAATTGTAATAATTTCACAAATGCTAGCTTGTTCAATGAGTAATGATGATGAATGTGAGTTGAAAAATGCCGAGATGTATGTTTTAGACCACAAAGATCTTTATGAAAATTATACAAGAGAAGAATGGCTGCAATTACCTGATTCTTTGAAGCCCTCTGTTTATTCATCGATGACTCAAAGAGCCAAGTGCTCATTTTGGGAACATAAAATATCTGAATTAAAGCAATTAAGATGGTCTCAAAGTGAATTAAATCATATTCTGGATTTGGAAAATTTTATAGAAAGTAATAGTATGATTTTTTCAAAAGACTACGTAGATGATTCTGTTAATTATGCAATTGTTTCTTCTTTTGCTTCAGCGTGGCAGAGATATGCAGAACAAACGTTGGGGTGGAATCAGTCTATAATATACTTTGTTTCTGCTAGTGGAGATGTATTGACCGATGGATTGTTAAATCATTTTAGAAACGGGGGGTCTCATGATTTGTTAGATTTAGCAGGAGGATGTCCTTGCAGTACAGAAAGTGATTGGTGTTCTAATAGTAAAAAATGTGTAAAATCGAAGTGTGGTAGGGAGATAGATGGGTGTGGATTTTTGTTGTTGGCCGAATGCAACGGCGTATGTAGATAATTGTTGATATGGTTTAAGAATAAAATTGCATAATATGAAAAGATTAGTTATTTTAATTGGAGTTGTAATGTTTTTCTTTTTTACTTCTTGTAGTAGCAGTAAAGAATGTGTTTCTTTGAAAGAACTTAGAGATATGTCAGGTATTGAAACACGTAAAACTCTTAAAGCAATGTCGGAATCTTGTTTTAATACCCTTTTTTCAGATTATTTTTCGGAGATAAAGAGTTTGGATTGGAGTGAAGAAGAAGCTGCTTATTTGCAAATAATGTTTGATAAACTTGATGGTAACATGTATTGTTTATACTCTGGATCGAAGGAAGGTCAAGAGATAGATAAGTGGTATGATGATTGGTCGGCTGAAGGACAAAAACGTTTCGGTTGGTCAGATGTGATGAAAAACTATTTCGTTACGGGTATTTATCTTTCTGAGTTCAATGAAGAGATTTTGACTTGGCTAAGAGAGGGAAAAAATCCGTTAGATGAAATTATAGCAAGAAAAGATCCTAATAAAGGTAAGACAATTTCTCGAAAAGAATGGTTGAAATTTTCTGACGATGAAAAGCCTGTGGTTTTTTCTGCAATGAATGGCGAAAGTAAGTATGCTTTTTGGATAGATAAGATTAAGGAAACAAAGAAATTGTCTTGGTCTAAGGAAGAATTGGCTCATTTGGTTAAGTTTGAAGACTTCTTAAAAGCTAACAAAAAGGATTTGTTTTTGAGTTCGGATATGGCGAAAAAAGATAGCCTGTACTCGGGTTTTGTTGTAGAGTGGATAAATGAGGGTATGGAGAGATTTGGTTGGACAAAAGATTTGGTCGGTCGTATTGTGGCTGATGGTAATCCTATCGATGAGAAGACAAGACAAAGTTTGTATAAGTAATTTCTTTGTTTCGATGAATTGAATCTTGATTTTATTTTACTGAATTCAAGTTTTATAAAATTGAATTCAAGTTTGGTCGGTACGATAAAATCGCTTTGATTTGTAGGTTTTTCCTTCGCTCAAAGCGATTTTTTCTTTGGGTCGGTTCTAAATTAGATGATATTTAATTCTTTGTTTGAATAAATGTTTGTAAATTTGCAGTCGTAAACACTAAAATAGTAAATAGAATGAGATTACTTGAAGAAAAGGTTGCTCTTATCACAGGAGCATCACGCGGAATCGGTAAGGCGATTGCCATAGAATATGCAAAACAAGGTTGCAATATAGCTTTTAGCGATATAAAAAGAGATGAGAATATGGAGGCTTGCGAAAAGGAATTGCAAGCTTTGGGTGTTAAGGCAATGGGTTTTGCTTCTAATGCGGCATCTTTTGAAGACAGTGCGGCTTTGGTTGATGCGGTTGTCAAGGAATTTGGAAGAATCGACGTGTTGGTAAACAATGCGGGTATAACTCGTGATAACTTGTTGATGAGAATGGGAGAGAGCGATTGGGATTTGGTTATGAACGTAAACCTAAAGAGCGTTTTCAACCTTACTCACGCATGTCAAAAAATCATGCTTAAGCAACGTAGCGGCTCAATCATCAATATGAGTAGCGTTGTCGGTGTAAGCGGTAATGCAGGTCAAGCAAACTATTCTGCTTCCAAGGCAGGAATCATCGGATTCACTAAGAGCGTTGCTAAGGAACTTGGTTCAAGAAACATAAGATGTAATGCTATCGCTCCGGGATTTATTATTACCGATATGACCGGTCAATTGAGTGAAGAGGTTCGTAAGGAATGGGAACAAAAAATACCGTTGCGTCGTGGCGGAAAGCCTGAAGAGGTTGCTAAGGCTTGTGTTTTCTTGGCTTCTGATTTGAGTTCGTATGTAAGCGGTCAGGTGTTGAACGTTTGCGGTGCGATGAATTGTTAATGAAATAAGTTAATAGAAAAAAGGTATTTGATATGAAGAAATTTGATCCAGCAACAGCAATCAATGCTGTACAAAAAATCTCTCCCGAAAGAGGTGTCAATCCGAATATAAACGATTCGGCTACATTTACTTTCCCATTCGGTCAAACAATGACTGATACTTTCCATGGCGAAACTGAAGGATATTATTTGTATTCTCGCCATTGGAATCCGTCAAACTTCTCATTGTGCCAAGCTCTTGCTGCAATGGAAGGAACTGAAGCTGCTTGGGTTACAGGATCTGGTATGGCGGCTATCACTTGTTCTTTGATGCACTTTTTGAAAGCAGGCGATCACGTTGTTGCTTCTCAAACTGTATATGGCGGTACTTTCGCTTTCTTGAAAAACTACATAATTCGTTATGGCGTTGAAGTAACTTTCGTTGATACAACTAACCTTGAAGAAGTTAAGGCTACAATGCGTCCTAACACAAAGGTGGTTTATACAGAGTGTATGTCTAATCCGTTGTTGAGAATCGCAAACATACCTGAGTTGAAGAAGATTGCACAAGCTGGTAATGCAAAATTGCTTGTCGATAATACTTTCACTCCTATGATTTTCTCTCCATACAAATTGGGTGCTGACGTAGTTATCTACTCTATGACTAAGTTTGTAAATGGTAAGAACGACTGTGTGGCAGGTGCTATTTGTGCTGATGCTGCTACAATCAATGCAATGATAGACGTAAACGACGGAACAGCTATGTTGTTGGGTCCTGTATTGGATTCTTTCCGTTCTACATCTATCTTGAAGAACCTTTACACACTTCATATTCGTATGCAACAACACTCAAAGAATGCTGCGTACTTGTCAAAACGTTTCAACGAAATCGGAATCAAGGCTAACTATCCGGGAAATGAAGACCACATAGATCACGCTTTGATGACAGAGATGATGAATGAGGGATTCGGTTACGGCGGAATGATAGCTATCGACCTTGAAACTGCAGAACGTGCAAACCAATTCATGGAAGCAATGCAAAATAAGGGAGTTGGTTATTTGGCTGTTTCATTGGGATACTTCCGTACTTTGTTCTCTTGCTCCGGAAAGTCAACTTCTTCAGAGGTTCCTGAGGATATACAAAAGAAAATGGGCATGAGCGAAGGTTTGGTTCGTTATTCTGTCGGCTTGGATAATGATATGGAACATACATTCCAATTGATTGTTGAAGCATTGAAAGAAATAAAGTTCATTTAATAAGATTTTATATGCTTGTCAGAGGCTTGCTTTCAGCAGGCCTCTTTTTTTTGTCTTGTAGGATTTTGCTTGTAATGGATTTATTTCGTATCTTTGCAGTTCTTAAGTGTGATTGATTTTTTTTAAGAAAAAGATTTATGATATTGATTGCTGACGGCGGTTCGACAAAGACGGATTGGGCTTTGGTGGATGGAAAAGATGTGAAAGTGTTGTTTACTTCGCGTGGAATGAATCCCTATAATGTGTCTGAGACTACGATGCGTATGGAAATCGAGTCTGTGATTTTGCCGAATGTGTATGCGGATTGTGTCGAGTATATCTATATTTATGCTTCAGGATGTTCGGCAAAGGTAAAGCAAAATGAAGTGATAGGGTGGTTTGCTCCTTATTTTAAGAATGCAAAGATTGAAGTCGAAGGCGATTTGTTAGGAGCAGCGAGAGCGACTTGCGGTCGTGAGCCTGCTATTGCAGCAATTCTTGGGACAGGTTCGAATTCCTGTCTTTATGATGGCGTGAATATTGTTGAAAATGTGGCGTCTTTGGGTTATGTTCTTTGTGATGAGGGTGCTGGAACGAATATCGGTAAGTTTATTTTAAGAGATTATCTACGTGGAACTATGCCTGAAGATATGGCAACGAAGTTTGCTCAGATTCATACGGGAGATGAGTCTGATTTTCTCAATAAACTTTACAAGGAAGAGGCTCCGAATTTTTATCTTGCTTCGTTTGCTCGCTTTGCAATTGAAAACAAAACGAACGATTATTGCAGAGGTGTAATCGAAAAGGCGTTCGAAAGTTTCTTTACTGAACAAATATGTCGTTATACTTCTTATAATAAATATGTAATAAATGTCGTTGGTAGTATAGCTTGCTATGCAGAAGATATATTGAAGAATGTTGCAGAGCGATTCGGAATGAAGATAAATAATGTGGTGAAAGCTCCGCTTATGGCTTTGGTTGATTATCATATTGCTTGATTAAGAAGAAAAAGAACCAAAAAATAATGCGGCAAAACAGCCGAATCAAGTTTTTTATGTATATTTGCAAGGTTTTTTGCAGCTAATAAAATAGAGGAATTGAAGATGAGTAAGATTGATGTGCTTCTCGGATTGCAGTGGGGAGACGAAGGAAAAGGAAAGATTGTCGATGTATTGACACCGAATTATGATATAATTGCAAGGTTTCAAGGAGGGCCAAATGCGGGTCATACATTGGAGTTCGAGGGTATTAAACACGTTTTGCATATCATTCCTTCGGGAATTTGTCATAAAGATAAAGTGAATCTCATTGGCAATGGGGTGTTGGTTGAACCTTTGATTTTGGAAAAGGAAGTGAAGTCTTTGGAAAATATTGGCTTTAATCCGAAGTCCAATCTTTATATTTCGAAGAAGGCTCACTTGATTCTTCCTACTCATAGAATGCTTGATGCTGCCAATGAAAAGAATAAAGGTGCTCAAAAGATAGGTTCGACACTTAAAGGCATAGGTCCGGCTTATACAGATAAGGTTGCAAGGACTGGTTTGAGGGTTGGTTCTATTTTTACAAGCGATTTCGAAGCTCTTTACAAGAAAGCTTGTGATGCTCATTTGTCTCAAATCAAGGCAATGGGATATGAACCTGATGAATTCAAGATAGATGGCGAGTCTTTTGAAGAATACGAAAAGAAATGGTTTGATTCGCTTGCAACCTTAAGGCAATTGACGATTGTGGATAGCGAATATTTCATCGACGAGGCTTTGTCTGAGGGTAAGAGAATATTGGCAGAGGGTGCTCAAGGCTCGATGTTGGATGTCGATTTCGGATCTTATCCGTTTGTAACTTCATCTAATACAATTACAGCAGGCGTTTGCTCCGGTTTAGGCGTCGCTCCATCGAAGATAGGTCGCGTTTTCGGAATTTTCAAAGCTTATTGTACAAGAGTCGGAAGCGGACCTTTCCCTACCGAATTGTTTGATCAAGATGGTGAAACAATGCGTCAAGAGGGTAGAGAGTTTGGTTCGACGACCGGACGTGCAAGAAGATGCGGTTGGTTGGACATTCCGGCATTGAAATATGCTTGTATGCTTAATGGAGTTACTCATCTTATGTTGATGAAAGTTGATGTGCTTAATAAATTTGAAAGCATCAAGATATGCGAACAATATGAGATAAATGGAGAAACTACAACCAAAGTACCGTATGAAACAGATGCGGTTATCAATCCTGTTTATTCCGAATTGAAAGGCTGGTGTGAAGATGTTGCAGGCAAGAATACGTTTGAGCAATTGCCTATTGCAATGAAGGAATACGTAAATGCAATCGAGCAAAAAATGAATCTTCCGATTGCAGTGGTGTCCACATCGCCTGATAGAAAGGATACAATCATTAGAACTGAATTGTAAATAGACCAAACATTGAATTATGAATTATATGAAAAGAACAATTGTAGCGGTTTTGTTGGTTATGATGTCGTTTGCGGCATTTGCTCAAAAATTACGTCCATCCGACATTCCGCAAGAAGTGAGATTGGGATTGGAAAACACATATTCCGATTATAAACTCAACGGTTGGTATTTTGAAACGGGACAATATGTCGCTGAAATCGACATCGACAATCAAATAGGTAGGGTTTTTCTTACAGCAACTGGTAATTGGCAGTTTACAATCTTTGATATACAAGAGCAAGAGTTGCCTACGTTGGTTGCAAACTACTTTTTGAATAATTATCCCGGCTATCGAATCAAAAAATCCGAATATATAGAAGATTTTTCCGGCGATAACTACTATCGTCTTATCATTGCAATGAAGGGAATCGGTCAAACAGAATACGAAATGGTGTTTGACCCACGCGGCAAGTTGACAAAAACAAACGCACCTGACCCAGATTTTGTAAAGAAAGACTATATCGCCCGATTGAATCCGGAAGCTATCGAATACCGTCAAAAAAAGATGGCAGAGAGAGCTTCATTGGATGGAAGCGGTCTTGAAATCCGAACAGGAGAAGACGGAGATGTGAAAAAGAATTCAAAATCTCAAGATGTGGATATAGAAGTGCCTGAAGCATTGGACGTTCCTGTAATTCCGGAAGAAGTAACCAAAGCGTTCAAGAAAAAATTCCCGAGAATAGAAGTAAGAGAGTGGAAAGAGGAAGAAGGAAATTACAGAGCGTATTACGAAAATCGCGGACGCGAAATGGAAATGCTTTTCAAGCCTGACGGAATGATAATGACAACAACAACAGCTGTTGAAAAAGAACGTTATCCGCGTTTGATAATAAAGGATTTGTCTTCACGCTATCCTGAAGTTAAATTTCCGAATTCAATAACCGTATTTCAGAAAGTTGATTACGACTTGAAGTATCGCAGAACGGTTACCGACAGAAAGCTCGAAACGTACTATTATATAGAGTTTACACAAAAGATAAAGGGAAAGAAGGACAAGAAAACCGTAAAACTGACTTACGATAAGTCGTTCAGATACCAAGGACTTGCAGGAAGCACTGACGAATATCAAGAGGAAGAATAATTGAATGAAGTTTACGCAAAAAGCACTGCCGTTTTTAATACTTACATTCTTTGCGTGCAGTGTATCGGCACAGAAACAAATAGATTATAAATCAGATTGGGGAGAGCGATTGCCGTCTTTCCCCAATCAGTTAATATTAAAGAGCAACGTGGTCTTTGTTCACGAGGACATGACCATGAATTGCGACTCGGCAGTCTTTCACACAGATGAAAATTTCATAGAAGCATTCGGACGCATACATATTTTCCAAGACACAATTCATCTTTACGGCGACCAAGTCTATTATGACGGAGACACAAAGATTGCAGAAATTTTCGGAGACACGGTTACATTGCACGATGACAAAGTTACGCTTCAAACAGACTATATGGTATGGGAGCGAGACTATGAAACGGTGCGATACACCAATTCTGCAGACATCTGGGACGAAGAAAGCACATTGTACAGCTTGACCGGAACATATTATACAGCCACAAAACAATTCGAATTTTCAGATAACGTAAGCATAAAAAGCCCTGATGCAAACATAGAATCAGATTCCTTGTTTTACGACAGCAAGACCGATTGGGCGTATTTTTATGCACCGACGACAATAACAACATCCGATAGTGTGTTGATTGAAACCGAAAGAGGTGATTTCAACATTAAAACCAACCAATCAATACTTTATCAAAACAACCGCATAAGACAGAAAGCTCAAACGCTGATTGCCGACAGCATAGACTATAACACGGAAACCCAATGTGGTAAGGCATTTGGGAACATCTTCATACAAGACACGGCAAACAATGTTCAAACCTATGGAAACTACCTTGAAACAGACCGAAAAGACAGTCTGAAATATGCTTTTTTGGTAGGCGAGGTCTTACTTCAACAAATCGAAGAATCGGATACCCTTCACATGCACTCCGATACGCTTTGGGTAAATTTCGATTCAACAGACAATGCCGAGCAAATGCTGGCTTACAAACATGTAAAGGTGTTTCGACAAGATATGCAGGCTGCTTGCGAGTATGCAGATTATAGAATGAAAGACAGCATCGTTTATTTGTTGGAGCGTCCAGTGTTGTGGCAGGAAGAAAGTCAGTTTACGGCAGATACAATCCGCATAAGAGTCGATAAGAAAGGCGTTAAGCAGATGTTCCTTTACCCGAATCCGCTGATAGTTCAAAATTCCGACACACTGACTCGGCAATATTACAACCAGATTTCCGGAAAATACCTTTCTGCAACTTTCTCAAAAAACAAAATAAGCTATGCACAGATAGACGGAAACATAAATCTGATTTATCATCTTTGGGAAGAAGAAAAGGGAAAAGAAAAACGACATACCGGAATAAATATCGGAACTTGTGCAACTTTGAAAATATATTTCGAAAAAGGGAAACCGAAAAAGATGACGGCAGTACAAAATCCCGATTTCTATCTTGACGATGAACAACGCATAAATGAACAAGATAAAACGTTGAAAGGTTTTCTTCTTCTCGAAGAACATCGTCCGAAATCTCCACAAGATATTTTCATTCATAGAGACTGACTTTTTGTCATAAAGAAACATTTGGAACGAATCTTGAATACATAAAATTAAAACTTGAATTCGTTGAACTGAAATCAAGAAACAAAAATCCGAAATGAAGAAACGGAAAAACAAAGCAGAAAACATAATAAACAAACTGTTAAAGAAAAATAAGAACATGGCAGAGAATAAGGAAGAAAAGGAAGAATTGACAGACAAAACTCAAGTTCAGGAAGAAGAAACTCAAAATGAGGAAACTCAAAAAGAAGAACAAGAAGAAACAAAAGAGGAAAATTTGGCAGAGAAACTTGAAGAACTGAACAAGAAATACTTATTGCTTTATTCCGATTTTGAAAACTTCCGTAAGAGAAAGGCTAAAGAGCAGATGGAATTGGTGATGAATGCTTCAGAGGGTTTGATTAAGGAATTGTTGCCTGTGATCGATGACTACGAAAGAGCTTTGCAAAACATGGAAACGCAGGATAATGAAGTTTTTGCAAAGACCAAAGAAGGTATGGAACTGATATACAACAAGCTGATTGGCACATTGAGCAAAAAAGGTTTGAAACCGATCAACGCAAAAGGCGAAAAGTTCGACGAAAATCTGCATGAAGCCATCGCAAGAATACCTGCACAAAACGAAGACGAAAAAGGAAAAGTGATAGACGAAACAACCAAGGGGTATTATTTGAATGACAAGGTCATAAGATACTCAAAGGTTGTTGTGGCTATGTAAAAGATAGAAATGTATGGCAGCAAAGAGAGATTACTATGAAGTCTTGGGTGTCTCGAAGAGTGCAACCGAAGACGAATTGAAAAAAGCATACAGAAAACTCGCCATTAAGTATCACCCTGACAAAAATCCGGGAGATAAGGAAGCCGAAGAGAAATTCAAGGAAGCGGCAGAGGCTTATGATGTTCTGAGAGACAAAGACAAGAGAGCAAGATACGATCAATTCGGACACGCAGGCGTCGATGGACAAGCCGGATTCGGTGGTGGCGGAATGAATATGGACGATATATTCTCAATGTTCGGAGATATATTCGGAGGTTTCGGCGGATTCGGAGGCTTTGGCGGAGGACGTTCTCGCGGAGGCAGAAGAGTCAATCGCGGAGGTAATTTGCGTATAAGGGTAAAGATGACCTTGGAAGAAATAAACACGGGAGTGGAAAAGAAAATCAAGGTCAAGAAATACGTACCTTGCGACACTTGTCACGGAAGCGGTGCAAAGGCTGGCTCGGAAAAAACCACTTGTCCTAACTGTGGCGGAAGCGGAGTTGTGATTCAGGTTCAGCGAACCATATTGGGAAATATGCAAACCCAGACAACCTGTCCTCATTGCCAAGGTGAAGGAACTGTGATAAAGGATAAGTGTCCTGATTGCAGAGGAGAGGGAATCGTTCAGAAGGAAGAAGTTGTCGAAATCAAGATTCCGGCAGGTGTTTCCGACGGAATGCAGGTTTCTATGCAAGGAAAAGGAAATGCGGGAGCAAGAAATGGAATCAACGGAGACTTGATTGTCGTTATCGAAGAACAAAAACACGATATTTTTGAAAGAGATGGCAACAACCTTTGCATGCAAACATATATCACATTCTCACAAGCGGTTCAGGGAACGACAATTGAAGTTCCTACATTGGACGGTAAGGTTAAGTTTAAGGTGGAACAAGGAATGCAAAGCGGAAAAGTGTATCGCCTGAGAGGAAAAGGTTTGCCTGAAGTTAACTCTTACGGCAGGGGAGACTTGTTGGTGAGAGTCGATGTCTGGGTTCCGAAGAGCTATACAAAGGAACAAAAGAAACTTTTGGACGAATTGGATAAATATTCAGAGTTTCAACCAAAGCCGAATGCGAAAGAAAAAAGCTTCTTCGAGAAAATGAAAGATATGTTCAGCTAATCCAAATAACGATATATTAAACGATAAAACAATAACCTAATAGCAAAATATTGGTTATTGTTTTTTTTATAACAATATTGAGATTTGAATTATTTATTTTTTGTAACTTTGCAACGGAATGAAGAAAGAGTAATACTGAAATCAAGAATCAGTAAATTAAAACCAAGAAACAATTTTCTGAAACAAAGAATCATTTTACTGAAATCAAGAACTATTTCACTAAAACGAAGAGATTGTTTGGGATAAAAATGAGGTTATAACAAGAAGCAAAAAACAGTTTTAATAAATAACAAACAGCTATGAATAGAAAAAAGATTGCGACTTTAATTGCTTGCATTATTTCGGTAATGTGTTTGAATGCACAAAATAACAATGAATTCTCTTCGTTGAAATCTGTTTCTCCATGGAGCGTAAGCATAGAAGGTACAGCTTATCAGAAGAGTGTTTTTGAGACTCCTTGGTCTAATGTGGTAGATCGTAAAGATATAGCTTATAGACCTGATGCAAAGAATGCTTTTTTAGGAGGAATCGGTGTTAACTATGCTTTAAATCACGCAAACAAATATTCATTTATATTTTCTGCAGGTTTGGATCTGAAACCGCTTTTGTCGATTGAACATTCTGAAAAGGGGGCTGAACTTTTTTATCTCTTAGATAAATCCATCGAATATACAAATTCATATAGTCCGTACTTGTCTTTTATGGCTCAATATCAAAACAGAATCGATGCACAAGAGAAATGGTTCTACAATTTGAAGGTAGGAGTTAAGTTGAACAGCTATTATAGTTGTTATAGTTTAGATATGAATTATTCAGTTGGGCAAGCAGATGATTATTTTGTTTTTCAAGTATATAACAACGAAAATAATTTCAGTCTTTATCCGAGTTTGGTGTTAGGTGCCGGGGTTTCTCATAATTCTTCGATTGGTTTGTTCGGACTCAATGTTGTTGGAAATATAAGTATTCCATATTTGAGTTCAGGTAGGTATTATTTCAAATTAGGTAATTCTGAATTCAGTGGTATTCATTATTTGACAGGGAATTATGTAGGTTTGTCTTTGACTTATTCACCAAAGAAATGTTGTTCTAAAAGTAAATAAGCAGTCAAATAAAACGAGGAAACAAAAAATTGTTTCTTGATTTCGTTCAAACGAAACGAAGATTCGTTTGAACGAAATCAAGATTTGTTTGAATAAAAACAAATAAATGGGAAAGTAGAGGGGAAAAAACATCAACAAAACATTTGGTTAAGTAAATTGTTGTAGATAAAAAGCGTTTCATTTATTATTTGGCAATGTGGAATCTCGAAAATATCAAAAGATTAGCCAGAAATGAGGTAGTGAATGCTTTTTTTATTGATTTGAAAATAAGAAAAAATAATCGGAATCTTCCGGGCAGATTTCAAAAACAAAAAAATAAATTAATATGAATACAAAAAAATTAAGAACAAACAGAAACTTTTGGAAGTATTTCTTTTTGCAGTTTCTCACTCTTGACATTTATGAAGCTGTAATGATGTCCAACATCTCCAAAGAGGTGAATCTCGTAGCCAAAGACGGTAAGCGTACGATGGATTATATGAAAATATTCCTTACTTCCATAATTGCGTTGCTTATGTTGGCGGTCGGAATGTTTTTGGGTAAGGATTTTTATGCTCAATTGCAGGCTGATGTTTATGATCCTGATTTTAAGGCTAAAATTGCAATGTTTCTGATTTTGGCTTCTTTGGTTATTTTCTTTGTTGTCGGAATTGTGGTTTTGGTTTGGACGCATCGTATTTCCGATAGAATAGGAAACGAAATCAAAAGAAGAAATCTCGGTTATGAATTCGGAAGCAAAACCTTTTGGATGTGGCTTTTGGTAGCTCTTACTCCTGCTTTGTTGATGTGGCTTTTGTGTCTGGTGTTGAAAATCGGCGAACCGTTGCAAGATATTTTGACAGGAGTGCCTGCTCTTATCTTTTATGTTTATTATTACAGGCTTATAAAGGCTATGAATCTGTTGAATGCCGATTACAATGAAAAAGGCGAGTAATTCGTATTTGATTTGAATACAAAAAAAAGAGTTGTCAATCTGCTTGACAACTCTTTTTGTATATATGGATTTTGAATCCTATTTGTTTACTTGGAATTTAGTTACTCCGTTTTTGATGAAATCAACGATTTGATTAGCTGCTGCCAATCCTGCATTCAAGTTTGCTTCAGCTGTTTGTGCACCCATCTTCTTAGGAGTCGAGAAATAACGAGGAGCAAACGCAGAAAGCTCTTCGTTGTTTCCTGCAGCTATGTCGGTAACATACTTAAAGTCCGGACGGTCTGCCAACAATTTTGCCATGTCTGCCTCATTGATAACTTCTTTTCTTGCAGTGTTAACCAAGCAAGCGCCTTTTGGCATTTTTGAAAGAAGTTCGTAGTTGATTGAGTTTTTGGTTTGGTCGTTTGCAGGTATGTGCAATGAAACGTAATCGCAGTTAGAGTAAAGTTCTTCTATGCTTGCTGCAGGTTTTACGCCTTCTGCCTGCATTTTTTCTGCAGGAACAAATGGATCGTATGCCCAAACTTCCATTCCCATCGCCTTTGCCTTTTCAGCAACCAAGCGTCCAACGTTTCCGTAAGCATGAATACCTACTTTTTTACCCTTTAACTCAGTTCCTGTTGCAGGAGTGAAGGTTGTTCTCGCCATATAAATCATAAGACCCAAAGCCAACTCAGCCACAGCGTTTGAATTCTGTCCCGGAGTGTTCATTGCAACTATGCCTTTCTCAGTACAAGCGGCAAGGTCTAAGTTATCGAAACCGGCACCTGCACGAACAACGATTTTTAAGTTGTTTGCGTGAGCGATGACTTCCTTAGTAACTTTGTCTGAACGAACTATCAACGCATCAGCATCAGCAACTGCTGCATAAAATTCGTTAACATCTGTGTATTTTTCCAAAAGAGCCAATTCGAATCCTGCATCTTCTGTTATTTTTCTTATTCCGTCAACAGCTGCCTTTGCAAATGGCTTTTCTGTTGCTACCAATACTTTTGTCATATCTCTAAATATTTTTTGATAATTTCTAAATCCGTTTGTTTTAATCTTTGTTACAAGTCAGCGAATCTTGATTTTAATTTCATGAATCTTGATTTTATTGTCTTGTTTACAAAGAAAAACAGAACCGAAAAAGACGTTTTTTTACGTCTTTAACGATTCTGTCGTGCTTATTTTGTTGTTATGCGTTCAATTTTTCAAATTCTTGCATGCAAGCAACCAATGCTTTTACTGATTCAACAGGACATGCGTTGTAGATTGAAGCACGGAATCCGCCAACTGAACGGTGTCCTTTTATTCCCACCATTCCTCTTTCTTTTGCGAAAGCCATGAATGCGTCTTGTTTGTCTTCGTATCCCGGAGCCATTACAAAGCATACGTTCATTATTGAACGGTCTTCCTTAGCTGCAGTTCCGACAAACATTTTGTTTCTGTCGATTTCGTTGTACAACAATTCAGCTTTTTCGGTATTGATTTTGTTCATCGCTTCAACGCCACCGATTTCTTCTTTTACCCATTTCAAAGTTTCATGCATTACAAAAATAGGGAAAACCGGAGGAGTATTGAACATGGATTTGTTTTTCTTTTCTTCTCCTATGTGAGTGCGGTAGTCAACCATTGTTTGAAGTTTTCTTTCTACCTTACCCAATATGTCTTTTCTTACGATTACGAAAGTAACACCTGCAGGACCGACATTCTTTTGAGCACCACCGTAGATAAGTGCATATTTTGTAACGTCAACAGGACGAGACATAATGTCAGATGACATATCTGCTACCAAAGGAACAGGACAGTCCATGTCGTATTTAATTTCCGTTCCGTAGATTGTGTTGTTTGTTGTGATATGGAAATAATCTACGTCAGTAGGTATTGTATATCCTTTTGGTATGTAAGAATATGTTTTGTCCTCTGAAGAAGCCACAACTTCTACTTCGCCATAGAATTTTGCTTCTTTTATGGCTTTTTTAGCCCAAACGCCGGTTTGAAGATACGCAGCTTTCTTATTCAAAAGGTTAGCTGCAACGTGGAAGAATTGTGTTGAAGCTCCACCGCCAAGGAACAATACTTCGTAGTTGTCAGGAATGTTCAACAAATCTCTCCATAATTGCTCTGTTTCAGCCATTATTCTTTCCCAGCCTGGAGTACGGTGAGAGATTTCCAATATACCTATTCCTGTGTTATCGAAGTTTCTTATTGCTTCGATTGCAGATTCGATTGCTTGTTTTGGTAACACGCAAGGACCTGCGTTAAAGTTATGTGTCTTAACCATGTCTTTGAATTGTTTTATTTTGTTAATTAACTAATTTTTACGGATTCAAATTCCACTGCAAAGGTATCATATTTTTTTCGAATGTCAATTGTTTTTGCAAACTATTTTGAAATACTCTGTTTTTTTCTTTGTTTGCTTGGCGGTTTTGTTTTATCTTTGCAGTCGTTTTAGATTGAAATTTGATATGAAAAAGAAACTGAAATTTATTGTCATTGTTGCGTTTATGGCTGTTGTTGCTTCATGTGGAAAGAATGAAACTGCAGTCGATTTGGATAAATTGCCGTTGGAAGAGCAGATTGCTTTGCTTGATGCAAAGATTCGTAAGCAACCGAATGATGCGGAGTTGTATTACAGACGTGCGGACGTGTTTTTGCAAGCTTCGAATACGCAAGAGGCTTTATCAAACATACAAAAAGCAATTTCTTTGAATCCTAAAAAAGCTGAATACTATGTTTTGCAAGCAGATATTTTGTTTGCACAAGGAGAGAATACGCTTGCATTTTCTGCTTTGCAAACTGCAATCGAAAAAGATGGAAAGTGCAAGGAGGCTTATTTGAAATCGGCAGAGTTAAGTTTGTATTTGAAAGACTACGACAAGGTTTTGTTCAATACGAATCAAGTTATGCTTTTGGATAGGAATGAAGCGAAGGCGTATTTCTTGAGAGGCTGGGCAATGAAAGAGCAAGGTGATACGGCTAAAGCAGTTGCCGATTACCGAAAAGCAGTTGAGCTGAAAGGTGATTACGAACAGGCCTTTGAGGAACTTGGAAACCTTTATGCAATCAAGGGAGATGGTTTGGCGGTCGAGTATTTGAAAAGTACGTTGAACATAAATCCGAAAAATGTTAATGCGATGTATACCCTCGCATTGTTTTATCAAGAGCATGATGCTCAACAACAAGCATTGGATACATATAAACAAATTCTTGATATAAAGCCTGATCATGCCGATGCTTTACACAATGTTGGTTATATCAACTATGAGTTCAAGCAAGATTACGATATAGCAATCGAATGCTTTACTTCCGCAATCAAAGCCGATAGTACGTTTTGGCAAGCCTATGCAAACAGAGCCAAAGCCTACGAAAAGAAAGGTGAGAGTCAAAAAGCAGTCGAAGATTTCAAAAAAGCCGAAGAATTAAAAGGCAATTAGCAGTGAGGTTTTGCTGATTCTATTTTGTAAATAACAATACAACCTTTCTGTGATTGCAAATGGTTTGAAATTATACACCGAATCGTTAAAATAAATCTTGAAAAGAATAAATCGAATCTTGATTTCGCTGTACTGAAACAAAGAATCAGTAAATTAAAACAAAGATTCAATTTTTTGAAATCAAGATTCAGTTGAACGAAACAAAGAAACAATCTGCTGAAATAAAGAAACGTTAAAGATTTTTTTCAATATTTGGCAATTTTTTTGCTGTTACAACAAAAAAAAGTTTTATCTTTGCGGAGTGAATTTTGAATAACAGAGTATGAAGTGTCCGAATAAAACGAAGAATTATTGTTTTGAGAGTGAGAACTCTTCAATCGGATATTTCGATAAATAAAATGAAAACGACTTTCAGCGGGAAAGTCGTTTTTTTTGTGTATGTGGGAATTATATAACAAATAAAATAAATAAAATATCAATATTATGGCAAACTTAAAGGGAAAAAATCTCATTTCGATTACGGATTACACCAAAGAAGAGTATATTCAGATTCTTGATTTGGCGGCAGAGTTTGAGCAAAATCCGAAACAACCGATTTTAAGTGATAAAGTAGTCGCTTCAATCTTCTTTGAACCATCGACCAGAACGCGTTTGAGTTTTGAGAGTGCTGCAAATATGTTGGGAGCACGGGTAATCGGTTTCAGCAATCCTTCTGCCACAAGTTTGCAAAAGGGAGAAAGTTTGCACGATACTATACAAATGGTGAGCAGTTATTCGGATATAATTGTTATGAGACACCCTCGTGATGGTGCTTCTCGTTATGCTTCCGAGGTTGCAAGCGTTCCTGTGATTAATGCAGGAGATGGAGCTAATCAACACCCGACTCAATGTATGCTCGACTTGTATTCGATTCGCAAAACCCAAGGTACGTTGGATAATCTTCAAATAACAATGGTTGGAGACTTGAAATACGGTCGTACAGTCCACTCTTTGGTACAAGCGATGTGTAATTTCAATGCTACATTCCACTTTGTATCGCCTGCTGAGTTGAGAATGCCTTCATCGGTTAAAATGCACATTGAAAAAATGGGCTTGAAATATTATGAATATACTGATTTGGAAGATGTGATTCCTTTTTCAGATATTATATATATGACAAGAATACAAAGAGAACGTTTTTCCGATCCTTTGGAATATGAAAGAGTGAAAGATTGTTACATATTGGAAGCAGCCACATTGCAAGGTTGTAAGCCTACAATGAAAGTATTGCATCCGCTTCCAAGAGTTAATGAAATTGCAATGGACGTTGATAAAACTCCTCACGCATATTATTTTGAACAAGCTCGCAACGGAGTTTATGTGCGTCAGGCTTTGATGGCGGCAATTTTAGGTGTGAAGTAATATAGTTTTGAAACTGAAAAACGAAATAAAATGGCAAACGAAAATAAAAGAGAGTTAGTTGTATCGGCTATTGAAAACGGAACGGTTATTGACCATATCCCTGCCGGTGAAGTTTATAAGGTAGTTAAGATTTTGAACCTTGATATGTATGAAGATGAAGTTTTGATAGGTACAAATTTGTCAAGCAAGAAATATGGCAAAAAAGGTATTATCAAGGTTAAAAACAAATTTTTTGCAGAAACAGATGTAAATAAGGTGGCTTTGATTGCACCAAATGCAACTCTGATAATTATAAAGGATTACGAAGTTGTGGAAAAACGTCATTTGAGCATACCGGATACGATTAAACAGATAGTCAAATGTATCAATCCGAACTGCATCACAAACATTGAAGACAATATTGAAACCAACTTTCGCGTTGTTGACAACGAGCCTTTGAAATTGCAGTGTCATTATTGCGAAAAAACAATGACAAATATTCGCTTTAACGAATAAAATTTTGCAATTCACAAACAAGTGTTTGCAATTTTCGTACTTTTTTTTGTTCAAATCAAAGAAAAGATGTACCTTTGCAAACTCGTAGGAAGGCATATATAGTTAGGGGAGATGAGTAGAAAATATGAGATAAAGTTCGCAGGATTGGCTGAAGGAACGCATAAATACGAATATCAGATTTCTAAAACTTTTTTGGAAGAATTTGATATTGAGGATATTTGCGATGCTGATTTGTATCTGAAGTTGTCTTTGGAGAAAAAAGAACGAATGCTCACGTTTTTGTTCGATATAAAGGGAAATATAGTTGTTTTGTGCGACAAATGTTTGGAACCATTGACCGTTCCGATGGATATAAACCAGACTTATTATGTAAAGTTTGGTGAATCGTATGAAGAACTTGATGAAAATATGTGTGTAATTCCCGAAACAGAACATTCTTTTGATTTATCTGACTTGATATATGATTATATCATGTTGTATAAACCGATGAGATGTGTTCACGGAGAAGTTGAAGGCAGTGATGAAGTCTGTGAATTAGATATTCCTGATCTGTTTGAAGTTCCCGAATTTGCAGAAGAAACAGAAACGGATCCGCGATGGGACGTTTTGAAACGAATAAAATTTGATTAACAACTAAAAAAAGAATAATAAAATGCCAAATCCAAAACACAGATTCTCTCAAACGAGAACAGCAAAAAGAAGAACACACGATAAGGTTGAAGGAGTTCAATTGTCAACTTGCAGTAATTGCGGTGCAACAATACAAATGCACAGAGTGTGCCCTGAATGCGGATATTACAGAGGTAAAGAAGCTATAAAGAAAGAGGCAGAAGCATAAACTAACTGCAATGAGAATAGGATTAGATGCGATGGGGGGCGATTTTGCTCCCAAGTCGGTTGTATGTGGTGCAATATTGGCTCAAAAAGAATTGTCTTCAGAGGATAAGATCGTTCTTTTTGGTCGCGAAAATGATATCCTGCAAATTCTTTCTGAGCAAGGTGTTGATTCGAATCTGTTTGAGATAGTGCATACCAAAGAAGTGATCGATATGCACGATAAACCAATAAAGGCGTTCTCTCAAAAAACGGATTCGAGCCTTGTTGTTGGTTTCTCTCATTTGAAAGCCGGAAAAATAGATAGCTTTGCTAGTGCAGGCAGTACAGGAGCGATGTTGGTCGGAACGATGTATTCCGTAGGTGTTATGGAGAAAGTGATTCGTCCATGCCTCGCTGCATTGGTTCCAAAGGAGAAAGGTGGCGTTACTGTTTTGGTTGACGTTGGTGTTAACCCGGATGCGAAACCTGAACTTTTGGAGCAATTCGGTCTATTAGGAAGTATCTATGCCAAATGTGCGTTGGGAATAGACGCACCTAAAGTTGCTTTGGCTAATATAGGGGAGGAAGAAGAAAAAGGCAATGCTCAAACCTTGGCTGCTCACAAGTTGATGAAAGAAAACAAGCATTACAACTTCGTAGGCAATGCAGAACCGGTTGAAATCTTTAAAAGCAATGCAGATGTTATTGTGTGCGATGGCTTTGTTGGCAATATGTTGATGAAACATACAGAAGCATTCGCCAGAGTCATAGCAAAAAGAGGGTTAGTCGATGATTATATCGCACGATTCAATTATGAAATATATGGAGGTTTGCCTTTGCTTGGAGCAAATGGAGTTGTAGTTATCGGACATGGGGTTTCGAATGAAAAAGCCATTAAAAGTATGATATTACAATCCAAAACGATTTATCAGTCTGGTATAACAGAGCAGTTAAAGGAAGCGTTGGCGGACAAAAATTAAAAAATAAAGAAACGAATATATGTCAAAAATAAGGGCTGCCGTAACAGCAGTTGAGGGATACGTACCTGATTATATTCTTACCAACGACGAACTCAGCCGTATGGTGGATACGAACGACGAGTGGATAATGACACGAATCGGAATCAAGGAACGTCGCATATTGAAAGGCGAAAAAGGACCTTCCGATATGGCAGAGATAGTGGTGAAACGAATATTGGAAAAAAAGAATCTTTCACCGGATTCTATAGAACTTGTAATTTGTTGTACCGTAACGCCGGACATGGTATTCCCTGCAACAGCCAACATCATAGCTCACAAATGTGGAATTAAGAATGGCTTTGGTTTTGACGTGAATGCAGGTTGTTCTGGATTTCTTTATGGATTGACCACGGCGTCTAAATACATCGAATCCGGCTTTGTAAAAAGAGCATTGGTGATAGGGGCAGAGAAAATGTCGGCTATTGTAAACTATGAAGACAGAGCAACATGCCCGATATTCGGAGACGGAGCTGCGGGAGTGTTGTTGGAAGCTACCGAAGAGCCTTATGGATTGATGGACGAGATTCTTTGTTCTGACGGAGAAGGAGTAAAACACCTTCACCAGGTTGCAGGAGGCTCTGTGAAGCCTGCAACACATGAAACGGTGGATGCAAGAGAACACTTCATATATCAAGAAGGCCAAGCAGTCTTTAAGTGGGCTGTTTTGAAAATGGCTGAAGCCACAGAAGAGGTAATGAGAAGGAATAATCTCACTTCTGAAGATATTTCGTTCTTACTGCCACATCAAGCCAACCTGAGAATAATCAAAGCAACGGGAAGCCGATTAGGACTTGACGAAGACAAGGTTCTGATAAATATAGAAAAATACGGAAATACCACATCTGCGACAATCCCGATGCTTATGTACGAAAATCAAAATAAATTCAAGAAAGGCGATAACCTTATTTTGACTTCGTTCGGAGCAGGGTTCACTTGGGGAGCGATTTGGTTGAAATGGGCTATTTAGATATAGTTTTTTTAGGAACAGGAACCTCACAGGGCGTACCCGTTATAGGGTGCGACTGTGAGGTTTGTCGTTCTAATGCGGCGAAAGATAAACGCCTGCGATCATCTGTTTTAATTACATCTGACAAACAAACAAAGATTTGCATAGATGCGGGACCTGATTTCCGTTATCAAATGTTGAAAGAAAACGTTTGCGGTCTTGACGCAATACTTGTAACACACTCTCATCGCGATCACGTAGGCGGTTTAGACGAAGTTCGTTCGTTCAATTACTTACAGCAAAGCCCTATGCCGATTTATGCAAACAAATATGCTGTAGAGGGAATTAAAACCGAATTTGCTTATGCCTTTGCACAGAATCAGTATCCCGGTTTGCCGCAATTTGATTTAAGAGAAATCACTCCGCAAGATAAGATAATTGTAAAGGAGCTTGAAATACAACCAATCGAAGTAATGCACTTCAAGTTGCCGACTTTAGCGTATCGAATCGGCAAATTCGCTTACATAACCGATGCAAAGACAATCAGCAATAAAGAAAGAGAAAAATTATATGGCTTAGACTGCCTTGTTGTTAATGCTTTGAGAAAAGAAGAGCACTTTTCGCATTTCACTCTCAAAGAAGCATTGAATCTAATCAAAGAAGTAAAACCGCAACAAGCCTATCTGACACACATAAGTCATTTTCTGGGATTGCATGATGAGATAGAGCCGACTCTTCCTGCGAATGTACATCTGGCATACGACGGATTAAGGCTGCGAATAGAGCAATAAACCGTTCAAAATCATAATCCGACGCAGATTTATCGTATTTCATTATCCGGATTCAAGCACCGAATCAGTTCAACAAAGCATACCCGCTAATCAAATCAAGAAACAATCCGACGAAACTTGATTTCATTTTTCTGAAACAAAGAATCGTTTTGGCGGAATAAAGCTTTGCGAGAATCTATTCTACGATTATTTTTGTGTTGAAAGCATCGGATTTCAGCAAATAAACACCGCTTTCGCAGTCTCTTAAATCCACTTCTATGAAACTTTTACCCTTATCGATGAAAATCGTCTTCATCACTCTGCCTTGCGTATCGGTTATGAGCAATTGATAATCGCGTGATGTCTGAGGCAGATTGATTGAGAACAAACCTTTGTTCGGATTCGGATAAACGACAATCGATTCGCTTGTTTTCACCTCATCAATTCCCACAGTCGAGAAAATAGCCACAAAAACAGTATCTTTGGTCAATTCAACCTGACGAGGATTGTCCGTAATGCCATCTTCCCATCTTTCAAACAAATATCCTTCATTCGGAATCGCACTCAAAATTGCTGAATTTGAAGAACAATCATTTAACACTTCAACCCGACCGAATGATTCATCGTTTGCCGAAACCTCAATTAAATAATTCATTTCATCTATTCGAGGATAAAAATACCAATTCCACATACTCGCCGAATAACTCTCCTTTGCATCGCAAGGAACGATTAGATTACAGTTGTTAGGTGAAGGAAAAACATTGCTTGTTCCGATGGCAGGCGGGTTAAACGTCATACAGAAAAACAGAGCCAGGCTGTCATTTCCGGCAAATGCACGATTGCCAACTTCTTCCAAAGCACTGCCGACAAAAACCTTGCTCAAAGCATAACAATTCTCGAAAGCACCTTCACCGATTACTTTCGTACCGTCGCCAATTTTTATTGTGTTTATGTTATTACAACCTTTGAAAGCATTTTTTCCGATACGCTCAACGCCGTCCGGTATTTCAATAGACCCAGACAAAGGACAATTCAAGAAAGCGTTGTTTCCGATGTACGTAAGTGTTGAAGGAAATTGTATCGATTCAATATTCACGCAATTGGCAAAAGCATTGTCGTTAATTAATTCCAAATGATCGGACATTGATACATGAACAATATTGTCGCAATCCTCAAAAGCGGATAATCCAATTTTTATCAAGCTGTTCGGAAGTATGATTGTGTCAAGATTTTTGCAGCCTTTGAAAGACATATCTTGTATTAACACAAGCCCTTCATTTAACTGCAAAAATTTAAGCTCTTCGCAACGTATGAAAGCATTGTTTCCGACAGATATAAGCGAACTTGGCAAAATCAAAGTGTCCAGATGCTCATTTTGTTCAAAGAAATAGTCCGGAATAACTTCGACACCTTCTCCTATATTCAGTTTTATGTATTGGTTAGATGGGAAAACGTGGTTCGGACGTGCAGGAAAAAATTCTATTTCTTTTGCATTGTAATTAAGCATTCTAAGATTCGAACAATTGATGAAAGCATTCTTGCCGATAGATGAAACATTACTCGGAATGGTAAGAGTATCTATGTTGGTCTTATTAAAAGCCCCCGTCCCGATTGTTTGCAAGGAATCCGACAATGTAAGTTTTGTCAAAGCAGGACAATTAAAGAAAGCACTATCATCAATACCTATTACTTTCGGAGGAATGATTATTTCGCTCAAAGCAAAACATTCGTTAAAAGCTTTGTAACCTATTGTTTTCAATTCAGCAGGCAGAACTATGTTTGTAAGATTTACGCACTTGAAAAAGCTTTGGTTATCAATATGATGTAAATTTGAGTTAGGTGCAAACACAACAGAGGTCAATGAATTGCAACCCCAAAACACCCCATTATCAATAACAGAAACGTTTTCTCCGATATAGACAGTCTGAAGTTGATGACAATCTGCGAATGCAAAGAAATCAATATATTGAACACTATCTGGAATGTTTATGCTTTGAATTCCGGACGCTTCAAAGGCAAAATAGCCTATTTGTTTAATGGAATTGGGAATCGTAACTTGTTGAAGTTGAGATTTTCCCCTAAAACAATATCCTCCTATCCAGGTTACGTCATACGTTTTATTGTTGTAAGTTACCGTGGATGGAATTTCGACAGATGTTGCTGTATTATTGTTGTAGCTATATACAAAAACACTCGTGTCATATGTGGAAGGATTTGAGGCATTCGGCGTCCAATAAAGAGAATATGTGAAATCGCCGATCTGAAACATATTTTGTGAGAAACCGCATTTGCAAACAATCAGAAGGAACAAAGCAATCAAGATGCTTTTAGAGTAATTCATTTTCATAAGAACTTGTTTTTTGTTTATTATATGCGACAAAGATAGAAAAAAATTTGAATACCCGTCATCGAATCCGGGAAATAAAAAAGAAAATTATTGTTTGTGTTTTTTTTATCGAAAAAAGAGAGTGTACTCAAACAAAGAAACAATCCGACGAAATCAAGAAACAATCCGACGAAACTTGATTTCATTTTTCTGAAACAAAGAATCATTTTTTTTAATCGTTTTTTCTAATCCTGCAATAATGAAACCGGCTTGCTTTGGTTTTGATTTCGTACCTTTGCAACTCGATTGAACCAAAACAGATGAAAGAATACATTTATCAAACACCAATTATAAATGAATAAGAACATGATATTCACCGATACAAAGCCACATTACGAACTTCTTGACGGATTGCGTGGAGTTGCAGCTTTGATTGTGGTTTGTTATCACATATTTGAAGGCTTCTCTTTTGCGGAAATAACAAACGGAGCAGGAGATGGGATGATACATATTTTGAATCACGGATATTTGGCTGTTGATTTCTTCTTTTTGCTTTCGGGCTTTGTTTTGAGCTATGCTTATGACGGCAGAAGTGAAATGAAGAAAGCGGACTTCTTTAAGCGGAGATTGATTCGTCTTCATCCGATGTTGATAATGGGAGCCTTTATTGGAATGCTCTGTTTCTTTATTGGAGGTTCGCAACAGTGGAATGGAACACAAGTACCTTTTTATTTGACCATGCTTTGTTTTGTGTTGAGTGCTTTGATGTTGCCTGCAATCCCTTCGAGTGCGAGTGAGGTGAGAGGAAATGGCGAGATGTTTCCGTTGAACGGCCCTGCGTGGTCGTTGTTTTTTGAATACATAGGAAATATTCTGTATATCTTATTTATCAGACGCTTATCCACTAAAATATTAGGAGCTTTTGTTCTTTTGCTTGGGGTATTGCATACGGTGTTTTCATTAGGTAATTTTTCGGGATACGGTTCGATAGGAGTGGGTTGGACATTGGATGGAGTTAATTTTTGTGGAGGATTGATTCGAATGCTATTTCCTTTAACTCTCGGAATGTTTCTTTCTCGCAGATTCAAACCATTGAAAATCAAATCATCGTTTTGGACTTGTTCTTTACTGCTTTTGATTATTTTTTCCGTGCCATATATTCCCGGATTCAACTTTGTAAGTTTTAACGGTTTATATGAATCGATATGCGTTTTGATTTTCTTTCCATTGATTTTGATAATGGGGGCATCGGCTCAAAAAGTGAATAAAAAAACAAATAAGATAAACCACTTTTTGGGTGATTTATCTTATCCTTTGTATATGATACATTATCCAATTATGTATCTGTTCTATCAATGGTTGATTGCAAATGAATGTTACACGCTTTCGGAAACATATCTCGTTGCAATATCGGTTGTAGTCTTGAGTGTGTTGCTTGCTTTCTTTTTCTCAAGATTTTACGACAAGCCTTTGAGAAAATATCTCACAGAGAAATTCAATCGAGATTGTCGATAAACAAATAGGAATCTTAGAGTAGGGAAACCAAATCTTCGATTAAGTTATCCGCTCCTTCGAAAATCTGCGAAATATTCTTTGCTACCATATAGGCAGGCGTTGTTACGAGTTTGTTTTTCTTGTCAACAGCCACTTGCGTTGCAGAACAGATTTGGTGATTGCAACCTAAAGCAACTGCATCTTTGGCAGCAGGACAATCTTCTCCGAGAGTAAGGGTAGGATTCTTGCTTCCAAGCACCTTAGCCAAAATCATGGGAGCAATACACAAAGCTCCGATGGGTTTGTTTGCGTTGTTGGTATCACGAACAGCCTTTGCAACTTCTTCATTCACCGACATATCTTTACCGACAAAAGCATAGTCGCTCCAATTCTGAGCAGCACCCATTCCACCCGGCAAAACCAATGCATCAAATTCTGTAACATTGTATTCGCTCAATGGTTTGATGTTTCCTCTGCAAAGTCTGGAAGCTTCAATCATAAGATTGCGTTTCTCTTCCGTTGCTTGGCTTTCTATATGGTTGAAAACGATAAAATCACCCTTTGGAGCAAAACATTGATATTGCATTCCGCGTTTGTCGATTGCCAAAAGCACCGAAAGGGTTTCGTGAGTCTCGCTGCCGTCTCTGTTTCCGCAGCCTGCCAATATTACAGCTATTTTTTTCATATCGTGTGTTGTTTAATTGTTATAAGATTATAACGTCTGTTCTCTTGATTTAAGTATTCGTTGTTCAATAGATGTGGTTGAGTATCCTTCAAGGTATTCTATCGTTTCAACTTTTCCGCCTCGCGAAGTAACGATGTCGTAACCTACAATGCTTTCCGGCTTGTAGTCGGCTCCCTTTACGAGAATATCGGGTTGCACTTGCTTTATCAATTCGTAAGGAGTGTCTTCGTCAAACAAAACAACGGCATCGACAACCTCCAATGCAGCCAAAAGATGTAAGCGAGAATTTTCGTCTTGCAAAGGTCTGAATTCGCCTTTCAAACGTCTGACGGACGCATCTGTGTTTACACCGATTATCAAACGGTCTCCCAAGTCTTTGGCTTTTGCAAGATAATCCACATGTCCCAAATGCAACAAATCGAAACAGCCATTGGTGAAAACTATCTTTTGATTCTGTTCACGCCAATTCAAGATACATTTTTTTAATTCTTGAATTCCTTTTATCTTTTCTTCGATACGCTCGTAATATGTCATGCTTTTTATTTTTTCTTGTTTGCGGAAAAGTATATGAAAGCAATCAATCCGACTGCTATTGTGCCGATTTGAGAACTTATCCAATTGAGCCAGCCGCATACATAGGCAATCGGTCTGCTTATCTCATAGCCTTCCAACACTTGTGCAAAGATTGCAGGTTGCAAACCTATGCCTCCGGGGGTTATCATCGGACCGAAGGCTCCCATGACCGTTGTTAACAGGGCTTGAATCAGATTCAGAATTTGTGTTTCTTCCAAGCATCGAAAACAAATGTAAGTTCCGAATATCCATAAAGCCCAAATAAGCAGGGAATACAAGATAAAGAGCAGGGGATTCTTCAATTTGAATATACTCTTTATGCCTTCGAACAATCCTTTTGCAAGTTCGACTGTCTTTATGTAAAGTTTGTTGTTTTTCAATCTTTTTCTGAAAACGAAGAAAAGCACAATGAAAATCACTGCAACGACGATTCCGAGTATTGCCAAACGAAGCAATCCGTCTATATTGAAGTTTTGTGAAAGGTAATCTGCGAACAAGTCTTTTTGGAGTAAGAATGCCGTAACCAAAAGCAGAAAGAAGAGCAACATATCGATGGCTCGTTCGGTTATTATTGTGCCGAGAGTTTTCTCTATGGGAACATCGTCGCTTTTTTTCAGCATTGTACAACGCACAATCTCACCTAATCGCGGTACGGCAAGGTTTGTCAGATAACCAGTCATAACAGCAAAAAAACTATTCAGCCTTGAGACTTTGCACCCCAATGTTTCGCTCATCAGTCTCCACCTTTCGGCTCTGATGTAATGGGAAAGCAAACTGACAATTGCCGCAAGTGCGAACCAAAAATAGTCAGTCTGTTTAAGCGATTGCCATATCTGTGATTTTTCTTCAAGCGTCAATTTCTCCCAGAACCACCAAACGAATGCCAATCCCAAGAGTATGAAGAAAAGAGTTTGAAGCGTGTTTTTTATTTTGTGTTTCAAAACACTAAATTACTTTGTTGTCTTTCGGAAATATGACAGTGGGTTTGAAAGTCTTTGCTTCTTCAAAATCCATTGTTGCATACGAAACTATGATTACCAAATCATCGACCTGTGCAAGGCGAGCCGCTGCTCCGTTTAGACAGATCTTGCCCGATCCTCTTTCACCTTTGATTGCGTAAGTGTCGAATCGTTCTCCGTTGTTTATGTTATAGATATATACTCTTTCGTTTTCGATTATCCCGGCTGCGTCCAGAAGGTCTTCATCTATTGTTACAGAACCGATATAGTTCAAATCGGCTTGCGTAACCTTGACTCTGTGTATTTTCGATTTTACAACTTCTATTTGCATAGCTTGTTTGTTCTTGTCTTTTTCGGATTGCAAAGGTATGAATTTATATTGAAAATTCGGGAATTTGAAAATAAAATATTGCGATTTAGTTTCCATACCCCTTAATCTTCACCCCATTTTCTCGAAAAAACATATTGTAAATCCCTGATTTTATATAATTTTCTCAAACAAATAATCCATCGGAATTCTTTCTTGATTTCAGTAAATTCTTTCTTTGTTTCGCTCAGCTGAAATCAAGAAACAATTTTCCGTTTCTTGATTATAATATCATCAAAGCTATTTTGTAGATAGTCAGAGCGTTGATTGCGTTGAAAATTATCGCCCAAAGAAATGGCGGAATATGACTTACTTTGTGCAGAACTGAGCAATCTCCGCTCTTTTCCGAGTCGGAAAAGCTCAACTTGAGGATTTCAAAACATGCAATAGTGTTTTCGAATAATATTGCAATGATGTATGTGTACAATATGCAGGCTTTGATTCTCAAAGGAAAGGGTATCATATAGCAAATCAAATTCGCTGTTGCAAATGCCAACGTCCAAACAAGTGCATAGGTTTTTCGCATATACAGAACGATTATCAAAAGCGAAAAAATAGCAAGCAGAAGAAAGGTAATCTCGATTCGAGAGTTGTTTATCGCATAAATGAGAATCAAACTCATAAGGTTGCAACCAGTATAGCCCGATAGTGCGGTCAAAAAGGTCTTGAATTTACCTGTACTCAAACTGCTGCAACTTCCTCCAAGTTTTTGATCGAATTCTATTTCCTTTACCTTGTTTCCGAGCAAAAGTGCAGTCAGTGCATGAAAGCCTTCGTGAAAGAATGTGTTGATTGTGGCAAGCCAAGTCCCAATCGGTTTTATCCTTAACAAGATTACGACAACAAAAGGTATGATATATCTTTCTATTCCCATGCTTTGTCTATTCGTTTTGCCAAATCTCCCAAGCTTTTTCTGCTTGCAGTGTGAGCATTCGATAGCCGTTTGCCGTTGTGCAGCCTTTGGCTTTTGCTTGTTTCAAGAACAATGTTTCCGAAGGATTGTAAATCAAATCGAAAACGTTGTGGAAAGACTCCAATTTCGTACAATCGATAGGAGGAAGGCTTGTTTCGTTCGGGTGCATTCCGCAAGGGGTGGCGTTGATTATGAGTTGATATTCGTGCAGTTTGTCGTTGGCTTGTTCGTAGCTTACGATGTCGGGCTGATTGTTCGGATTGCGACTTGCTATTTTGAAATCTATATTCAAATCCTGCAAAACAGCGGAGAGAGTGCCTGCAACACCTCCGTTTCCCAAGATAAGGGCAGAGTGAATCTTATCGATGTTGAAACTTTCTTGCAAAGAAATTTTGAATCCGCAGAAGTCTGTATTGTAACCCTTCAATATGGTTTTATCGTTTTGTCGTATTATTTTCACACAATTGCAATTGCCGCATCGCTTTACTGAAATGTCTGTTTCGTTCAGGTGATTCAGAATTTGTTTTTTGTAAGGCATGGTAACGTTAAAGCCTTGAAGAGAAGGGGTTCTTGAAATCCATTCTTCAAGGCTGTGCAATTCGTCGAGTGTTTCAAGCAGATAATCGGCTTGAATGTTGTTCTGAGAAAATTTTTCTCTGAAATATTTTTGTGAAAACGAGTGGGATAGGGGCTTTCCTATCAAAGCGTACGTTCTCACTTTTGTTTCTTTTTCTTTCTTACTGCTTTGAATATCAGGTAAGCAACAAACAAGATACCCAAACCGATAAGAATGTATGACAATTCGTGGCTGTATTTGTCTATAAGGTCGCTTTGTCCAGCCGCAATATAACCTAAAACAGCCAATATGGTGTTCCATATTCCCGCTCCCAAGGCTGTGAAGGTTAAAAAGGTAACTATGTTCATCTTTGCCAAACCTGCAGGAATCGAAATCAATTGTCTTACTGCCGGAACCAAACGTCCGATCAGTGTAGAACTTTTTCCGTGTTTGTCAAAATACTTTTCGGCAGTCTCAATCTTTGATGCATCCAACAAACACAAGCGTCCGAGTTTGCTCTCTGCAAATTTGTAAACAATAGGACGTCCAAGCCAAAGAGCAAGATAATAATTAACCAAAGCTCCAATCAAAGCTCCGAGTGTTGCAAACACAACAACCAGAACTACATTCATACCGCTATCCGGCTTTGTCGCTTTGTAAGCTGCAGGAGGTACTACAACTTCTGATGGGAAAGGGATAAAACTGCTTTCTACAGCCATAAGAAGAGTAACCGTTCCATAGTTCATATTGTCCATATACCAGTTGGTTACTTTTTTTACAAATCCTACCTCTTCCGTTTTTGGAGTGTTTTGACTTGATTGTTGTTCTTGTGTGGTTTGTGCTGAAACTGTCGATATGCTTAGCAAAAAGGTAAATACACATATCAGACATTTTGTAATCCTATTCATTATCAAATGTTTTATTTATTTTCTTTATTCCTTCTATTATTAGACTATTGTTGTATAAAGCTGGAATTTTGTGTAGTACTGCTTCGGTTGGCAATCCGTTAATATTGACAATGCCGTCGATAATGTCCAAAATCTGCTCTTCCATTCCCTCTTTATTGCTCAAAACCTCAATCATGGCACACTTCATTATGAATATCTCGTTCAAGAACTCTTTTTCGTCGTATGTCATATTTGAAGATATGAAATTGAATGCTTCAAATACTCGTCCAGTTGCTGCCATTTTCACAGCCCATGAAGCAACGACATAATATTTATGCTTTTGGAAATATATGCTTGTTTCTTTCTCTTCGCTGTTTGTGAATTCTGTTTTTGCAGATTCTTCACAGCATTGTTCATAAAGGGTTTGGAAAATTTCCTCTGCTTGTTCTACATCGCCTGTATCATATAGCAATTCGGCAAAACGTATTCTGTGACCATAGTATTCGGGTTCTAACTTGACCGCATTCATAGACAGATTCAATGCTCTTTCGTATTCTCCTTTTCCTATGTAACAAGATGCCATGAAAATCATAATCTCGCCTTTTGAAAAGAAGCTTACTCCATCGCAGATAGGTACGAACTTATTTAGTTTCAAGCTTTGTTCGCATACTTTCAAACAACGGTCAAACCATTTCAAAGATAAACTATCGGAAATAAAGCTTCGTAAACAACCTTTCCACAGTTCTAAGATGTCATTTCTTTCTTCTTGACTATTAGCATCGATGATTTTTCTTTCCAATAAGTCTATCATCTTGAACAACATCTCACATTCTTTTTCCTTATTAAAGTTGTTTACGCATATTTCCAACTTTTTGCGGTAGATGTTAATGTCCGAAGGTCTTAAACATAGGCAATAATCCAATGCTTCATCGGCTTTGTCATATTGTTCGGCTCTGTAATAAAACTCTGCAAGCATTTCCCAATAGCTTGTGTTGAAAGGGTGGAGCTTCACCAAGTCTTCTATTGCCGTTGCTATATTAGCGTTATTTTTAATGTTCTTTTTATAGGTTAAAGCTGCAAAGGTGAGCAGATTATCCGAGATTGCTGTATCAATAAACAAAAAATCACCAGCTCCGTACGCGGTAATGTCTTCATCGGCTTGCGAAATGCGTTTGGTTTCTTCCAATGCTATAAGAATCATTTCGCTTGCTTGTGAATATTTTCTTTGTTTGAAAAGAGTGACTGCCAATTGTTCCAAAATAAACTGATTCTTTACGAAAAAAGTCAGCTCATTCAGTATTTCGTATGCTCGTTTGTATTGCTTGACTGTGATTAGGAGTTTTGCTTTTTGGTATTTGAGTAGAGCCGCATCTTCAACCGTATTGATAAAACTAGGCTTCATTTCCATCTCGCAAAACATACGATAAGCCTCTTTTGGATTGTCAAAAGCTGCACAATAAACCTTTCGAATGTTTAATTGCAAGTTGTCTTTGTAGTAAATAGTGGCTTTTGTCAATGCTTCTTGTAAAAGATCGTTATAAGGATCTTCTGCAATGAAAAAGTCAATAATATCCAACCAATCATCAATGTCATAGAATATGTTCTCGACTCTGTTTTTTATTTTGTTTTCAAAGTCGCCTACGAGTGAGAGTAACTCCCTTTCATATTCAAAATCGTCTTGATGATCGAATGTCATGAATTTCTAAATTCTATCTTAGTTCAACCGGAATCATTGCAACGCGGTGCAATTTGTTGTTTCTGAAAATCACATATATGTTTCCCATGTAGAACCAGTGGCGATTGCTTTCGTCAAAGTTTGTTGTAACTTCTCGTTCCGGCTTTCCCCAAGAAAGATCTGCCATATCCATAGTCATATCCTTTACAAGCTCTTTTTGTAATATCGCTTTGTATGCTGTAGGATAAGTATCTTTGTATTTCAAAACCTTGTTTCCGTCTGCAAGATAAAGGTCGAAACTCAATCTGTCGCCCAATTCGAAATCTTCACTCACATAGAATTTTCTACCTTTTTCGTTACGCATCAACATTTGGAACTTTCCGTCTTTTACAACGAAATCCAAACAATGGAAAACATCACCTTGACGAACCGTTATAGGTCTTTTCCATCTCAAATCAATGACTGTCAATGGGAATTTGTCGCCTCGAACAACGAAATCTTTATTCTTATAATATGTTCTGGCTTTTTTGTAAAATGCTTCTATGACAAAATGAAATTCTCCGCGTTCTTTTAGGGTTGGGTACTTATAATATATTGTGTCTCTGCGACCTCTTTCGACTAATTTCAAATATACATCGGTTATGTTGCCGGCTCTGTGGCACCAATCTGCAACATAGAATGTTTTTCCTGCCAATTGTTTTGCTTTTCCGATAGGATAGTCGGTGAAAGAATACTTTCGGCTGTCGTCATCATAGTTATATAGTTTTGTTCCATTGAAAAGTCTTGCTATTGTTTGCTCTGTAACAACAGGAAGTGTGATTTTATGTCCTACAAGCTTCATTGGAAGGTGAGCATAGTTGCTGTTGGTATCATAATCTACCAAAGAAACATCTTCGTTTGAGGATTCGTTGCGAGGATATTGGTTTTTGTTCGCATTGTAATAGCTCATCGGAGTGAATGGGAAGTTGTATCGATTGTAGAAATTCTGATAATTGTAGAATATTGTATCACCACTCGAGCCTATAACAAGCTTTAAGAACGGGTGTTGCATATTCTTGAAGTTTCGTTTTTGATCCATAGCCTTGTAAATCTTGTTGAAAGCAAATTGATCTGCGACATAATCTGCCACAACAAACCATTCGCCTTTCAATCTTTGGATTTGTTCTTCCGGCATACGTTTTAACTTATAATATTGCACGCCTGTACGATCTTCTTTCTCAGGAACGGCTATCGAACCAATGAAAAAATAATCCCTTAAATTGGTATCTGAAACGTCTTGTAAATAAAGCGTTTGACCAACCAACGCAAAGGGTTGATTCATAAACTTAAGGTGCATATCATAATCAGCATAATCGAAATCGGGCATGTGTTTGTATTGCCTCAATTGGGAAAACGCTGCAGTGTTTCCAAGAATCATCACAGTCAATGCAAGAAACGTCAAAATACTTCTTCGATTCATATCTGTCTTTTAGTTGTTTAATTCTGCAAATATACAAATAAATACACAATCGGTTTGCAAAAAGCAACATTTTTTTCTGATTGTCGTAACAAGAAAAAAAGCATTGCGTAATCGGAACGAAGAAAAATTTGTAAAAATGCACATAGATATAATCACATTATTTCCGTCTATGTTTACGGAAATCTTTTCCCAGAGTATATTAAAAAGAGCTAGAGATAAGGGGCTTTTTTCTGTTGAAATACACAACCTTAGGGATTATTCCTTAAACAAAAACCATAACGTGGATGACTATCCCTATGGCGGGGGTGCGGGAATGGTCATGCAGATTGAGCCGGTGGATAATTGCATTTCTGCATTGAAATCAAAAAGACATTATGATGAGATAATTTATACAGCACCCGATGGAGAACGTCTTTCACAAAGTTTGAGCAATGAACTGTCTTTGAAAGAGAATCTTTGCATTCTTTGCGGTCATTACAAAGGTGTGGACGAGAGAATCAGAGAACATCTTGTTACAAGGGAGATTTCGATTGGTGATTATGTGTTAAGCGGGGGAGAATTGGCTGCCGCGGTGATTGCAGACAGCGTTGTGCGATTGCTTCCCGGCGTTTTGAATGATGAGACTTCAGCATTGACCGATTCGTTTCAACAAGACCTTGTTTCGCCTCCTGTTTATACTCGTCCGGCTGACTACAAGGGTTGGAAAGTGCCTGAAATTTTGCTGAGCGGACATGATAAGAAAATAGATGAATGGCGTTTCGAACAAGCATTGCAAAGAACAAAAGAACGCCGTCCTGAATTGCTGATCGACAAATAGTTGTAAAGCTGAAATAAAACAAAGAAACGGTTTTCTGAATCAAAGAAAGAATTTTCTGAAACAAAGAACTATTTTTTTGAATCAAAGAAAGAAAAAAATAAAAGGCTGATTTATTTCGATAAACCAGCCTTTCGTTTTATTCAATGCTTAAAACAATTATTTAACTATTGCTTTTAATTTTTCAGTTAAGATAGGTATGATTTTCTTTGCGTCTCCAACTATACCCAAATCGGCAACTGACATGATAGGAGCAAATTTGTCTTTGTTGATTGCAATAATCAATTCACTCTCTTCCATACCTGCCAAGTGTTGAATAGCACCTGAGATACCGCAAGCCAAATACAAATCAGGTCTTACAGTCTTTCCTGTTTGTCCAACTTGTCTCTCGTGTCCGATTATGCCTGCATCAACACATGCTCTTGAAGAAGAAACTTCTCCTTTCAAAACCTTAGCCAACTCTCCCAACATTTCGAAACCTTCTTTCGAGCCGACACCACGACCGCCCGAAACAAGAATTTTTGCTTCTGAAATATCGACCATGTTGTCTGTGCTTTTCACTGTTTCTATTACTTTAACGCGGAATTTGCTGCTGTCAAAGTTTATTTTGTAATCAATAACCTCGCCTTTTCTGCTTGCATCTGCTTCCATCGCTTTCATCACTCCCGGACGCACTGTGCTCATTTGAGGACGGTGATCAGGGCATACGATTGTTGCCATCAGGTTTCCTCCGAATGCAGGACGAGTTGACCAAAGTTCTTTCTCTTCTGAGATTTCCAACTTGGTACAATCGGCTGTCAAACCTGTGGTTACTCTTGCTGACAAACGAGGACCCAAATCTCTTCCTATGGTTGTTGCTCCTATAAGAACGATTGAAGGTTTTTGTTCGCAGATTATTTGGAATATTGCTTGAGTGTAAGGTTCTGTTGTGTAGTTTTCAAGGCACGCATCATCAACAACCAAAACTTTGTCTGCACCATGTGCAATCAATTCTTCGGAAAGAGATTTTACATTGTGGCCCAACAACATCGCATACACCTCTTGATTCAAATCTTTTGCCAAATCGTGAGCTTTACCCAATAATTCCAAAGCTACGTTTTGCAATTTGCCTCCTCTTTGTTCGCAGAAGACAAATACGTTTTTATATTGTGATTTATCCATTGTAGTTTTCGGTTTTTAATTGTTAGATGATGTACTTTTCTTTCAATTTTGCGATAATCAAATCTGCAGCTTCCTCAGGAGAAAGTCCGTCATGAACCTGTCCTGCTGCCTTCATCTCTTTCGCACCTGCCTTTTTAACTTTTGTAGGAGAGCCTTTCAATCCGAGTTTTTCTTCGTTTACATCGATTTTTTCTTCAGTCCAGATTTCCACTTCCTTATCCCAAGCCTCTACAATGCCTTTTACGCTCATGTATCTTGGCTTAACAGCAGATGCAAGACAAGTCAAAAGACAAGGACTCTCAACTTCAACCATTTGGTATCCGTCTTCCAATTGTTTCTTTATGCGGAATGTTTTGTTGCCGTCAAATTTCAAGTCTTCCAAATAGCTGACCTGAGGAATGCCTAAGTGTTCTGCAATTTGAGGTCCTACTTGTGCTGTATCGCCATCAATAGCCTGACGACCGGCTAAAACAAGGTCGAAATCCAATACTCGTAACGCTCCAGCCAAAGCATTAGATGTCGCAAGGGTATCTGCTCCCGCAAATTTACGGCTTGTTAACAAAATAGCACGATCGGCACCCATTGCAAATGCTTCACGCAATACTGCTTCCGCTTGCGGAGGTCCCATTGTTATAACAGTAACTTCTGCTCCGTATTCTTCTTTCAATTGAAGGGCATACTCCAATCCGCCTTTGTCATCCGGGTTTATGATTGATGGAATGCCGTCTCTGATAAGGGTTCCTGTCTTTGGGTCAAGTTTAACCTCAGTTGTGTCAGGAACTTGCTTTATGCAAACTACTATCTTCATATTTATCTTCTTTTCTTTTTTATACCATCTATATTACTTCAACAAAGCTGCTGAGATAACCATACGTTGAACTTCGCTTGTGCCTTCGTAGATTTCTGTAATCTTGGCATCTCTCATCATTCTTTCAACAGGGTATTCTCTTGTGTAACCGTATCCGCCGTGAAGTTGAACTGCTTTTGTCGTTACTTCCATTGCTGTTTGTGCTGCAAAGAGTTTTGCCATTGCTGCATCTTTTGAGTAAGGCAAACCATTGTCTTTTCTGTATGCTGCACTGCGAACGAGCCATCTTGCTGCGTTTACGTTTGTTTCCATCTCAGCCAATTGGAATTGAGTGTTCTGAAATTGAGCTATAGCACGACCGAATTGCTTTCTTTCTTTGGTGTATTTCACTGTTTCGTCCATTGCACCTTGTGCAATACCCAATGCTTGAGAAGCGATTCCGATACGACCTCCGTCCAATGTCTTCATGGCGATTCCGAATCCCTTTCCGATTTTACCTAATAGGTTTTCCTTAGGTATGCGGCAGTTTTCGAATATCAATTCGCAAGTTGCAGAACCTCTGATGCCGAGTTTCTTTTCTTTCTTTCCGATAGAAAATCCAGGAGTTCCCTTTTCAACGATGAAAGCAGAAATTCCCTTGTTTCCAAGACTCTTATCAGTCATTGCAAACACTATGTAAACGTGTGCATATCCTGCATTGGTTATGAAAATCTTGCTTCCGTTCAAAACGAATGCGTCTTCCTCTTCAACAGCTGTTGTTTGTTGCATTGCGGCATCAGTACCTGCGTTAGGCTCTGTAAGACCGAATGCTCCGATCCATTCACCGCTTGCAAGCTTTGGAAGATATTTTTGTTTTTGTTCTTCAGTTCCGTTTTCCAATATAGGAGCTATGCAAAGAGATGTATGAGCTGAAACGACAACCCCTGTAGTTGCACAAACTCTTGAAAGTTCCTCCACAGCCATTGTGTACATCTGATTTGTACCTCCTTGTCCGCCGTATTCTTTTGGAACAGGTATTCCCATCAAACCAATCTTCCCCATTTTGACTACTGTTTCCTCGGGAAAGCGTTCAAGGTCGTCAATTTCAGCAGCCAAAGGCTTCACTTCGTTTTCTGCAAAATCTCTGATCATTTGCAAGAATAATTCTTCTTGTTTTGTTAGGCTAAAATCCATATCTTGTTAATGTTAATTATTTGCAATAATATATTTCACTCTTTCAAAAGTGCAAATATACGAAAAAAAAACATAACAGCAACCAATAGCAGTCAAACTTTGGTAAAATGGCAATAAAACAGAGTGGTTTCAAGATGTGGTTTCGGGGGTGAAAGAATGAGTGAAAATAAAACAAAGATTCACGAAATTATTTCTTGATTTCAGTCGAACGAATCTTTGTTTTATTTTACTAAAATCAAGAGTTGGTAAAGTGTTGATTGATAGAGTGTTGTTGTGCCTTAACTCCAAGTGCCTTTTTCGAAGTCGGGAACGAGGTTGTCTTGAGAAGAAAGTTCTTGAAAAAAGCCTTTATGCAGTCCGATGGAGAAAAAATAGTCGCAAACTTCGTCATATTCATCTTGAGTGAGGCGTGAATTCAGAAAATCAAAGTCAAGAGGTTCCAAAGGTGCGTATTGACTCATCAAAGAAATGTTCAGATTGAACGAAATATCGCACAGATTATCCAAAACCCTTTTGCTGTTCTCGATTTGCGAAGGAAGAATCAAATGTCTTACAATCAGTCCGCTTTCGATTTTGTTTTCGGAGTCGGTAAGCAAGGAACTGCCTTTCTGTCTGTACATTTCCTTGATTGCTTCCAAAGCCTGACGAGGATAATCTTCTGCTTTGGAAAGTTGTTTTGCCAAATCGGGGTCGGTGTATTTGTAATCCGGAAGATAGATGTCAATGATGCCTTCGAGCTTTCTGAGAGCCGACGGATTGTCATAAGCATTGGTGTTGTATATTGTTTTGGGATAAAATCCTTCTTCATGCAATCGACGGATTATTGCTTTCATCAACATCTGGTGATGTGAAGGAGAAACAAATCCCAACACGTTTTCGCTTTGCAGAAGTGTCGTTTTGATTTTCTCTATCAGTTCATCGAAAGTTTTGAAAGGGTGAAACACTGAGACTTTGTTTGATGAGATTTGTTTGTTTTGGCAATAGACACATTGCAGATTGCAGTGAGAGAAAAATACATTGCAGATGCCTTTTTCCCCGCTCAAAATCGGTTCTTCTCCTTTGTGATTGCAAACCATGGCAATTTCCAATCCGCAACCGCAATTGCAAAATCCCTTTTCGCCTTCCAAACGATTGACGCCGCATTTTCTCGGACAAAGTTCGCAATGTCGCAAAGCTTCTTTTTCTTCTTCCGTATAAGGTATTTCAAACTTCATTTCAAGTGATTTTTATGCGGCAAAGATACAATCAAGAAACGAAAACAAAGGCGGAAATCATGAAATAAAAGTATGGAACAGGGGTATTTTAACATCAATCAAGTGTCTGAAACAATGTGTCTTGATGCAGGTGAAGTGAAATAAAACATCGGAAAAATTTGTCAAAAAGAAAAAAAATCGTAACTTTGCACTCGCAAATTGAATGGCGCTATCGTCTAGGGGTTAGGACGTAAGATTCTCATTCTTAAAACAGGGGTTCGATTCCCCTTAGCGCTACGAAAAATAATAATAATTTTTCTTTTCATAATACTAAATTAGGAACCGATCTTGTGAAAGATCGGTTTTTTCTTTGTTTGAAAATTAAACACTATCTTTGCAGTCTGAATTATCTGAAAACGGTATTGGTTTATGAGATACTTTTTACATTTTGCTTATAACGGAGAGGAGTTTCATGGTTGGCAGATTCAAGACGGTCAGACAAGCGTTCAAGAAGTTCTTCAAACGGCTTTGGGGCATATCTTCGGCAAAGAAATCGAACTTATTGGTTGCGGACGGACGGATAGTGGAGTTCATGCAAGTGATTTTTATGCTCATTTCGATCATATCGAATTATCAGAAAGGGAAAGAAAGCAAGTGGTGTATCGACTAAACAGATATTTTGTTCATAACATACTTATTTATGCTCTATTGCCAATGAAGGATGATGCACACGCACGTTTTGACGCTGTAAGCAGGACCTATAAATATCATCTCAGCATTACAAAACAGCCTTTCAGAAATTCATTCTGCTATTATCACCCTTGGGAATTGGATGTTGAGAAGATGAATCTTGCTGCTCAAAAGCTATTGGGACAAAAAGACTTTACGTCGTTCAGTAAACTGCATACACAGGTCAATAACAATATTTGTACTATAACCGAAGCCTATTGGGAAGAGGTGGATAGCGAATTAGTATTCACGATTTCAGCAAACAGATTTTTGAGAAATATGGTCAGGGCAATCGTTGGCACATTGCTTGCGGTCGGACGAGGAAAGATGACGTTGAAAGAGTTTGAAGAAATCATAGAATGCAAAGACAGATGCAGAGCAGGGGTAAGCGTGCCGGCAAAAGCCCTTTTCCTTTATAAGGTTGACTATCCTGAAAATATCTTTGAAAGAAACAACTGAATCTTTTATCGAAATACCAAAATAATTTTCTAATTTTGCGGTGTGAAACGCAGTATTTAGAAAATAAATGCGTACCTTTGCCCGCAGAATAAAAGATTAATTAAAATATATTCAGATATGAGCAATATAGATTGGAAAAACCTCCCATTTGGTTATTACAAGACTGATTACAACGTTCGTTGCTATTTCAGAGATGGAAAATGGGGTGAATTGGAAGTAACAGATAGCGAAGAGATCACAATGCATATGGCAGCTACCTGCTTGCATTACGGTCAGGAAGCTTTTGAAGGAATGAAGGCATTCAGAGGTGTGGACGGTAAAATCAGATTATTCCGCCCTTATGAGAACGCTAAGCGTCTTATTCGCTCAGCTGAGGGCGTTATGATGGCACCTGTGCCTGAGGAATTGTTTGTTAAGGCTTGCATAGAGGTGGTTAAGAGAAACGAAAGATTCGTTCCGCCTGCAGGAAGTGGTGCTTCATTGTACTTGCGTCCGCTTTTGATCGGAACAGGTGCTCAAGTCGGAGTAAAGCCTGCAAATGAGTATTTATTCGTTGTGTTTGCTGGTCCGGTAGGTCCTTATTTCAAAGAAGGTTTCAAGCCAGTTCAAATCCAAATTGTTGAGGATGCAGACCGTGCAGCTCCACTTGGAACAGGTACATTGAAGGTTGGTGGTAACTATGCTGCATCTTTGCGTTCCGGACAAAGAGCTCACGACGAGGGATTCTCAAATGTGCTTTACCTTGACGCAAAAGAAAAGAAATACATCGACGAAGCAGGAGCCGCAAACTTCTTTGGAATCAAAAATAACACCTATTGCACACCAAAATCCTCATCAATACTTCCGTCAATCACCAATATGTCGTTGCGTCAGTTGGCAGAAGATATGGGATTGAAGGTAGAACAACGTCAAATCCCTGTTGAAGAACTTTCAACCTTTGAAGAAGTTGCAGCATGTGGTACAGCAGCTGTTATTTCTCCGATAGGAAAGATAGTGGACAGAGGAACCGGTAAAGTGTATGACTATGGCACAGAAGCAGGTCCTATATGTACAAAATTGTACAAACAATTGAAAGGAATCCAAGAGGGAGAAGTTGAAGACGTTCACAATTGGAACTTGATAGTTGAATAATTTACGTTTTTGTAACTATGAATAAATAAGGCCGTTCCAAATGCTTATGCTATGGAGCGGCTTTTTGTTTGCTTATGGAGAAGATATTAGTAATTCAAACGGCATCAACGGGTGATGTAATCTTATTAACCTCGCTTTTAGAGAAGTTACATCACAAGTTTCCCCAAGCACAGTTGGATGTATTGGTAAAAAAGCCTAACCATAAACTATTCGACTCACATCCATTTATCAATAACGTATGGGTATGGGATAAATCGGATAAGAAATATTTAAGGCTATTAGTCTTGTGTCAAGAAATACGCAAGGAGGGATATGATGTAGTCTTTTGTGTTCAAAGATTCTTTTCGGCCGGTTTGATAACGCTACTTTCAAAAGCCAAAAAGCGAGTAGGATTCTACAAAAATCCACTTTCGTGTTTCTTTACCCACAAAGTAGAGCATAAAATAGAAAAAGGAATACATGAAGTAGATAGAAATATCTCACTAATGGAAGGCTATTGGTGCAATACCGCCCCACAACCACGCCTTTACCCATCTAAAGAAGATTATTCGAAAACAAGCGTCTATAAACAAGGAAATTATTACACACTTTCGCCTGCATCACTTTGGCAAACCAAAACCTTAGAGGCGGACAAATGGATAGAATTAGCCGATTCGATGCCCAAGGAATCAATGCTCTATTTATTAGGTTCAGCCTCCGACAAAAGCTTATGTGAATACATATTAAAGAAAACAAAACACGCAAACACATTTAACCTTTCCGGCAAACTAAGTCTTTTACAATCGGCCGCCTTGATGAAAGATGCAAAGATGAATTACACAAACGATTCAGCACCATTGCATTTGTGTTCGGCGGTTGATGCAGCCGTTACAGCGGTATTTTGTTCGACAACATTAGATTTTGGATTTGGACCGTTGAGTAGCAATTCCGTTGCAATAGAGGCACAACCAACACCAAGTTGTAAACCATGTGGATTGCATGGAGCGAAGAAATGTAAAAACGGAAGCTTTGCTTGTTCTCGCAATATAGACATCAAACAACTTATAGATAGGTTGTAGTAAGGCAAAAACCATACTTAAACCTTACTCTTAAAGCTAAGAATGTGAATGCTTACCCCAATGGCAATTGCCAAAAGCAATAAGCGTACCCACAAAATAGATACCAAATATATAGACAAACCAATTGTCAACCAAAGTGTTGATAATATGTAAGCCTTATGGCGTTTTGAAATGGTTTTATATTTAGTGAAATTAGTGATATAAGGTCCGAGAACCTTGTGTGCAAGCAATTTGTCATACAAACCTTTGTTACTTTTCAAAAAACAATAAGCTGTCAAAAGCAAGAAAGGAGTTGTTGGGAGAATTGGAAGAAACATTCCCAATATTCCAAAACCGAGGAAGATAAAACCTGATAAGACAAGTAACTTTTTCAATAAATATTTTCTTTTTCTCTCCAATCCGTTATTCATATTTAGATAATATTCATCGATTTATTGAATTCTTTTTCAACGTAAAGTCAAATCGCAATCCACCCTCGGGACGATTAACAACGCTTACCGCACCTCCATGAAACAATACAGAATGCTTTACAATTGCAAGTCCGAGTCCGGTTCCACCCAACTTGCGTGAGCGTCCTTTATCCACACGATAGAATCGCTCAAACAAATGTGGTAGTTGTGATTCGTCCACACCCTTGCCGTCATCTTCGAATCGTATTTTGCAATACTCTTTTGTATTTTCTAAAAGTTTAATATATATATTCTTACCACCGGAATAACTTATTGCATTGTCGGTTAAATTTCTAAAAATAAATCCAATAAGAGATGGATTTCCATTGATGTTGACTTGAGAAGTGAAATCAATCGATAGATTCATTCTTTCGTTTTCCGGTTGTATTGACATCTCATCTGCAACCTCATTTATAATATCATTAACCGACATTTCTTCCAATTCAAACAACTGACTGCCATCTTCCATTCTTGTTATAAGAGACACATCGTTTAATAGACGACGCAATCTATCGCTATTGGTATAGCAACGTTCAATAAGCTCTTGTTGCTTTTCCTCACTTAGTTTCATGCCCGAAAGAAGTGTTTCAAGACATATTTGTATTGAGGCAACCGGTGTTTTTAGTTCATGATTGATATTATTTGTCAGTTGTCGTTTTATCCGATTTTTCTCTTGTTCTTCACGTATTGCTGTTTCATATTCTCTATTTCTATCTTTGATTGTTTGTTGCCATTGTGCATAAAGTTGTACTATATGATTGGAAATAGAACCTAATTCATCGTTAGGAAAAGGTTTTTCATTATCAAAAGGTTCTCCTTTTTTAGCTTTTTCGGCAAAGAGGTTTAATCTTTCAATAGTCTTACCCAAACGATGAGTTATAAAATAAGCAATAACACTCATTACAATACCCACAACAATCATTACCCAAAGAAACGAAAGGTCTGCTTTCAATGATTCTATCAAGGCATTGGAATAAGGAACGGCGGTACGAATTATAATGTTTTTACCTTTGGTTGCAGAATAGAAATACTCTTTGCCATCGCTTTCGGATTGTCTTGCAATATGATAACCTTTCCCATTTCGATTAGCCGAAATTATCTCCGGACGTTTTTCATGATTTTCAAGACTTTCATAGGGTAGGAGATTGTCATAGAGAACCTTTCCAGAGAAAGAGATGACGGATATACGAATATTTTCAAATGGTGTTTTGTTTGTATCGATTTTAAGTTCTATTGCTTGAGTTGCATCTAAACTTTCCAACAATTCTATGTTGTAATTCTGCAATCTTTCGTTGATAAATTCAGACTTGAATTGCTTTTCCCTCAAATATTGAAAGACAATAAAACAGACTATTATAGTCCAAGTGAAAGCAATCAATATTAAGAATAATCTTCTGTGATAAGACAATTTAATCTTTGAAACCATAACCAAAGCCGGAACGTGTTATTATATAAGAACCATAACTACCAATTTTAGAACGCAGGCGAGTAATATTTACATCTATCGTTCTGTCCAAAACAACCACCTCTTCGCTCCAAACCCTGTTTAGAATTTGTTCACGAGAACAGATTTTCCCTCTATGCTCTATAAGATATGCCAATAGCTCAAACTCTTTTTTTGTTAATTTCACTTCATTTCCATCAACAATACAGCGTTTGAACTCCAAATCGAGTTGAAGTCCCTCAACAGATAGCTTACTTGTATTTTCCGATATTTTAACTCTTGATGTTCTTCTCAAAACACTTTTCACCCTTGCAATGACATTGCGAACCGTATATGGCTTGGTAATATAATCATCTGCACCAAGATTCAAGCCCATTATCATATCGTCTTCCGAGTCTCTTGCAGTGCAAAATATGATAGGTATGTGGGCTGTTTCAACATTGGATTTAAGAATCTTTGCAAACCGAATACCACTCATTTCCCCCATCATTATATCAAGCAATATAAGAGAGTATTTTTTTAGATCGAATTTGATGGCTTGCTCTGCACAAAAAGCTGTATCCACATCATACCCCTCATTCTCAAGATTTAGTTTCAACACCTCACACAGAGTTTCCTCATCATCTACAATTAAAATACGTTCACTATTCATTAAATTTATCTTATTTTTGCTGCAAAAGTAATGAGAAAAATCATACAAAAAGAAAGCAGTACAAATATTTAATGAAATTGTAACAATAAACATTTAACACAAGTCTAATTTTTTTGAAACAAAATTGTAATCTTTTGAGTGTAATTTTGCATCGTAAAAAAACAGATATTAACAACAAAAACATAAATATTAGTATGAAAAAAATCTTATTAAGCATTATCGCATCAAGTCTTATCGGTGTATCAATACAGGCTCAATCCACGGAGCCGAAAGGAAAACCTGTTGTTCAGGTATTTGGAAATTTCAATACAAGTTTTGGAGAGAATGCCGACAATACAGCATTTGAATTAGAGAGAACTTATCTTGGATACGAAGGAAAACTAAGCGAATCCCTATCTATGCAAGCCGTTATGGATATAGGTAAATCCTCAGACATTGGAGATATGCACTATGTCGCTTATGTAAAGAAAGCGGAAATCGCATGGAAAAAAGGCAACTTAACATTCAAAGGAGGTATGATTTCAACTACGCAATTCAATTTTCAAGAGAAGTTTTGGGGACATAGATATGTGATGAAATCATTCCAAGACCTATATAAATTTGGAAGCAGTGCCGATTTAGGATTATCCGCTTATTACAATCCAACCGATTGGTTGGCAATGGATTTAATCTTTGTAAACGGAGAGGGATATAAGAAAATACAAGCCAATAGCGGATTCAACTACGGATTAGGAGCAACCCTCACACCAATTGAGGGATTACAACTAAGACTATACGGAGGTCTGAATCAAGGAAACGGAAACAATGGTGAAGATGTAGTAAACCTTGCAACATTTATCGGATATAAAGCAAAGAATTTCTCGATAGGGGCAGAGTACAACCATAAAATCAACTCCCTAAAAACATCTTCTTATGATCAATCGGGTTTGTCGATGTATATGACAATTCTCTTGTCTGAAAAAGTTAATCTGTTCGCACGTTACGATGAACTAAGTTCAATTGACTCTTGGTACTCAAAAGATGAATCAGCCGCAATAGTGGGAGCCGATTTTACTTTGGGTAAACACATAAAACTCTCACCAAACTTCCGTCTCGGTATGCCGAAAGCCGCAGATATGCCAAACAACTATTCGGCTTATATCAATTGCAGTATTGGGCTTTAAGTAATTAAAACATCTTAAAAATAACAAAAATATGAAACAGAATATATTCGCAATGATTGTCGCATGTTTTGCATTATTTGCAATCTCATGTGGAAACAAATCAAATCAAAATTCTCAATTGTCAGACGAACTATCAGGAGCAGGAGCTACCTTCCCACTACCTTTTTACAATGTAATATTTGAAGAATATGCTACAAAAAATAAAACAGTTACTGCTTATGGAGCAATCGGTTCCGGAGGCGGAATCAGAAACCTTAAAGACGGAGTGGTGGACTTTGCGGCAAGCGATGCCTTTTTGACAGATGAAGAAATCAAAACAATGCCTGAAGTAATCCATATCCCAACCTGTATGGGAGCAGTAGTGTTGGCATACAATCTAAATGGAGTTGAAAACCTCAATCTTTCATCAGAAGTGATAGCAGATATATTTGCAGGAAACATAAGGAGGTGGAACGATGCAAAGATAAAAGAATTGAACCCCCATGCATCACTTCCGGATGTTGAAATCATACCTGTCTATCGTTCCGACGGCTCAGGCACAACCTTTGTTTTCACAGACTATCTTACAAAAGTAAGTAAAGAATGGGAAACTAAATACGGACGAGGCAAATCGGTTAATTTTCCAATCGGACTTGCAGCAAAAGGAAACACAGGTGTAGCAGGGGTAATATCAAACACAGCAAACACAATCGGTTATATAGGATCAGAATATGCCTTTGCACAAAAAATACCATACGCAGGCATTAAAAATCTTCAAGGCGAAATAGTCCAACCTTCAATAGAAAGTATTTCAAAAGCAGCATCGGGAGAAATACCACAAGATACAAGATGCAGTATAACAAATTCCGATGCAAAAGGAGCTTATCCAATCAGTTGTTTCACTTGGATTTTGGTTTATAAAGAACAAAACTACTCAAAACGAGATAAGCTTCAAGCAGAAACAACAGTGAATTTGTTGGAATACATTCTTTCCTCAGAGGCTCAAGCCATAGCAAAAGATGTACACTATGCACCATTGCCAGAAAAACTTAGAGAGCAATGTCTGAACAATCTTAAGCATATTACATACGACGGAGTACAAATAAAGAAATAATAATTCAAAGCTATGAGTGATAAGATTTTCAAAACGATTTTGTTTCTAATAGCATTAATGATACCGCTTATTTGCGGCGGTATTGTCTATGCTCTTGTTACCGATGCTTATCAGGCTTTTGAATATTTCGGATTCTTCAAATTTCTAACCTCTTCCGAGTGGAGTTATACAGAGGGTAACGAGCAATACGGAGCAATGCCATTTATCACCGGCACTTTGATGACAACCTTTCTGGCATTGTTGTTTTGCATACCCTTTTCTTTGCCGGTGGCATTATTTACCGGAGAATACTTCAAAGGAACAAAGATTGCAAGCATTTTGAGTACCATTGTCGATTTGCTTGCAGGCATTCCCTCAATCATATACGGACTATGGGGATTCTTTACCCTAAGACCAATCATTATGGCATTGAATATATCTCCACAAGGTTCAAGTATTTTAACCGCATCTTTGGTATTAGCAATTATGATAGTACCCTATGCAGCCTCTTTGAGTGCAGAATTTATCAAAATGGTTCCAAATGATTTGAAAGAAAGCGCATACAGCCTTGGTTCAATAAGAGCAGAGGTTGTTCGCAAGGTTATATTCCCCGTATCCGGATCGGGAATCTTTTCATCTTACATTTTGGCAATCGGAAGAGCATTGGGAGAAACCATGACTGTAACAATGTTGATTGGAAATACAAATGCAATACCGGATTCAATAACCTCTACAGGAAATTCAATGGCCTCAATCATTGCAAACCAATTTGGAGAAGCAGACGGCTTGCGTTTATCCTCCCTGATAGCAATCGGATTGATACTCTTTTTGATTACGGCTACCATAAACATGATAGGCAAAATAATGATTAAACACTCGAGAATATAAATTGCGATAAAGATGAAATCAAACTTTAATACAAAACAAAGAATTCTGAAAGACCGTTCTCTATTCTGGGGAGTGTGTATCCTATCGGCACTGACGGCAATACCTTTGATAGCCATATTGGGTGAAATGTTTATCAGAGGTTACGAACAATTCACATGGACATTCTTTACCGAACCTACACCAACTGCATACAAAGCCATGAAAGCAGTAAACGAAGGACAACCTATTCCGGGAGGCATAGCAAATGGAATAATAGGCACAATGATAATCATTTTTATGGCCTCAGCAGTTGCAATTCCTTTGGGAATACTTTGCGGAGCCTATATAGCGGAAAATAACAAGAAACGCTTTGCACAATTTGTCAGTTACTTGACAGACCTTTTGCAAGGAACACCGTCGGTCATAATAGGAATCATTACATACATTTGGATAGTAGTTCCAATGAAAGGTTACTCCGCAATAGCCGGCAGTGTAGCATTATGTATTATGATGTTACCTTTGATAATTCGTTCAACCGAAGAAACCTTACGAATATTACCTTCCTCACTCAAAGAAGCAGGCTTGGCCTTGGGAGCAAACAAAGCAAGAGTTATGCTGAAAATTCAACTACCCTCAGCCTTTGGAGGTATATTCACAGGAATCCTTTTGGCAATATCAAGAGTGATAGGAGAGACCGCACCATTGATGTTTACCGCACTTGGTTGTTCTTTCATAAGATGGTCGATAGATAAACCGATTTCGGCAGTACCCCTTTTGATATGGGAGTTTTTCAACGACCCTTACCAACAGGAATTGATATGGGGAGCATCCCTATTCTTACTATCTTTTGTTCTTATACTTAATCTTTCATCTAAATATTTAGCAAGAAAATGGAATCGATAGAATCAATATTGGAGTTTAATAAAACCTGCGTTTCATACACCAAAAACACAATGGCTGTGAAATATGTTTCGGCAGAGATTGAGAAAAACAGCATTACAGCAATCATGGGACCTTCCGGCTGTGGCAAGAGCAGTTTGTTGAGAGCCGTAAACTTGATGCACGAGTTATATCCGAACATAAAAGTCGAGGGAGAGATACTTTTGAATGAGAAAAACATCTTGTCGATGAACCCAATTGAGGTTAGACGTCGCATAGGAATGGTATTTCAACGTCCGACACCTTTTCCGACAATGAGTATTCAAGAAAACGTACTTGCAGGTTTCACACTAAACGGATTACGTTTGGATAAATATCAAAGAGAGGAAATAGTGGAAAATACCCTTAAAAGTGTATCGCTTTGGGACGAGGTGAAAGATGTGTTAAACAAAAAAGGCACTTTCCTTTCCGGTGGACAACAACAACGCCTTTGCATTGCAAGAGCCTTAGCTCTTAAACCCGATGTCTTGCTTATGGATGAGCCAACCTCAGCACTTGACCCCATTGCAACAAAACACATAGAAGAATTACTCACAGAGCTACAAAAAGAAGTAACAATCTTGATAGTAACCCACAATATGGGACAAGCCAAACGTATATCTAAACGTTCAATGTTTATGTATTTGGGAGAATTGGTTGAATACGACCTTACCGAAACAATGTTCTCAACTCCAAAAGACGAAAGAACCAAAGAATATCTCACAGGTAGAATGGGGTTGAACTTAGTTTTACATTGCATTCAGCCAAACGCCGTTTCGTGAAATTAAAACGAAGAAAGAAAAAATTGAATCTTCGTTTCAGAAAATCAAAACGGCGTTTCGTTATATACCAAATCAAGAAACATTTTTTCTAAATGTAGATTTGCGAAATTGAAAAAAAATATTGAAATTTGCAATTCAATATACAATTATCTATGAAACGTATTGCATTACTATCCATTGTGCTTTTGCTTACCCAAGGGCTTGTTGCACAAAAAAGTAAAACCGAAACAACAAAGGCGAAAGCTCGCCAATATAGTTATGAATTGAAGTATCGAGCCTATACAATGGGTGTAGAAAAACAAGATACCTCATATTCCATTGTAAGATTCAGCAATGAAAGAACGACAAAGAACGATTTGATGGATTTTGGCGGACAAAAGCTGATTAGAGGCTTGGCTACCGAGACCTATTTTGTCGATTATGAAAAATCGGAGTACGCCTTGCAGTTGGAGTATGAAGATGGAGAGGTATTCTTCACCAAGACATCATTCCCAAAGATGGATATGACAAAGAAAGGTGAGGAGAAGATAAACGGATATAAGTGTGAAAAATACACAACCTCAATCAATTCAAATAGTATCGAAATTTGGATAACAAAAGACCTTGGAATAGACGCAACACCAATGGCACAATTCTCCTCCTTGGGCGGAGTTATGGTGAAATATGTAAGAAATGGTAGCTCGGTCTATGAACTTGCACAAGTGAAAAAAGAAAAGAAAGGGGTGAGGTATGAAAATATGACACCATCTCCAAAGGCAAAGGAACTTACATATAGAGAATTGGACAATGTCTCTAAGGAGAAAATGGTCATCACAACAAAGATTTTCGAAGATGAAAGAGTACATTGGGGAGATACCACAAAGATAAGCGGCGACATACCTTTGGACAGCGTTGTTCATTTTGCAGGTGGCACGATTGTGTTGAAGAAAGTACGTTTGGAATCCTTACCCGAACATTATCAAATCTTTGCCGAACTTACCACAAAGTCGTCCGGCGATGCTTATGACAGAACCGGCAGCGTTTTTATCATACCTACGGAAAAAGAAAAGAGCTTATATGACGCCCTGACCAAGGGAATAGATGCCGTACCTTACTTCACGAGCAGCAAAGGTGCGAAATATCAAGCCATGTATTTGACTGATGATTTCATGCCTGTGGTTGAATTGATTCGATTCTTCACACCATTCGGCGTAGGCCACTTTAACGACCGCTTGAACATAGATGGATTGGAATGGGAAGAAGATGTGTTTTACAAACAAGAAGTTACAGATTTGGCAAAGCTGCTCAGAGGAGAAGTTCTTGTAGGAGTCTTTATCGGCAATTACGATGGCGGCGGACATAAGGTAAGTTTGGATTTGAAAGCTTACCCGGGCGATTATGTGGGAGGGGAAAGCAAGTTGGAGAATCAATGGTTGCTTCCGCTTTTTAACACATGCAACGTCATGGAAATGGCAGGACAGAATTATCCTCACTTCTTTGACACCGACAGTTTGACGATTGAGTTCGACGTTCCCGAGGGAGTGAAAAACATTCGTTTGCGTTATATCACCACCGGCCACGGAGGCTGGGGCGGAGGCGACGAATTCAACCCCAAAGTCAACGAAGTGTTCATCGATGGCAAGAAAGTCTTGGCTTATACGCCATGGCGGAGCGACTGTGCAAGGTATCGGGAATGGAATCCTGTGTCCGGAAACTTTTGGAATGGAGTATCGTCGTCCGATTTGTCGCGTTCAGGCTGGTGTCCCGGCACAGCAACCCAACCGGTCTATGTAAATCTTGACGGACTCACGGCAGGAAAACACACACTTAAAGTAGCAATCCCTCAAGGTCAGGCAGAAGGCGGCAGTTTCAGTGCATGGAGCGTTTCAGGCGTGCTGATAGGGGAAAAAGAATAAGGCTTGGAAAATTGAAACTTGATTCTACGAAAATGAATCTTTGATTCGTTTGACTGAAATCAAGAAAGAATTTGCTGAAATAAAGAAAGGAAGTCATTGAAACTTCCTTTCTTTATTTGCTTGCGGAAAGACAGGGATTCTTTCTTGCGAAAGCGTCTTCGACGATTACGAACCCTCGGTTCGAACCCTTTATACGAAAAAAGGAAGTCAAACGACTTCCTATTCCAGCGGAAAGACAGGGATTCGAACCCTGGAAACGCTTTTGACGTTTACACACTTTCCAGGCGTGCCTCTTCAACCACTCGAGCACCTTTCCGAATTGCGTTTGCAAAGATAGTGCTTTTTGCGATTATATCATCATTTTGTTTTGACTTTTTTGCGTGTCGGCGGCTTTGTTCATGGTTTCATGCCTCAGTTTCATCGATTTGTTTCGATGGTTTACGAAAGGAGAAGTGTGAAAATGATGTTCGTGATTTTGTGTCGGCAAGTGCCTGGTCTTTTGCTTTGTTTATTCGTGATAGTATATGCGTTTGATTCGCGGAGATATGGAAGTGAATACTTCATAAGATATTGTGTCCAACGCTTTTGCCATGTTATCGACGGGGTTTTCTTCTCCGAATATCACAACTCTGTCTCCGACCGAAGCTTTTACTCCGTTCAGATTCACCATGCACATATCCATGCAGATGTTTCCTACAATGGGTGCTTTCTTTCCGTTTATCCATACTTTGAATCCTCGTTCCGAAAGGTGTCGATTCAAGCCGTCAGCGTATCCTATGGGAATTACTCCGATTGTTGTGGGGATTGAGGCTGTGAAATTACGCATATAGCTGACGCTTTCCCCGATTTCGATGGTGCGAATCTCTGTAAGACGGGTTTCAAGGCTTTGAACATAACGCAGATGTTTTTGTGTGTTTTCGTCGCAGCCTATTCCGTACATTCCGATTCCCAATCGGACCATGTCGAAGTGTGCTTGTGGAAAACGAATCGTGCCGGCAGAGTTGCAGATGTGGCGAAGAATTTTGTAATCGAAAGAATCGCACAAACGTTTTGAGATTTCGTCGAATCGGTTTATTTGTTCGTTCGTGTAGTCGTCGAATTGAGGGGAATCGGCACAAGAGAAGTGTGAGAAAATCGAAGCAATATGCAGGTTTGGGTGCTGTTTCAGGATTTCGATCAGCTTATCGGCGTCTTTGGATTCGAAACCCAGACGATGCATTCCTGTATCGAGTTTGATGTGTATTGTAAGTTCGAGGTCTTTCACAAGAGACAGTGTGTCGAAATTATGAACGACCGGTTCCAAATCGTATTCGGTCATTTTGCCAAGGGCTTCTGCTTCGAGCGTTACAACCATTATCGGAAGTGTTATGCCGTTTTTGCGAAGTGTTACGCCTTCATCGGCAAATGCAACGGTGAGATAGTCTGCCAAAGAGCGTTGCAGTTCCATTCCCACTTCGTTTCCGCCACATCCGTAGCTTGATGCTTTGACCATTCCCATCAAACGTGTTCCCGGTTTGAGCTTCGATTTGAAGTAACGTACGTTTTCGTCCAATGCAGTCAGGTTTACTTTCAATATGCTTTGATGTGATTGGGCTTCAAGCAGGTTTGTGATTTTTTCCAACTCGGCTTTGCGGGAGCCTTTCAGCAAAACGGCTTTGCCGAAGAAGTCTTTGGTGTCTATTTGTGCAAGAAATTCTTTGTTGTCTGCAAAAAAGCGATGCGGAATGTCGAAAAGTGAGGCGTTGTTCACAAAATCCGTTCCTATGCCGTAAAGAAAGCTTATCGATTTGTTTTTGAGAAGTGTGTTTATTTTTTTGAGTGTTTCGGGTATGTCTTCGCTTTTTTCCTGTAAATCCGAAAGTATGACGCATCTTTCAAGATTTCGGTCTTGTGTGTTCAGGTAATCCAAGGCGGCTTCCAAGGATGTGATGTCGAGACAGTAGCAATCGTTCAGCAGAATCGAGTTTCCGGTCGATTGTATTTGCATTCGCATATCCAAGGGCGTGAGCATGCCGATGCGTTGTCGGAGTTTGTCTTCGTCTATTCCCAATTGAGTGCATAGGACAAAGGCTGAAACGGCGTTTTCTTTGCTTACACGGTCTTCGAACGGCAGTTGCAATTTGCGAGCCATGCTTTCTGTGTCGTAGGATATGAGTTCGATGTTGTTGCTTCTGCAGAATTCAGATACTTTTTCAAACAGCATCGGGTTGTCTTGCGAACAGATGAGTCGCTTGCAGCCTTCGAACAGTTTCAGTTTTTCGTTCAGTTTCTCTTCAATCGAGGAAAAATTCGCTCCGTGTGCGTCTCCTATGTTTGTGATTAGACCTGTGTCGGGCAGAATCATGTCGTGCAAGGACTGCATTTCGTTTGGTTCGGATATTCCTGCTTCAAAGATTCCTGCTTCAAAGTTTTCGTTCAATTGCCACAAGGATACGGCGACTCCGATCTGCGAATTGTAGCTGCGAGGTGAAATACAGACTTTTTTGTCTTGGGCAATCAATACTCTCGACCACTCTTTTACTATGGTTTTTCCGTTAGAGCCGCCGATTGCAATCACATTTCCCGAGAACGATTTGCGAGCGTATGTTGCCAATCGTTGCAAGGCTTTGAGTGAATCTTCGACCAAAAGATAGTATGCTCCGTTTTGCAGTTTTTCGGGTCTGATTGTGCAGACGAATATCCTGACTCCTTTGTCGTAGAGTTCGTTTATGTATCTGTGTCCGTCGTTGTTGGCGGTTTTGATTGCAAAAAAAACGGTGTGATTTGCAGAGTTGAGCCGTCTGGAATCAAATAACAGCGAATTGATTTCAAAAGACAAAAAATCAGAATCAAGATTCATTTGATCAGAACAAAGAACCGTTGCCTTGCATACTTCAATCAGTTTTCCTAACTGTAAAACCATACGACTCATTTTTTTGCAAAGGTAGAAAAAAACGTGCTTTTAGAGATTTGTAATCACGAAAACTTGCAATCAAATCTTGATAAAGAGATTGCGAACAAATGAAAAAAATGATTGATTCTTTGTTTTGGCGAAAATATTTTTGCGAAATTCTTGCTTTATTAAAAGAATAGTGATTAACTTTGCAGTTCCAAACAAGACGGTTTGGGAAAAGACAAAAACCTTAAAAAATAAAATATCATGGACGTAAAAAAAATTTTAGCAGACGTAGAAGCAAAGAACCCTGGACAACCATTGTTCTTGCAAGCTGTAACAGAGGTGTTGGAAACAATCGAAGAATATGTTGCTGAACACCCAAAATACGATAACCATAAGATTATCGAAAGAATGGTTGAACCGGATAGAATCTTCCAATTCAAAGTTGAATGGGTTGATGATAAAGGACAAATCCAAGTAAACAGAGGATTCAGAGTTCAATTCAACAATGCAATAGGACCATACAAAGGAGGATTGCGTTTCCACCCAGCTGTAACATTGGATACTTTGAAGTTCTTGGGCTTCGAACAAACATTCAAAAACTCATTGACTACATTGCCAATGGGCGGTGGTAAAGGTGGTTCTGATTTCGACCCAATGGGAAAATCAGATAACGAAATCATGAGATTCTGCCAAGCATTCATGACAGAATTGTGGCGTTACATCGGACCTGACACTGACGTTCCTGCCGGTGATATAGGAGTTGGTGGAAGAGAAATCGGATACATGTACGGTATGTACAAGAAATTGGCTCGTGAAAACACAGGAGTGTTGACCGGAAAAGGAGCAGGTTGGGGAGGATCTATCCTTCGTCCTGAGGCAACAGGTTTCGGTGGAGTTTATTTCGTAAACAACATGTTGCAAAAGCACGGTTTGGAATTGAAAGGTAAAAGAGTTGCTATCTCCGGTTTCGGTAACGTAGCATGGGGTGCTGCAAAGAAAGCAACTGAATTGGGAGCTAAAGTTGTTTGTATCTCAGGTCCTGACGGATACATCTTGGATGAAGAAGGTATGAACGATGAAAAGATAGCTTACATGTTGGAATTGAGAGCATCAAACAATGGAGTTGTTAAGCCATTTGCTGACAAATTCCCTTCAGCTCAATTCTTCGCTGGAAAGAAACCTTGGGAAGCAAAAGTTGATATTGCTATGCCATGTGCAATCCAAAACGAATTGAACGGAGAAGATGCAAAACAATTGATAGCTAACGGAGTTACTTTGGTATGTGAAGTTTCTAACATGGGATGTACAGCAGATGCTATCCACGAACTTCAAAAAGCAAGAGTAATCTTTGCTCCTGGTAAAGCAGCTAACGCAGGTGGTGTTGGAGTTTCCGGTTTGGAAATGAGCCAAAACGCAGGACACATCGGTTGGACTGGAGCTGAAGTTGACGAAAGACTACACTTTATGATGGACTCTATCCACGCAAACTGTGTTAAGTACGGTACAGAAAAAGATGGTTACATCAACTACGTTAAAGGTGCGAACATAGCAGGCTTTATCAAGGTTGCTGATTCTATGATTGAACTTGGTGTTTGTTAATTAGAAATAAGCTAAATTATGATGAAAAAGATATTAGCAATATTTTGTATTTTAATTCCAATGTTTGCTTATGCAGAAAGTGAGCAAGGTAAATATACAGAAATTTCAATAAGATTAAATAATGGAAGGCAGAATCCCGATGGTACAACAACTTATAAAAATGTAATAACAAGGGTTACTGGTAATAAGTTATTTATTTCTTGTTCAGAACCAGGGGATAAGGTGTGTCCTGCTACAGTAACTACCATTGTAACAATAGTTGCTCCAGTTGCCGATAGAGATGTTGAAAATGAGGTTGTTTCTGCTATTGATGTGATAAAAAAAGAAATAGTCAATGGTAAAACTAACTCAAGATTTTCAATAAATAAGTCTATTTATGAATTTAATCAAGGTGTCTTGTTAGATAATGGAAGTTTTGAATTTTCTATGACGGGAATCTTGGATCAATCAATTATAAAATGATAAAGGCAACAAAAAAGAAAGAATGGATTTTTATATCCATTCTTTCTTTTATTTTTAATATACCACTGTATTCACAAGATTTATTAAATAGGTTTGATAGTGTATATTGTTTCTATACAGAAGAAGCTTCTATAATAAAAGTATCAACAAAAAATGATTCTTGTAGTGATGGTTTGTTTTTCTTTTCTTATTCAGATTTAAAGCATATACCTATATTCAGAGTAAATAAAGAAAACGTAATAATAGATTCTATTCCTAATGTAAAGATTGATCTCGGGGGAAGTGTTTATAATCCTTTTATTCGTTCTATGTTTTATGATGATGGAAACTTTTACTTTTTTTATGGGTATGGTATTGCTAAAGCTGAGAAGAAAGGAGATGATTGGTTATTCGAAAATTATTACAATTCAAATACGGAAGAATATATTCAAAAATATGATAGGATAATTGGAGTATTTGGACAAAATGTTGTTTTGGCTAACGACATATATTATAAAAATTCTCCGAATCGTAAATATGAATATACAATTGGATTGTATGATACAGAGAAAAATAATTTGATTAAGGAAATTACGATAGATTGTGATAGAGGTATATTATTAAATACTTTTTCGTTCTTTAATCTTTTTACTGTAAATGAAAGATATATTTCTTTTATAGATCCTATTGCCCCAAAAGTGTATTTATATAACAAAGATTTGGAATTAGTAGACACTATAGTATTTCAAGAGCAAAATTCTTATTCTCAAACAAGAAACAAATTGAAAGAATTGTTTACAGATGATTTTTTGTCAGTTTCTATGAGTTCTCCAAAAAATCTAATATTCCCATTATATGAAAATATCATCAACATAAAAAAAGGTCGTTATGGAATGAATATCAAACAAAAGTTTATTGGTGATAATGAACTGGTTGTAGTGTGTTTAGAAGTTGGTGAAAAGTCGCAAATTAATATATTTAGAATCGATTTAGTAAATAAAAAATCAGAAAAAATTGCAACATTGTTTGATGTTGATGGTTTTTATTCCTCTCTTGTTTGGTCAGAAGAATTACCTGTATTTGGAAAAGATATATATGTTAGAACTACTAAAAATTTAACATTAGATGAAGAAAATATTAAGTTTGGTTTTGATGTCTATAATATCGATTCCCTTAATTTATTCTCAAAATAGCCAATGTATGTATTTTGAAGATAAAAAGAATGAATTAAAGAAAGTCGATATTGATGATTATGACTATGTCGTAGTATTTAATTCTCTTTTTTGTTTTACTTGTATAGATAAAGAACTCTCCAATGCTCGTATTTTATTCCTTAATCGAGAAGATACTAATTCAAAGATGTATAGGATTAGTATTAGTAATAAGATTTTGAGAATGTTTGTTAATTCCGATGTGTTTTTTTTCAAAAAAGAAAACACATTTACTAAAGAAAATATTTTGTTTGCTAAAGATGAGTTTATGAAGATATATTCAAGCAAATCTGAAGAAAACAAAAAATAATTCATAATTAAATATATAGTGTTAGGAAATTGTTTTTGATTTAATCTGAGGTGAAATACATCAAAAGTGTGTGTATCTAAATAGAGCCATTTATTGAACCAATATAGTTTTATTTTGTATCTTTGCCGTAGATTAGGTAATAAGCATTATGAAACTTGATTTTAATTTTGCGAATCTTGATTCTGCTGCGATGAATCTTGATTCCATCGAAAAGGAATTGATTAAGGCTCACGAGTATGTTTGTGAGGGTAGTGGCAAGGGAAGTGATTTTCTCGGCTGGAGGGATTTGCCTGCAATGGATAATCATTTGGAGGTTGAAAAAATCAAACAACTTGCGGATTCGATAAGAAAAAAAGCCGATGTTTTGGTTGTTATAGGTATCGGAGGCTCATATCTCGGAGCCAAAGCGGTGATTTCTGCACTCCAACCTGCGTTTGAAATCTCGGAAAACAAGCATTCGTGCAAGATTGTCTATGCAGGAAACAGCCTTTCGGAGGATTATATGAATGATTTGCTCGACTATTTGAAGCAAAAGGAGTATTGTTTGTGTGTTATTTCGAAAAGCGGTACTACGACAGAGCCTGCGATTGCTTTCAGATTGTTGCGAAATGCTTTGGTAAACAAGTACGGAAAGCAAGAAGCAAAAGAGAGAATTGTAGCAATAACAGATGAAAGCAAAGGTGCATTGCGTCAGATGTGTATCGAAAACGGATATGAGAGTTTCGTAATCAAAGACGATATAGGTGGACGTTTTTCTGTTCTTTCGCCTGTCGGATTGATTCCAGCCGCGGTTGCAGGAGTGGATATAGAGGCTTTGTTATATGGAGCTAAGATAATGAGAGATAGGTTGATGAATGATGCTTCTTTAAGTAATCCTTCATGGAAGTATGCTGCGATTCGTAACCTTCTGTACAGAAACGGGAAAAAGATAGAGGCGTTGGTGTCATACGAACCTGCATTGCAATATTTCGCATCTTGGTGGCAACAGCTTTATGGCGAGAGTGAGGGCAAGGAAGGCAAGGGACTGTTTCCTGTCGGTATATCAAACACAACCGATTTGCACTCTTTGGGACAATACATTCAAGAAGGAGAGAGGCTGATGTTCGAAACAGTGTTGCATGTCGAAAAAAGCAAACGCAGTATTGCCATTCCGTTTGAAGAAAACGACTTAGACGGTTTGAATTATCTCACAAAATATTCTCTTTTGCAGATAAACCACATCGCAGAGCAAGGAACACGCAAAGCACATTTGGACGGAGGAGTTTCGCAATTGACGATAAGCCTTGAAAGTTTGAATGAAAGGGAATTGGGAGGCTTAATTTATTTCTTCGAATTTGCTTGTGCTTTAAGTGCTTACCTATTGGGAGTTAATCCTTTTGATCAACCTGGTGTGGAAGCTTATAAACGCAATATGTTTGAGCTTTTGGGAAAGAAGAAATAGAAATTCGAACTTTGTAAAACCGAATAAATCTTTTTGAAAAAACGATGAGTATTGAAATCATTGCCCTTGTAATTTTTGTCATTACTTATATCGGCATTATTTTTACGCGATTGCCGAAAATAAACATAGATAGACCTTCAGCGGCTTTCATAGGCTCTGTGGCGATGATGTGTTTGGGTGTGATAAGTTTTGAACAAGCTGTGGCGTTCATTGATTTCAACACAATATTTCTTTTGCTTGGAATGATGATTGTTATTTCTGCATTGAAAGCTGACGGTTTTTTTAATCTGATTGCCGAAAAGACACTTCGCTTTGCAACAACTAAAACACGCTTGCTTTCTTGTATTGTTTTTATTTCAGGAGTTGGTTCGGCGTTTTTGGTTAATGATGCGGTTGTTTTGATATTTACTCCGATTATTATTTCGATTTGTGGTAGGATTCGTTCAAATCCAGTTCCTTATCTTATCGCCGAAATTCTTTCTTCCAACATCGGCAGTGCCATGACGATAACAGGAAATCCTCAAAATATGCTTATCGGACTTAGCAGTGGAATCTCGTATTTGGATTTTATGCTTCATCTTTTACCAGTCTCATTTCTTGGTATGCTGTTGACTATTGCTGTTGTTAAATTGATATATCGTAAGGAGTTTTCCGATAAAACGATTCTTTCTTACAAAATGGAAAGCGATTATAAGTTGAAAGATATGTATGCTTCCGTTGTAATATTTGTTTTACTTGTCATAGGATTTTTCTTAGGTAAGATTCTCGATTTGCCGATTTGCGTAATTGCTTTGGCGGCTGCAAGTTTGATTATTTTGTTTTCAAAACATAAACCTGCCGCATTGATAAAAGAAGTCGATTGGGTTTTGCTTTTGTTTTTTGCGGCTTTGTTTATAGTTGTCGGAGCAGTGAGACATACAGGGCTTTTAGACTCTTTGCTTGCCATACCTTTGAAAGATGATTTCGCAGGCTTGTTGTCTATTCACGGAGTAAGTCTTGTGATGAGTCAGATTTTGAGTAATGTTCCTTATACTGTGCTTATGTTGCCGCTTATGGAGACGGTGAATTCCGAAACTTTGTGGTTGGCTTTGGCATCTGCGTCCACACTTGCCGGAAATGCAACCATAATCGGAGCAATGGCAAATATAATCGTCATAGAGAGTGCCGACAAATATGGAATCAAAATAGGATTTTGGGAATTTTTCAAAAGCGGAATCATTCTTACTGTTCTCAGTTTCATACTTTCAATAATCGTTTTGCTGTTTGTGGGATAAATAAGACCTTTGTTTTGTATTGCGGTACGGATTTTTTTTCCTAACTTTGCAAACTGAATTTTCGAAAACGTTATTACAACAAATGTTGAGTCGTCATTTCATACGCGCTAAAGTTCTGCAACAATTATATGCTTGTATCGTATCGAAGCAGACCGATATTGCAATAGCAGAACAAGAATTGCTTGAAGGCATCGAGCAAACTTACAAATTGGAAGTCTATATCTATTCGGCAGTTTTAGAAATCAGAGATATAGCAGAAAATCAATTAGAAGAAGCCAAGACAAAGTTCTTTCCGACAGAAGAGGATTTGAATCCTAATATGCGATTTATCGAAAACACATTGCTCGCTCAGTTGAGAGATAATGCAGAATTGTCTAAGGCTGTCGAGAAACTAAAAATCAATTGGATTGAACAAAAAGATATGCTCAAAAATATCTTAAATCGTTTCAAAGAATCCAATTCCTACAAAACCTATATGGAGAATGCAGACTGCTCTTATGAAGATGATAAGAAGGTGGTTCTTCAATTGATGAGAAATTATCTTTTGAAAAATGAATCGTTTTTGGAATTCTTGTTTGAGAAACAGTTGTATTGGGAAAGTGATTTTTCGTTTGTCGGACTGACATTCTTAAATTATCTGAAAGAATACAAGGCAGAAGATGCAAAAACAAAGCCTCTGTTTCAGATGTTCGACATAGAGAAAGACGATCGCAAGAGTTTTGCAATTGATTTGCTGACTAAGTCGCTCATTCACTTTGAAGAGTATGACGAAATGTTCCATAAGCATGTCGAAAATTGGGATATGGATCGTCTTGCTTTTTTGGATAGAATCATAATAAAGATGGGTATGACCGAGTTAATATATTGTCCGACTATACCTGTGAGAGTAACTATGAATGAGTACATCGAGTTGGCTAAAGAGTTTTCTACAGAGCGTAGTAAACTATTTGTGAACGGTCTTTTGGATAAATTTTTGATTGACTTGAGGGCTGAGGGTAAGATTAACAAAGAAGATGTCGATCAAGAGGAGGAGGAAGAGTAATGAAAAGGTTTTTTGTGGCATTATTTGCAATAGGTGTTTTGTTTTCGGCTTGTTCCAAAAAATCGGATGGCGAAAAGATAGATGTTTCTGTGATAGATAACATGACCACAATCAAGTTTGAAAGAGATGTAATCGACTTTAAGAATGTGGAAGAGGGTGAAAAAGTGAGTGGCAGTTTTAAGTTCACCAATACGGGAGACCACAACCTTATCATCTATGAAGTAAACACATCATGCGGTTGCACGGTTGCAGATTACCCTCGTGGAGAGATTGCTCCAGGTGAAAGCGGTATGATTTCGGTTACTTATGATTCTGATGGGGCTAATGGAATGAGGATAACCAAACAAGTAACGGTAAATGCGAATACAAAACCTGCAAAGACAAACCTTAGAATCATTGCAGATGTTCACTAAAAGGGAATAATAACATTAAATTAAACAATAAACAAAGATGAATTTACTAAACGTATTATTGCAAGCAGCGGGCGGAAGCGGTATGAGCTCAATCATTATGTTGGTTCTCATAATCGTTATCTTCTATTTCTTCATGATTCGTCCGCAACAAAAAAGACAAAAAGAAGAAAAGAAATTCAGAGAAGCTCTTACAAAAGGACAAAACGTTGTTACAATCGGTGGATTGCATGGAAAAATTGCTGAAGTGAAAGAAACAACTGTTTTGTTGGAAGTTTCTCACGATGTTAGGATTGAAGTTGAGAAAACAGCAATAGCAATGTCTGTTGCAGTTGCTCAAAAATAAGTAATCGACATCAAAAACAACTGAAATATTGAAGTGTCTTGCCGATTTTCGGTCTTAGACGCTTCATTTCATTTGATAAAGCATGCAAACAAATAGCAAAAAGAAAGGCAATGCTCTCTATAAGATTTTGACCAATGCAAAAGTCAGAATCGGTGTAATCTGTTTGTGTTTAAGTGGGGCTTTGTGGCTGTTTGTTGCATTGGGAAAAACTTATCAGTATAATTACTCAATACCGGTTTCGTTCTTTAGTTCTGATAATCCGAATCAACAATTCTATTGTAGCGACAGCGTTATAGACATACATATCACAAGTAGCGGTTTTGATTTGCTTACAAGCCGATTAGTTTTTCGTGATCAAAAATCCATAGATATAGATGTAAACAAACTTTCGCTTAATATGCAAAGCGGAAATGCCAAAATACCTATGGGATTTATCAACAGCCAAGTGTATTCCACTATAGGAATGGGAAAAGTTCCGATAGAAATAATGCCAGATACGCTAAATCTAAAATGGAACAAAACATATTCAAAGCAGGTTCCGCTGATAAATCGAGTGAAAGTTGAATGTGTTCAACCCTTTTCAAGTTCTGAGCAACCGAAATTAGAAAAGGATTTTTTAGAACTTGAAGGCACGAGAGAAGAATTGCGAAAGATAGATACGCTTTACACCAAAGAAATGACCTTGAAAGGAATCGATCGTGATTTGTTTGTTTTCGTTCCAGTGGAGTTTGATCATAGTGCTACGAATCTTAACTTGCCTATGAGTATTGTTGGAATGAGTATAAATGTAAAAGAATATACAGAAAACGTTGTTTCTATTCCTGTGTCGGCAATAGTGGGTAAGAATGAAAAAATAAGACTTTTCCCATCTTCTGTCAAAGTCAGATACAAGGTTGCAATGGAAGATTTTAATAAAGTTAATCCCGATGATATTTCTGCTTACGTTATCACCAACCTTGATAAGAATAAGAAAAAGCTTCGTGTGATTCTAAAGGATGTTCCCGAATTTATCAAGGTCTTATCGATAGATCCACCAAAATTAGATTACATAATACAGAAATAATATGGCAAAAGCGAAAATAGGATTGACGGCAGGAATCGGCTGTGGCAAATCTCTGATTGCTCGAGTTTTTGAAAATCTTGGCATTTCTGTGTTTTATTCCGATAAAGAGGCGAAACGTTTGTATGATAACCCTTTATTTTTGCAGGAAATAGTAAAGCGATTTGGTGAAAGTGTGATTGAAAACGGAGAGTTTCAAGCTCGCAGTCTTGCAGACATTGTTTTCAACGACAAAAATAAACTTCAAGAGTTAAACGAACTGATACACCCGAAGGTTTTTGAAATTTTCGATCAGTGGAGTGAAAAACAGAAATCTCCGTACGTCATTATGGAAAGTGCAATCTTGTTTGAGAATGGATTGCAAGCTCATTTTGATAAGATAATAAGTATAAGCACTCCGGAAGATATTGTTATAAGGCGAGTGATGGCAAGAGATGCTTGCAGCAAAGAACAAGTCTGTGCAAGGATGGCAAATCAGATGCCACAAAATGAAAAAAACGCTATGGCGGATTACCTTATCGTTCACGATGATTCAAAGATGTTAATCCCTCAAATACTGAATATTCATACCGATATATTAAAGTATTTATTTAATGCAGAAAATCAGAAATAATTAACAATTAAATATTAAACACAATGAGAAGACTAGTATTATTTTTTGTTGCATTGTTTGTGTGTTTTTACGCAAATGCACAATTGAGTACAAATGAAATGCCGCCTTCTTTTTCATTGAAAGAAGATAATGCGGTAATCAAAACGATAAGCCTTGAAAAGCCTGACTTGACACAAGTTATCGAAGAAGATGAAAGCGAAGAATCTTTATTCAAAATGAGAAGATTCGGAGTTATCTTGAAGTGTGGAGCTGATTTTTTCGAACATGCAGATGTTACAACGACAAAAGACGGAAAGATTTACAGACTTGCCGTAGAGGTTCCTGAGGCTCAGGCGTTGATATTCTATTCCGATCGTTTCGTTTTACCGAGAGGAGGAAAGCTCTTTTTGTATAACGAAGATCGTTCTAAAGTATTGGGTGCATTCTCTTATTTTAACAATCACGAATTGAAGACTTTCGCAACCGAATATTTGGAAGGAGAGAAGATAATCTTCGAATACTTTGAGCCAAATGATTTAAGAGAAAAAGCACAAATAGAAATCACCGAGATAGGTTATGCTTACCGAGACATAATCGAAAAAGCATCAGATGAGTATCGTTCTTCTGGTTCTTGTAATGTGAATGCGAATTGTTCGGAAGGGGATAACTACCGCAAACAACAAAGAGCGGTGGCACGAATTCAAGTAAGAATGAGTCAATACTATATTGGATGGTGCACAGGTACGCTTGTAAATAATACGAGCTACGATAGAAAGCCTTATCTTTTGACAGCAGCTCATTGTATCGAAGATGTAGCATCTACATCATATTATTCGCAATTCGTATTTGTGTTTAAGTACGAAACAAGTGGCTGTAGTACACCGGCAAGTGAGCCATCTCGTTCAAAATCTCTAACAGGTGCTACACTCAAAGCTTATGACAATACATACAGTGGCGGAGGTAGTGATTTTTGTCTGTTCTTGCTTAATAACGATGTGCCTCAGAGCTATAATCCTTTTTGGTGTGGTTGGGACAATCGCAATAATGCTGTTTCGAAAGGAGTATCTATTCATCACCCTTCAGGAGATGTTAAGAAGATTTCTACATTCAATTCCAGACTTCAAAATGCTACATTCAGCAGTAATTCAAGCAGTAGCAGTACTCACTGGCTTGTAAAATGGGTTGCTACAGAAAACGGACACGGAGTAACGGAAGGCGGCTCTTCAGGCTCAGCTCTGTTCAATGAATATGGACAAGTGATTGGCGATTTGACGGGAGGAGTTTCTGATTGTAGTGTAAGTGATGACCAAAAGGTAGATTATTACGGTAAACTTTCATATTCTTGGACTTCAAACGGAACTTCAAACAGCAGACGTTTGAAACCATGGTTGGATCCGACAAATACGGGAGCTACTGCAATCGGTGGAATGGATTATACTTCATCTATAACCGAAGTTGCATCGGCTGAAAACATTACATCAGTATCTCCGAACCCTGCACAAAGCAGTTTGTTGATTTCTTTCGAAGAAAGCTACGAGGATATTGAAGTTTCGATTTTCGATCAAACAGGACGCAATCTTTCAAATCAAGCAATACCATCTGCAAGCAGTAATTTTGTTTTGGATTTGAATCATTTGCAAAACGGTCTCTATATTGTGAGAATCAAAGCTGACGGAGCAGAATCTTCACATAAAGTAATTGTTAATAAATAATATAGAAATACGATGAGAAAGAGAAAGTTGGTTGTTTTGATAATGCTTATCGGTTTGTTGTTTTCCGCATGTGCGAGCAGTTCTCCTTATGGGAAAAGACACAGATCGAAACGCAAGTGTAATTGTCCTACTTTCTCTTTCTTTTTTCAATCTTCGGATGAGACAACTTACCGATTGCCTTCCGCTTGAGTCGATTCCGCTTGTAGAGAATCAACTTTCCGAATATAAAAACCTGACAATCCGTTTGGTAAAACCGCGTAAAAGAATACTCGGTAATTATTTCCAAGACAGAGACGGCAAACACATTATAACCTTAAACGAAAATCTTGCACCGTATGCAATGCTTTTGGTTTTGATTCACGAAACGGCTCATTTGGAAACAAGACTCATATATGACAGAAAGGTAAATCCGCATGGCAAAGAATGGAAACAGATTTATTCTTCATTGCTTAAAAACTATATTTACGAGAATATATTTCCCAAACAATGGGCTGAAACGGTTTTCTTGCATGCTCAAAAGCCTTGTGCGACGTTTCCGAAAAGTCTTGCCGGATTGCGTATGACTGAATAAAGCTTGCTGTATTTCCAAAGCTGTGTTTGATATTTTTTATTTTCGAACCGTTTTTCAGAATCAGTCATAGATTACGGAATTCATGTATCAAAAACAATCGTTGATTTATTTGCGTGAATTTTTTCAGCGATTTATTTCAGCGAATTCAAAAAACAAAAAATTAAAACGCTGTTTTGATTTTTCCAATCTTGCTTTCCTTGAACCAAAATTCAATTTTGTCTTTGAGTTTTGAGAATTTGATATTTGCAGTCAATTGATGAGTTGATTGTGTTTTTCGTCAAATTCAGCCGTTTCAGACTCTGATTTTTCAAATCCCCTTTTGGCACATAATTACAATTATGTAAAGTAGAGAAAAGAGGGAACAAAAAAAACGGCCTATCGAAATCGATAAGTCGCTTTTTGTTAGAGTTATTTTGTGAAATGTTTTAATTAGCTGTTTTACTTACTCACTTCTTTCAATCTAGCATCGATTGCTTGGAATTCTGCTTTCATATTCAAAAGTGAGTAAATATTTCTCAACGCTTTCAAACTTTGGAAATCCTTTGGTTTGGTTTCTAAAACTTTTTGCAAGTTTGGAATTGCTTTCTTGAAATATTCGAATGATTCATTTTTCAATTTATCGTATGCACCTGTCATATCATCCAACGGAACTTTGTCTGCTTCTTTCAATTTTGAGATTCCCTTGTTGAAATATGTTGTTCCAAGTCCGAGATATGCGTCAGTTTGATTTGCATTCAAAGCAAGCGATTTGTTGTAATACTCTTCTGCCTTTGCTACATCTTCGGCATCACGATATATTCCGCCGACATAGTTCAATACTTCTGCATTTTCAGAACCCATCTTCAACAACTCTTGAACCATCTTTTCTGCCTCAGCCATGTTTCCTGCTTGCAAATAAGCTGCTCCCAACAATGCTTTCAATTGAGCGTCTTTTGGTAATACCTTAACACCGCGTTTCAATACGTTGATTGCTTTATCCATTTCTTTCGCAGCCGAATTAGCTACATACAAATTGATATATGCTTCTTTCTCTTTAGCACCATCTTTTACCAATTCTCTGTAAATTTCAACAGCTTTATCCTTTTGTTTCAACGCATCATAGCTCATAGCCATAACAAGTTTTGCTTTGTCTTTTACTTCCGCACGTTTACAAGCTTTAGCCGCCTCGATAGCTTTTTCAAACACAGGAATAGCTTCTTGATACTTGCCTGAATTGAAGTCATTTATAGCTCTTTCCAATTGATAGCCAGAGATAAATGTCAAAGCTCCCATTGAAACAGAGGTAAATTCGTTTGTACCTGCTTTTTTCTCCAATTCAAGAGATTTGATTAAAGCATCTTGAGCCTTGTCCGCCAATTCAGAAATTGGTGTATTTACTTTCTGTTTCTTTAATAATTTTTGATCTTTAGGATTATCGGAAAGAGATAACTCAACGAACTTTGCGTAGATAAGACCTGCGTAATTCCATGTCTTAGGATCATCTTTTGTCTTGTCGTTTACACAAGCCTCTTCAATGTTCGCCATAGCGTTTTTCCATCTGTCGTTTTTCATGTCGGAGTATGCACTTTGCACTTTCATGGTTTGAGCTGAGACTCCGATAGATGCAGCAAACAAAGCTGCAAATATTAAGCATTTTTTCATATTATAAAAATTTATTCGTTTATTTCTTCTAACGTTGTGTTTTCTACATTTATTGCATCTTCCACTTCTTCCTCTCGTGTGATTTCGGTAACGGATGCGATTGCGTCTCCTTCTTTTATGTTTACCAATCTCACTCCTTGTGTTGCTCTACCTTGTTGTCTGATGTCGGAAACATGCATTCTGATTGTCAAACCAGAACGATTCATAATCATAAGGTCGTCTTCGTCGCTCACTTCTTTGATTGCAACCAAATCACCTGTCTTTTCAGTGATGTTAAGCGTTTTTACACCTTTACCACCTCTGTTTGTGATTCTGTATTCTTCAAGTTTTGAACGTTTACCATAGCCTTTTTCCGAAACAACAAGAATATCGCTTTCATTATTTGCAACAACCATGCCGATTACTTCATCGTTTTCGTCAGCCAAAGTCATTGCTTTCACTCCTGCAGCACCTCTTCCCATCGGTCTTACTGTGCTTTCGTTGAATCGAATACACTTTCCGTTTCGTGCTGCAATAAGTATTTCGTCTGTTCCGCTTGTTAGTCTTGCTTCAAGCAACTCGTCGCCTTCTTTTATACCGAATGCGATGATTCCATTTGTACGAGGACGCGAGTATGCTTCCAAAGAGGTCTTCTTTATGTGACCTTTCTTGGTGCACATAACGATGTAATTGTTGTTTACATAGTCTTTGTCTCGCAAGTCTTTGGTTGTAACATGTGCCTTAATGCTATCGCCGTCTTCTATATTGAGAAGGTTCTTTATCATGCGACCTTTTGTTGTCTTTGTGCCTTCCGGCAACTCGAAAGCTCTAAGCCAATAACATTTTCCTTTCTCTGTGAAGAACAGAATGTAGTCGTGCATCGATGCTGTATAGACATGTTCTATGAAGTCTTCATCTCTCAATGCTCCTCCTCTACTTCCTTTTCCTCCTCTGTTTTGAACCTTGTATTCGGACAAAGGTGTACGTTTGATATATCCCAAATGAGATACGGAAACCACCACTTCTTCGTTCGCAATCATATCTTCGATGCGGAAATCCGAAGAAGAATATTCGATTTGTGAGCGTCTTTCATCGCCGTATTTTTCTTTGATTTCCGATAGCTCGTCTTTAACAACTTGCATCAAAACATCGTGGTTTTCCAATATTTCTTTGCAACGAGCGATAAAGGCAGACAATTCGTCGAATTCGTCTTGCAGTTTTTGGCGTTCCAATCCTGCCAACTGACCAAGACGCATTGCCACTATGGCTGCCGATTGTAATTCAGAGAATCCAAATCTTTCTTGTAGTCTTTCTTTGGATTCTGCTATTGTTGCAGAGTTTCTGATTAGCGAAATGATTTCATCGATAAAGTCTAATGCCTTAAGTAATCCCTCAACTATGTGCATACGTTCTTCTGCCTTGTTCAGCTCGAAGCGGGTTCTGCGTTCGACCACTTCTTGTCTGTGTTGAACAAAGCAGCTTATCATATCCTTCAAGTTAAGCAGCTGAGGCTTTCCGTTAACCAAAGCAATGTTGTTGATGGAAAAAGATGATTGCAATTCGGAGTATTGATACAATTTGTTCAATACGACATTGCTCATCGCATCTCTTTTCAATTTATAGACGATTCTTACTCCGTCTTTATTACTTTCATCTTTGATTCTCGAAATACCTTCAATCTTCTTCTCTTCTACCAATGCCGCTTGATGCTTTACCATATCGGATTTGACAACTTGGTAAGGCACTGAAGTAACAACGATTTGCTCTGCATCCGAATGCTTATCCTGTTCTATGTATGCGTTTCCGCGTATCACAACTTGTCCTCTACCTGTATGGAAAGCACTTCTTACGCCTTCATAACCATAAATGATACCGCCTGTCGGGAAATCCGGAGCTTTGATATATTGCATCAATTCATCTATGCTTATTTCGTTGTTGTCGATATAGGCAATTATTGCATCTATTGCTTCGCTTAGGTTGTGCGGAGCCATATTTGTAGCCATTCCGACAGCGATACCGTTTGTTCCGTTTACCAAAAGATATGGTATCTTTGTCGGTAGTACGGTTGGTTCTTGCAAACTGTCATCGAAGTTATTGGTAAAATCGACTGTATCTTTGTTTATGTCTGCCAACATTTCGGAAGCAATTTTCGACATTCTTGCTTCGGTGTAACGCATAGCTGCAGGCGGGTCATTATCGACAGATCCGAAGTTTCCTTGTCCGTCAATCATGGTATATCTCAAAGACCACCATTGAGCCATTCTTACCATGGCCATATAAACCGAACTATCCCCGTGTGGGTGATACTTACCGAGTACCTCTCCCACTATTCTGGCAGATTTCTTGTGTTTTGTGTTGTAAGTCATTCCCATATCACCCATCGCATACAAAATTCTGCGGTGTACGGGCTTCATTCCATCTCTTGCATCGGGCAAAGCTCTCGAAACAATCACACTCATGGCATAGTCGATGTATGCCTGTTTCATTTGGGTTTCGATATTTACCCTCTGTATTCTTTCATTTTCTAAGTCCATCTTGCTTTCGATTCGTTAAAATCAACGTACAAAGATACGAAAAAAAAATCAAACACAATCATCAAAACAAAGTCTTAAACGTTTTTTTGCATCAACTTTGGCGATGGTGGGTTTGATTTTTTGTTTAATGCTTTGCTTTTTAGCTGTTTTTGCAAAGAAAACTATCTAAATGAAGAAGGTTTTTTACGAAATTAAGAATGGTTTTTCTGAATCTTTGTTTTAATTTTTTCTCTCTTTGTTTTAGCAAATTGTTTCTTTGTTTGGTGTACGGCAGAAAAAGAAAAAGCGACTTGAAAATCGATTCAAGCCGCTTGTATTTTTGTTTTGTCTGTCTGCTCTCGATTAGCAAACGAATGTATTTTGATATTGCTTAGAACATTTTAGCGTAGTTCTTAGCTTCTCTTTTCTTCCAATCGCCTTTATGATAAACGTATGAAGCAATCATTGGAACGACTGTTGTTGCTTCTGCGTAAACCATTTGTTCAAACGTTGTATCGACTTTTCCCCATGAGCAAGCTTCTTTCAAAGTTGAAGAAGAACATGCACCATCTCTTACATCGGCAACTGTGATTTGGATAGCATATTTGTGCATGTCGACATCTTTTCCCAAAACCTCAGCACAAACAACTGTATCTTGTGCAAAGTTTTTAGGAACTCCGCCTCCGACCATAAATAATCCTGTTGTACCTGCTTTGATTTTGATTTGTGTCAATTCTAAAAAGTCTTTTACAGAGTCGATGCTCAAATGTCTTTCAGGATTTGCAACTTGGTGCATAACCAAACCAAAACCTGCTGAACAGTCTGAAAAAGCCGGAACGAAAATAGGCACATTGTTTTCGTAGCATGTTTGAATCAATGAATCTTTTTTCTTAGCATTTCCTGCTGCTAACCACTTTCCTAACTCCCAAATAAACTCTCTTGATGAATAAGGTCTTGGTTCCAAAGAATCTGCTACCATTTTGATTGTAGCATCGCAGTTTTGAAGTTCTTCTTCGTCGATGTAGGTATCGTAAATTCTATCTACATAATTACTTCTCAAATATTTGTCATCGATAAACGGTGTTCCTTTGTAGTGTTTGAAGCCAAGAGCTTCGAAAAAGTCCATATCGATTATTGAAGCTCCTGTTGAAACTATACAATCCACCATTTTGTTTTTAACCATATCAACATACACTTGCATACATCCTGCTGCTGATGTACTGCCTGCCAATGTTAATATTACAGAACATTCTTTGTCGTTCATCATTCTTTGAAAGATGTCTGCTGCATTAGCGGTGTCTCTTGAAGAAAAAGACATTCCTCTCATTGCATCTATCAATTCGGTAGTGTTGATCTTTTTGATGTCGATGTGTTCGATTGTTTCCTTCAACAAATCCTTTTTTTCCATTTTTTCTGTATTAATTTGTTAGTTTTTATTCCAAATTCGGTTTGCAAAGGTACATTTTTTTGTTCTAATAACCAAAAGATTAGAAAATTTTTGTCATTTTTTTTGCTTTTTTCCTTGCAGAATTAAAAAATTGACGTACCTTTGCAAGCGGAAAGTTGGCAGAGTGGTCGAATGCGGCGGTCTTGAAAACCGTTGATCTTCACGGGTCCGGGGGTTCGAATCCCTCACTTTCCGCACGAGGAATAAATTGAATTTTTCATGTTTGTTTTTGGAGTGATTCTTTTCTAAGATTCACTCCTTTTTCTTTTATATCCGTTTTATCAACTCTTTAACTTCGATTTACTACTGATTGTTTCCAAAATAACGAATCTTCGTTTTGTAATTTTGTTTCTTTGTTTTGATTCGCTATTTCTTGATTTCATTCTCTTGATTCAAAGATTTGTTCTGAGTATAAGAAAATCCCTTAAGAATACTTCTATCACGCATTAAACGCATTAAAAAACAAAAAAAACGGCAGTTTGATTTTCTCAAACTACCGCAAAATATAAAAATCCAATTATTATGTTTCGGATTATTGTTGCATAGGTTTTAGGTCTTCAGCTATGATAAGTTCTGCTTCTGTTGCTGCTTGAACCTGCTCAACTGTAAATTCAGGGTGGATTTCCTTTAATACGATTCCTTTAGGTGTGATTTCCATCACTCCCATTTCGGTAATAATCATATTCACTTGACCTTTTGCTGTCAATGGAAGCGTACATTTCTTCAATATTTTAGGATTTCCTTTTGCTGTGTGTTCCATTGCAAGGATTACTTTCTTGGCTCCTACCAACAAATCCATCGCTCCGCCCATTCCGGGTATCTTTTTGCCGGGTATCATCCAGTTTGCAAGGTCTCCGTTTTCATCTACTTGCATTGCTCCAAGGATTGAAGCATCTACATGTCCGCCTCTGATTAGTGCAAATGAGGTTGCAGAGTCGAATGTCGCAGCTCCCTCTATCATTGTTATGTGTCCGCCACCTGCGTTTATCAATTCAGGGTTTTCTTCTCCTTCTTTGGCGTCAGAATCCATACCTATTAGACCATTCTCACTTTGTAACAACACATTTACTCCTGGTTTCAAATAGTTAGGAATAAGTGTTGGAATTCCTATACCCAAATTAACAACAAATCCATCTTGAAGTTCTAAAGCCGCACGCTTTGCTATGACTTCTCTTATTTGATTTTTTTCCATAGTTGTTATTGTTTGTTTCTTTATCTTAAAATGACGTTATCCGCATTTTGATTACGGATAAACGTTTTATGTTTTTGTTTATATTATTGCAACAACGATTATTTTCCCATTCTGCGGGCAACTTCCTCAGCCACATAAGAAGCAACGTTGTCTGCATATGTGTTCATTCCGAATCCTGCATCGTAACCGAGTTCTTTTGCAAGCTCGTGTGAAATTCTTGCTCCACCGCAACACAATATCACTTTGTCTCTCAAACCCTCTGCTTCCAACATCTCAACCAATTCGGTAAGGTTTTGAATATGCACATCTTTTTGAGTAACTGTTTGAGATACCAAAAGAGCATCGGCTTTCAATTCTATGGCTTTTGCAATAAAGTCTTCGTTTGTTACCTGAGCTCCCATGTTTAGGGCTTCTATCATCTCGTAACGCTCCAATCCATAGTGGCCTGCGTAACCCTTCATATTCATGATTGCATCTATTCCCACAGTGTGAGCATCTGTACCGGTGGAAGCTCCTACTATAACAAGCTTTCTTCCGATTTTCTCTTTGATGAACTCATCTGTTTCGTGCATATCCATAACGTTTGATTCAACCTTTGGAACGTGAATTGTAGAATAATCCACTGTATGAACGGTACTTCCATAGCAATTGAAGAATGTAAATCCTTCTGTAAGTTCTTTATAAAACACTACTTGAGGATTTTCAAATCCCATTTTTTTCATCAACTGTTTTGCTGCTTCTATGGCTTCGTCGCCGCATGGAACGGGTAATGTAAAACTCAATTGAGTCTTCCCGTCGTTCATTGTGTCTCCGTATGGTTTTACTTTCGTGAGGTCTAATTCCGTATCGAAATTCTTGGCCTCCATTGAATACAATCCGCCGCTCATTATTGTTGTCCTCCTTTTCCTTTCATTAAATCAATAAATGGGTTGTAATAATGCTCACCCTTAGCAAACACTCCGGCCAAGCCTTTTCCGCCATTGAACGGACGTTTTATGTCTGCAAATATTCCTTTTTCCAAAGCACTGAACAAACCTTCTTTTGTCATCTTCTCTAACAGCTCTATAGCATCGTCCAATACCTTTTTAGCTCTTGTTTGCATTATTCCGTCTTTCTTAAACTCTAAGTCGTCGCCTATATTCTTCATATTTTTGAAGATATATTGAGCATTCTCTATCGACAAATATCTGTCTGACATAAACGGAGTGTGGATTGCTTCGGTCATCATACCCAATAGTTGCAATCCTTGCCCTGTCCAAATTGCTATTTCGTTGAATAATGCATCTTGAATATGACCGCGGAAGATGTTTCCTGTCATAAATTTTGTTGGAGGCATATATTTCAACGGTGCTTTAGGGAATATTTCTCTTATCATTTGAGCTTGAGCCAATTCATACAAGAATCCGTTTTCCAAATCAGGCGTCATCTCGAAAGCATGTCCCAATCCCATTTGCTCTTCCGGCAATCCGGCTGCGAAAGCCAGCTGTTCGTTGATTAGATCTGAGGCTAAGACGGTGTGGGCTTGTTCAAAGGCATCAGCAGTTGTAAGATAGTTATCTTCACCTGTGTTGATTATAACCCCTGCAAAGCCGTTTATCACTCTCGAAAAGTACTGATCGATAAGTGTTCTTTGCATGTTGATGTCTCTAAACAAGATTCCGTACAACGCATCGTTCAACATCACATCCAATCCTTCCAAAGCTCCCATTACAGCTATTTCCGGCATACACAAACCTGAGCAGTAGTTGCACAATCTTATGTAACGTCCGACCTCTTCCCCAACTTCATCCAAGGCTTTACGCATTATGCGGAAGTTTTCCTGAGTTGCAAACGTTCCACCAAAGCCTTCGGTTGTCGCTCCATAAGGAACATAATCCAAAAGCGATTGTCCGGTTGTACGAATCACCGCAATAATGTCCGCACCTTGTCTTGCACCGGCTTGAGCCTGAATAACGTCTTCGTAAATGTTACCTGTAGCAACTATGATATAAAGATAAGGTTTGTTGCCTTCGCCAATCGTTTCTATGTAGTTTTCTCTGCGTCTTCTGTTTGCTTTGATTCTTTCCATAGATTGGTCGATAAACGGTTGTAATGCCGCTTTTGCTTTCTCCATATCGCCTTGCGGAATTGTGGAGATATCCAATTGTCCTTTTCCAACAAGTTCTGCAATTTCGTTTGGCGTTTTTCCGGTGTACAAAACTGCATTTCCCAAAACAGGCAACACTCCATTGGCAAGCATTCCCTTGTCTTTGAGAAAATCAACCAAAACATTCGGCAATGGAACCCCGCTTTCGTCAATTCCATCAACGCCCATCAATCGGCACAACGTTCTTTCGCAAGCCACAGTCGAATAACCATCGACAAATTCCTGCACTTGATCCGAAATAACCTTTGCAAGTTCTTTTGCATGTGCCACTTTGTTAAAATCTAAGCCTAATTTGCTTTTTTCCATATTTTGTTATGTGTACTTTGATTATTTACTCGAAATCGATAAATTTGCTTTACCCGCTCTTCAAAAAAAGCATACAAAACAAATTCGTTTGCAAAAGTACGAAAAAGATAAGTAATTACAAAGATGTTTTCAAGAAAAAAAGCGAGTGAATCAAAAAAAAAGCTATCTTTGCACCCTGCGGATTTTGCGTTCTTTGATTTCAAAAAAATAAAATCAAGAATCGTTCGAACGAAACAAAGATTTGGAAAATTGTTTTCAAGATTCGCAAACATATATTTTAACTATAACGAAATGAGTTTATTTGAGACAAGAAAGCCTCGACAATTCCAATATAAGCCTCGCTTTTACGATCCGAATAAAGAGGAATTGGAACGTTTGAAAGCCAAATACGGCGACAATGAAGGTGAAGCCTACAAACGCAGAATCGACTTTCGTTCTGCCATGAAGGCTCAAAAAGACAAGAAAATAGGAAAGCCTGCATCTGCATTGAGAATAATGCTGATTGCGGTCTTGATCGTGGGTTTGCTATACTTTCTTTTGTATATAGTAGAGCAATGGCAATAGAAATACTTGACCAAATCGTTGCCAACCAGATTGCAGCCGGAGAAGTGGTCAGCAGACCTGCTTCGGTGGTTAAGGAATTGATGGAAAATTCTATTGATGCCGGTGCGACAAGGGTGCAATTGGTTGTTAAGGATGCAGGGAAAACGTTGATTCAAGTCTGTGATAACGGTTGCGGAATGAGCAGAGAAGACGCCCAAAAGTGTTTTCTACCCCATGCAACGAGTAAGATACGAACAGCAGATGACCTTTTGCAACTTTCAACAATGGGTTTCAGAGGCGAGGCCTTGGCTTCGATTGCGGCAATCGCACAAGTGGAATTGAAAACCCGCAGAGAGCAGGACGAAATCGGCACAAGAGTCGTAATCGAAGGAGGAATCGTCAAAGAGATTTGCGAAACCGCTTGCGGAATAGGCACAACCATTTCGGTCAAAAACATATTTTACAACACTCCTGCAAGAAGAAATTTTCTTAAAACCGAGCAAATAGAAAACAATCACATAAATGACGAGTTCGTAAGAGTTGCTTTGATAAATTCTTCCATTGCTTTCAGCTATGTGAACAACGAAAAGTCTGTTCATAACCTTGCTGTGGGCAACATGAAAAAGAGAATAATAGACTTGTTTGGCAAATCTTTGAACGATAAATTGATTCCGATTAACGAAAGCATAGATTTGGTGCAGATAAACGGCTTTGTGTGTTCAAGCGAATCGGCAAAGAGAAATAAGTCTTGGCAATATTTTTTCGTGAATGGAAGATTTATGAAGAACAATTACTTTGCCAATGCGGTCGATAGGGCTTTCGAAAACATAATTCCAGAAAAGACCTATCCTGCTTTCTTTATTACGCTTAGTCTTGATGCGAAAAACATAGACGTAAACATACATCCGACAAAGACAGAGGTGAAATTTTTGGACGAAAAGGTGATTTACTCGGTGCTTCACGCAAGTGTAAAAAAGAGTTTGGGACAATATGCCGTTGCAAACGAGATAGACTTTTCCAAACGTGAGATAGAGTTTCCGGTAATCACATCTTCGACGCCCCTTCCCAAAGCTCCGCAAATTCGTTTCAACCCTTTGTTCAATCCATTCGAAACATCAAGCGAGCCTGTGATTGATTTGCCGAGCGAAAAGAATGCTTTTCAGGCTTCTTTGTTTGAAGAGTTTGAGCAAAATGAAGAAGAACTTCCAAAGGTCGAAGAGCCGATGCAAGTAATCGAAAAAGAATATAACCTCATGCAAATGGCAGACAAGTATATTCTTGTAAAATTGAAAGATTCCGTGCTTGTGGTGAATCAAAGTAGAGCATCGCAAACAGTTATTTACAATAGCATTTTGACCGAATCATCATACGACTTTTCTTCTCAAAGAATAGCCATAGCCCCAAAGCATTTTTATCCTCCTCATATCAGTTTTCAGTTGGTTGAATTGCTACCTTGGTTGAAGCATTACGGCATCGAAATGGAATATGATAAGAATGACGGAGGTTTTGTTTTGCTTTCAAAGCCTGTCAATCAAACTTCGGACGAGTGTTTTGAACTTGCCGAAGAATTGGTTGCGGATATGACAAACGGAATGCAGGATTTGGAAGAAAGAAAAGAGGAAAGGGCTTTGTTGATTTCAAGGAAATTGAAACTATCGGAAAGAGAGCCTTTGAGCACAAGCAATATGCAGACATTGATTTCAAAATTATTCTCTCTGCCTGATTGTTCCATTACTCCGGAGGGTGAAAAGGTTTTTGTCAAAATAGGTATAGATGATATTGAAAAAATGTTTGATTTATAGGCTGATGGAACAAAACGGAAGGATTTATTGTTTTAGAAAAACAGAATCAAGTTTCATTCAGACGAATCTTGATTTCGTTTTTTTCAAATAAAGAATCGTTTTTTGCGTTCATACAAAGAAAAAAAACTAATTTTGTAACACTATAGAATTTGAAAGAATCATCGAATTTGTAAAAAGAATTAAAAAATGAATTTTCAATACGACAACAGCACAAATCAGTACACACCGCCGCAGTTTTCGATTATGCCGACGGTTTGTAAGAATTTGTTGATTATAAACGTGATTTGCTACCTTGCAACCATTGTCTTGCGTTCTCGAGGCATCGATTTGACCGATTGGTTTGGGCTTCACTTCTTTGCCGCTTCCGATCACCACATATGGCAATGGGTAACTTATAGTTTCTTTCACGGAAGTTTCTCTCATTTGTTCTTTAATATGTTTGCCATTTGGATGTTTGGTTATACGCTTGAAAACATTTGGGGCAGCAAACGTTTTATTCTCTATTGTCTTGTCAGTGCTTTGGGTGCCGCTCTCTTGCAGGAAATCACCTATTACTTTATGTACAGCGACCTTTTGAGCGGAATATACACTCATGTCAATATAGGATACGACAGAATACCTGTTGCAGATTATTTGAATTCGATAAACACAATCGGAGCTTCGGGAATTGTTTTCGGATTGCTTGCAGCCTTCGGATTGATGTTTCCAAATACAACGGTTTATTTTTATTTTCTTATTCCGATTAAAACAAAATGGTTCGTAATCGGCTATATGGCATTGGAATTGTTTAATGGCGTTTTAGGAACATCGGATGGTGTTGCTCACTTTGCCCATTTGGGTGGAGCTTTGGCAGGAGTCCTTTTGTTGTATATTTGGAAAAAGCAACGCAATAAATACAGATATTAGTGGAAAGCAAGAAAAAGAAAGATCAATTCGTTGTAGCCTATCTGCCCGATTTGGATAAAACTCAGGCTTGTTTGGATTATGCCTTACAGTTTGCCAAGATCTTGGACAAAGGCTTGATTCTCTTACATATTTCCGATGATTCGCTAACCCAAATCACAACAGAACAAGCAGAAAAACGCCTTAAGGAAATCAACGAAAGCCTACCCGAAAATGTGTTTCATTCATACGTTGCACTGAAAGGAAAAAGCGAGAGTGTTTTGAACGCAATCGGAGAACTTCTTAATGCGGTTTTGACCGTTGTTTGTTGCGATTCGGAGAGTAAGGACAAGAAAAAAGCCGACCATCCGCAGACTCTTTTGCGAAATCTGGCATCTTCTCGCACTGCATATTTGGTTTGTTCAGCTCAATCCCGCCCGCAAGAATACGAAAAGGTGGTTTTGACGCTTAATCATTTGAGTGAAAGCAAAGAAAAAACGCTTTGGGCATCGTATCTCGGCCGTTTCGCCGACTCGAACATAGTTCTATATTATCGACGCTACAAAGACGAATACTATCAAAAGCAATTGAATCTCAATATCGCCTTTGCAAGAAAAATGTTTACTCAATTCGGTATAGAAATCGAAACAAAACATTCGTTGGATACAAAAACCAAACTCGACTTGCAGGCATTGGAATATGCAGAAAAAGAAAACTGCAATCTGATTATTTGTCAGACAACAAAGAATAAAACATTTGTCGATATGCTTACCGGACTGGACGAGGTTAAGGTGTTGAAACAAATCAAAAACATACCGATTCTCTTCCTCAATCCGCGTGAGGATTTATTTATACTTTGCGAATGATATGATAAAAGCAATCATCATACTGATAGTTATTTACCTTGTTTTTAGGTTTCTTACAACCTATCTTATTCCTGTAATGACCCAAAAGAATATAAAACGCTATCAGGAAAAATTCAAGAAAGAAAACCCGGATATATTCAAGAAAAAGGACGGCTCTTTCGCTGAAAAAAAAGAACAAAACAAAGAAATAACACATTGAAATCAAAAAGCAAAGTAATAGATTCAAAAAAAAAGCCTACCTTTGCAGTACGAAAAAAAATAAACATAATAAAGATATGCAAGTAAACAGAAGAAAAGAGTTGTTTCCTAACGTTACAGACGAACAATGGTACGATTGGAAATGGCAGGTTAAAAACAGAGTTGAGACTTTGGATGATTTGAAAAAGTATATCACTCTTACAGCCGAAGAAGAACAAGGAGTTGCTAACGCTTTGAAGACTTTGCGTATGGCAATCACTCCTTACTATTTGTCTTTGATTGATGTAAACAATCCAAACGACCCTGTACGTCGTCAAGCTATACCTACAGGTGCGGAATTGTATCAATCACCTGCCGATCTTTTGGATCCATTGCACGAAGATGAAGACTCTCCTGCTCCGGGACTTACTCACCGTTATCCGGACAGAGTTTTGTTCCTTATAACCGATATGTGCTCGATGTATTGTCGTCATTGCACTCGTCGTCGCTTTGCAGGACAAAACGATTGTGAGTCAACACAAGATCGTATCGATAAATGTATAGAATACATCGCAAAGACACCGCAAGTAAGAGACGTATTGTTGTCAGGTGGTGATGCTTTGATGGTTAGCGACAAGATGTTGGAATCTATAATCCAACGTTTGAGAGCTATTCCTCACGTTGAAATCATACGTATCGGCTCAAGAACTCCTGTTGTCTGCCCTATGAGAATCACAGACGACTTAGTAAATATGTTAAAGAAGTATCACCCGATATGGTTGAACACTCACTTCAATCACCCTAACGAATGCACGGCTGATGCCAAAGCAGCATGCGAACGTTTGGCTAATGCAGGTATTCCTTTGGGTAACCAATCAGTATTGTTGAGAGGAGTTAATGACGATGTTCGCGTATTCAAAAAATTGGTTCACGAACTTGTTAAGATGAGAGTAAGACCTTACTACATCTATCAATGCGATTTGTCAATGGGATTGGAACATTTCCGTACTCCTGTTTCAAAAGGAATCGAGATAATAGAGAACCTTCGTGGTCATACATCAGGTTACGCTGTTCCAACTTTCGTTGTAGACGCTCCGGGCGGAGGAGGAAAAACTCCAGTAATGCCTCAATACATCGTTTCTCAATCTCCGAACAAGGTTGTTTTGAGAAATTTCGAAGGAGTCATAACCACGTATTCCGAACCAGACAACTACGTTCCGGGAGAATGCGATTTAGACTTCTTGAAAGGCGATGAAATCGTTAATGACGGTGTTGCAAAATTGTTACGCGGCGATCAACTTGCAATGGAACCTGCAAACCTTGCACGCCACGAAAGAAACAAAAAACAATAAGCAAGATAAACCGACCGAGATATGCCTTTTGTCGAAAAGATTTTAGGATATAAAAGTGTATCTTTTGTCGGTATGGAAAAGAATGCGGGGAAGACTCAGACGCTTAACTATGTGCTGAATCGTCTCCGCAGTTTTTCTGATGTGAGTTTGGCAATCAGCTCCATAGGTATTGACGGCGAACAAGTCGATCAAGTAACCGAAACAGCCAAACCCGAAATCACCATATTCAAAGGAACAAAATTCGTAACGGCTCAGGCACTCTACCGACAGAAAGAAATAACCGCATGCATAGAATCGGTAAGCCGCCAAAGCACTGCCTTAGGCAGATTGATAACCGCAAGAGCCGTTTCCGACGGAAAAGTATTGCTTGCCGGGCCAAGCGGAACCAAACAGCTGAAAGAATACATCGACAGATTATCTCACGAAGTCGATTTATGCCTTATTGACGGAGCTTTGTCGAGAATGAGTTTCGGTTCGCCATGTATAACGGATGCGATGATACTTTCAACAGGTGCTGCGGTCAGTGCCTCATTACCGACAATGGTTGCTAAAACCCGCTTCACCTATGAACTTATCCAATTGCCGAAATATCAAGGTGATGAAATAGATGACTTAAAGCAAAAGGAGAATGGAATATTCGCTGTGTCTGAAGATGAAATCATCGACTTGGAAATACCATCGCTTTTGATGATTGACCGTTATAAAGACAGAATTTTCGAACACGGCAGACGGATTTTTGTTTCCGGAGTGCTGAATGAGAAGTTCATGCAATTCGTTTGCACACAAAAGCAAATCGAATCGGTGGAAATAATCATACGAGACTTCACAAAAAACTTCGCTTCCGCAGACAGCATTCATCGATTTCTCAATCGCGGCGGACGACTCTCCGTCCTCTACCCTGCCAACTTGATTGCAATAACTGCAAATCCAATATCACCAAGCGGTTACAACTTTAACAATGAACAAATGCTTGAAGCACTTTCACAAGCCATTCCAATGGAAATTTACAACATAAAAACATTATAGCGATATGACCTTTCAACAAGCCGTTGCACAATTCCAAGCCCTCAAAACCATATATTCGCAAATGGATATACAGACTTCAATGGGTAGAAAACTGCTTTTGAACACCGAATTCTCAACCTCTTGTGCCTGGATAAAACAACAATGGAGTCAGACCGAAGAATGTGCAGACTTCATCGCAAAACAGAGCGAGCAATCATTGCATCATTTTCTCTGTCTGTTGAATGCGGTTTGTGATGTGAGCGGAACGCTGAAGATAATCGAAAACGAAGATGTTGCTGACGATATCGGATTGTTCGAATTAAAGGTTTTCTGCATCAATGTCAAGAAAATCAAAAAACTCTTTTTGAGTGAATCCATGTCTTTGCCTGATTTGCAGGACACGATAGAGATTTTGGATCCCGAAGGTTTGGAAACGCCCCATTTTTACATCTATTCGGCATACTCGAAGGAGCTTGAAGAAAAACGTAACCTTTGGGAAAAAGCCAGAAACGAAAACAAAGAAGAAGAAAGTCGCTTGTTATATGCCGAATGCATGGAATTGGAAGACGAAATCAGAAAAAGACTCTCACTGAAGCTTTTCACGCATGTACCGAAGCTCAAACAAGCAATCCGAACCATTGCACAGATAGACCTTTGCTTTGCAAAAGCTGCACTAAGCAAAGAGTTGAATCTGCACAAAGTGGAAATATGCGATGAAAACCGCATAAGCTATCGTCAAATGTTTCACCCGGTGGTAAAGAACATAATGACACAAAAATCAAACCGCTATCAGGACATAGACATCGACATAAAAGACAAAGTATTCTTGATAACCGGAGCCAACATGGCAGGAAAGACGATGATACTCAAAACTCTGGCACTCAATCAGCTTATGTTGCAATATGGATTCATGACAGCATGCCGTGAAGGTGAAGTTTGCTTGGTTGAAAGCGTGCAATGCTCAATCGGAGACGGGCAAAACGAAGAAGAAGGTCTGTCTTCATTCGCATGGGAAATCAAGACGCTCGACTCAATCATAAAAACGATGCGTCAAGGTGGCAGACAACTTGTTTTGATTGATGAATTGGCACGAACGACCAACCCTGTCGAAGGACGCAAACTTGTGGAGGGGTTCATCAAAGTTGCTTCCGCTCAAAACTCTCTTGCAGTGGTAACGACGCATTACTCAAACATAAATGCTCCATGCAGAAAAATGAGAGTCAGAGGCTTTGTCGATAAAAATCTTACGCCGCCCATAGACATTGAAACGATAACCCGATACATCGATTACAGCCTTGTGGAAACCGATGACAAGGAAGTGCCGACCGAAGCGATGAATCTGTGTCGTCTTTTGGCAATCGACAAAGAATGGATCGAGCTTTCGGAAAATTAAATCTTGAAGACATTTCGTTCTTTTCAAAAAACAATTATTCGATTTTTTTTTTCGGAAGCTGTTAGTTTGACTTTCCAAACAATTGATACAAAGCATACAAAAGCGGGAAACTTGAAAAACAAAGTTGGTTTCCCTTTTTTGTTTATTGCCTGTCGGCATTGAAAAAGCAAACCATTGTTTGAGATAAATTCTTTTTTGTGTCGAAATACCATTTTACCGTAATAAAGAATCGAAATATTTTCGTATATTTGCAAGTTAATTGTAAAAACTGTTGAATTATGAAGAAAGCATACGTATTTCCCGGACAGGGAGCTCAATTCGTAGGAATGGGAAAAGATTTGTACGATTCAAATGAGCAATGTAAAGAAATGTTCGAAAAAGCCAATGAAATCTTGGGCTTTTCCATTACAGATATAATGTTCAATGGCACAGATGAGCAATTGAAACAAACAAACGTTACTCAGCCTGCAATATTCCTTCACTCGGTTATTTTAGCCAAGGCGTTGGGTGCAGATTTCCAACCGGACATGGTTGCAGGGCATTCATTGGGTGAGTTTTCTGCTTTGGTGGCTGCAGGAGCCATGGATTTCGAAGATGGTTTGAGACTTGTGGCAGCAAGAGCCAACGCAATGCAAAAGGCATGCGAAGCAGTCCCAAGCACAATGGCTGCAATCATAGGCTTGGATGACGAAATCATAGAAAAGACTTGTGCAGAGATTTCTGAGGTTGTCGTTCCTGCAAACTATAACTGTCCGGGTCAATTGGTGATTTCGGGCTCTATGGAGGGCATTGAAAAAGCCTGTGCCGCACTTAAGGCTGCCGGAGCAAAGAGAGCGTTGCCTCTAAAGGTCGGCGGAGCGTTCCATTCTCCGCTTATGGAACCTGCAAGAGTGGAATTGGCTGCTGCAATCGAAAAGACAAACATCAAATCTCCTGTTTGTCCGATTTATCAAAACGTAAACGCACAACCGATGACTGATCCTGCTCAGATAAAAGAAAATCTGATAGCACAATTGACCGCACCGGTGAAATGGACTCAAATATCAAAGGCAATGGTTGCAGACGGAGCCGACACATTCATTGAAGTAGGTCCGGGACAAGTGTTGCAAGGATTGGTAAAGAAAGTTAAAGCAGACGCAACTTTCATTTCGGCCGCAATATAACGCAAAACAAAGCAATGAACTACAAAGAACTGTTGCTCAAACGCCAAAGCGATAGAAAATATACCGATAAAGCGGTGGAGAAAGAAAAAATCGAAGCATGCTTGGAGGCAGCCCGTTTGTCTCCTTCGGCATGCAATTCTCAGCCGTGGACATTCGTTGTTGTCGATGAAAATTCGAGATTGCAGAAGATGCAAAAAGCAACGGCAAATCTTGGTTTGAATCGATTCATTCACCAAGTCCCCGTCATTGTTGCAGTGGTTTTGGAAAAGGCAAACCTGACTGCTTCCGTCGGATTGGTAATCAAAGACAAGGAATACCCGCTTATGGATATCGGAATCGCGGCAAACAATTTCTGTATCCAAGCAGCAGAGTTGGGATTGGGCACTTGCATGATCGGTTGGTTTGATGAGAAAAAAGTAAAAGAGATTTTGGAGATACCGACTTCGAAACGGGTTCCCCTACTCATAGCTTTGGGATATTCTTCAGCCAAAACACGTGAGAAAATCCGCAAACCGATCGAACGTATATGCAAATACAATTCTTATAAATAAAGCTGTCGGAAATTATTTCGGAATCAACGCCCTAACGAAATCAAGAAACGATTGAAACCAAATCAAGATTCATTCGAGCAAAATCAAGAAATAATTTTCGCAAATCAAGAGATAAAAAACAGAGAAATAATAATAAAACAATTTACGAAAGATGATAACAAACAATTTCGCACGCCGTCATAACGGTCCTCAACCTGCAGAGGTTGAAAAGATGTTAAAGGTTATCGGAGTCGGCTCTATCGACGAATTGATCGACAAAACGATTCCCGCAAAGATACGTTTCAAAGAACCTTTGGACCTTCCGCAAGGCATGAATGAGTATGAGTATTTCACAATGTTGAAAGCAATGGCATCAAAGAACAAGATGTATGCCACATACATAGGTCAAGGATATTACAACACCATAGTGCCTGCCGTTTTGCAAAGAAACATTTTGGAAAATCCGGGTTGGTACACTTCTTACACACCATACCAGGCAGAAATCAGCCAAGGACGTTTGGAGACCTTGTTTACATTCCAAACAATGATTTGTTCATTGACATCGATGCCGTTGGCAAACGCATCATTGTTGGACGAAGCAACTGCATGTGCAGAAGCAATGCTTATGTTCTATGGTTCGAGAAGCCGTGCACAACAAAAGGATAACGTGAACAAATTCTTCGTCAGCGAGAATCTTTTCCCTCAGTCGATAGATGTGATAAAGACAAGAGCGTTTCCTCGTAACATCGAAGTGGTTGTCGGAAGCGATGACACTGTTTTGGACGAGACATATTTCGGAGCAATAGTTCAATATCCGAATCGCAAAGGTGAGATAAAGGATTATGCGAAATTCACTGCAGATGCAAAAGCAAAAGGAATATTCGTTGCAGTTGCTGCCGACCTTATGAGTTTGGTGCTATTGACTCCTCCGGGCGAATGGGGAGCTGACTGTGTTTGCGGAACGACTCAAAGATTCGGTTGTCCGATGAGCTTTGGCGGTCCTTCAGCAGCTTATTTCGCTTGCACGGAAAACTTCAAGAGAACAATGCCGGGAAGAATCATCGGACAAACTGTTGATGCCCAAGGCAACAAAGCTTTCCGTCTTGCACTGCAAACAAGAGAGCAACACATCAAACGTGAAAAAGCAACATCGAACATTTGTACCGCACAAGCCTTGGTTGCAATCATGGCAGGACAATACGCAGCTTGGCACGGAGCAGAAGGATTGAGAGAAATAGCTCAAGACATCAACCGCACCGCAACCAACATCGCAGAGCACGCAAAGGCATACGGCTACACCCAATTGAACGAAACTTATTTCGATACCATACGTTTGGCTTGCCCTGTCGAAGCAGAAAAAGTTTGTGCCTTGGCAGTGGAAAACCAAATGAACTTCTTGTTGATAGATAACAAAACAATAGGAATTTCAACCGACGAAACAACTTCTTGCAAGAACGTCGAGAACATATTGAAAGTGCTTGCCGCTGCAGCAGGAAAAGAATTTGCAGGATTGAATTGCCAAACCGTGAATTCCATTCCAAGCAATATGTTGAGACAATCAGCCATTTTGACCCAAAAAGTCTTCAAATCATATCACTCAGAGACTGAAATGATGAGATATTTGAAGAAAATGGAAGTCAAAGACTTGTCATTGAACAGAGCAATGATACCATTGGGATCTTGTACCATGAAATTGAACGCCGCAATGGAAATGATACCGTTCACATGGGCAGAATTTGCAAACGTACACCCGTTTGTACCAAGAGATCAGGCTGAAGGATATTACGAAATGATAGAAGACATGGACAGAATCTTGTCAAAAGTAACCGGATTCGCCAAAGTAAGCCTTCAACCTAACTCAGGAGCTGCCGGAGAGTACGCAGGATTGACAACGATTCGCAACTTCCAAAGAGCAAACGGACAAGAATACAGAACGGTTTGCCTTATCCCTGCATCGGCTCACGGAACCAACCCGGCATCTGCAGCAATGGCAGGAATGCAAATCATAGTCATCAAGACAACTGCAGAAGGCGAAATCGACATTGCCGATTTGAAAGAAAAAGCAGAAGCAAACAAAGACAAACTTTCATGTTTGATGGTAACCTATCCTTCAACTCACGGAGTGTTTGAAGAAGGCATAATCGACATAATAAACATCATTCACGAGAATGGCGGATTGGTTTACATGGATGGAGCAAACATGAACGCTCAAATCGGATTAACATCACCGGGATTCATGGGTGCAGACGTTTGCCACTTGAATTTGCACAAATCATTCGCAATGCCACACGGCGGCGGTGGTCCGGGCGTAGGACCAATCGGGGCAACTGCACAATTGGCTGACTATCTCCCTACACACGGAACGGTATCTACAGGCTCTGCAAAGGGAACTCCTGTTGCCGCATCTCCATTCGGAAGTGCAGGATTGTTGCCAATAACATACGGATACTTGAAAATGTGTGGCGGAGAAGGCCTTGCACAAGCAACCAAATACGCAATTCTTAACGCAAACTACATGCGTACAAGAATAGCTACGGCATACAACATCCTATACACAGGAACCCACGGAATGTGTGCTCACGAATTCATCATGGATTGCAACCAATTCTCGTTGAGTTCAGGCGTTCAATGTGGTGACATAGCAAAACGATTGATGGACTACGGATTCCACGCTCCTACCGTTGCGTTCCCTGTTCACGGAACCTTGATGATAGAGCCTACAGAATCAGAACCATTGTCTGAAATGGACCGTTTGTGCGACGCTTTGATACAAATACGTCAAGAAATCAAAGACATCGAAGACGGAAAAGCAGATAAGCAAAACAACATCATTATGAACGCACCGCACACCATGCAAGTCGTTTGTGCAGATACTTGGGACAGACCATACACACGTCAAATGGCAGCCTTCCCACTTGAACACGACGACAAATATTGGCCATGCAGTTCAAGAGTTGACGATGCCTACGGCGACAGAAACTTAGTCGTTGCATGGGCTGAATAAGAATCAGAGTAAGAATACAATAACTAAAGGAGGATTTTTCAGTCCTCCTTTTTTCGTATTCTGTGTTTTGATTAAAAAATTGCTATATTTGCATACTGAATCTTAAAACAAAAACATTATGAGAAAGATTTTATTATTTGCTGTTTGTTGTGCTGGGATGCTTTCTGTGTCTGCACAAGGATTATTTCAAAAGCATACGCATTTACGCGAAGATGCAAAATGTCTAAACCTACGTCCTATCGAAAAGATGGCTAAGAATGGCAATTACAATTATAGAATGGACGGATATACCACCGATGACAATTACATCAATTGCCGTTTCCATTACGATTCTCAACGTCGTTTGGTAGCAACCTACGAAGAAGTACCTTCAGAATATGAGTTGATCGACTCGATTCGTTATAATGACCTCGGTCAATTGGTACGTCTTGACGGCTATCAGCTGATTGACAATGAATGGAAGCATGTTTATTATGTCGAATACACATACAATAATAGAGGACTTATCGTTACTCGTAGCAATTACAACGAAATGTACGGAGAATTTGAGTTGGGCGGTATCTACGAATACTTTTACAACGAACAAGATCAAATAACACGTTCTGAATTGTTGTTTATGAATTCACTTTATCAAGTTGTGGATTATGTTTATCAAGATGGCTTGTTGTTGAGTGAGACTTGGAGCTATTCAGATCCTTTTTCTTTTTCGGAAGTTTTTGAACCTGCAGAAAAAATATATTACACCTACACAGACAATCGTTTAACCACCGTTTATGATAGCATTTACGATGTTGTGGATGGTTGGATGTATTATGGCAAACAAACATACATTTACGATCAAGCAGGAAACACAGCCGAATATCACCATTATGATGCAAACGATAAAGAAATCGAACGTTCGGTATATGTTTTTGATCAACGCACGGCAGAAGAAACACTTATACCTTGGACTCCAGAAATTGTCCGTCCTCGAACATTCAACAACGTAAACATATATACTCGTGAGAAATATTGGACCCTTGACACCGAACTTGTCTTGCAATACGTCGGAGATTATATTTACACATACGTCGATATAGATGCGGTAGGTCTTACCGATGTTGAGCAACTCCCATTGGCGATTGCTCCTAATCCTGCCGAGAATGTGATTACGCTGTCAGGCTTTGGCGAAGGTGTATATAAGATGGATATTCTCGATATGTCGTCTCGCATTGTTATGAGTGCAAATGTCAACAACTCTATGCAGATTAACCTTTCTCAATTGGAAAGCGGCTGCTATCTTGTTCGCATTTCGGGCAACGAAGGCGTATATACTTCAAAGCTGATTGTAAAATAACTTCATCGCAACATAAAACAAAAGGTGGGATTGTTTCCCACCTTTTTTGTTTTCTTTGAAAATATTTTTTGAAAATCAAGATTCGTTGTGTCGGATTCAAGATTCGCTCACGAGAATTAAAGAAAGAGAAATACGCAAATAAGACCCAAGATCAGAATATAAAGAATCGACAAACAAACAACAACAGTATCTGTATCTTTTTTTTCATCATCTGTTTTACTTGTAGATTGTGTTTCTTGCTTTACAATAACTGTTTTATCAATGACAAAAATAGTTGAATTGGTATCAAGTAACTCTTTAATCTTACTACATCTCATCATTTTCATTTTTTTATTCATAAGACCAATGATTAGTTGAAAAAAGCCATAATCAATAAAGTAATAAGCAATTTTATTATTACCTTTGCAATGTTGTGTAAATCAAGTTCCGATATATGGGAATATTTGACTTTTTCAAAAAAAACAAAGCAATAAAATTGCTAAATGATTCGGTAACAGTTGATAAAAATATATTAAATCTTTATTCCGATATATTATCTTTCAATCAACAAATAGACAAATTATTGAAAGATGATTGTTTTATTGCTCGTAGTGATTATAAAAACCTCATTGATAAATACAAAGATTCATACGAATCATTCCTATTGATTTACAAGAACAATGTAATCAGAGATTTGTCAAGAAAATACAAATTAGACATCAAGGAAATAAGTCGATTTGCTGGTTTATATAAAGAAATTCAAAATTTAGAAAAAGGCTCTCCTACAATAAAAGCTCACAATGAATCATTTATTAAAAGACATTTAGAATCGGAAAAAGTATATCTTGACAGCATTCTTAAAGATTGTGATACGTCTATTCTACTTGATGAAGAGCAACGCAGAGTTGTCCTTTCGGATGAAGATCACACATTGGTTATTGCCGGAGCCGGAGCCGGTAAAACGACGACTATAGCAGCTAAAGTAAAGTATCTGGTTGATAAACAGAAGATAAAACCATCTCAAATCTTAGTAATATCTTTCACAAACAAAGCTGTTGATGAATTAAAAGTCCGAATAAACCAAAATTTACGAATACCTGTTGTTGTAAGTACTTTTCATTCTGTCGGTTATTCAATATTACGACAAAGCGAAACCTTACAAAAAAAAGTTGTAGATGGAGGTTTTATCTACAATGTGTTAAATGAATATCTCAAAACTAAAATTCTACATGATCAGTCATTAGTTGATAAATTAATTCTCTTCTTTGCTTCGTATATTTCAGCACCATACGAAGATAAAAACATAAACGAATACTTCAAATTCTTAGCGAATAGCGATTTCTCCACAATAAAAAGTAACCTTAACCAATATATACAAGAGGTAACCAACAGAAAAACACAGAAAAAAGAAACCATAAAGAACGAAATCTTACGCTCTCAAGAAGAAGTTATGATTGCCAACTTTTTATATATGAATCAAATCAACTATGAGTATGAACCTATTTATCAATATAGAATTCTCGATTCAAGAAAGCCTTACACACCTGATTTTATTATAAAACAAGGTAACAAAATTACTTATATAGAACATTTCGGAATAACAGAAGATGGTCAAAATAACAGATACACAAAACAGGAATTAGAAAAGTATAAAGCAATCGTTAATAATAAAATCAAATTACATAGAAAACATGGAACAGATTTAATATACACATTCTCAAAGTATAAAGATAATCGTTCAATTCTTTCACACTTAGAAGAAGAATTACTAAAAAGAGGATATGAATTAAATAAACGAAATTCTGTAGAGGTGTATAAACAACTCATTGACAAGCAAGAAAGTAAATATATCGCAAAATTGACTTTTTTTATTTGTACTTTCATCAGTAATTTCAAAACACAAGGTTTTCAATATCAAAAATTCAACGAATTAAAACAAAGCATAAACAATCCAAGGACACAATTATTTTTAGAAATATGCGAAGTCTGCTATCTTGAATATCAAAAGAAATTGAAAGAATTTAACTATATTGATTTTCAAGATATGATAAATAATTCCGCACAAATAATCAAAAATAAAAAATTAGCAAAAGAGAAAATAGACTTCAAATATATAATCGTAGATGAATATCAAGATATTTCAAGACAAAGATATAATCTGATAAAAGAGCTATCTCAATTATGCAATGCAAAAATAATGGCTGTCGGAGACGATTGGCAATCAATTTATGCTTTCAGTGGTTCTGTTCTTCCTTTATTTACACAATTTTGTAATATAGTTGGTTATGGCAGTGAGTTGAAAATAACTCGTACTTATCGTAATGCTCAAGAAATAATAAACATTGCGGGCAATTTTATTCAGAAAAATTCCAACCAAATCAAGAAAGCCTTAATATCTCCCAAAAGAATAGAAAATCCAGTATTCATTCAAAGCTACGATGATAGTTATTCTTCAAACAATAGTAGAAAAAGAGGTGGTGTTTTTGAAAATATTGGAGTTGCAATAAATGAAGCAATTGCACAAATCATAACATACAATAATGCAGAAAAGAAATCAAAAATTCCTTCTATACTTTTGATAGGAAGATATGGCTTTGACGCACGAAATATGTGCAAATCAAACCAATTTAGCTATGATGAAAAAACCGGTAACGTGTTTTCAAGCAAATTCGGAGCAAAAGTAAAACTCAATTTTATGACAGCACACAGTTCAAAAGGACTAAGTGCAGACAATGTCATAATAATAAATGCAAAAGACAGTGTTTACGGATTTCCATCGAAAGTTGAAGACGATCCAATTTTGAAGCTTGTTGTTTCTTACGACAATTCTTACAATTATGCCGAAGAAAGAAGATTGTTCTATGTGGCACTGACACGAACAAAAAACAGAGTATTCATAATAACTCCCAAAAACAAACCATCGGAATTTATAAAAGAATTATTAAATGAACCACAAAATTATCCAAATGTTACACTCAATGGTGAATTATCGCTAAACACAAGCGAAAATTTTGAAGTTAAAAACAAATGTCCTAAATGTGGATATCCAATGCAACTAAAATGGAATAAAAACTTTGGATTAAAATTATGGATTTGCACAAACGACCAAGAAATTTGCGGATTTATGACAAACGATAAGAGAGAAAACGAATTGTCAATTCATAAATGCGATTGGTGTAACGATGGATATTTGATAGTAAAACAAGTTGACAACGACTTCTTTTTAGGTTGTACAAACTACAAAAACGACCATGCAGGTTGCAATCGTTCATTAAATAAAACCCAATATAAGTTTTGGTACAATAATACTTTTGGAGAAAATGATGAATCTATGAATAAGACAGCATACATCAAGGAAGATGAAAAGAAAACTTCGTCCCCAAAAATTATAGAGTCATCTCAACATTACCAAACAACAAGAAAGCCACAAAAAATAAACGAAATAAAATACAAAGACATATATTGGAATAATCAAATAGTAAAAATAGCCGTTGATTCTTTCGGTAATTTATTAACAGACTTATCTCTCTTTGACAAATTATACAAGTATAAAGCTGAAAACAAAAAGAACAATGCCCCTACTCTGACAAATCAAATTCTTGTGCAGTTAGCAACCAACAGACCGACAACATACGAAGAAATAATGGACATTTACGGATTTGGAGAGAAGTATTGGGTATCTTATGGACAAGAAATATTGAAGATAATAACACAACATTTATCCTTAATTCGGAATTAAGGATATTCCTTCAAAAAAACGATTTCATGAAATAAGGAAGTATTTTTTCGAATCGGAAAGATGGTTCTTATGTATTTCGAATCGAATATAGAATTCCTTTCGTCGAATGATTCGGTTATTTGTTGGTGAGATTTTTTTTAGATGTGCGTTTGTCGGTTGTGGTAATCCTGCGTTTCAAATTAAATCCGTAATTTTGTGTTTCTTTATTCATGGATTCCGATTTTGGAAAAGAGAGAGCGGATATACAAATTAAAACATATATATAATGAAAAAGAAACATCTTATCTTGCTGTTGTTTGTGGCAATGGCTTTTGCATCGTGCAGAACGGCATATCGACCGATTTCGATTGAAGAGCCGCCGCGTCCAAAGGGGCAGACGCATGTCTTGGGTTTGACGGCACCTAAGTTGGATACGGTTCGAATAGGCATAATCGGCTTGGGAATGCGTGGAATCAGTGCCGTGGAACGCTTCATTCATATTCCGGGAGTGGAAATCAAGGCTTTGTGCGATATTCGTGGAGAATTATGTCAAAGAGCCGAAGAAACACTGCTCAATGCCGGCAAAGAAAAACCTTCAAGCTATTATGGAGATGAGAAGATTTGGAAAAAAGTCTGCGAAAGAGATGATATAGACCTTATATACGTTGTTACAGATTGGGAAAACCATGCAAACATAGGCGTTTATGCAATGCAACAGGGCAAACACGTGGCAATAGAAGTGCCGGCCGCCATGACGCTGGACGAGATATGGGCTTTGGTGAACACAAGCGAGCAGACGCGAAAGCATTGCATGCAATTGGAAAACTGTGTCTATGATTTCTTCGAGATGACTACGCTGAATATGGCTCAACAAGGCGTATTCGGAGAATTGCTTCATGTTGAGGGTTCGTACATTCATTATTTGGAAGAATTCTGGCCTTATTATCATGAGAATTGGAGGCTGAATTACAACAACGAACACAGAGGTGATGTTTATCCTACGCACGGAATCGGTCCTGCATGCCAGCTTCTCGACATTCATCGCGGAGATAGAATGAAGACATTGGTGTCCATGGATACCAAATCGGTGAACGGGAAGAAGTTTGCAAAGAAATACGGAGTGGAAAACAAGGAAATAGAATTTCAAAATGCCGATCATACCCTTACTCTCATACAAACCGAAAACGGAAAGACGCTTCACTTGCAACATAATGTGATGACGCCTCGCCCATACAGCAGAATGTATCAATTGACCGGCACTGCAGGCTTTGCAAACAAATATCCTGTTGAACAATATTGCTTTCAAGCAACCGGAATTGACACTACGCTGATTCCCGACCACGAAAATCTCAATGCTCACCAAGCTGTAAGTGAAGAAATCAAAGCAAAACTGATGCAAAAGTACAAACACCCGATTCTTGTCGAGCTTGAAACTATCGCAAAGCAGGTCGGCGGACACGGAGGCATGGATTTCATTATGGATTGGCGGCTTATATATTGTCTGCAACAAGGTTTGCCGTTGGATATGGACGTTTACGACCTTGCTGAGTGGTGTTCGGTCATAGAGCTTTCACGAATATCGATAGAAAATGGAAACATGCCCGTTGCAATTCCCGATTTCACTCGTGGATATTGGAATCTGCAAAAGGGTTATAAGCATGCCTTTGCAAAGTAACGAAGATATAAAAAAAGCATACCAAGAATCGAATGATTCCGGTATGCTTTCCTTTTGTCAAAATATAAACGATACTACTTTATTGACTTAGATAAATCAGCACCTGCTTTGAATTTTACTGCTTTTCTTGCAGGTATTTCCAACATTTCGCCTGTGCGAGGGTTGCGTGCTGTTCTTGCTTCTTTTTGGCAAACGGTGAATGTACCCAATCCCAAGAATGATACTCTCTCTCCTGCTACCAAATAATCTTTTGTTACACCCAAAAATGCTTCATAAGCTTTTTGTGCATCTGCCTTGCTGATTCCTGCTCTTTCAGCCATCTTGTCAGTGAATTCTTTCTTTGTCATAATCAACTGTTTTTTATTTATTAATTTGTTTGTCTTTTACACTGCAAAACTACACTTTTTTTTTCTTATCTGCAATAAAAAAACGTTTTTTTTGTTTATTTGGTGCTTTTTTTTATTTGCAAGCGTAAAGCGGATAGCGAATTTTGAAGCCTCGAAGAAAGTCTTCGGCCGACATTCTTTTCTTTCCACTAAGCTGAATATCTGTTATTTGAATCACTCCGTCGGAACAATTTACCTCTATCAGATTCTTATCCTTAAGGTTCATCTGTCCGATTGTCTCTTTTTCGATATTTTTAGGATGAAATTCTGCTGTAAAGACCTTGATTTGATGTTTTTTATCTGTGTTTAAGTCTTCAAACTCGGCAAAAGCAGCCGGATAAGGACTCAATCCGCGTATATGGTCAATAATTCTTTTTCCACTCCAAGTCCAATCGATAAGCATATCGGGCTTAAATAATTTCGGTGCAGTCTTTAATTCTTCTGATTCTGCAATGGTTTGTTCTTCGAGTTTGGGGTTTTCACTCAACAGTGTCGATATTGTTTTCTCGATAAGCATTGGCGAAAGTCGCATCATCTCATCGTGCAATTCTCCTGCCGTCATTCGTTCTGTTATCTCGATTGGCTGAGAATGGATAATCTTTCCGCAATCCACCTTGTCGTTTAACAAGAAGGTCGTGATTCCGCTTTGTGTTTCTCCATTCATTATCGCACGATTGATCGGTGCAGCCCCTCTGTATTGTGGCAAAAGCGAGGTATGCAGGTTGAATGTGCCGTATGGTGCTATCGAATATATGCTTTCGGGAATCATTCTGTAAGCCATAACGATTTGCATATCGGGTTTAAGCTCTCGAATCTGCTGTTCAAACTCAGGTGTTTTGAGTTTTTCGGGTTGCAATACGGGTAAATTGTATCGAATTGCGGTTTGCTTGACTGCAGATTCGGATAGCTTTTGTCCTCTTCCCGAAGGCTTGTCGGGTTGTGTTACAACGGCAACCACATTGTAGCCTTCACGAATCAGGTGTTCTAATTGGAAGGCTGCAATTTCTGGTGTGCCGTAATATATTATCCGTATGTTTTTTTCTATCATAGAGCTGCCATTTTCAAGGCTGTAACGGCTGCTTCCACTCCTTTGTTTCCGCACGCTCCACCACTGCGATCTTTTGCTTGTTGCAAGGTGTTGGTGGTCAAAACTCCGAAAATGACAGGTATTTCTTCTTTCAAACTTACCTGCATTATGCCTTGAGCAACTGCTTGGCAGATAAAGTCGAAGTGTCTGGTCTCTCCTTGAATCACACAGCCAAGACAGATAACCGCATCAAACTTTTTCTTTTCCAAAAGCGTGGAGGCTCCAAACGGTAGTTCGAAACTGCCGGGCACATGACGGATATAGATGTCTTTTTCATCAACTCCGTGTTGCAAAAGCGTTTCAACAGCTCCTTCTAATAAGCTGTCTGTAATCTCTTTGTTCCATTCGGATACTACGATTCCGAATATACCTTTCTCGCCCGAGGGCACATCGTCCGGATTGTAGGACGACAAATTTTTTAATGTAGATGACATTTACTTAATTCTTATTTTAGTTTCTTTTTTTATCGTGTTTGATGTTATTTCGGGATTGAGTTCTTTGAGTTGTTTTGCAGTCATATTGTAGCGTTTGGCAATTTCGGTCATTTTATCGCCTTTTTTAGCTATTATATATTTGTTTGCAGAGGGCTGAGTGCGTGTGATTGTCGAATATTGCGGTATTTTGCCCGCCTTAATCTGCTTTCTCTCTTCTGCAATCAAAGCCGAAGTTTTGACGTATGGCTTTCCATCGAAGCATACATCGACTTTGGACAAACGACTCTTGCGATCTTTTCGGTTTGCCGCCTTTTCTGACGATTCAACTCCGAAATAGCTCTTGTCTATCCTTATAAAAGAGGTTTTTATGTTGTATGTCTCCAAGTCAAATATCCATTCGGGATCGAAACATGCATAAAGCAAACGACATTCAAAGTGAAGATGCGGCCCGGTCGAATGTCCCGTACTGCCACCCAAGCCTATGACATCGCCTGCCTTGACTTTCTCTCCTACTTTCACCTTTATCTTCGAAAGATGTCCGTAAAGCGTTTCCAAATTGTTGTAATGACGAATAACGACACAGTTTCCATAACCGCCATTGTACTTTGCCAGACGCACAACTCCGTCAAAGGCTGCATAAATCTTGTCTCCTGTGTTCAAAGCTATGTCTATGCCCGAATGAGGTCTGCCCCAACGCCAACCATACGAAGAACTCTTACGTTTCTTTATCGGAAAGCAAAAATGTTGTCCTTTTCCGGGGTCTATCAATCGAAGAACAATTTCGTCGGGTATTTGTTTGAACGAAAAATCAGGCACTTTCACTCGTTCATTATACCAAGTGTTTTGATAGAATGTGGCTGAGGGGATTTCTCGATTGTTGCTTATGAATTTTCGTGCGATGTTGTTTTTGCTTGCCATCACACCTGCTGTGTCTATTTTATCGGTTTTAGGATTTTTCTCTTTGTTTGCCTTGCCCGAATGCACTGCATAAAGTGAGTCGGCAAAGCGACGATTTTGCGAACGCAAATCTTCTTGCTGCGGAGCCGAACTTTGTGAAACCGCAGTCAAGGTTTGAAACAAAAATATTGCGAATAGAATATATGTTCTTTTCAGATAAACGTCCATTTACAACAATCCCGTAAAAAACACTGCAAAAGTAGTACAAATTCCCAAAATATAGCCCAATGTTACTTGAAAATTATTGTGTGCATTCAATTTCAGGCGTGCCGAACAGACCAATCCCGATATGAGAATGCTTAGAACAAAGAGCCAAAAGCATGATGTATTAGTATAGATGTTGATAGCAAAAAGAAATCCGCTCATTGCACCGCATCCCATCGCGTGAGCACTGATTTTGGTAAAGAAATTGATGATAAAAGCCTGTAAAACACATAGAAAATGTATCATACAAAGCTGATAGAAGAAAATCATAGGAAGTGCTTTTCCGAAAAAATACAGCAGAGAGAAAGAAACAATCAAAAGAATCAAATATGGCTTGTTTCGCTCTTTGCGTTCGGTTAATGAAAGTGAGCTTATATGTTTTTCAAGATATAAGATATAGATTGCAAGCGAAGGAATAAGACATATCAAAAGAAACAACCCCAAAAGGAGTTCGAAACTAAACTGCATAGAATAAGCAATCGGTGTTGCAGATGAAAGATATGTCAAAAAGATGAAGCCATACATTGGCATGATGATAGGATGAAACACTCGGCTTATTGCTTTGGAGAGTTTGTAAGTAAAATCGGTTTTTTTTTTTCTTCCATCGATTGTTTATAGTCTTTGTTTTCTTTTGGAAGCGGTTGGAATGCCTAATCGATCTCTGTATTTGGCAACTGTACGACGCGAAATCGTAAAGCCTTGTTCGCAAAGCAATGTAGCTAATTCTTCATCGGTCATAGGACTTTTTTTGTCTTCTTTTTCTACAATCTCAAGCAAATGTTCTCTGACGGCGGTTGAGGATACTTCCTGCCCGTCTGCATTGATCAGAGTGTATGAAAAAAATTCTTTCAACTTAAATGTACCGAAATGAGTCTGTGCATACTTCTTATTAACCATTCTCGAAATCGTGCTTTCCGTAAATCCGGTGATTTGTTTTATGTCTTTGTATTTTAGAGGTTTGAATTTGCTTTTCTCGCCTGCAACAAAGTAATCATATTGCAAATTTATGATTGCTTTCATTATCATTTCGAGTGTGTTTTCTCGTTTTTTGAATGCTTCGATGAAGAGATTGGCTTGATTGATTTTCTCTTTCAAAAACTGTATCGTTTCTTCATCTCTGGGTTCCTTCTTTTCCAATTCTGCCAACAAACGAATGCCGTCGGTATTTACGCTAAGGTTACGCTTATATTGTTTGTTGATGCTGAATTTCACCTCTTTGTCTGCATACCATACTATGAAATCGGGAAGAATGTTGGAATTTTCAATCTCATTTTCTTCTCCGCGACCGGGATATGGGTTAAGCCTTTGTATGATTTTTAATACACGCTCGAAAGTTTTGCTATCGACTTCAAGACGCTTGATAATAAAATCGTATTGTTTATGAACAAAAGAATTCCAATAGTCTTTTATCACCCGTTTTGCCAGCATTATATCCGGATTGTCGGAACTCATTCTGTCGATTTGCAATATCAAACAATCCTGCAAGTCAGTCGCTGCTATGCCTGCCGGTTCGAACGAACGCACCAAAGATATCACTCTTTCTATATCTTCTTGTGTTACTTCAACATGATTTTCAAAAAAATAATCATCACGCAAAGCCTCTACACTTCTTTGAAGATAGCCATTCGAATCAAGGTTTCCAATAATTAATTCGCCGATTTGGTAATCACTTTCTTTGATTCGGCTCAATTGAAGTTGTTGCAATAGGTCTTCTGCCAAAGAAATGGAAAAAGAGCGATTAAACTCTTTTTCCGTATTATCATCTTGTTTTGATACTCTGTAAATATGTTCGCCGTCGTCTTGAAACCAATAGTCCAAAAATTCGCCTTTATGGATTCTTCTGCCCTCTTGTTCGGTTGTTTCCAACTTTTGAGGCTCTTCCAACACTTCAAGCCTTTGCTCAAGGTACGGATTCTGCTCTTGTTCCTGTTCAACCCTCGCATCTAACTCCGAAAGTGGAATCTCCAACAACTCACTGCTGAGCCTTTGTAAAGGAGATAGACGCTGTTTTAGTACTTGATAGTTCCCTTGTTTGAGAGCCACGACGACGATTTCTGTTAGTAGTTTGCGTTCTTAGGGAAACGTGGGAACGGAATCACGTCTCTGATGTTGCTCATACCGGTTACGAACAACAAAAGACGCTCAAATCCCAATCCAAAGCCGGAATGCGGAGCCGATCCGAAGCGACGTGTATCCAAATACCACTGCATATCTTTTGCTTCTATGCCTACTTCCGCCATTCTCGCCAACAACTTGTCTATGTCTTCCTCACGTTGAGAGCCTCCTATGATTTCTCCGATTACAGGGAAGAGAACGTCCATTCCTCTCACTGTCTTGCCGTCTTCGTTCTGCTTCATGTAGAATGCTTTTATCGCTTTAGGATAGTCGGTCAGGATTACAGGTGCCTTGAAGTGCTTTTCAACCAAATATCTCTCGTGTTCGCTTTGCAAATCCACGCCCCAATAAACAGGGAACTCGAATTTGGCATCTGCTTTCTCCAATATGTCGATTGCCTCTGTGTAAGTCAGACGAACGAAGTTGTGTTCGGTAACGAATTTCAAGCGATCCAACAATTCGTTGTCATACATCTGTGCAAGGAAATCCAAATCGCCTTTGCAGTTTTCCAAGGCATAGCGTACCAAATATTTGATAAAATCTTCTGCAAGGTCCATATTGTCCTCTATTTCGAAGAATGCCATTTCGGGTTCAATCATCCAAAACTCTGATAAGTGTCTTGGAGTGTTTGAATTTTCGGCACGGAATGTCGGTCCAAAGGTATAGATTTTTCCGAGGCTGGTTGCTCCGAGTTCTCCTTCCAATTGACCCGATACGGTCAAAGATGTATGCTTTCCATAGAAGTCTTGGCTGTAGTCTACCTTGCCTTCGGCTGTCTTAGGCAGGTTTTCCAAATCCAAAGTCGTTACTTGGAACATCTCTCCCGCACCTTCGCAGTCTGAAGCTGTGATAAGAGGTGAATGCCAATAGAAAAAGCCACGATCGTTAAAGTATTTGTGAATTGCAAACGCCATTGCGTGTCTCACTCTGAACACAGCAGAAAACGTATTCGTTCTCGGACGCAAATGAGCTATGTCTCTGAGAAATTCCAAGCTGTGTCCTTTTTTCTGAAGCGGGTAAGTGTTTACATCTGCTTCGCCATATATTTCAATCTCTCTTGCTTGCACTTCGACGCTTTGTCCTTTGCCTTGCGATGCAACAAGCAATCCGTTCACTCTTAAGCAAGCTCCTGTTGTTATCTTCTTGATAAGTTCTTCATCAAACGCAGATGCCTCTGCCACTATTTGCAAATTTTGAATGCAACCTCCGTCATTGAGTGCTATGAAAGAGACATTTTTGTTTCCCCTTTTGGTTTTCACCCAACCTTTTACGCATATTTCACTGCCAATCATGCTTTCGGCAACTCCTTGCTTGAAAAGCTCTCTGAGTTCTATTCGTTTTATATCTTTCATTTTTGCTGTTGTTTTTTTTCAAATTAAATATAATCACTGCCCATTTCGACTTCAACGTCTGTGATAAACTGTTTGATTCTTTGCTCTTCACCTCTGCGACACATCATCAAGACTCCTTCGCTTTCAATCACCATATAATCCTCCAAACCTTGAAGAACCAACAATTTATCTTTGGGAACGTTTATCATACAGTCCTTACAGTCGTAAAGCATCACGTTTTTGCCGGTTACACTGTTGCCATTATCGTCCTTAGGCAAAACATCGTACAACGCACCCCAAGTTCCGACATCACTCCAACCAAAATCAGATTTGATGACATAAACATTCTCTGCTTTCTCCATAACACCGTAGTCAATCGAAATCGAAGGACAAACCGAGTATGCTTTTTCTATAAACTCCTCTTCTTCCTCTGTGTTCCATATCTGCTCACCTTGTGATAAGGCTTCTTTGATTTCTGGCAAGAACTTTGCGAATGCTTCACCGATTGCTTCAGTCGACCAGATGAAAATACCCGCATTCCACAAGAAATCTCCGCTTTCGACAAATCGGCACGCCATCTCGTAAGCAGGTTTCTCGGTAAAGAGTTTCACTTTTCTGATTCCGTTATCGTCTTTTGCAGTTTTTTCGCTCAGATACTGAATATAACCATAACCTGTATTAGGATAAGATGCTTTGATACCCAAACAGATCAACACTTTTTCCTTTTCGGCAAATGCAAAGCCCTTATGGATTTGTTCGTTGAAGTTTTCCTCATCCATAATAAAGTGATCGCTCGGCATAACCAAAACAAGAGCGTCCTTACACTTCTGTTCGATTCTGCACATTGCGTATGCGATACAAGGAGCTGTATTTCTCCTTACCGGTTCGCATAAGATATTCTCCTTAGGGCAGTCGGCAAGATCTTCCGACACCATATCGCTATATAGCTTCGAAGTTACGATATATATATTTTCGACAGGACAGATTTGTTTTGCCCTTCTGAAAGTAGCTTGCAACAAAGTCTCTCCCGTTCCCAAAACATCGATGAACTGTTTCGGCTTTCTCACTCTCGACATAGGCCAAAACCTGCTGCCGATTCCTCCTGCCATTATGATGCAATAATTTTTGGTGTTTTTAAGACTTTCCATAAACACAATGTTTCAAAGTACAAAGATACTAATTTTTTCAGATTTACGCCCCGAAACAACGAAATATATTCTCCTTTTGACAATCGGTTCGACTACACTCTGTATTGGTTTAACCCGAAAGCGAGAAAATTATTGTATTTATAAGCCTCGATTTTGCAAAAGTTCGCTTGCATTTGCCAAAGCCGCCTCCGAAGGTTCTCCTGAGGAAAGCAAACGAGCTATCTCTACTTTTCGTTCCTGCATATCGAGCAATTTGACACTGCTTTGCGTCTCTCCGTCTTGCTCACTCTTGCAGACCTTGAACTGATAGTCTGCCATAGCCGCTGTTTGTGGCAAATGGGTGATTGCAAGCACCTGAGTATTTTGTCCGATTCTCAACATAAGTCGTGCAACCTTCGATGCAGTTTCTCCAGATATGCCGCTGTCGATTTCATCAAAGACAATCGTAGGCAGGCTTCGCCTTTCGCTCAAAAGAGTCTTCAAGGCTAACATCAGACGCGAAAGTTCACCACCCGAAGCCACTTTGTCGATCGGTCTGAGTGAAGAATCCTTACCTTTATTCGCATTAAACAAATACTCTATCTTGCAAGAAGCATCTTTATCCAAGTCAGCAACTTGTGTAACCTTTATTTTGAGTTCTGCACCCTGCATTCCGAGCGATGACAAAAGCCCGCTTGTTTGTTCCTCCAACCACTTTGCGGCCTGCAACCTTTCCTTGAAAATATCATCAGCAAGAACTCTAAGCACCTTTTCAGATTCCTCTTTTTTCTTACTTAAAGACAACTTCTCATCTTCCAATTCCTCTTCACCCGAAATCTGTTTTGAGAATTCATCTTGCAAAGTCAAAAGTTCATTTACCGATTGTACATTATGCTTTCGTTCAAGCGAATAAATCAAATCCAAACGTTCTTTCACCGCAAGCATTGTTGCCGAATCAAAATTCAAACCCTCTCCAAAACTTTGCAGTTCCGCCTCAACGTCTCTAAGTTCTATCAATGCCGAATCTACTCTTTGGCTCAACTCATCCATCTTTTCGGAAGAACGAGAGGCTTTTTCGAGCATATTTTTCACTTGAAGTAGATTTGTAAGTATTGAAGGATAATCATCAGATTCAAAGAGTGTAAGACAAGACGAAATACTCTCTCTGATTTCTTCCGAAGCCTCCATAAGCTCCAATTGTTTTTCAAGCTCCTCTTGCTCATCTGCTTTGAGTTTTGCCTGATTCAATTCTTCAAAAACGTATGTCGTATAAGAGTTTTCTTTCTTTAGGCTTTCCAATTCTTGTTCAACCTCTTGCAGTCTTGAAACGCAAGCCTTGTATTCGGAAAAAAGCAAAACATAACGTTCAATGATTTCTGTGGATTGCAAAAAGGCATCGAGAGTATCGAATTGAAAACGCTTATCGTTAAGCATCAACGTATTATGTTGAGAATGTATATCAATGATCCTTTCGGACAGCTCTTTCATCGCTGACAAAGACACAGGAGTATCGTTTATGAATGCACGAGATTTGCCACTTGGTAGGATTTCTCTTCGAAACACCGTCTCCGGTTCATAGTCCAAATCATTCTCATCGAAGAAATTACGATACGAATCTTGAAGTAAAAAAACAGCCTCACAAACACACTTCTTTTCCTTATCGAACAACACCTCTTTCTCTGCACGACGACCAAGCAAAAGCCCCAATGCCTGCAATATTACACTCTTTCCTGCTCCCGTCTGACCACAAATCACTCCGAAACCTTTGTCAAACAACAACTCTTCTTTGCGTATCAGAACGTAATTCTCGATTTTCAAACTCTTCAACATAAATGCCTACCGCTTTTTTTCGTTATTTAATTTCGCAACCAATCAAACACTCATCGCCTGCAAAGACTTTGAACACCTTTCCTATCTCCACTCTCTTTGCAACCGTGTCCAAAGGCAAGAAAACAACATCTCCTACTTTAAGACTTATCGTTTTGGAAATGCGTTCGATAACCATATCTAATTCAAGCAAAGCTTTATCGAAACAATCCAAAGTCTCATCGCCATTATTCAACGAAATTGTTATCCCAATCAATGTTTCATCATCCTTCTTTTTCCACCCTCCGAGGGCAAACGAATAGTCGAAAGCATCTGCAAAAGCACCGTTCGATTTATCCTCAAAAGCAAAGTCGAAAGCAAAGCAGACATCCTCATAAAACCTACCCGCATGCTTTGCCGGTACGCTTTTGCAGACGTGATTTATCTTTGCGGCAATACCCCAACGCAATTCCACTCCGCCATTCTCACATCCTTCGGGACAATAGAACGATTCACCATCGGAAAGCACTGCATTGTCGCTCTTTATGAACGCTCGATCAGAATAAATACCCGCTATTTTCATATCATTAAATGCTTCGTAGTCTTATTTCGCTTACAACACGCTTGGTACTCAAAGGAAACTCGCTTCGCATCATCCATTCATAGTAACTTGGTTCGATTTTGAACACTTCTTCAAGCGGTTTGCCTTTGTGTTTTCCGAAATTAAGACACACCTTACCTTGTTTGTCGTAAATCAAATGCCCTGCCAGGTCTGCCCATTTGTGAGTGTGAGTAAAGTCTGCAAGAGCCTGCACATCGTTAACAACAGGCACCGAAACCTTTCCTTCAGAGTCTTTGTATTCTACCCCATCGTATTTGTCCAATTGAGCTTTTAAGACTTCGAGAGTTGCTCTTGTGTCGGCATTTGCGGTGTGTGCATCTTCCAGATTCTTGTTCAAATAGAATTTTACAGCACCCGAAAGCGTTCTCGACTCCATTTTATGAAAAATATTCTGCACATCGATAAAGCGACGATTGTGAAGAGAAAACTCTACATCTGTTCTAAGAAATTCTTCGACCAACAAAGGCACATCAAACTTATTTGAGTTATAACCACACAAATCCGCATTGCCGATAAATGCAGCAATCTTTCGTGCCAGCTCGGCAAAAGTCGGACAATCCTTCACATCCTCATCGCTGATTCCGTGAATTGCAGTTGTCTCTTCGGGAATATGCACCGTAGGATTTAATCTGAAAGTCCATTCTTGCTCACTGCCGTCGGGATTGACCTTAATCATCGACATCTCTACAATATGTGCCTGACCGATTACAAGTCCCGTTGTCTCCAAATCAAAAACCACCAAGGGTTTACTTAATTTCAAATTCATGATTCAAAAATAAATAATCTGTCTGCTACTTTTCTATTTCCACCAATTCCAATTCGAAGATAAGGGTTGAAAAAGGAGGAATTTCACCTCTTTGTCTTGCACCGTATGCAAGCTTTGAAGGGATAACCACAACGCCTTTTTCGCCCTCTGACATCATCTTTACAGCCTCTTCAAAGCCGGGTATCATCTGTCTTTTGCCGATTGTGAACTCCAAAGGCTCATATTTGCGGCGTGAATCATACTTTCCGCTCTCTTTTGCAACGCTTTCAACCGATGTATCAAACACTCTGCCGTCCAAAAACTTACCTACATAATGCACTTTGACTTTTTTGTCTTGTGCAGGCTTTATTCCTTTGCCCTCTTGTGTCGTTTTGTAGTACACACCGTTGGTTGCAATGTCGCTGAATCCGTTGTTGCGAACATAATCCACCAATACCTGCATCTCAATCGCCTGAAGACTGTCGGTAATCCTTTTTTGCTCGGCCATCATTCGCTCTTGCTCTGCCTGAAACTCTTCTTGAGTCATCAGTTTTGAGATTGCGACGGTGTAATATCCGTAATCGCCGTTCTTGACGAAAGCAGGCATTCGCTGTATCTTGGACAAAGAGTCGCTGAGAAAAGCAAAGGTGAAAATCTCTCCTTCTTTCATCAGTTCCAAACCATCGATCATGTCCCCTTGAAAGCCTCTGTTCTGTTGCGAAACCCTGAATGTGGGAACCGGAGGATTGTTGAAATTGTCGAAAATCAACGAATCACCGAACATTATTTTGTAATTGCAAACCACAATATCACCTTGTTTGACCGCTCTCCCGTTCGGATTAGCCTTTTCAACCTTATACAAAACACCATTTTCAGACTTGGTGAAGCCGTCTTTGATTTGAGAAAATGCCGATACGCCTACAAAGCACATCAACAAAAATACCATTTTTTTCATATCCTATTCGTTATTATTTGTTTCTATTTTCATGATTATTTTACATCGACAAGCTCCAATTCGAACAAAAGCGGCATATATGGAGTGATAGGTCCGTAACCTACCTCGCCGTATGCCAAGTATGAAGGCAATAAAACCAAGCTCTTTTCACCTTTTCGCATATAGCTTACGCCTTCTGTCCAGCCTGCAATCAAACCATCGTCGCCCAAAACAAACTCAAAGGCATCGTAAAGTTGGTTCGGATTGAATATACCGCCTTTTTTGGCAGCCGATTTCATATTTGTATCATACATTTTGCCCGTTGTGTCGCTCACCGAATAGAAAACACTCACCGTCTTTCCGAACTCAGCCTTTATTCCTTCGGTTTTGGTGGCGTTAATCACATACAGACCGCTTTCCATCTTCTTTGCATTGGGATATTTTCTTGCAACAAAGTCGCTCAAAACAGAATCCTCAGCCGCAAAACGTTCCTTTACTTCTCTTTCATGCTCACTCAGCTCACGTTGAGAAATGATTTGATGAATCGACAAATAGAACCAAATCACATCTCCGGGCTTTGCAACCAATCCTCCTATGTATTGAGCCACGCTGTCTGCAGGAGCTTTCATCACTGCCGAATCTCCGATGTGCATATTCAACAAAAACTCATCCATACTGCCTGCAACAGGTTTTCCGATTTTGAAAAGTCTGTCCGGAGAACCGTAATTGGACGAAAGAACCACGCTGTCGTTGAGTCTTATCTCCAATTCACCCAAAAGAATGTCGCCTTCCTTGGCTTTGGGTGCGTTTTTGTTTTCGAGGCAATGCTTAAACTCATATCCGGAAGCTGTCTTTACAAATCCGTCATCCTCATTCTTTTTGCCACACGAAGCAAGCACTGCAAACGATAAAGCCAATGCCAAAATATTTCTTGATTTCATTTTTCCTAAATCTTTGTTTCGTTAAACTATTTCTTTGTTTTATAAACCTTCAATTCATATACCAGACTTGCGGCTTTGGGAATCTTGTTTCCATCTCCCACCAATCCGTAAGCCAGATTGTATGGAACAATCACCCTTGCCTTGCAACCGTCGCTCATCTTTTCGATTGCTCTTTGCAATGCCAGCGGGCAATCACCCCCTTTGCCGACAAGCAATACCAAATCGCCATCCTCTTTGCTCGAAAGGACTTTTTCACCGGTCAAAAGCTCGCATTCATACTCCACTCTGAGTGTTTCTCCGTTTGCAAATCCCTTTCCGTTGCCCTTTTCCAAAATCCCGACAAACACCCCCTCGCTTTGAGTCATCTTCCAGCCTCTTCGCTCAATGTATGATGCGATCCTCTCTTGTTCTTTTGCCAAAAGCACCTTATTGGTCTCGATAAGCATTTTTTCTTGACGGCTTTGTTGCTCAGCCTGTTTTGTTTCATTCTCTTCGATTCGGCTCAAATCCTCCTCTGTGTAAGAACGAGAACACCCGAACAACAATCCTCCAAGGCAAATCGCCACAAACACCCCTCTAACACTTCTCATACAAACGCTTTTCTATATGTTGTTCTAATATTTGGCAGGTCAAATCCAATCCAAGCAGAGAATAGCCACCTGCCGCCATGATATGACCTCCGCCATTCCAATATCTCGCCGCATATTTGTTTACATCCACCTTCGGACTCAACGAACGAAATGACATTCTTATCTTATCCTGACGTTCGGAAATCAAAGCCGCAAAACGAATCCCGTCAATCTTCAACGCATAATTGACAACGCCCTCCAAGTCTCCCTTTTGAAAACCATATTGCCTCAATTCCTTGCGAGAAACCGCCATATAAGCCGCACCTTTTTCGGGAAAGACTTTCAATTTGTCCTTTAACATATAGCCAAGCAAGCGAAGACGGTTCTCGGTCGATAAATCCACCACCTGACGCTTGATTGCTGCCACATCGACTCCCATTTCAACCAAACATGCCGCCACATCGAACACATCTCTTCGAGAACAGGAATGCGAAAAACTGCCCGTATCGGTACAAATCCCCATATACAAAGCCGTTGCACAAGAAAGCGTGATGTGAGTTTTGTCATAAGATGAAAGAACCTTGTAAACCAATTCGCAAGTCGAAGAAGCACGAGGATCAGAAAACAAAAGCCCGTTATGTTCGGGGTTTTCGTGATGATCGATCATGATTTTGGGACAATCATTGTTGCCTATGTATTCTTCAATCTGCTCACAAGTGCGTGAATAGGTTGCAAAGTCGGCACAGATCAATAAATCAGCATGTTTGATTCGGTATCTTGCCGATTTTTCTCCGTTGGAAAATATGATATAATCGACTCCATCGAGGTAAATCATCGTTGCATTAGGACATTCGTTAGGATAGATAATGCAAACCTTTTTTCCCATGTCTGCAAGGTAGTGATAAAGTCCGAGAGTCGAGCCAATGGCATCACCATCGGGGTTAAAATGCCCCAAAAGCACTATATCCTCCGCCTGCTCAATCAATTTGCCAAAAGCATCCGTCTTTTCTTTTTCAAAATTCATAAATCAAGTCTTTACAAAACAGATTATAAACTTGCAAAGATACGGATTTTTTTCGAGCAATCAATCGTTTTTCGGGCTGAATTCTTCGAAAGTATTGTCGGAATAAAAAATCACTATACGGCTTACCTGTCTTTGAGGAGTGTTTTTTGGACTTTTAGGCTCGGATTTTGGTTGAGATTTCTCAGATTTTGAGGCAGGTTTTGCTATCCTTGGCTCCGAATAATCGCTTCTTTGTTCTGCAATTGGGAGTTTGCTTTTGCCCTCTTCCGACTCTTCGAGAGGTTCGAATGCTTGGGAGAAAAGATTTGCCGATGTCTTGGTTTGAGATTCCGACTTCAACATCGCACCCTTGCCATTAACCAACCAATCAAAATTCACTTGAGGATAGCACCCCAAAAGCTTGTTCACAAAATCCAAACTCGGCTTATTTCGTCCCGAAAGAATGTGTGAAACACTCGAAGGTTGAACCCCTATGTTTTCTGCCAAAGCCACCGCAGTCAGCTTAAAATAACTCATCAATTCTACCAATCTTCCCTGTATCATATTTTACTTTTGTAAATCCAAAATCAATTCTTTTAATTACTTTTGTAAAGCAAATCTATCTATTACTTTTGTGTAAATTATTTACTTTTGTAATCCTATACGATACTTAAAGTAAAAGGTTACACAAATTATGCACCTTTGCTATTATCACTTAATAAAATAGTCTGACTTGTATATTTACTTGGATTGACATTTGTTTTACATTGCGGAATGTGGATAAGAGAAAACGGATTACTTTGTTTACTTTTGTAACGCTTTACTTTTGTAATTTATAATCATAAAAACACCTGCACGATTGTACAAAATACACCTCTGTTCAGCAGAGAAAACACAGCGAATCGAATATATGAAAATAAGATTTTGAGGATTAAAAAAGCGAGGTTTGAACGTGTCTTTGTTCAGTCTTTTTGTTGTCGGATTTCTTCTTTGCTTCAGCTTTATGGTTTGGAATTTGAATGCTTGTTTTTTCGGTTTGCTCTCCTCCTATTATGCGTTCAGCTCTATCGAATTGCTTTTGTGCATTCTCTCTAAACCTTTGCCTTGATTCGATTTTGCGTTGAGTTGCCGCAATCATTTCTCTGTCCGCCTCATCTTCCTCATCCAAGCGAGCAAACATAACCCTCCTCTCCCAGCTCAAATCTTCAGCGTTCATTTTCGGAGCAAAAAGCAACAGGTTGTGGCGTTCTAAAATCTCTTTGCTCAATCTATAGATATTAGTCTTGCAAGTATTCTCACTTTGTTTGCAAAACGATGAATAAGAGGAAGGTATGTTCGAAGCTGTTATGCTTGTTGCGAATATGGAATTAAATTGCGTGCAGGTCATTTGCAGAATGTAACAAAGGCGTCCGAGTTCTGCATTATTCAGCTTCAGTTTGCGTGCTGTGTTGTCGTAAGCCACCCTGCAAGTCTGCATTCCTATCGGACGTTTCTTTGCAGTCAGGACTTTTTTCCATTGAGAAACGGAAAAATCATCTTGAAAATAAACATCGAAAACATTACGCTTGAAATCCTCAACCAAAGCTTCGTTCCAATCGATAGGCAAATAGCAACTCTCTTTTTCCTCTTTATTCATTTCTTATTTCAGTCCTACATAATTGTGTTTTTTCTAAAAATTTTTCTAAGCCGTAACATCACCGCATCAATAGATTACAGCCCAAAATATCTTTATGTCTTTATGATTTTTCTAAGTTAAAAAACACTAAAAACATAATCGATTGCAAATATACAAACATAAATCGATATACGATATAAGAAACATCATTTTTTTGCTATACAATAAAGTATTTTTTTCTGCATCCCTCTTGCGAATATTTTAACTCCCCATCATCCGAAAAAGCATTTGGAAATCAGCTGTTTGACACCATAATTTTGCATCTCGAAAAGGCAATCCGGAATGCTTGAATAATCAATTTTTTTATTAACGAACAACATTCACTATGAGCAATAATGCAAATAAACCCAATACGAAGACATCGTTTTCGCTTTCCGAACTTTTGAAAGGAGAAAAAGAAGCTATCGATTGTTTGGTCGAGCCGATTCTTCCACGATGCGGGCTTGCTGCATTGATAGGCAGCAGCGACAGTGGTAAGAGTACGTTGCTCAGACAGCTGGCTGCGAGCATTGTAAGCAAGAAACCGTTTTTGCTTTGGCAGACAAAAAGCGTTCAGGGCAAAGTTCTCTACATTTCGACCGAAGATGAGCCTGAAGCAATTTCGTATTTAGTCAAGCGACAAAACAAATGCTGGCAGTTGAATGCCGAAGCACAAGAACGACTTGAGTTTGTGTTCGACAGCGATTCGCTGATGTACGAACTGAATCGGAGATTACACTGCGAGAGATTTGATTTGGTTATCATCGATTCGCTTTCCGATGTGTTTTCGGGCGACATCAACCGAATGGATGTAATGCGTGAACAACTGCGTCTTTTCAACCAAATGGCAATTCGCAACCGCTCTCTGATAGTTTTCCTTCACCATACACGCAAATCAAGCGACAGCGATGCACCATCAAAACACAACGCAATCGGTTCGCAAGGCTTTGAAGCCAAGATGCGAGTTGTCTTGGAGTTAAGGCGAAACGTCAATAACTCTGACCTATTCCACCTCTGCATCGTAAAAGGCAATTATCTGTCAAACGAATACAAACGAGCCTCATACGATTTGACACTCACAAGTGATTTATGCTTCGAATACACAGGCGAACGTACTCCGATCGAATGCCTTATGCCGGTAATAGTTCCTACTTGTGAGAAACCAAAACGAGGCAAAACCCCACAGGAAAAAAAAGACGAAGTCATACGCTTGTACAATCTCGGACTGAATGCAAAATCAATTTGTGAGAAAATGCAACTCGGCCGAACGAGAGTGTACGAGATATTGAGCGAGTACAGAAAACAGTCGTGAGTTTCATCTTATTTCCGCCTTTTTCCGGTTCACCCTCGCTCTCCCCCCCTAAAGGGGGAGAGCGGAAAACGGAAAAGTGAAACTTCACGCAATTAACGGATTTTATTTATCACAAAAAATTATCAGCAATGGAAAATTTAAGAGAACATAAACAGAGAATAATCAAACAAACGATAGAAGAAAAACAACAATACGAAACAGAAATAATCTACGACAAAGACTTTCCGCAGTTCTTCACCCATGAGGTTTTGAGCATACTCGACATCTCGCGAGCAACTCTTTACCGCATCCGAAGAGCTTTGAAGGAAGAAAACTCCGACTACAAACCATACTCAAACAAATCACAAGGCAAGAAATCTTGGAAGAACAGATATTCGACCAACGAGATAGAACGAATCAAAGACTACATAAGACGTCAGAACGAATATCAATCACCTTTGGATTAAACGAATAAACACCTTGTGAGTATGACAAAATACAGATTTTCATTGGACAGAAGCAGTCGTAAATTTCTCTGTCCGAAATGTGGACACAAGACCTTTGTACGCTATGTCGACAATCTCGATAACTCATACATCGAAAACCCATTTATCGGAAAGTGCGACCGAAGCATCAACTGCCAATACCATCTTTCGCCTCGCATGGCAGGGATTCCGTACGGAAAGACATTCGGAACAAAGTTTGATTCGGACAAAACGGTTTTTGATTACGATGCGACGAATCATCGTTCCGACAATTGCGAAAACCACCACCCCTGCACATTGGATTTGGACATCACGCCCTTTCTTATCAGGCACAGCCACAGCAGCTTTTATCGTTTCATGCTTTCGCTCGGCTTTCCGACCATCGAACTGAAGCGGGTATGCGAAAGTTATCTGCTCGGCTGCAACCGCACATCGGGCGTGATTTTCTGGCAGACAGACCTTTCGGGAACAATTCGCACAGGCAAGATCATGCACTACGACACAAGCACCGGCAAGCGTCTCAAACACCTTCCTCCGCAATGGGTACACAAAAAGATGAACCTGCCCGCAGATTGGCAGCTCCGACAATGCCTTTTCGGACTCAACCAACTTCGCTTTTTCCGCTCACAACCCGTAGCCTTGGTCGAAAGCGAGAAAACGGCAGTTTTGATGAGTCTTTTCCGTCCCGATTACATCTGGCTGGCATGCGGAGGCAAATACAACCTGCGTGCAGAGCTGATAAACGAAGTTCCAACCGACTCAATCGACCTATACCCCGACCGCGACGCCTTTTCCGACTGGCAGGACAAACTTCCGAGGCTGCAAACCCAAACCTCCAAACATCTTCGCATCGTCCACTGGCTGCCGAACGAAGACCTGCACTCACTTTCTCCCAATGCCGACATTGCCGATCTGTACTTGGCAAAACACTTCGCCCCTAACACAAAAACAACTCCCCAACCGCCTTTTTCCGAATAAATTCCCTACCTTTGCAAAAAATGACGAACAAAAACACCATGACGAAAGCGAAACCTTTTATCAAGTGGGTTGGAGGTAAAAGCCAACTTATAGAACAGCTTGAGGCACTACTGCCAAATGATTTTGCCAAATGGGAGAACATAACCTACATAGAACCTTTTGTAGGTGGCGGAGCAATGCTTTTTCACATGCTTCAAAATCACCCGAACATAGAATCGGCAGTGATAAACGACATAAATCCGGATCTGACTTTATGTTACAAGGTGGTAAGAGATAATCCGCAAGAATTGGTGTATTCTTTGAATGCAATACAAAGCGAATATCATTCTATAAAATCCGAAGACGCTCGCAAAGATTTTTTTCTCGTTCAACGTGAAAGGTTCAACACAAAATCTCTTGACGAGATAGAAAACACAACTCTTTTTTTCTTTCTCAACAGGACTTGTTTCAACGGGTTGTATCGGGTAAACAAATCAGGCAAATTCAATGTCCCGTTTGGCAAATATGTAACCCCGACGATTTGTGATGAAGAAACGATATTTGCTGATAGCAAACTGTTGCAGAAAGTGGAGATAATGACCGGAGATTTTGAAAACACCTTCGTGAAAATCAAAAAAAACACATTTTTTTATTTCGATCCACCTTACAGACCGCTGAACAACACTTCCAATTTTAATGATTACGCAAAAGAATCTTTCAATGACGAAGCTCAAATCAGATTAAAAATGTTTTGCGACAAATTAAATGCAATCGGTGTCAGGTTTATGCTGAGCAATTCCGATTGTCTGGGAAACAATTGCGGAGACAGGTTTTTCGATGACTTGTTTGCGGATTATCAGATCGACAGAGTATTTGCCACAAGGAACGTTAACGCAGTAGCATCCAAAAGAGGAAAACTAACGGAAATAGTTGTAGGAAATTAAATGTTTGAAACCATCTTAAAAATCATTTTAACGTTATGATCAGCAGCAAAGTCATCGAATACATGCGTCCATTGTTTGACATTATTTCAAATTCGAAAGGAAAGACAATTGGAGAAATTAAAGAAGAATTAAAGATTGAACGCGATAAAATGGTGAAGGGTGCTTCGGGTTTAATCATAGAAAACCTTCTCGGCATAAAAAACAACAACAGAACCGAGGCTGACATTTCGGAAATCGGATGCGAAATAAAGATACTCCCATTGCAAAAGAATCGAAACGGAGATATAAAGGCGAAAGAACCAACAGCAATTCAAATGATTAACTACATGGAGGTTGCAAAAGAAACTTGGGAAACCGCCAAATTGCGAAATAAAATAACTCTTACTTTCTGGGTTGTTTATTTGGCAAAGAAAGATGGAAGGGCTTTGAACCAAAACGAATACGTAATCGTCGATTATTTTCTTGATCACCCGAATGATTTTCAAAACAGTGTGTTTAAGAAAGATTGGGAAGAAATTCAGAAATATATACAAACAGGTCGTGCCGACCAATTGTCATGTAGCATGGGTGAATACCTTGAACCAAAAACCAAAGGTGCTAACAATCAAGACCGAACCGATGCTCCGGATGGAAATGGTGGCACAATAAAAGCACGAAGACGAGCTTTCTACTACAAAAAGAATTATACAAATACCGCAATTATTCCAAATCTCGATTTATCTCCAATAAACGACAATGATTGAATCTTACTACAAATCAAGAAATAGAGATTTCACTCTTCTGCATGGAAATTGCTTGGAATTATTATCAAAATTCGATTTCAAATTCGATTGTATCTTTGCAGACCCTCCTTATTTCCTTTCCAACGGAGGAATAAGCGTTTACGCAGGTAAGGCTGTCTGCGTGGACAAAGGAGAATGGGATAAATGCAACAGCCGAGCTGAAATATCGGATTTCAACATGGAGTGGCTCAAACTTTGTCACGACAAAATGAAAGACAATGCAACGATATGGATCTCCGGGACTTATCACAACATCTTTTCGATAGCCGATTGTCTTGTAAAGTTAGGATATAAGATTCTCAACGTCATAACTTGGGCAAAGACGAATCCTCCACCCAATATTTCATGTCGCTATTTCACATACAGCACCGAATTTATCATCTGGGCAAGAAAAAGCGAGAAAAAACCACATTATTTCAACTACGATTTAATGAAACAAATCAACGATGGAAAACAGATGACCGATGTCTGGCATCTTCCATCCATTGCCCGATGGGAAAAATCATGTGGCAAACATCCGACGCAAAAACCTCTATCACTGCTGAGCCGAATCATTATGGCATCAACACAAAAAGGAGGTTGGGTGCTTGATCCTTTCTGCGGAAGTTCAACAACAGGAATAGCCGCGAATTTATTGAGTAGACGTTTCTTGGGAATAGACCAAGAAAGCGATTTTTTGAACATAAGCAAATGCCGACGTGAAGAATTGGAAAATTACAATACCGTTCTTGAATACCGTTCTAAAATAAAAGACATAAATAACTTCGACACATTTTCATCGAACATAGTCTCAGAAGAAATGAATATAGACTATGGCGACCTGCCTTTTTAACCAAAAACGGAAAAACGAGCTATGAAATCCACTCTTTCGGGGGTGGATTTTTTGTTTTCGCTTTTGCACCAAAGAGAACACTTTTTTTCGTATCTTTGCAAGGGATAAAAAGGGAATAAAATCAAGAAGAAAGATGTATAAACCGCCTTTTGAAATATCATCTCGAACCATCAATTTGATCGCTGAAATATCAGCTCTTATCGAACGATATGCTATTCGTTTAGAAAATGAGGGACTTAAACTCCGTAAGGTCAATCGTATTCGTACTATTCACTCTTCGCTTGCTATTGAGGGTAATAATTTGAGCGAAAATCAGGTGCAAGATATTATAAACGGCAAGAATGTTATTGCTCCTTTGAGGGAGATTCAAGAGGTTAAAAACGCCATAAAAACATACGAGTTGTATAGTTCGTTAAATCCGTTTAGCATAATCGATCTTTTGAAAGCTCATGGTGTCATGATGTATGCTTTGAGCGATGATGCAGGACGATTCCGCCAAGGTGGTGTGGGAGTATTCTCCGAAAAGGGATTGATACACATGGCTCCGCCTGCTGAGCGTGTGCCGGGACTGATGGAAGATTTAATGCAATGGCTTGTATCATCTGATGACCATTTGCTCATTCGCTCTTGTGTATTCCATTATGAATTTGAATTTATTCACCCTTTCAGTGATGGTAACGGCAGAATGGGACGTTTATGGCAATCGCTTATTCTTGGAAGGTTACATCCGTTGTTTGAACATCTGCCTGTCGAAAATATGGTGTATAGCAATCAGAAGGATTATTACGATGCAATCTCTCAAAGCACTCACAATGGACAATGCGGTCCTTTCATTGAATTTATGCTTGGCGAGATTCTAACAACTCTTAAAACTCATCAAGGTAATGAAATTTACGCTGATGTCGGAATAAATGTCGGTACAATTGACGGTGCAAATGTCGGTATAAATGATTGCTTAACTGAAAATGAACGACAAATCATACATCTCATAACAGAAAACAACAAACTAACAATCAAGGAAATTGCTTTGACTTTGTCTTTATCTCAACGTCAAGCCGAACGTTGGTTTTCTTCTCTTAAATCAAAGGGTATATTATCTCGTCAAGGTAGTAACAAGAATGGAATTTGGATTATAAACAAATAGATTTACCATAACACTTTTGCTGTTTGGTAGAGCTTTGTTTCGCATTGTCTCAGCTTGTTTCACGGCTTGGGATGATGGGCGTTTTGCGTTGTATCTTTGCAAGCGAAAAGAATGACAAGATGTTGCAACGTTTCGAAACTCATTCTGGTTTATGGTTTAATTTAATTCATTTATTTATTATGGCTATTAAGTATGTTAAAGTTAAGAGAACGATTAATGTGGGTGATAACCCGGGTGAAAAGTTTTTGGCACGCATCTACAGAGGTCAAGATGTGGAGATTGATCAGATTGCTTCTGAGATTTCTGAAGCGACAACGGTAACTCATCCTGATGTGTTGGCTTGTTTGAAGGCTTTGGAATTTCACATTGTCAAGTACATATCGGCAGGGCAAGCCGTAAAATTGGGGCTCTTGGGCTCTTTCATTCCGTCGATTTCGGCTAAGGCTGTGGCAACTCCCGATGAGGTTACGGCAGATTCGATAAAACGTGTACGATGCAGGTTCTTCCCTTCTGTCCAATTCAAAAACTCATTGAATAAGTGCCAATTCAAACTGGCTGATTTGAATGTTCAAGGTTTGCAGCAAGAATAGCAGCCTGCCAACAAAAAAAAGGGTATGCACGCATACCCTTTTCGTGTTTATATCATGAATAGTTCTTTGATTTATTGTTTATAGGTTTTCTACTTCTTTTACGAATTTTCCAAGCAGGTCAAATTCCAACAGTTTGGTTTCTTTTTTCTTTCTGATGTCAACTCTGTAGGTTTTCTTGTTTCTTATTTCAACTATGTTTACTTCTTCGATTTTGAAGTCTACATACTGTGTTGAGATGTATTCGGTAATGTTTGACGGAGTGTATTCCAAAGGAACGTTCCAACTTGTCTCGACGGTGGTGTTTCTGAACTTCATGCTGACCGGATTGTCGTTGCTCTTGAATGATGCTATGTAGCAGTTCGAATCGACCATTTGCCAATTCACCTGCTCAACATCGGCACGGCGTTTATGGAAATCACGAGTGTACTTTTCTGGTACTTCGTTCTCGTTTACTGATTTGTATTTGCTTTTACCGGTTGACGCACAGCCGGCAATCATTCCGCATGCTAAAATTATCAAAAATGTCTTTTTCATATCTAATATGTTTTTCTCTGATTGCAAAGTTAGGAAATAATTTGAATATACAGTGTTTATCTTATCAAACTTCTGAAAATATATTCGAGATTTATGATTTTGAAAAGATATAGCGAGGTGAAAACTATGACGATTATCACAATCCATCGAATAAATCCTGCTCCTTTTTTGAACGCTAAACGAGTTGCGATGTACGAACCGACAAGTGTTCCGACCGAATGCAAAAGTCCGTACTGCCAATTGATGCTTCCGTGTTGCATAAAGACAAATATCGCTACTATTGTGTAGAGTGTCATCACGAATGATTTGACGGCGTTGGTGCGAATGATGTTACAGCCGAGCATAATGGTGCCTGCCGCCATCAGGAAAAAGCCTGTACCGACTTGAACAAAGCCTCCGTATATTCCAATCAGAAAAAAGACGAGATAATGCACTAATCCTCGCTTGCCATACAGCTTTTCGAGATTGTCTTCTTTGAATCGCTTTGGTGAGGAAAACAAAAAAAAGAGCATAATCAAAAGACTTGCTCCCATGGCATAAGAAAATATCTGTTGCGGTAAGGCTATCGACAAAATGCTTCCAACCAAGGCTCCGAGCATCGCAAACAAGGCTAAGGGCAATACTTTGGTTTGTTTGAGATATCCTTTGCCTGCAAACATTCCTGCACTGAGCGAACTTTGCAAAAGCACGCCTATACGATTTGTTGCGTTTGCTTCCGAGGGTGGAAGTCCGAGGGCAAGATAAAGAGCTATCGAAATAGCCGTCCCTCCTGCCGAAAGGGTGTTAATGAATCCGACAAATAATCCGGAAACTATCAGAATCAGTATTATCGAACAACTCAAGAGTCTTTATTCTTCTTTATTTGGGGCATTGCTTGCCTTTATTTTTTTTGCATTTGGTGAGTTCTCTCATTATCTTCTTTTCTTCCATCATCAGCTTTGCTACTTTCTGAACGGGAAGAACTGCCTTGAACTGTTCAATATAATCTTTGGTAAGAGTGTTTATTTGTTCTTCGGTGCTAAGATAAGCATTGAGGTATTCTTCTGCAAGTGCTGCATCTTCTTTTGACTGCTTTACATTTCGCATCTTGTGATTTATTTCTCTCTGCTTTGCTTTCAATTGGAATAATTCCGCATCGTATTTTTCGTATATCGACCAAAATTTCTCCGATTCTTTTTTGGTCAATTCCAATCGTTCGGTATAGATGGCTTTTTTCTTGGTAATGATTTTTTCTCTCAAAACTTCCGGATCCACTTTCGGGCGTTGTTCCTGAGCGAATGCACCAACACTCAACAATACTGCCAAAAGGCATGATACAATTACTCTTTTCATAGTTCTATCTCTGAATCGGTTTGTTCAAAATAATCTTCCTCTTCTTCTGCCAAGTATTCCGTATATAGGAATTCGTCTTCGGTGAAAACGATTTGCTCGGCTTCTTTTTTCATCTCTGTTTTCTTTGCCTGCCATTCTGCCTGTTCGATTTTTATCTTCTCAGCCAAAATTTCTTTTTCGCTCTTAAAGCCGTTAAAGAAGAACGCAAAAGTGTCGTTTTTCTTCGATTCGGTGTTCGCATTCTTAAAAACAACGAGCCATGTGCTGAATCCAAGAACGATAACTGCCGATATGCTTGCAACGTATCTGAAAAGCTTTGGAGACGAAACGTGTTTCTTTACTGACTTTTCAAGCAACTGATTGTTCAATTGCGAAAAATAGTTCTCAGGTACTTTGAACGGATTATTTTTTTCTTTCATTTTCAATTTACTTTCTATCGATTAGACATTTTTTTTCGCAGAAGTTTAATTTGCTCTTCATTTTTTTTATTTATCCGATCGGACTGTCGTTGATTTTCACATACTGTTCAATCTTTTCGACTGCGAAATGGTATGATGCTTTGAGGGCTCCTTCGCTGGTTTTGGTGATTTGAGAAATCTGTGCAAAGCTCAACTCGTCGTAATACCTCATTTGGAAAACTGCTCTTTGTTTTGGTGGGAGCGAAAGTATTGCTTTTTGGAGTGTCAGTTCGATTTCATCGCTATCAAACATCGGATCACTCGGAAGATTCGCCAAAACCCTGCTCTCAAAATCACAATCCTCCTCTCCTAATCTTTTGTTCTTATATTTCAAAAAGTTAAGAGTATGATTATATGTTATTCTGAAAATCCAAGTCGATAGTTTTGAAGAACTGTTGAATGGTTCTATGTTCTCAAATATCTTAATAAAAACCTCTTGCGTAAGATCGTCGCTGTCATCGTGGTCATACACCATACGTCTTATCTGCCAATAGATTTTTTGAGAATACTTTTCGATCAGCCTTGCATAGCCTTGCTCTCTGGTTTTTGCATTTCTGATTTGCGAGAGTATCTCTGCTTCTTCGCTTGTTGTATGTTTTATATTCGGTAGTTTAAGTTTCATTTTTCTTATTTGCTTTGAATCCATTGAACGACCGAACCGCCGCAAGTGTTCTGCGATGCACCGGTTACCGATGCAAGACAATTGACTTGTTCTCTTTCTCTGAGCACTCCGAGAAAGGCAAATATCATCGCTTCTTTGTAATCGGTCGTGGTTTTGTCTGCAATAGTGATTTCGCTTTGGGAGTTCTGACGAATCAGATTTAGAAGATGAGTGTTGTATGCTCCACCCCCACTGACGAGTGTTCTTCCCGACAGAATGTTTTTCGAAATCTGCTCTGCGGCATGAAGTGTGTATGATGCAATCTGGCTTTCTATCGAAAGTCCGCTGCTTTCCAATAGCGGGAATACATTGCTCAGCACCCATTCTTTGCCTAATGATTTTCCTGTGTTCTTGTTTTCATAATATGGAAGGGCGTTCAGTTTCTCGACAAGCTTATTATCGACTGCCGAATTTGCGGCTATCTCACCGTCTTTGTCGAACGGCAAGCCTATCTTGCCGCAAAGATGATTCAGAACGATGTTCACCGGGCAGATGTCGAAGGCTGTGATTTTTCCCTCTTTCTTTCGGCTTATGTTTGAAAAGCCTCCTATGTTCAGACAGTTGTCGTAGTCGGCAAAAAGGAGTAAATCGCCAATCGGAACCAAAGGTGCTCCTTGTCCTCCGAGCATTACGTCGAGCGTTCTGAAATCTCCGATGGTTTTCATTCGGACTTCGGAACACAGAGCCGCAAGATTGCCGATTTGAGTCGTGTATCCCTTGGCTGGTTGGTGAAAGATGGTTTGTCCGTGCGAGCATACAAAGTCGGGAGTCAAAGAATGCTTGTCGATAAACTCGCGAGTAAGTCTGCCGAAATAATGTCCGAGTTCTACATCGAACGAAGAGAATTCAACCGCCGAGGCATTCTCCATGGCAATCACCCGTTTGCGAAAATCGTCTGTATAAGGCACGGTCTCCGACTCGATGATTCTGTACGACCATCTGCCATTCTGCTCTTCGAACTCGCAGTATGCAATGTCCAAACCATCGAGAGAAGTCCCCGACATCAAACCAACAACTTTATAAAACATCTTCCAAAATCTCCATTTTCGTCGTTCGCGAGCCTTTTATCAGTATTGTGCAACCGCTTATCGGATTTGCTTTCAAGTAATCTTTCAATTCGCTTGAGATTTCAAACCATGAAACACCCGCATCTTCGAATGCTTTATATTCCTTTCCCACAAGAATGATTTTTTCGAAGCCTTTGCTTTTCATCAGCTTGAAACAATTCTCGTGTTCCTCGGCAGTGCTTTCGCCAAGTTCCCTCATAGCTCCCATGAACACCATTTTATGCTCGAGTTTCATTGCCGCAAGCGATTCTATTGCAGCTTTGCATGACGAAGGGTTGGCATTGTAGCAATCGAGTATGAGAGTGTTGCTCGAAGTCTTCACTATCTGAGAACGTTGATTTGAGGGCTTATATTGTTCGATTGCCTGCTTGATTTTTTCGCTTTCGATGCCGAAATGTCTGCCGATTGCGTAGGCGGCAAGTATGTTGTGATTGTTGTAGCTGCCGATAAGGTTCGATTGTATCTTCGTTCCCTCGATTGCAAGTGTTGCATAGGGTGAAGACAAATCGGCTTTGGCTCTCAAATCTGCCTGATTGGTCAGTGCGTAAGTGGTTTTGCGTTCGAATGTCTCGTCGTTCAGAGCATCGTCATCGGCGTTTACGAAAAGATGAGCTTTGCTTTTTCCGTTTGCTTTCACGCTTTCGAACAATGCACGTTTGGTTTCGATTATGTTTTTCCTGCTTTTGAATCCTTCGATGTGTGCAGTGCCGATATTGGTCAGTATTCCCATATCGGGTTGTGCGATTCGACAGAGCTCGGCTATCTCTCCGGGGTGATTGGCTCCCATTTCGACGATTGCGATTCGGGTTTCGGGCTTTATCGACAAAAGAGTCAGCGGAACGCCTATGTGATTGTTCAGATTGCCTTTGGTTGCCTGAGTTCGAAATTCGGAAGAGAGAACGGCGAAAATGAGTTCCTTGGTGGTGGTTTTGCCGTTTGTGCCGCTGATTCCTATGATGGTCGCATTCAACCTTTGACGATGATATGCGGCAAGAGATTGCAGACAAACAAGGCTGTCTTCGCAAAACATCATTCTGCGTTTCGCCTCATCATTTCTTTGCTTTGCAAAAACGTCTTTCGAATCAACAACTACCAAACTCGCTCCTGCCTCCAAGGCTTTGTCCGCAAACAGATTGCCATCGAAATTCTCTCCCTTCAAGGCAAAAAACACATCACCCTCTTTTATGGTGCGTGAATCGGTGCAAACACTCGGGTGAGTCTTATAGTGTTCGTACAACTGCTCTATTGTTCCAATGCTTTTGTAATCGAGTTCCATAATAATTCTGCTGTTTTATCCCAACTGAATTTCTCGCTCTGAATGATTCCCTTTCGAATGCATTCTTCTCGTTTTTCGGGTCGGGTATATGTTTCGTACATTGCTTCGGCTATGCTTTCGACATCGGTCGGCGAGGCATAGATTGCAGCCTCTGCTCCTATCTCCGGCAACGATGTTGTGTCGGATACGATTGCCGCTGTATGAGAACGGAAGGCTTCAAGCGGCGGAAGTCCGAATCCTTCGAAGAGTGAGACGAACACACAGGCGATGCTTGCCGATGCTATGCGGTTCACTTCTTCCAAAGGCAGACGTGAGGTGAATATGACTTCGTCTTTGAACTTCATTTGTTCATACGCCTCGGCTATCTCTCCTTCCCACCATTTCTTGTTGCCGACTATGACCAATTTCACTTCGCTTCGGCTTTTGGTTTTGAACACATCGAACGCTCGAAACAGATTTGCAAGGTTTTTTCTCTTATGCAGTGCTCCCACAAAGTAGAAGAAATCCTTTCCGTCGGTGTATTTTGCTTTGGTTTCTTCGTTCTCTTCTTTCGTATGCGGACGATACTGTTCGTTTGCCGCTGAATAGACAACGTCGATTTTATCCGCCGGGATTCGATATATGTTTGCGATGTCGTTTTTGCTGAATTCGGACACCGTTGCGACTCTTGTGGCTTTGCGAGCAAACTTCGGAAAGAAGTGTTTGTAGTATCGGACGTATGATTTTTTGCCCAGAAATGTCGAATCGTGCTCATAGTTTATGTCGTGAATAACCGGCAAGGTCTTTGTCCCGCCCCATGTAGGTATGTAGCCGTCGGGGGAAAGGAAAAGGTCGATTCGATACATTTTAAGGTAGAAAGGCAGCAAAAAATCAAAATAAACGTGCCACAACATCGGATGCCGTGTAGGTAAAGGAATGACCACCGCTTTCACATTCGAAGAGAAAACGAATCTCTTGGCAAACGATCTGTCAAAGAAGAAGATGAATTCGATTTCGGGGTGATTTCGGCTTATTCTTTCAAGGGTTTTGAGCGAGAAATAACCGATTCCCTCCAATTTATCTTCAATTAAAAGTCTTGTATTTACACCTATTCTCAATTTTTTCTTGTATTTTTGCGTTGATATGATGAAGCAAAGATACAATTCTTTCGTAAATTTGTCGCTTGAACCATGAAGAAATTCTTTGTTACAAATTTGTTTTTCCTATTGGCTTTGAATATTCTGATAAAGTCTTTTTGGATTTTGGGCATCGACAGAGGCGTTCAAAACGCTGTGGGAGCTCAGGATTACGGAGTTTATTATGCCCTTTTCAACTTCACGTATCTGTTCAACATAATCTTGGATTTCGGCATCGTAAACTACAACAACAGAATGATAGCAAGGCATACGAATCTGCTTCCGAAGTATTTCGCCCGCATAATACCGCTCAAAATAATTCTTTCGTTGATTTACACCGTCATAGTCATCATCAGCGGGTTGTTTTTGGGATATGACGCATGGCAGACGAAGATGCTGTTTTGGATGTGTCTGACTCAGGTGCTCAGTTCCTTCATTTCATATTTCAGAAGCAACATAACGGCATTGATGATGTTCAAGACGGACAGCGTGATTTCGGTTTTGGACAGAGCGTTGCTCGTTTTGTTTTGCAGTTTTCTGCTTTGGAACAAACACCTCAGAGAACAATTCTGCATAGAACAAATGGTGTATGTTCAGTTTCTGACCATGTTCATCACGTTTGTCGTTTCGTTGGTGGTGTGTGTGAGAAAGACGGGATTTATTCGTCTGAAACTAAACAAGACTTTCGGATTCCTTCTGCTTAAAGCCGGATTGCCTTTTGCCGTTCTTGGATTGCTGATGGCGTGTTACAACAGAATGGATTCGGTAATGCTACTTGCACTTGTCGATGACAACGGAGAAAGTTCGGGAATCTATGCTTCGGGCTTTCGTCTTGTCGATTCCGCCAACATGGTCTCCTATCTGTTTTCGGTCATTCTGCTTCCGCTGTTTTCCAAGCTTATAAAAGAAAACGCAAAGGAAAACATACACAGCGTAATCTCGGCGGCGTTTCATTTGATTTTGATTCTCACACTCGGCTTTGTAAGTGTCAGTCTCTGCTATTCTCAAGAACTCATGACGCTTCTTTATGACAGCCACATAGAAGAAAGTGCGAGGGTTTACAGAATTTTGAGTTTCTGTTTTATTCCAATATCCATGACGTATATTTTCGGAACACTCTTGACGGCAAACGGCTCACTGAAACATCTGAATCTGGTTGCAGGACTCGGAATGCTGATGAACATCGGATTGAACTTTATTCTCATTCCCTTGTTTCAACAAGACGGAGCGGCAACCACAAGCTTAGTAACCCAAAGCGTGACGGCACTTTTGCAGGCCTTGCTGGCACTGAAGATTTTCAAGATACGGTTCAATTGGAAGTACTGTTTGAAAATTTCAATCTATGTTTTGTCGGTTGCTCTCATTTCATTGGGAGTTCTTTACGGCATGGAAACAAATTGGATCATAAAAACGGCTGTGTCGCTTTGTCTGATGCTCATGGCGGCATTTGCAGTCGGAATTTTTTCACTTAAAGACATTAAATCCCTTATCAGTTAGAAAATAACAGATGGAAAAGATATTGTTCACAAAAAAGGAAATGGCAAATTTGGAATACTCGTTGCAGAGAGAGGTTCTCAGAGCGAATATTTCAAATGCCTACTCTTGCACCACCCTGCCAAGTTGCAACACTCGCAAATACCATGGACTGCTGATTGTTCCTCAACCGAGATTGGACAATCAAAATCACGTCTTGCTCTCTTCGCTCGATGAAACCATCGTTCACGACAATCGGGAATTTCATTTGGCGTTACATCGCTACAAAGACGGAATTTACAGTCCCAAAGGCCACAAATACTTGGAATCATACGAGCTCGGAGTTTTGCCGACTCACACTTACCGAATCGGAAACATCGTTCTGCTCAAACAGATGCTCTTTCAAGAAAAGCAAGACAGGCTGTTGATTAAATACACCTTGCAGGAAGCTGACACAGACATCGTTTTGGAATTGATGCCTTTGCTTGCCTTTCGTCAGATTCACAATTTGTCGGTTGCAAACAACGAGGCAGACACTTCATTCGAAAACATATCGCACGGAGTCAAATATCAGATGTACAAAAACCACACTCCGCTTTACCTGCAATTTTCAAAGAAAACGGAATATCTTCACACCCCTTATTGGTATTATAATTTCGAATACATAAAAGAAAAAGAACGCGGCTACGATTACCTTGAAGATTTGCTCTCTCCGGGAAAATTCACCATCAAACTTTCACCCGGCGAAAGCGTTTTCGTATCCTGCGGAGTGGAAGAAGCAAATCCGTTTTTACTCAGCAGAGACTTCGTTATGGAAACCCGTTTTCGTTTTCCGGTTGAATCGATGGAAGATGTGCTTCGAAGAGCTGCCAGAATGTTTTTTGCACGCAAGGGAACGACTGTCGATGTGGTTGCAGGCTTTCCTTGGTTCGGCAGATGGGGACGCGACACCTTCATCTCACTTCCCGGACTCTGTTTGGCAATCGACGATTGGCGTATGTTCAAAATGGCAATCGAAAGCGAGATATCGGATTTCCGCGAAGGCTTCTTTCCAAACATAGGCTCGGGAGCCCAATCGGCTTACAACAGTGTTGATGCTCCGCTATGGTTCTTTTGGTGCATTCAGCAGTATGCCTACATCAACGATGCAAGAACGGAAGTCTGGAATATGTATTCGAAAGTCATGAAACAGATTCTCGACACCTTTTCGGAGGGAACGGATAACGTGAGAATGGACAGCAACTTCCTTTTATGGCAATCGCAAGAGGGAAAAGCTCTTACATGGATGGATGCGATAGTTGAAGGAAAACCCGTAACGCCTCGCAACGGCTATGCGGTGGAAATAAATGCCCTTTGGTACAATGCAGTGATGTTTTATCGGGAACTTGCAGAGCTTGCGTGCAGTGATGGAGAGAGTGCGAAATGGGACGAATTCGCTTCGGTCTTTCCAAGCAGCTTCAAATCGACTTTTTGGTCCAAGGAGAAAGGTTATCTTGCCGATTGCGTCAATGGAGCAGAGAGAGATTTCTCCGTAAGATGCAACATGATTTTTGCAGTAAGCATGCCATATACATGTCTGAGTCTGAAAATCCGTCAGCTGATCGTCGAAAAGGTAAAGCAGGAACTGCTCACTCCTTACGGATTGCGCTCGCTCAGTCCGAAGGCAGAAAACTATCATCCGGTGTATCGCGGCAACCAAAACGAAAGAGACTTCGCTTATCACAACGGAACGGTATGGGCATGGCTGATCGGTGCGTTTGCAGAGGCGTATTTCAACGTCTATGGCAAGAATGCGGTCAATTACATTGAACAATTGTATCGTCAGTTCGGTAATATTTTAACCGACTACTGCGTCGGAAGCATTGCAGAGGTGTATGACGGCAACCCGCCTTACAAACCGGGCGGCAGTATCTCGCAAGCATGGAGCGTTGCAGAAGTTTGCAGAATGAAATATCTGATTGAGCAAAACAAAACGAATAAGGAGGACAGCCTATGAAAGTTCTGATGTTCGGATGGGAGTATCCGCCACATATTTCCGGAGGATTGGGAACGGCTTGTTTCGGATTGACAAAAGCATTGGTTGAAAAAGATGTGGCGATTGACTTTGTCGTTCCACGCTTGTTTGGAGACGAATTGCAAAACGGCACGAAGATTACGGCGGCAAACCAAGTGGTCAACACACTTACCGAAAAACAATTGGAGCATTTGGAAAACAACATATCCTTCTTGCATGTCGATAGTTCGATTCTGCCCTACGAGAGCGATGAAGACTATGTCGCAAGAATGAAATGCCTCAACGAAAATCTGAAAGCGAAATCAATGGAAACGAAATCAAAATCCAAGAAAACGCTTTCAAAAGACATCACCCGACATTTCACTCTCGAACTGCAGGGAGGCTATGGCGACAATCTGTATGAGGAAGTGAATCGTTACGCATTGGTCGCCGGCAGCATTGCAAAGCAGAGAGAATTCGATGTCATACACGCTCACGACTGGCTGTGCTACAAAGCGGGCGAGGTTGCAAAGAAAATCAGTGACAAACCTTTAATTGTGCATGTTCATGCAACGGAATACGACCGCAGCGGTGAGAATGTGAACGAGCGAATCTATGAATTGGAACGTCAAGGCATGGAAGCGGCGGATTTGATTGTGTGCGTGAGCGAGTTTACCCGCAAAACGGTAATCTCAAAGTACTTTCAACCCGAACACAAAGTCGTTTGCGTTCACAACGGCGTGATTTCACAAAACTCAAAGCCTATGGAAACAAACAATGTCTTCGATAAAAAAATAGTAAGCTTCATCGGACGAATCACCTTCCAAAAAGGACCCGATTATTTTGTTGAAGCTGCCGAGAAAGTTTTGCAAAAAGACAAGGATTTCTTGTTCGTGATGGCAGGAAGCGGCGACATGCAGAACAAAATGATTGCTTTGGTTGCACAAAAACGCCTCAGCAGGAATTTCTTCTTCACCGGCTTTCTCGAAGGCGAAGATTTGAAGCAACTGCTCTCGATAAGCAGTGTTTTTGTCATGCCAAGCGTTTCCGAACCCTTCGGAATAGCTCCTTTGGAAGCGATGCAGGCTGGCGTTCCCACGATAATAAGCCATCAATCGGGCGTTTCGGAAGTGTTGAATCATGCAATCAAAGTCGATTTTTGGGATGTCGATTCGATGGCTGATGCAATCCATTCATTGGGAAAAAACAAGGCTCTGTCGGATTTTCTTTCCAGAGAAGGAAAACGAGAAGCCGTTTCCATAACTTGGGACAAAGCGGCAGAGAGATTAAAGGAATTATATTATGAAATCGTATAAAAAAGATGCTAAATATGAAATCGATTTGTTTTTATTTTCAAGTACACCAACCGTTCAGGCTTAGAACGTTCAGATTCTTCGACATAGGAAAACACAATGACTATTTCGATGATTTGCAAAACGAATGGATTTGTCGGCGTGTTGCAGACAAATGTTACCTTCCCGCAAACGAACTGATAAGACAGCTCACCGAGCAAACCGACGGGCGATTCAAAGTTGCGTATTCGATTTCCGGCACGGCCTTGGAGCAATTCGAAGCCTATTGTCCCGAAGTCATCGAGAGCTTTCAAAAATTGGCTGCAACCGGAAGCGTGGAATTTTTGTGCGAAACATATTATCATTCCTTGGCATCTTTGACAGACGAAGACGAATTCACATCACAGGTCGAAAAACACAAAAAGAAAATCGAGCAACTCTTCTCTCAGACGCCTCAAATCTTCAGAAACACCGAGCTTATCTATTCCGACGCAATCGGAGCAAAGGTGTCACAGATGGGATTCAAGGCTCAGATTGCCGAAGGAGCAAAACACGTCCTTGGTTGGAGAAGTCCGAACTACCTTTACAAGAATCATCCGGATGGAAAGATGTTCTTGTTGCTTAAAAACTTTCAACTGAGCGACGACATCGCATTCCGATTCTCTCAACACTCATGGCAGGGATTTCCTTTGACGTGCGACAAATTCGTTTCTTGGCTTAACGAAATAGAAAATCCCGATTGCATAAATCTGTTCATGGATTACGAAACATTCGGTGAGCATCAGTGGAAAGAAACCGGCATTTTCGACTTTCTGAAACGCCTTCCGTTCGAAGTGTTTGAAAGAAGCGATTTCGACTTTGCAACACCGAGCGATTTGATTTCAAGATATGAGGCAAAGGATTTGGTAAGTTCGATAGAGCCGATGAGCTGGGCAGATGAAGAAAGAGACGTTACGGCATGGTTGGGCAATGATTTGCAGGACGATGCTTTCGAACAGATTTACTCTTTGAGCGAGGCAATACACCAAAGCCAAGATGAAGAGTTGTTAAACGTGTGGAGACGCTTACAAACCTCAGACAACTTTTACTACATGTGCACAAAGTGGTTCTCGGACGGAGATGTGCATAAGTATTTCAATCATTACGACAGCCCATACAAAGCTTACATAAACTACATGAACGTATTGTCGGATTTACGTTTGAGATTGACAAATCGGTTGAAAGATGACAAATAAAGAAGCCTACATACGATTTTGCGAAAGCAATCCCGACATGCCTGTTTTTTTGAAGGACTGGTGGTTGGATGCGGTTTACGGAGATGATTGGCAGGTTCTCTTGCACAAAGAAAACGAACAGGTGCTTGCGGCAATGCCTTATTCGCTGCATCGCAAGTTCGGTTTCAGTTCTATCCTACCTCCGCAGCTTACTCCCGTGACAGGATTGTGGATTGCTTATCCCGAAAACATGAGCAGGCTGAACCGCTACTCGCTCGAAATAAAAGCGATGGATGATTTCGCAAAACAAATCGATGGAATCAAACCCGATTATTTTCTTTCCAAGTTTCACCACAGCCTTTGCTCATGGTTAGGATTTCATTGGAACGGTTATTCTCAGACAACAAGATATACGTATCGTTTCGACTTGACTCAAGGCGAAGAAGCTTTGCTTGCAATGACCGACAAGTCGGTTCGCAAACGCATTCGCAAACTCGAAAAGGAAGACTTCGTCATACGAACGGACCTATCGACGAAAGAGTTCTATCAAGTCAACTGCAAGACCTACGAACGCCAAAAGATGAACTGCCCTTTCTCGTATGAACAATTCGAAAGGATAGACAAAGAAGCCGAAAAAAGAAATATGAGCGGCAAATACGCAATCTGCGATGCGGAAGGCAATGTTCATTCGGTTGCATACGTGATTTTCGACAACAAAGTCTGCCAAGGCATCTTCTCGGGTTCGAATCCGTCGTACAGACAATCGAATGCCGCCACCCTTTTGCTGTGGCACATACTCAAAGAAAGCATCAGACGCGGCTGTGCCGAGTATGACTTCAACGGCTCTATGCTCAAGCCGATAGAAACGTTCATCCGACACTTCGGAGCAGAGCAAACGCCATACTTTCTCATTGAAAAAAAATACTCGAAATTGTATTCACTTCTCAAAAAATTGAAAAGATGAACATCAAATTGATAGTTGTCGGAAAGAGTGAAGAGAAATATCTTCGTGAAGCGGTCGAAATATACCTCAAACGTTTGACACATTACATCAACTTCGAAATCGTGGTTTTGCCGGATGTGAAAAATGCCAAGAATATGTCGGTTTCGGAGCTCAAAGACAAAGAAGCGGAGTTGATTCTCAAACATTCGGCAAAGACAGACAAAGTTGTGCTGCTCGATGAGAAAGGAAAAGAATTTTCAAGCGTGGAATTCTCGAAATACATAGAAAAACAAATGAACGCTTCGCTCAAGACATTGGCGTTTGTCGTTGGCGGAGCGTTCGGATTCTCGGAAAAAGTCTATTCGCAAGCAAACGAAAAACTCTCAATCAGCAAGATGACTTTCTCTCATCAAATGATAAGACTGCTCTTTGTAGAACAGCTTTATCGGGCTTTTACAATCATCAAAGGCGAACCTTATCACAACGAATAGAGACTTATCTTTGCTTCTTGTTTTTTCTCATTGCTATCATATATTTCGGGCATGAACAGATATTTATCCCCATTTGCGGTTTTCAAACGATAGACGTATTCTTCGCAAGGGGTGATTTGCTCAAACCATTCTTCGCTTAGCAACTCATGTCTTTCGATGTCGTAGATTCGATACTTGCCATCCTTTCTCACTTTGCAGTAAGGCTTTGACGGTGTAAGGATTTCGATGTAATCATACTCAGAAGGGAGAATCTGTTTGTATCTGTCCCTCAATCCGAATCCGTTTTTGCCTTGCACAATCAACAAACCGTTCGGAGAATATGAATAATCGTCGAAACGTATCACTCTTCCCGATTCCAAAACCGAATAAGGATTATAACCGATTGACAACACAGGCACTGCAAACGCAATCATGACATACAGACATACTGAGGCAGATTTGCGATTGCTTGTTTTTGCAAAACGAATCAAAGGAACGGCAAACAGAATCAAAGACACGAAAAGACAAATCAGGCGTATGATTCCGGGAATGTATTGTGCAAAAGAGAAAACTACCGAAGCACTTACGACAAATATTGTTTCGTTGAGCGTAATCTTTCTTCCATAATACCAATTTGCAAGAGCATAAAAAGCCATCGGGAACACACATACCGTAATCACCGTAACCTCTCCCATTTTCACTGCAAAGGCGTAACAAATCAAAAGCATGGCAAAGGCAATCAAAAACACAAGTTCATGACGAGCAAACAAACCTTTGAACTTTCCACGATAAAATATAATCGGAATAAGTGCCAAAAATATAAGTGCAAGAAGCAGTTTGATTGCAACAAAAGGCAATTCCATCATAAGGGTCAAAACGCTTATCGAAACAAAGATGTATGCTCCGAGAGCAATGCTTTTCCAAATGCTCAAGCCGCTTGGTTGCAATTGTTTTTTGAATAATCGGTACAGATACATTGTCTAAGGAATGCCGATCAGCCAAATACTGCATAGTATCGTTATCTCGGATGTATAATATTGTAAATTAATCATCAGTTCCCACAATTGAATAATATCCTGACCGCCAATCAAATAAGAGAACTTCGAAATCAACATGTACAATGGCTGAACGAATAAAGTGAATGCAAACCCCAGATTCCGCATATCGATGCAAGCAATCAAGCTTATCAAAGACAAAATCACAAGAGGCACAGCTCCCAATTTGCTTTTACTATATGTCAAGAAGCCAAGCCAGATTCTGAGCAATGGAACCGATATTAACAACATATTCATTTCGTAACTCATCAGCTCGTTATGAAGCAGAAGAAAGAAGAACAAAGTACAAATAAGAAGATCTGCAACAAGAACAAACTTAGATAATCGAGTGTTTTTCATAATCCAACGTTTTATACAATTATACCTTTATTTATCCGCAAAAAATTAAAAATTCAATTCGAATCCTTTTTGTTTTAGTTCTTCGTATTTCCCGGTATTGAAACGATATTTGCGTGATTCGTTTTGAGAAAGCTTTGTTTGGCATGAATCAACTTCGGAAAGAATGCCGAGATTAAGCATATTATCGGAGAATTTCTTGCTATCGAACTTCTGCTCGGCTATTGCCTCGTAAAGATTTTGCAATTCGTTCATCGAAAACGTTTCAGGCATCAACTCAATTCCCATTGGCTCCAAATGCAAACGTTCTTTCAAGCGATTTTTAGCCATTTTCAACATTTCATCATGGTCAAAGGCAAGGCTCGGAATCTGATTCAATGCAAACCACTTTGCAGATGACGCATCGTCTCCACCTTTTACTTGCGACAATCTCACAAGAGCATAATGTGCAACGCTGATTATACGTTCGCGACTATCACGATTCACATCCGAAAACGTGTATAGCTGTTCCACTGCCACGTTTTTCAAGCCCGTTTCTTCCTCTAACTCACGCTTAGCACAATCTTCGACCGTTTCATCTATGTTCATAAATCCTCCGGGAAAAGCCCAATGATTTTTATACGGCTCATTTGCTCTCTGAATCAATAATACCTTCATATCCACTCCATCAAAGCCGAATATCAAACAGTCGGCCGCCAAAGCTGGATGCGGATACTTATAACAAAATTGCTGTTCACTCATATTTATTTACTTTTTTATCATTTACACAATGCCTCTTAAGCCCATCGAAGACTTATCTCAAACTTTTCATATAAGAGCATGCTTATGGACAAAATCTATCACAAGACTTTAATTTTTCGTTCAAAAACCTCACAAAGCCACTATCTCCTCAGGCCGCAAAACAAGCTCAAATCTCTTTCTTCGTTTCAGAAAAACCTTTCTTGATTTAATTAAAGCGATTCTTCATTTTATCTGTTATAATTCTTTGATTCGAAAAAGATTATAACTCAAACTTTTAACTTCAAATCAACTTCTCATTAGGCGTATTGCTCCACAAGTTCCAAAATCTCGTCAGAGTATTTCTCCATAGTTTTTTTACCTACGCCTTTAAGTCCTTGCAATTGCTCAGAAGTTAATGGACGTTTGATAGCTATTTGTTCAAGGGCTTTATTGCCAAGTATGCAGTAAGCAGGAAGATGCTCCGATACGGCTTTTTCTTTTCTCCAATTCTTCAATGCCTGATAAAGGTCGTCCAATTCTATTTCCATCGAATCTTTTCCTTTCTCCGAAACATCAGGATTTATAGTCTTTATGTAGCTTTTGAAATGCGTCCACTCGGTTTTATCTCCTTGGGAAATGATTTTGTTTTTCAGTGTTTGTACCTCTTCTACTCGGTATTCGTTCTCTTGAAGATAAGCGAGCAGTCGGCACTTCAACTCGACTTCATTACCGAATCGCATAAGTATTTCTTCGGTTTGACTGTCGGGCTCAAAGTCTTCGAGAGTATCAATTGCCTGAAGAAGAGTAAAACACAAGCGTATCTGCTCAAGAAAATAGACATCAGCCTTGGCACATCGCTCTTTGAGTTGCTCACTTTTATCGGCAAGTATGCGAAGTTGTCTTATAAAACGTTCTGACACAGATACTATATTCTCTTCTATCGCACTATTAACAGTATTTATTGCTTGGAAAGAATCCGATTTTTGAATTTCTGCTCCGATATGCTCAAAGAGTTGTTTTTTCAGTTCTTGCAAGGTGACGAACGAATAGACTTCCTCAAGGGTTTGAAGACTGTACAGTTGGCGATCGTGTTCAAATGTCAGCTCGTTTGCTTGGTTTTCTGTCTGTGAATGAGAGAAGTTGTCGATTTGAGGATCGGTGATTACGGTTCGGGCTAAGAACGGTGCAGTAAGGCTCATTCCTTCAAGGCTTTTGCATCGGCTCAAAGCAACATAATATTGCCCGTGAGTAAAACTTTGAGATGCGTCTATGATTGCTTTTTCGAATGTCAATCCTTGGCTTTTGTGTATGGTGATTGCCCATGCAAGACGTATGGGGTATTGCTCAAATGTACCGACTACTTCTTTTATGATTTCATTATTTGCTTTATCCAATTTGTAGTTGCACCTTTCCCAAACATATCGCTCAATTTCGATTTCCTCTCCGCCATCTGACACTTTGACTTTTATCATCTGCTCGTCAAGGTAAGTAATCGTGCCAAGCGTTCCATTATAATAGCGACGATATTCCGAATTCGAATAGTCGTTTTTTATAAACATCACTTGTGCTCCTTCTTTCAGTTCGAGTATTTCGGCATTCGGATAGTTCCTTTCGTCAAATTCTCCGGTCGTTTTGCAATGATAAAAGTAGCTTTTGGTATTCAGTTTATCGAGATGTTGTCTGTTTATTTCGTTTGCTTTATGATTGTGGGTACAAAGTATGATACAGCCTTCGGAATCTTGGTTTAGAAGGTCGGGATTGTAACGGCTGTTGAGGGTTTCTATGACTTCTGTATTTATGTCATTATCCCTAACCCGATTGAGTAGATTTATAAATCGCAAATCTTTTTGTCGGTAGATATGATCAAGTTCTATCGTATGGAATGCAGTGTCTTGCCAGATTTGAGCCGAGAAAAAATATGGTGTATCATAGTATTGCGAAAGTATATCCCAATCTTGTCCTGTTGCAACAGGCGGCAATTGACTCAAATCTCCAATCAACAACATCTGAACCCCACCAAAGGCTTGGTGTGCATGACGATAACGCAACTTTCTCAACACTCTGTCGATTTGATCCAAAAGATCGGCTCTTACCATCGAGATTTCGTCGATGATAATCAAATCAAGGCTGCGTATAAGGTTGAGTTTATCCTTACGAAACTTCTTTGCAGGCAAACGACCGCCCGGTATGTAAGGCGTAAGTTCGAGTTGGAGAAAAGAATGTATCGTTTGGCCTTCTGCATTCAAAGCTGCAATACCCGTTGGGGCGAGAACAACAAAACGTTTGTGCTTCATATCACGGACAATGCCTTTTAGGAAGGTTGTTTTCCCTGTTCCTGCCCTGCCTGTCAAAAAGATGTTGCTTTTTGTCTGCTCTACATATTTGCGAGCCAGCTCCAATTTAGGATTCGTCTGCATTTCGATACTATGATTTTTGAAAAAGGCAAGTTCCGATTTGATTCGAAACCTGCCCGACATATATATAGTGTAATTGAACGGCAACAAAGCCAAGCAAGGTCTGTCCCTCACCCTTCTTTGCTGCGACTTCTCTTTGTCTTACTTCTTTCTTGCAATCGCTTTTTTGGCTGCAGCCACTATATTCGTTGCTTTCAATCCGTATTTTGCCATCAATTCATCAGGTGTTCCGCTTTCACCGAATTTATCATCAACTCCGACAAATTCCATTGGTGCAGGATTATTGCGAACCAACAATTGTGCTATACTTTCGTTCAATCCGCCATTGTATTGATGCTCTTCACATCCTACAACACAACCTGTCTTGGCAACAGAACGCAAAATCGCCTCATTGTCCAAAGGTTTGATTGTATGAATATCTATAACCTCTGCACTGATTCCTTCTGCCTCCAATTGCTTTGCAGCTTCCAATGCTTCCCATACAAGGTGTCCGGTTGCTATAAGGCTGACATCGCTACCTTCATTCAAGACAAGTGCCTTGCCTATTTCGAATGGCATATCTTCTGCTATGAAAATAGGTACTTTTGGACGACCGAAACGGATGTAAACGGGACCTTCGTACTCTGCTGCTGCAATTGTTGCAGCTACCGTTTGATTGTAGTCGCATGGATTCAAAACTACCATATTCGGCAACATCTTCATCAATCCCAAATCTTCCAATATCTGGTGCGTTGCTCCATCTTCTCCCAATGTAATGCCGGCATGCGAACCTCCTATTTTAACATTGGTGTTTGAATAAGCCACTGCCTGACGTATTTGGTCGTAAACTCGACCTGTAGCAAAAGCTGCAAAACTGCTTGCAAAGGCTACCTTGCCGCTTAGTGCCAATCCTGCGGCTATTCCTATCATATCTGCCTCGGCAATACCGCATTGTATCATTCTTTCAGGAAATTCTTTGGCAAAAACGTCCATCTTAACCGACCCTGTAAGGTCTGCACACAATGCAACAACATTAGGATTGCGTCTTGCAGCCTCTGCCAATCCGTCACCAAAGCCTGAACGTGTGTCCTTATTACCTAAAATTTTATATTCTTTCATACCTATTTATTTTGCTAAGTTTATGCTCGTTACTTTTTTTGATTCTATCTTAAATTCCTTTACTATGGTCTTGGTTGTCTTGGTTGCATTCTCCGCTCTCAAAACTACCATGTAATGACCGGGTAAAAGATTGATGTTTTCGTTGAGTTTCTTACTCTCAAGGTTGCATACCCACTTCGTTTCCTCACTATCCTTGACAAATATACTGCCAATCATGTTCTGTTTGCCCTTATTGAGGTTGAGTGTTCCGCTTTGAGGTATTTCGATTGTGGTTGTGGAGCTCTGACCTATTTCCACATTCTCGATTTGCAAGCGTGGCTTGGTAAGAATCTCCAAATCATATTTACCAATCAAATATCGCTCTGTCTTATTTAATTCTTGAACGTTCACAACCTCCAATTCACCTGATTTTCTCACAATGACAGAAGGCTTAACCAAAGATTTCTCATCTCCCATCGTTATTACCATATTACCCTGAGGGGCTTTTATCGGAATGATTGTATGACGTCCCGGAGCAAGTTTTACTTTCTCTTCTTTGACAGGCGGAATCGTATGCACCACTATGTCGTAATCGATGAGCGGATCCAAAATCAATGTATCGGAAAGCCCTTTGTTGTTGAACGTATGAATGAAAGTGTAGCGAAGTTTCTTGCTTTGAGAATCATAAAACGTCATTGGAACATTTGTCTCGCTTGCTTCCATATAAGCATCCAAGATATTGACCTGAATACTCGTATCATCCAATGCCAAACGCACCACATCGTTCAATGCTTTCGAAAATTCGATTTCGTTCGTTGCCTCATAATAGACTCCGGCACATTGAAACGTTTCTCTCATTCCTTTACCTATTCCGATAATGAAAGGCTTCAAAAATGCACCTTGCTTTTGCAATTGTTTCGATGCAGCACATACATCCCCGGAACACTCATCCGTTCCATCCGTTATAAGAATAATAATGTTCCGACAATTGTCTGCCTTAGGGAAATCATCAACACAACGCTCCAATGTCGCAGCAATAGGTGTCGTTCCCTTAGGAATGAGGGCTTTGAGTTTGGATTTGATTTGCTCGGAATTGTTTGCAGAGAAACTAACCTCCAAACGAGTATCATCACAATCCTGCGGAGGATAATCTTTCGTATGACCGTATGCTCTCAATGCCATTTCCACACCTCTGCGATCGGAAAGCGTATCAACCATATTTGACAACAGGTTTTGTGCTATCTTAATTTTGGTGTTGCTTTGCCACATTCCGTACATACTGTTCGAACAATCGAGAATAAAAAGTATACGTGTTGTCAATCGATCGTCCTTTCGTGTTACCTTTACCCCTTTAGTTTGCGACAAAAGCGGCATAGAGATTCCCAAAAGAATGATTGATAACAATATAATTCTTATTTTCTTTGTCCTTCTCATCGAATATATGATTGGATTATCAATAATCGCCAAGTGTTTCTTCTAATTGTGCCAACGCTTGTGCAGCTTGCTCATCGTTAGGTGGCGTTCCATGCCATTTGTTTTTGTTTTGCATAAAATCAACGCCGAATCCCATCTGTGTACGCATAAGAATCACAACCGGTTTTCCTTGTTTGGTTTTTGCTTTTGCTTGTTTCAAGCCTTCGACAATTGCCTGCATATCGTTACCCTCTGCTTCAACAACTTCCCACATAAAAGCCTCGAATTTAGCTCTCAAATCGCCCAAAGAACATACTTGATCGGTTGAGCCGTCTATTTGAAGCATATTCACATCGACCGTTGCAATAAGGTTATCCACGCCTTTGGCTCCTGCAAACATTACAGCCTCCCAAATTTGTCCCTCTTGCAATTCTCCATCTCCGTGAAGAACATATACCAACTTGTCATCACCATCCATTTTCTTTGCCAAAGCCGCTCCGACTGCAACCGACAAACCCTGTCCCAAAGAACCTGATGCCTGCCTTACGCCCGGAAGATTGTCATGTACGCTTGGGTGTCCTTGCAATCTAGTTCCCAATCGACGGAATGTTGCAAGCTCGCTGACAGGAAAGTATCCCCTTCTTGACAATACGCTATACCATACCGGAGATATGTGTCCGTTCGAAAGGAAAAACATATCCTCACCTTTACCGCTTCGTGTAAATTTTTCGACATCCAATTCCATCGCATCGAAATACAATGCCGTCATAAAATCTGCACAACCCAAACTTCCGCCAGGGTGTCCGCTTTGACATCCGTGCACCATTCTGATAATGTCTCGCCTGACTTGTGTGGCGATGTCTTGCTTTTGCTTTAAGTCTGTCATAGTTCTATTTCTTTGTTTCAAGTTGCAAAGTTAAGTTTTTTTTCCTTACTGCCACATAGTAACGATTGATATTTTAGATTTTAAGAAAAGAAAAGCGGTATATTTGCATTATTTGCAAGATATACCGCCGAAACTATTTTAATTCAACAACCAATTTAATCAAGCTACCTAAGCAATAACAGACTACCCTTTTCGGTGTGTGGTTTTCCTTTTAAGTCCTTATACTTTATTATATAAACATATCCGCCTTTAGGTGCATCGCCCGCAGCTGTCGTTCCATCCCAACCAATGCTTATGTCGTTGCTTGTAAACAACAAAACTCCCTGACGATTGTAAATAAACATCTTATATTCTTCAACCTCGGCGTATGCAGGTTTGAAGACACTGTTACCATCTCCCGAAGCAGGCGTGAATGCGTTAGGAATAAACAAACGCTGACGCACGGTATCTGTCAAAATCTCAGGAGCATTTTTGCTTTCTATTGCAGTGATTTCGACTTGCTTAACATCCTCAACTTGCTTTTCGGATACAATTACGGGCTTTTCAACTTTCGGACTTTGAACATCGGATTTCTTTTCTGCAGGAGCTTTTTCCACAATAGGAGTTGCTTCAATTGTTTTGACGATTTGAGTACTTTCCACTGCACTTATCGGAGCTTCGGAAACGGATTCAGAAATCACAAAATCGTTTCTTGAATCCATTTTATTGTTTTTTGAATCCGTTGCAACGATTTCAATATTTGCCGAAACGCTTTTTTCCTTAGCAATCTGCATAACATTTTCCGTAGCTTTCACATCGGTTTTTGCAACAGAGGATTCTTTTTTTGCAGGAGCGAAAGCCAACATTCCGACAAAGCCTATCAACAATGCAGAGACCGCAACAATCGATGTAGTCAGATAAACATTAGACGGCTTGGAGATTTTCTTCGATATATTCTTCCACAAAGCCTCATCTGGTTGCTCTTCATACGATTGCATTCTCTTTCTCAAATCATCAAATTCTCTATCCATATCTTCCGTTCTCATATCTTTTGCCTTATTATTCTGTGTATTTTATATAGAATTTCTTTTCTATCTTTAGTTTCAGCAATTGCTTGGCTCTGAAATTCATTCCTCGCAAACTGCTTTGACTTACTTGCCACATTTCGGACAATTCTGCATAACTATACCCTTCTATCTCAACCAAATTAAATACCAACTTCAACTGTTCGGGTAATTCTTCGATTATCTTAAACAACTCCTCGCTCGAAAGCCTTTCAATCTGCAATGGTTTTTCTGTAATTTTACCGAAAGTCTGCTCATCAACAAAAAAAGCCGACTTATCATAACGATAGTAATTCAAAGCGTGGTTCACAAAAAGTTTTCTAAGCCAACCTTCGAGTGAACCTTTGAAAGAATACTTTCCTAATTGCTCAAATGCCTTTACAAACGCCTCTTGAAAAATGTCTTCCGCATCTTGTTTGCACCTTGCATATCTTCGACACAATCCGAACAACATTGGCGAAAACCGATCGTAGAACATTTTTTGAGCTTTCGGGTCTTTCTTCAGACATTTCTTTACAATTTCTTCGTCAGTCTGCTTCATTTTTCCGTTAGACACTGCTTTGCTCGATTTTGTTCGTGGAAATTGTGTTTTTTTCTAAAAAAAAGAAATTATACAATCTGTTTCTACTTCAATATTCAGACAATACAAAGATACAAATTATTCATTACAATCAAATAATAGTATCGATATTGCAAAGAATCACTGATTAAGTTTATTTAACCTCATAACAATTGATGTTTGACTCCTACCCATCTTCATTGCAATATACTTTACACTCTTTCCCTCTCTATATAATCTCAGTAAAAAATCATCTGCACTTTTTGTCCACCTTTTATTTGCATTTGGAAATTTAACATAATCTTCCTCTACAATGTTTTCAGGGTGCAAGAACTCTTCTACAAATACGGATGGAAAGCGATTATCATATAACACAATTGTTCTAATCTTTGCCCTTGTTATTGCCACATAAAACAATCGTCTTTCTTCTCCATATGGGAACTGATCACTTTTTGTTAATACATATTTAAGAACAGGATCATCGCTCACAAGAGAAGGGAAACCATATGTATCCTTATTGCATTGTAATATAATCACATAATCTGCTTCAAGACCTTTTGATTTATGTACTGTCAAAAATTCTATTTTTCGTCCTCCTATAATATAATAGAATCTATTACCTTCCTTTATTGATTTGAACATAAAAGAAAGGTAATAATCGTCAAAAGAATAACGTCCTAATAGGAATATTGACTTATCTGATGGAATTGAAGCTATGAGTTGCATTATCGTATTACAATAATCATGCCTATCATAAGGGTAAAACATCAAATCTGTCTGTATTTCAGAACTAAAAGACTGTATTTTCTTTTGAATTTGAGCTTTATTGCGTTATAAAATGAGAAGATAGAGAAATCAAAGGTTCTCCAAATCTGTACGTTGTTTCAATCCTATTTACCTCTGTTTCTCCAAAATACTCTGAAAATTGATTAAACAAAGCCATATCACTTCCAGAAAAACGATATATAGATTGCCAATCATCACCAACACAATATAACTTTGCAGGATGTGTTCCCTCTCGCAATACTTTCAAAAAATTGTAACGGTCAACTGATATATCTTGAAATTCATCAACAATAATATAATCATAATCAATAGGATGAGATACCCTACAAATTTCAGTAGCCTGAAGAATTACATCTGTAAAATCAATTTGTTTTCTATCACTTAATGCTTTTACATAATGCTCATAAATAGGCTGAAATATATTTTGTATAATAAAAACACTCCGTTCATCATTAGCATTTTTAGCTTGTTGCAGAACTTCTTTAACTGATTTACAACTTGATTTTAATAAAACAACAAAAGTAACTAAGAGACGTATAAATGCTTTCTCTTGTTTACTACCTTCTGGCAATACCAATTCATATAAATCTTCATCTGTTTTCTCTTGAATTGGCACACCTGCATCATTTAATAGTTTACGGAGTATATCTCTAATATCAGAATAATGGAAATCGGAGCTTAATGTTACTAAAAGTTTTGTACCAAATTTCTCATGAGCTGCTTTCTTCCATGTTATACCATCATTATATTTTTGATTAGCTTCTTCGTATGTTATACCTTTGTCTTTTGCAAACCAAGCTGGAACAAGACCACGCTCATCAATTCCAAAATGTTCAAGATAAATACGCTTGGTTACTCCTCCTTGCTCAAAATATATTGAAAAGTCTGGGCGATATTGTGAGTGCATTTCATCAGCTAACGGATGTTCATATGGTTCTTCATATCTAAATTTTATCCCAAACGATGTTAAAATAAAACATATCTTTTTCTCTTGTTCACTTCTAACATATATGATTTACCATCCATATCGGGAAACATTGTTTTTAATTTTACACTCTTTTGTTCCGATAACTTCTCACGTCTTTCGTTTTTACGTTGTTCCCAATCGGTTTCATTAACTTGATAATCAACAAAATATTCCAATACACTCTTCTTGAAATTTTCATCATCCAAAAGAGTATGATAGATATCTACAAATAAAGCATCAGTATTATCACATATAGATGGTTTTATTCCGGTTTCTTTTCCAATAATATCAATAGCTAATTTATGAAATGTACTTCCCCTCAAACCATCTGTAGCCATTCTTTCTGTAAGTTCAGATGCGGCTTTATTTGTATAACTTATAAGTAAGATTCTATTAGGGGCAATTCCTTTTTTTTCTATCAGGTATTTAACCTTACCAACAATAGAAGATGTTTTTCCGCTACCAGCACTACTAACAACCAAACAATTTTCTGCTTCTGAAACAATTGAACGTCTTTGTTGCCTATCTAATGGATACTCTAAGCAATTATCAAAAAATTCTTTATGTGCATCAAGCAAAGAGGTGATTACATCTTCATTATGTTGTTTTACAAGTTTATCTATTAACTTGTAATCATTCACAAATTTATATATACTCTCAGATGGATTTATATTAAAAATTTCAAGTTTTTTAAGAAGGGAACAAGCATCTTGAAAAAGAGAAGTATAATGATTTACAAAATCTTTCTCTTGCATTGAAGAAATAATATTATTACAAAAAGCACTTTTAATTTCTGTTGGAATATCGACAAATACTCTGTTATTCAATATCGATAATCTATCTTTCTCTTTTTCGTAATAAACTTTGTAATCATATGAAGGTAATTCCCTTATCTGTTCAGATAATTCTTTAGATTTACCTTTAAGTAGTTTACGAATTATTGATATAACTACAACAGTAAGAAAAACAATAAATAAGGTGATTACAAAAAATAATTGCATATAAAGACACCTTTTTTTTATCTATACATCAAAAACTACTATCCTAGTCAAATTAAGGCAACTCGTAAAAGGGAGGATAACCATTGATAATATTAATTAACGACACAACACTCACTTTATTACTTCATACTTTACACTATCAAAACTATAAAATAGTATTATCCTTAAAATAATCCATTATCTCTTCATCAGAGGTTGCTTCATCTACAACTTTTAATATTTCCACAAAGTTATCAACCTTCTCAATTTCATAACCACTACAAGTTGTAAATTCTTTATCACAAAAGAAAATCATTTCTTCAGGAATAGACATAGTACCAATACCATTAAGACTTCTATATCTATGAGTTACTACCCATCCTGTAAATTTTCCAATATGATATTTAGCAATATTCTCTTTTAAAGAACGGAGTTGTCCCGAAAGTTTTTTTGTATACTTATCCAAATCTAATTTAGCTTCTTCTTTTTCTTTCTCTGCTCGTGCATATTCCCCACGAGAGAATTGTGAAGAATAACCTCTTGGAGCCCAAATATCCATAGAAGATTCAGCAGATTCAATTTTTCTCTCACAGCTATTTATTTTAGATATTAATTCCTCGATTTCATCACTACTTTCCATAATAGGCTCAATAGTAGTTATATCAATAAACATACTATCAACTTTTGTCGATATAGGCTCGTAAGAATCTGGATGATAAAGATAATCCTTAAGCGTTTCTTCTATCAATTTTTCAGCTTTTTTTTCATTAGAAAATGTACAAGAAGTCAAAATAAATCCAAATGCACATAATAATAATTGTATTCTTTTCATAATCTCAAAGGTATTAACAAACTTTATAAATTTTTCTCTTATATTTTGGGGTGAGTTTATATGACTTCACCTAAAATATAAAGAAAGTGCGACATCTATAAGCCGAGTTCTGTCGAGTTCTATCATTAATCTACTACTTATCTCACGATAAGTCTCTAACGACCTACCCCTCGGAAAGGACGAGCAGCCCCATTCTCCGATATACTTGGTCTTTCAACTCATAAGGTTTACCCATTCGACCTATCACTACGCCGAATCGTGAGCTCTTACCTCACGTTTTCACCCTTACCTTTTGCAAGGCGGTTATTTTCTGTGGCACTTGCTGTCAAGTCTCTTCAACCTGCCTACCCGTTAGGTAGTATGATGCTCTATGTTGCTCGGACTTTCCTCTCGAAGTTTTTACTTCCAGCGATAGAACAATGCCGCACTTATCTTCATTTTATTCTTTTTGAGCTGCATTGGCAGCACGTTTTCTTGCTATTTCGTCTAAAATGATTTTTCTTATCCTTAAGTGGTTCGGAGTAATCTCCAAATATTCGTCTTCGCCTATATATTCCATTGCTTCTTCCAATGAGAACTTCTTTGCAGGGGCTATGTTTACTTTTTCGTCGGCTCCTGCAGAACGCATATTGGAAAGCTTTTTGGTAATTGTAAGATTGATAACAATATCGTCAGGTCTCAAGCCTTCTCCGACAACCATTCCTGTGTATATTTCTTCACCCGGCGACACGAAAAACGTACCTCGGTCTTGCAATTTATTGATTGAGTATTCTATTGCAGGACCTGTTTCTTTTGCAATCAAGGCTCCCATTCTTCTTCCGCCGATTTCTCCCTTCCAAGGCTCGTATCCTTTCAATCGACTCGCCATTATAGCCTCTCCTTCCGAAACAGTGAGAACGTTATTTCTCAATCCGATGATACCGCGTGAGGGTATGGTGAATTCGATATGGCTTCTGTCGCCTTGAGCTTCGATAGAGTCGATTTCTCCCTTACGCATAGTCACCAATTCTATTACTTTACCAGCGAATTGCTCAGGAACAACTATCGTAAGTTGCTCAACAGGCTCGCATTTCACTCCATTGATTTCTTTGATTATCACCTTAGGTTGTCCGACTTGCAATTCATAACCTTCTCTTCGCATTGTCTCGATAAGGATTGAAAGATGAAGAATACCGCGTCCGTAAACAATCAAACTGTCCGGCGACTCTGTTTCTTCAACTCTGAGAGCTAAATTTTTCTCAAGCTCGGCGAACAATCTCTCTCTAAGATGGCGTGATGTTACATACTTACCGTCTTTGCCGTAAAACGGAGAATTGTTAATTGTAAACAACATACTCATCGTCGGATCATCGACCTTGATTGGTTTTAGCGGTTCCGGATTTTCTGCATCGCAGACCGAATCACCTATATCAAAGTTATCCAAGCCCAATATCGCACATATTTCTCCCGCTTCCACTGCTGTCTTGATTTTTTCTTTGGCAAGACCTTCAAATACATAAAGTTCCTTTATCTTGGAACGCACTTGCTCTCCACCGGCTTTAACAAGAGTTACATCTTGTCCTGCAATCAATGTTCCTCTATGCAAGCGTCCGACTGCTATTCTGCCGACATACGACGAGTAATCCAAAGATGAAATCATCAACTGTGTGTTTCCCTCTTCTGTTTTATAAGCAGGAATATGCTCGATTATCATATCCAAGAGATAAGATACGTCTTCGGTTTGATTTTGCCAATCATCGCTCATCCAACCCTGCTTTGAAGAGCCGTAAACCGTTGGAAAATCCAATTGTTCTTCGGTTGCACCCAAAGCAAACATCAAATCGAATACTTTTTCCTGAGTTTCAATCGGATTACAATTAGGTTTATCGACTTTGTTTATGACAACGATCGGCTTAAGATTCAAATCGATGGCCTTTTGCAAAACAAAACGAGTCTGAGGCATAGGTCCTTCGAACGCATCTACGACAAGCAACACGCCGTCCGCCATATTGAGCACACGTTCCACCTCTCCGCCAAAGTCGCTGTGGCCCGGAGTATCTATGATGTTTATTTTATAATCTTTATATCTGATCGAAACGTTCTTAGACAAAATTGTGATTCCACGTTCTCTTTCAAGGTCGTTGTTATCCAAGATAAGGTCTTTCGTTTCTTGGTTTTCGCGGAAGAGTTTTGCCTGATGCAACATTCTGTCCACAAGAGTTGTTTTACCATGATCAACATGGGCTATGATAGCTACGTTTCTTATCTTTTGCATTGTTTATTATGTTTTGATACAATATTTACGTATGTGATCTTCATCGGCTTTCAAAGCGCTAAACTTTGTTTTTGCCGAATCGGGATTTGATTTTATGATTCGAATACTTGTTGTTTGATGACTTCTACTGCTTTTGCGATTCCTGAAGCGTCTTTTCCGCCGGCTGTTGCAAAGTGTTTCTGTCCTCCTCCGCCGCCTTTGATGTTCTTGGACGCTTCTCTGATGATTTTGGATGCGTCTTTACCTTCGGCAACCAAGTCATCACCTAACATAAGCGTCAAATTGACTTTACCATTTTGAGTTCCGTAAGCCGCAAAGCAGATTCTACCGTATTCGTTCTTGAATTTGAAAGCTATGTCTTTTATCATCTCCGGTGTGAAATCGCCACAATCTGTTTCCAAATAGTCTATAGTGCCGACTTTTTCTATTTTCTTTTTGAGCAATTCCGCCAATTGAAGAGCTTTTTCTCTTTTCAGTTTTTCCAAATCGGCTCTCAATTCGGCATCTTCTTCTATCAATTTCTTTATCGACTGAACTATGTTCGGGCTTGCGGCAAAACATGAACGTATTTCTTTCATCGTGTCTGCCACGGCATTGAAATATTCTTCGCAAACCTCACCTGTAACAGCTTCTATTCTTCTTACGCCTGCCGCAACCGCAGTTTCACTCATTATGTTTATCATTCCGATTCGTCCGGTTGACTTTGCGTGCGTTCCCCCACAAAGTTCTATGCTCTCGCCAAAGCGAACGCATCTGACCATGTCGCCATATTTTTCACCGAAAAGTGCCATCGCTCCCATCTCTCTTGCTTCGGCTATCGGTATGTTGCGGAAATCTTCCAACGAATAGTCTTCTCGGATTGCCGCATTGACGATTCGTTCAACCTGTCTTATCTCTTCGTCGGTCAATTTGCTCGGATGAGAAAAGTCAAATCGCAATTTTTCGTCATTAACATAAGAACCTTTTTGTTCGACGTGCGTTCCGAGCACCTGACGCAAAGCATGGTGCAAAAGGTGCGTTGCTGTATGGTTCGCTTCTGTTGCAAGACGTTTTTTCTTATCGACAACCATCTTGAAAGGCTTATCAAGGTTCTCAGGAAGTTGCTTTACAATATGCAAAGTCAATTCATTCTCCTTACGAGTGTCGATTACGGCTGTTTTTCCGCCCGCATTCTCGATGTAGCCCTTGTCTCCGACTTGTCCTCCCATTTCTGCATAAAACGGAGTTTTGTCAAATACTAATTGGTACAACGAACCGCTCTTTGTGGTTACCTTTCTGTATCGCAACAATCTGCTTTCAGACTCCAAGGTGTCGTATCCGAGAAATTCTCCCAAGCCTTCGAACGGCTCGATCTCAACCCAGTCGTCGGCAACGCTCTTTGCGGCATTCCTCGAACGCTCTTTCTGTGCGGCAAGGTTTCTTTCGAATCCGTCCATATCTACTTTGAAGCCTTTTTCTTGTGCCATCAGCTCGGTCAAATCGACAGGGAATCCATAGGTGTCAAACAATTCGAATGCAAAGTCGCCATCTATCAGTTTGTTTTGGCATTGTGCCGTGTATTTTTCAAATTTCGTTATTCCGTTTGCAAGAGTGCGTAAGAATGATTGCTCTTCTTCACGAATTATCTTTTCGATAAGACCTTGTTGAGCTTTGATTTCAGGATATTGTTCTCCCATTTGCTCAACCAATATCGCAACCATGTCGCAAAGGAACGGCTCTTCGAATCCGAGGAATGTGTATCCGTAACGAACGGCTCTTCGAAGTATTCGACGGATTACATAACCTGCTTTTGCGTTCGAAGGCAATTGCCCGTCTGCAATGGCAAAACAAACCGCTCTTATGTGATCTGCACAAACTCTCATTGCGATGTCTTTGTCTTCTTCTCCCTTTCCGTACTCTGCTCCTGCTTTTCGGCTCAGGTGTTTAATCATCGGCTGAAATACATCGGTGTCATAGTTCGATTGTTTGCCTTGAAGAACCATGCAAAGTCGCTCAAAGCCCATGCCGGTGTCGATATTCTTTTCTTTCAACGCCACAAGGCTTCCGTCAGCCATGCGATTGTATTCCATGAACACCAAATTCCAAATCTCGATAACCAAAGGATTGTCTTTGTTCACCAAATCCTTGCCGCTTATTTTGGCTTTGTCTTCCGGACTTCTCAAATCGATATGTATTTCAGAGCATCCGCCGCAAGGACCTGTCTCTCCCATTTCCCAGAAGTTGTCTTTCTTGCTGCCGAATATGATTCTGTCTTCCGCAATCCACTCTTTCCAATAATCAAACGCCTCTTTGTCGGCACTCAATCCTTCTTTTTCATCTCCTCCGAACACGGTTACGTAAATCATGTCTTTACTTATGCCGTACACTTCGGTCAAAAGTTCCCATGCATAGGCGATTGCTTCCTTTTTGAAGTAGTCTCCGAACGACCAATTGCCCAACATTTCGAACATTGTATGATGATATGTATCTCTTCCCACCTCTTCCAAATCGTTATGCTTACCACTGACACGCAAACACTTTTGTGAGTCAGCTGCTCTCAAGAAACTCTTTGTAGAATTACCAAGAAAAATGTCCTTAAACTGATTCATACCGGCATTGGTGAACAACAGAGTCGGGTCATTCTTCACAACAATTGCCGAAGATGGAACTATAGTATGCGATTTCGAAGCAAAAAACTCCAAAAACTTATTTCTGATTTCGTTAGATGTCATCATATTCGAATGAATTAAAGTTTCAAAAAAATGTTTTCAAAAACAATCTTTCTCTTTCTTGATTTCGGAAAATTCTTTTCAAGAGTCATTTACCTCCGATTCAAGAAAGAAAAATTGTTCAAGCCTGCAAAGTTAAGAAAAAACTCAGAATCCGACACGGAAAATAAAAACAAAAAGCGACAAAACAAGGCTTAGACCATCGTTTTGTCGCTTTGACTCGGTTTATATGCCGAATATTTGTTTTCTTTGGTGGTTTTCGCTATTGCTCTTTACCGTTCAAGAAAGTGCGTTCTACTTTATTTGTTCCGTAATAATATGGTATGTATTCGATTGTAGGAATGTCTTTTGTAATGTAGAAGTTTGCTTGTTTTCCTCTTGCGATAGAACCATGTGTTTGGCTCAATCCCATTGCGTAAGCAGAGTTAATGGTCGTTGCATTCAATGCTTCTTGCGGTGTAAGGCGATAATTTACGCACGCAAAGGTCATCACCATCTGCATATTGCCGCTTGGCGAGCTTCCAGGATTGAAATCTGACGCCATTGCAACGGGTAGTCCTGCTCCAATCATGTTTCGTGCCGGCGAATGTGGCATATTGAGGAAGAAAGCGGCACCCGGCAATATTGTAGGCATTGTTTCAGATGCTTTTAATGCGGCAATTTCTTTCTCTCCCACACATTCCAAATGGTCAACCGACAATGCACCATACTTCACTCCCACTTCTATTCCACCCGAATAGTCTAATTCGTTTGCGTGTATTTTAGGTATCATTCCGTATCTTACTCCTGCTTCAAGCATTCTGTCTGTCTCTTCAACGGTAAAGAAACCTGTATCGCAAAATACGTCTATGAAATCTGCCAATTTTTCTTCTGCAACAAGCGGAATCATTTCGTTTATCACCAAGTCAACAAACGCTCCCTGATTTCCTCTATACTCCATAGGCACTCCGTGAGCTCCGAGGAAGTTTGCCTTAATCGTCAAAGGAGATTCTTCTTTCAAACGACGGATAACTCGCAACATTTTCATTTCTGCCTCTGTCGTAAGTCCGTAACCTGATTTTATTTCGACGGCTCCAGTACCCATGGAAATGATTTCTTCCAATCGTACCATTGCATCTTCGAACAATTGGTCTTCACTTGCCTCTTGCAATCTCTTTGCCGAGTTTAAGATTCCTCCTCCTCGTTTTGCAATTTCTTCATAGCTCAATCCGCGAATCTTGTCTATGTATTCGATTTCACGAGAGCCTGCATAAACCAAGTGAGTGTGCGAATCACAAAACGAAGGCAAAACAAAACGATTGTTCGCATCAACAATTTTATCGGCGTTTGTTTCTTTCAAATCCTCCATCTTTCCAAAATCCGCAATCTTATCATCTTCCACGATAAGAAAAGCATTGTCGATACACGCAACTTCAGCCATCGCTTCTCCGCAAACAGCTTTGCGTGCCGACTCTTCAACCTGTACAAGGCTCTTTATGTTCTTTACAAGTGTTCTCATTTTATTTTATTTTTATTTCATTCTGATTGACAAACTCATTCCTATGCTTGGCGAAAAGCATCCGAAGCTCGGAGTGGCAAAAGGTCTGATACTTGCTCCCAAATCTTCGTTTATCTCAAAATCGAACAAGTGTCCGTAGACCATTGCATCGACAATATTGAGCAGATATACGGCTCCGGTTATGATTATTCCCAATTGAAAATTTTTGTTGTAGGCTTGATGCAAGGATAATATACTTTCGTCGCTGTATGTCGCATAATCAGAAAGCAATTCCGAAGTATTTCCATTCAGACGATTGAAATACTCATCCTTAAACTTTATTGACTTTTTGTAATTATCGATTGAAATATAAACAGTCGTTGCTCCAATTGCGTAGATTATGGGAATTTTCCATGCTTGTTTGTTATAAACCTGTCCCATTCCCGGTAGAATGGCGGAATATATTGTTGCACGCTTAGGCGAATGAGCTTTGACCGGCTCGGTCGGCTGTTGTGCCGAAAGGCTTTGAGCGATCGACACAAGAATCAAAAGAAAAGCTATGATTCTGCGTGCTTTCATAATTACGGATTATCTTTCGAGCAAAGACATTATTCGTTCAAAATCTTTGTCATTCTTGAACGATATGGTTATCTTGCCTTTTCCTCTTTGCGAACGTGTGATTTCGATTGATGTTTCCAAACTTGAAGAAAGTGATTCTTTTTTAGAACTATGGTATTCTGGAAGTTGTTTCTTTTGTTTGGCTTTCGGTTGTTGTTTTTCTTTGCTTTGCTTAACCAACTCTTCAACCTGTCTTACCGATAGTTCCTTTTCGATAATGCGTTTCAATATATCGATTTGCTCGCTTTCCGATTCCATATTGACAAGGGTGCGTGCGTGTCCCATCGATATTTGATTATTTCTAAGTGCAAGCTGAATTTCTGCAGGCAGTTTCAAAAGTCTGAGGTAATTTGTTATGGTTGAACGATTCTTTCCTATACGTTCGCTCATTTGTTCTTGAGTAAGATTACATTCTTCTATCAATCCCTTCAACGATAACGCTATTTCGATGGCATTCAAATCTTCTCTCTGAATATTTTCTACCAATGCCATTTCCATAACTTCCCTTTTGGTAGCAACCTTTATATAAGCAGGTACTTCTTTTAAGCCAAGCGATTTGGCAGCTCTGTATCTTCTTTCTCCTGCAATCAATATATATCGACCGTTTTCTTTAATTACGGTCAGAGGAACAATGATTCCGTTTTCTTTTATCGATTGTGCAAGTTCGTCAAGTGTTGCTTGATCAAATTCTTTTCTCGGTTGATCGGGATTAGGGTCTATTTTGTTCAAAGCAATGTAGCTAAGCTCTGCCGTAAGGCTTGTTACCTCCGCATCGTTTCTGTTTACAACCGTATTTCCTAACAATGCCTCCAATCCTTTTCCCAATGCCGATGTTTTTTTTGCTGCCATGCTTAAATTATTCTTCTTTTGATGTGTGTTTTTCAATGATTTCTGCCGCCAAATTCATATAATTAACAGCTCCTGTGCTACTTGCATCGTACATAATCACACTTAAACCATGACTTGGTGCCTCTGCAAGTTTCACATTGTTGTATATAATCGTATCGAACACGATTTGCTTGAAGTGATGTCTCACATCCTCTGCCACTTGTTTGTTTAATCTCAATCGAGTATCAAACATTGTAAGCAGTATTCCTTCAATTTCCAATGACGGATTAAGCCTATTTTGAACTATTCTTATGGTATTGAGCAATTTTCCCAAGCCTTCCAATGCAAAATATTGACATTGAACCGGTATAATAACGCTATCGGCTGCAGTAAAGGCGTTTATGGTAACCAAACCCAAAGATGGAGAACAATCGATTATAATATAGTCGAACTCTTCTCTTAACGGAGCTATCATTTGTCTCAATCTCTCTTCTCTGTCCTCAAGTTTAGGCAGCTCAACCTCTGCACCCACAAGATCAATACTTGCAGGCAAAAGATACAAATTAGGAGTATCCGTTTCAACAATAGCATCTTTGGCTGCCGTTCCCCCTATTAGACATTCATATATACCATTTTGTACGCTCTGAGGCTCGATTCCGACTCCCGAAGAGGCGTTTGCCTGCGGATCCGCATCGATTAACAACGTCTTTTTCTCCATTACTGCAAGTGCAGCACTGAGATTTATTGCCGTTGTAGTCTTTCCTACTCCGCCTTTTTGATTTGCAATAGCTATTACCTTACCCATTTATACCCTCTTAGTGTTTTGCAAAAAAAGCTGCCCATTGGAAGCAGCTTCTCTCTTGCTTTCGCAATTTTATATCTTATTCAAATCTGATTTCTTCAATCTCTTTGTCGAAGCTTTCCTCGATTCTGCTGATTTCTTCGTCTTCAAAAACAGGTATCTCGCCCGTTTCAACAAAATTTATCACGCCTTCAAGAGCATTTTTGAACTTTGAGTAATCTTCTTTGTAAAGAAAAATTTTATGTTTCTCATAGCTGAATGTTCCATCGCCGTTATCGAACTTTCTCTTACTCTCGGTTATAGTTATATAACGCTCACCCTGTTTTGTTTCCTTTACATCGAAAAAATATGTTCTTTTTCCTGCTTTAACTGCTTTTGAAAATACTTCTTCTCTTTCTCTCTCTTCCATTTTTGACTAAGTGTTATCTTTTATCCGCCTGCAAAAGTACGAATTTATTTCCTAAATGCTGTTATTCTACTGTTCAAAAAAACAACATCTTTTACTAATTCTTTGAACTATAATCTCTTAAACCAAATATCGAACTACCGATTCTCACAAGTGTACTGCCTTCTGAAATTGCCACTTCGTAGTCGTGCGACATTCCCATCGAAAGGTGCTTGAATGAATCTTTGTTTTGGAAAAATCTTTCTTTGATTCGTTCGAATAATTCTTGAAGATGATGGAACTCTTTCTGCGTTTGGCTCATATCATCGGTAATCGAACCGATTCCCATCAAACCGCAAATTCTCACGTTTTCGAGTTCTTTGAATGTTTCCGAAATCAACAACTGCTCGATCTGCTCATCGTCCATTCCGAACTTCGTTTCCTCGTGAGCAATATCAACTTGCAAAAGACAATCTACAACTCTGCCGCATTTTTTCGCTTCTTTATTGATTTCACACAAGAGTTTAAGGCTATCAACCGAGTGAATCATAGCTACAAACGGCACTATGTATTTCACTTTATTGGTTTGAAGATGCCCGATGAAATGCCAAAGAATATCTTTCGGCAACACCTCATGTTTATCTCTCATTTCCAAAGCCTTGTTTTCGCCAAACAATCTCTGCCCTGCCTCATACGCTTGCAGCAAATCTTCAACCGGTTTGGTCTTTGAAACAGCTATCAATTGGGTTTGAGCAGGCATTTGCGATTGATAATGTTTTATGTTTTCAGCTATAGACATAATTTAACCTATTTATTGCTTTGAATTGGCAAAACAAACAAGCATAACCTCCTTTTGCTAATCCAAAAGCATATTTTTTCGTTTTTCAAACTGCAAATTTACAACAATATTACATAAATTTGCAATTCGAAACAATTAAGTAGCGTTTTTGGTTTATGAGAAAAGCAATTATAATGTTGGTTTTTATTTTCGCTACAGTCTCTTGCACAAAGACTGACAGCGATCGAGAAGCCATCGACACAACACTTGATTCCTTTTACGAAAACATAAACAAAAGGGATTTCAAATCTTTGAATTCTATTTGTTCTCCTCAAATGACAAAATGGTTAGACTTTGTAAAGACATTCGGAGACGACATTGTGATTTACAAGGAATGGGAAAGCAAATCGGTAGAAATAAAAGGTGCAAAAGCAATTGTTACAATTGTTGCAACCGATCAGTTTGGAAATAAAACGGAATGCGTCTGGAAATTGATTAAAACAAACGAAAAATGGCTGATTGACGTTTTTGACAATTCATCTGCCGATATTACGCCCGATGAAAAGGCTGAACAAAATACGAAAACCGAAAAACAAAACCACAAAACCTCAATCGGAGATTCTCTATGATTAAACGAATTTTGTACATCGTAAACATGGTTTTCGTTCTCATCATTTTGGGAACATACGCCGGCTCTTACATACGTCCGGAAGCCTTTCCGTTTCTATCTCTCTTCAATTATCTCTACCCTTTTGCTCTTTTGATCAACCTTTTGTTTTGTTTGCTTTGGGCGTTTTGGAAATGGAAATTTCTGTTTGTTCCATTGGGAGTGGTCTTTATAGGATTCGGATACATACCTCGCCTTGTCGGATTTTCGGGAGAAAGAACCGCACAAAGCGAAACCGAAAAGATCAAAATAATGACTTATAACGTCGAAAACTTCTCCCACGAGACTCAACAGACTTCCGAATTGAGACAACGCAATTGCGACTCCATATTCAATGCAATCAAGAATGAGAATCCCGACATAGTATGTCTTCAAGAGTATTCTTCGGCTAAAAAAGGGCAAACTTCGTTTCACCGTCGTCTGATTGAAGAGTTGGGATACGAATATCACTATTCGCCAAAAAGCAACAAGTGGTCGGTGAGCGGAAACTGCATTTACTCGAAATACGACATTAAACGCTCCGGCTGTATCTTCCCAATGATTGAAGACTTTCATTCATTCACCTTTGCCGACATAAAGAAAGGGAAAAACACTTTCAGAGTGTACAATATTCATTTGGCGTCTTATAAAATCCTTCCCGAAGAAAAAGAACAAGTAGGTAAGATAACAAGCGGAGATGTCTTGGATAAAGAAACGTCGAAAAGCATTGTAGGCAAGTTGATTTCGGCAAACAAGATTCGGAGTTCGGAAACAAGACAGATGATTGACCTTTTGCAACAAACAAAACACAGATACATCGTCGTCGGAGACTTCAATTCGACGCCCTTTTCTTACACCTATCACGAGTTTTCCAAATATGCGTCTGACAGTTTCTGCGAAGTCGGCAGCGGATTTTCGGGAACGTATGTCGGACCTTTGCCTTCGTATCGTATTGACTACATTCTCTGCTCTGAAGGCATAAAACCGCTCACTTATCTTTGCGGAGACTACGTTTTTTCCGACCATAAGCCGGTCATTGTCGAATTCGAACTGAACGAAAAATGAGAAAAGCTGAACGATACGCCATTGCCTTTGAGCGATTGAAAGATATGTTTCCCGATGCTCAAACAGAATTAAACTACGACACACCTTTCCAACTTTTGGTTGCAGTTATACTTTCTGCACAATGCACAGACAAACGCGTAAACCTTGTTACACCGGAATTGTTCAAGCGATTCCCGACCGCAAAAGAAATGTCCGAAAGTTCAGAAGAAGAGATATTGAAATACATCAAAAGCATATCCTATCCGAATGCCAAAAGCAGGAATCTTCTCAAAATGTCGCAACGACTCGAATCGGTTTACAATGGAATCTTACCTGAAACGAGAGAAGAATTGACAACACTTGCAGGAGTCGGACGCAAAACAGCAAATGTAATTTGTGCCGTTCTGTTCAACCAATCGGTGATGCCTGTTGATACTCATGTGCATCGTGTCAGCCGTCGCATAGGTCTGACCGACAAAGCAAAGACACCACTCGATACAGAAAAGCAACTGATGAACAATCTGAAGAACGAATCGGACATAGCCCTGCTTCATCATCGCCTTATATTGTTGGGACGCTACATATGCAAAGCTCGCAAACCGGAATGCGAAGAATGTACGCTCAAAGAGTGCTGTAAGTTTTACCACTCAAAGCACTTGTCCGACAAAGCAAAGAATTCTATTTAATATTCCGTCTTATCGCTTTTTTCTCTCCAAGCATCAAAAGGTAAAGATGCTGTTTGGCAATCGATATGTTCGCATTTTAGGCTGCGTTTATCGTCTTCGAGTGGAATTTCTTTGTAAATGAAATCATCGTCAAAGCCTGCCGCCGCAGCGTCTTTTCGAGTTGCCGCATAGACAAGCCTATCCAATCTTGCCCAATAAACAGCCGACAAACACATCGGGCAAGGCTCGCAAGAGGAATAAAGAACGCAACCGCTCAAATCAAAAGTGTTCAACTTCTTGCAGGCTTTGCGAATACAATTTACTTCGGCATGAGCCGTCGGATCATTGTCCAAAGTAACACTGTTGCCACAAGAAGCTATCACCTGCCCGTTTCGGACTATCACAGCACCGAAAGGCCCTCCACCATTTGCCACATTATCCTTCGCAAACTCGATTGCCATACGCATATATTCCTTATCGTTCATCTCTTATTGGGTTTGATTCTTTGATTTCAACGCAAAAAACAATTCGTTTCGTATTTCACCAAAATGATTCTTTGTTTCGTTGGATTGTTTCTTGAAAACAGAAAATTGTTTCTTTGATTTAATTTTACGTTTATTCGATTCGATTTACAGCGTGTTCGGAAGTAAATGCTTAATTTTGCAGATTAGTTTTATTTTATGGTAAAAAATATCAAAAACACTTGATTGAAATGAAAAGATTTTATGTTTTATGTTTATGTTTCTTCTGTTCATTAGCTTCAATGGCACAGAAAAACGTTGAAAGTCTTGATTTGTACAAAGATTACAGCCTTGTAGCTCCTGCAATCATAGACTCGACCGATGTAAACGGCAAACGATTCGAACTGTCCTCTGCTTTGAAAGTACCTGCTTTCGATGGTAACTACATCAATCGCCTTACCGCCGAAACAGATGGCACATTCCGTTTCAGCAATTCTGACAACAAGACACGTTTTGTAAGCCTTGCTTTCAAGATGTTTGTTCCTAAACAAGAGAAAATAGCTTTCGACATAGTGTCTTCAGCAGCCTTCAAGGCCGATTTCGTAAAGGCAAGCAAAGATAAAAAAAACGCAGAAACCGATACAACAACCATAGAAGCCGAATACGAAAGCGGAGTGTATGATATGCGTATCACGCTTATGATTGAAGAAGGTGAATCAACACTTCAAATAATCTGCAAAAGCGAATCGGCAGAAATAAAATCCTCTGATAGCAAACAAGCACTGACATTAGAGAGCATGCTTTGCGGACGCACATTGTATTCGGTAGATTTGTCTCCTTCGGCAAGCTATTACCTTTTGAAATTTTACGATCGAGACAATGGCGGAAAGGATACTTGGACCTGGCAACTCAAAAACGCGAAAGACAATAAGCTTTTGAAAGAAAGTGGTAGCAACTTCGGCTTAACCTGGTTGCCAAAAAGCGATTTGCTTTACTATACCAAAAAGATAAACGGCAGAAACTCGCTTGTGATTTTCGATCCTAAGACTTTGAGCGAAGAAGTCATAGCAAAAGATATTCCTGAAGGCGGTATAACTTTTTTGAACAACGAACAAGGATTCATAATCTCGATAAAAGAGACTTCGACTCAGAAAAAAGAAGACGTTTACAGGCTTTTGGCTCCAGATGACAGGATAAGCGATCAATGGCGTAAGAGAAGCGACCTTTACCTTTATCGTTTGGGCGACGGATCTTTGCAACGCTTGACTTATTCTCACCATAACGTATATCTATGCGATATAAGAAAAGACGACAAAAAAGCTTTGATTTCCGTTTCTTATGAAAAAATGACAGAACGTCCGTTCGGATATAACGTATTCTATGAATTGGATTTGCAAACCCTTGTTTTGGATTCGCTATTCAAAGACAGCTTTGTTAGCAATGCTGCTTATTTCAACGATAGTTTGATTTTGTTGCACTCATCTTGCGAAGCCTTCAACTCGGTTTCGGCAAAGGTTAAGAAAAACCAAATTCCGAACATCTATCACAACACAATAATAGCTTACGATCTTGAGAAAAGAACTCCGATTCCTGTTTTGAAAGATTTCAATCCTTCGGTTAATTCTTTCGATGTTCAAGGCGACAAAGTCGTTATGCTGTGTACCGACAAGGATTCGGTGAATGTTTACACGCTTTTGCCGAAAGAAAACTTCAAAATCGAGAAAGAGAACCTTCCTTGCGACATCATAAGCGATTACTCTTGCACTCCGAACAGTTCTTACGCCCTTTTCATCGGACAAAACTACAATAAACCCGACCGATTGTTCGAAAAAGAAAACGGAAACTGCAAAGAGATTTACTTCCCTAAGCAAAAAGAATATGCACAACTTGATTTGGGTAAAATGGAAGTTTGGAACAACGAAACCAAAACAGGATTGATAGAAGGCAGATATTATCTTCCAAGCGACTTTGACGCAAATAAAAAATACCCTTTGATAGTTTATTATTACGGAGGCACGACTCCGACCGACAGAGCTTTTGCTTTCAGATACAGTCCTTACCTTTATACAGCCAGAGGCTTTGTTGTCTATGTCCTTAACCCATCTGGCACTATCGGATACGGACAAGAATTTGCCGCAAGGCACGTTAATGCGTGGGGAGACAAGACTGCGGACGAGATAATCAAATGTGTGAAAGATTTTTGCAAGGCTCATCCGTTTGTAGATGCGGAAAAAATCGGTTGTATGGGAGCTAGCTACGGTGGATTTATGACTCAATACCTTATAACAAAGACTGATATTTTTGCAGCAGCTATTTCGCATGCGGGAATCTCGAACATAACATCTTATTGGGGCGAAGGATATTGGGGATACGGCTATTCGGCAGCGGCAAGTGCGTTTTCATACCCATGGAATGCTCCAAAACTATATACCGAACACTCACCTCTGTTCAACGCTGACAAGATTAACACTCCTCTTCTTTTGTTGCATGGAACATCAGACACAAATGTACCAGTCGGAGAAAGCATTCAGATGTACAATGCTTTGAAGATATTGGGCAAGGATGTGCAATTTGTAAACGTGAAAGGAGAAGACCACGGAATAGTTGAGCACAAGAAACGTATGCAATGGAATAACACGATTTTCGCTTGGTTTGACAAATATTTGAAAGGCGATAGCAGCCTATGGAATCAAATATACCCTGAAACAGAACTTGAAAAGTAGACATTCGGATCAAAAAACACAAACGCTATGAGAGAGAAATTAAAGCACTATTTTCCCGAATTGAACGAAACACAATTGGATTTGTACGAACGATTCCAAGAAGAATTTTTGCAATGGAACGATAAGATAAATCTGATTTCGAGAAAGGATACAGCAAATCTTTTTGTCCATCACATTCTTCACTCGTTGGCAATTGCGAAAGTTTGCAAATTCAAACCCGAATGCAACATTCTCGACATCGGAACCGGAGGAGGATTTCCCGGATTGCCGCTTGCAATTATGTTTCCCGAGACAAAGTTCTTTTTAGTCGATTCAATAGGCAAGAAAATCAAAGTTGTGCAAGCTATAACCGAAGCCTTGGAACTGAAAAACGTGAAAAGCATGCAGACAAGAGCCGAAAAAGTGCGAGAAAAGTTTGATTTCATTATCAGTCGTGCCGTTACAACATTCGAAGACTTTATTCCATGGACTGTGGGCAAGTTTTCGAACATACGTTACCATAATTTACCAAACGGCATCTTATATCTGAAAGGCGGAGATTTGACAGAAGAACTATCAAAGGTTAAAAAGCCGTACAAGGTCTTTAACATAAGCGATTATTTCGAAGAGGAGTTTTTCGAAACAAAAAAAGTAATCCACATAAAAGGCTAAAAAACGAAAGCAAAACAACAAATAAATTTACACATAACACATTAAAAACCTGCTTAATAACAAAAAGCAGGTTTTTTATTTGTTTTTAATGAATTGTTTCTTGATTTCGGTAAAATGATTCTTCGTTTTAATTTGCTGAATCTTGATTTCGCTCAAACGAATCTTTGTTTTATTTTCTCCAAAACGAAGGCATGAACAACGCCACAACGGTTGCAATCTCCAAACGTCCGAGATACATCACCACGGAAAGAATCCACTTTGCCGAATCGGGCATATAGGCATACGACCCGAAGCCTCCGTTTCTTCCCAAGCCTGGTCCCATGTTGAAAGTACAGCTTACCGCCGCTCCCAACGCATCTTCGAGTTCCAAACCCGTGAGAAGAAGTCCCGCAATGCAGAAAAGCAACATTATTATACACAAAAGAAAAATCACCATCACGTTATCCATCACGCCTTCCTTTGTTACCTTTCCGTCTAACTTGATAGGAAAATACGCATTCGAATGAACACCCTGCTTGATTATGCGAACGGCATTTTTCGATAGCAGAATGACACGCACCAATTTCAATCCTCCCGTTGTTGAACCGCTCATTGCTCCCGAAAACATAAGAAAGATCAGAACCAAAATTGCAGACCAATGCCAAAGTGTGTAATCGCTCGTAACAAATCCGCTTGAGGTAAAAATAGATACAGTTTGAAAAAGTGCATGTCTTAGAGCAGATTCTACATCCTGCGATTGTGGAAAAATGAAAAAGAAAATCATTAACGATGCTATCAAGATTCCAAAGATGTAAACCCAAAATTCCTCACTTTTTTTCAAATACGAAAATCTACCTTTCAAACAATGATAAATCAATATGAAGTTGATACCTGCGGGAATCATAAAAAGAATCATCATATACTGCAAAAGCGGTGAGAAAGCTGCAGCTGAAGCGTTCTTTGTCGAGAATCCTCCCGATGCAAGCGTAGAAAAGGCATGGTTTACTGCATCGTAGAAGTCCATTCCGCAAAGCCAATAAACCAAACAGCAGATTGCAGTCAGTGCAAAATAGATTGAACAGATGATTTTTCCTGTTTCTCCAATTTTGGGTGAGATTCTGACTTTATCGGGTCCTGTTGCCTCTGCCGAAAACAAAGCCATAGCACCTCCTCCCACGAAAGGAATGAACGAAATGACTATCACGACAATTCCCACTCCGCCAATCCAATGTGTAAGACTTCGCCAAAATAAAACGCCTTTTGGCACGGATTCGATGTCTTGAAGATTGCTTGCTCCGGTTGTGGTAAATCCCGAAACGGTTTCAAAGACTGCCGTTGTGAAATCGCTCACACTTCCACTCAAAATATAAGGCAGTGTACCAAAAGCAGACATCACAATCCAGATTGAGGCAACTATCAGCATGCCAAGCCGTCTGTCTATATCCGCTTTTACATTCCTGCACGATAATCGCCCAATTGCTCCAACCAAACCAGTAATCAGACCAGAAAACAAAAGAGACATAAAATCCCCTTGCTTATAATAAGCAGCAGGAATAAGACATAGAAACATAAATCCTGCTTCTATCATCAGCAAAAGCCCCAGTACCTTGACCAATATCAAAAATTGTTTTCTGTCTTCAACCCTCATAATCATTCATCCTTTATTCTCTTTGTTCCTTTCTTCTTATCCTCTTTTCCAAACACTCGGAGAGAAAACTGCAAATAAGGCAAATATCTCTAAACGCCCTATCAGCATCAATGCAATCAAAATCGACTTGGACGCAACATTCAATCCATCATACGAAAAGCCCTCTGCGAACGTTCCCATTATCGGTCCTATATTACTAATTGAAGCTGCGGACAAAGCAAGTGAAGGAACCAAATCGTTACCCGCCATTGTAAGAGCGATGATTCCTATCATAAATATTGCCAAAAACAAAAAGAAAAATCCGAATATTGGTTTTACCTCCTCATCTCTTAATCCTTTGCCGTTGTATCTTACAAGAATTATAGCACGAGGGTGAAATACTCGCTTGAGTGCAACAGGTATGTATTTCAAAAGAATAGTAAAGCGAATCATTTTAAGACCTGTAGAAGAGGATGCACTACAACCACCGATAAACATAAGAACTATCATGCAGGCAGAGGCAAACAATCCGATGTTATTTGCTTTCAAGTCGAATCCTGTGGTACTTACGGTCGATATAACATAGAAAAGCGAAGTCCTTATGCTGTTTTTCACCTCTGATTGTCCGACAAGAAGAAAATATAAGAAGAATCCAATCGAAAAAATCAAAATTACACGGATATACATTCGCAATTGCTCGTCTTTGAACAGCTTTTTGAACTTACCGTTGAAGAAAGAAATCATCAGAAAGTAGCTTATACCCGATAGAAACATAAAAACCATAATCACGATCTGCGAATAGTTGCCATAAGTTCCTATGTTGTTGTTCGAAACCGTGAATCCTCCTGTGGAAATCGTTGAAAACGTATGACAGATTGCCTCAAAAGAATTCATATCTCCAAGATTCAAAAGTACAAAACAAACAATAGTGAAAACGGAATAAATAACGAACAGCTTGAAAACAGTATTCTTGATATGCGGACGGTCTTTCTCTTTCTCAATTGAATTAAATTCTGCATTGAAAAGGTTTTTCGCTCCATCGGGAAAGTCTCTTACGAAAACAATCACAAGAAAGGCAAACCCCAATCCTCCTATCCATTGAGTGAAAGAGCGATAAAACAGCAGACCTTTTGAAAGCGATTCAACATCATCAACAACACTTGCTCCGGTTGTTGTATATCCCGAGAAGGATTCAAACAAAGCCTCTATCAAATCAAAATGTTGAGTATCGAAAGCAAAAGGCAACGCTCCCAAAATCGGAATCAATAACCACATAAGCCCAACTATGAGCCTTCCATCTTTCTTTGAAATCTGCGGAACGAAATTACGATTGCGATAAACCAAGAATCCACCAAGTAAAACTGAAACTGCAAACGATACAATCAGAAACCACGCCTGCGTTTCTCCGTAATAGATACTCACAATGCCCGAAAGCAAAAACGCCAAGCCCAAAAGCAAAACATTACTGCCTGCTATGTATAAAAAGATTCCTGTGTTAAAACCACTCGAACGTGATACCATAACGACAAAACCTAATTAAAAAGCTTCATCAGTTTGTTTGCCGACTCTGGAACGGTGAATGCCACCACCTTATCTCCTGCTTGAATATGCACATTTCCCCTTGCAATCATCGCTTCTCCGTTTCTGATTACCCCTCCTATGTTTACGCCTTGCGGTAAGTTCAAATCCATAATCTGTTTCCTTGTTATCGGAGCCCCATCTTTGACAAGGACTTCAACCACTTCTGCATCTATTCCCGACAACCATTTACTTGAAGTAACGTCTGCCCCAAGCGTGAATCGTGCAATATAGCTTGCGGTAATCAATTTTTTGTTTATGATTGTGTCTATACCGATTTCTTGCGATACATCTATGTAACTTACATTCTCAACCAAAGCAATTGTTTTTTTGACGCCTTGTTTATGTGCGTGAAGACAAGAGAGGATATTGGTTTCCGTACTTCCTGTTACAGCAATAAAAGCATCTGTTTCTTTGATTCCTTCATCAATCAACAGAGATATATCATTGCCGTTACCGTTTATTATCATCGTTTTATCCAAATCATCAGCCAAAACAAAGCATCTTTCTTTGTCCTGCTCGATTATTTTAAGGCGGATATCGTTTTGAAGATTCAACGCAGCCCTTCTTCCAATGCGTCCACCGCCAAGAATCATCGCACTTTTGATTCTGTAGTCGCGTTTACCACCTAACTCTTTTATCAACTCAATACTTGAAGGTTTGGCAATCAAATAAACCAAATCGCCTTTCAAATACATATCTGGACCACCGGGTATAATCGTTCGTCCTTTGCGTATTATACATATCGCTCTGGCTTCCAATTGCGGATAAAGCACAGCAACTTCCGCCATCGTCTTTCCTGTAATCAAAGCTCCAGAGTCTAATCTCATCATATAGACACAAAGTAAGCCATTCGAAAAATCAAAAATCTCGGTTGCAGTGTTTCGAGTCAATAGGTTTGTTATCTCTTTTGCAGCAATCCTTTCGGGACAAACCAACTCATCAACCCCCATTCCCTTGAACATATTTTTGTTCTCTTCGTTCAGATACTCGATCGAGTGTACTCTTGCAATGCAACGCTTGGCACCGAGTCGTTTTCCGAGAATGCAAGTCATAAGGTTGATGCTTTCTTGTTTCAAAACAGAGATAAGCAAATCGCAAGACGAAATACCGGCCTGCTTTAAGGTTTCGATCGATGTTGAGTTACCGGTAATGGTCAAAAGATCAGAATCGCTCTGAAGCATATTCAATAAATCCGAATGCGGATCGACCACAGTGATATTATGTCTTATCTTCGATAATGTGCGAGCCAAGTGAAACCCAACTTCGCCGTCGCCTGCTATAATAATGTCCATATACTTTCAAACATTCTTTTCCTGAACGGAAACTATCAAACGGCAAAATTATACATTTTTCGGTTTTTCTCATACCAAAAAACATAAAATCTTAAAAAAGTTCGAATTTTCTCCTTCTCAAAACCATCAAAAACAAAACAAAGAAACAATTTACTGAAATCAAGAAAGAAAAAAATAAAACAAAGAATCAGCGTAACGGAATCAAGAAAGAATTTTGTAGCGTTTTTATTCGGTTAAAGTAAAAAACCAATCCAAAAACAATGGTTTTTCAATACAAAAATCGTACCTTTGCAGTTCGTTAGTTCAATTGAGAAAAACAAACAATAATTTTTAGGATATGTACAACAATTTTCAAAAGTATCTTCAAGAAGAGATACAAGGAATAAAAGACGCAGGTCTTTACAAAAACGAAAGAGTGATCATAACTCCTCAATCTTCTGCAATCAAGACAGCGGAAGCAGGAGACGTTTTGAACTTTTGTGCAAACAATTACTTAGGTTTGGCAGATAGTCCGGTGCTTATTGAAGCTGCTAAAAAAGCTTTGGATGAGAGAGGATACGGTATGAGTTCTGTTAGATTCATCTGCGGAACCGGTGATTTGCATAAGGAATTGGAAAGAAAGATTTCCGAGTTTTTCGGAACCGAAGACACAATTCTGTACGCCGCTTGCTTTGATGCAAACGGTGGAGTCTTCGAACCGCTTTTGGGACCTGAAGATGCAATCATCTCAGATGCGTTGAACCACGCTTCAATCATTGACGGAGTAAGACTTTGCAAAGCTCAACGTTTCCGTTATGCAAATGCAGACATGGCAGACTTGGAAAAACAACTTCAAGATGCACAAAACTGCCGTTTCCGTTTGATTGTAACCGACGGAGTCTTCTCTATGGATGGTAATGTTGCACCTTTGGATAAGATTTATGAGCTTGCACAAAAATATGATGCGATGGTAATGGTTGACGAAAGCCATTCTGCCGGTGTGGTTGGAAGAACCGGTCGCGGAACTACTGAACAATATGATTTGAGAGGCAAAATCGAAATCTTGACAGGTACATTGGGTAAAGCATTTGGCGGAGCTGTCGGCGGATTTACAACAGGTAAGAAAGAGATTATTGAAATGCTTCGTCAACGTTCAAGACCTTATTTGTTCTCTAACTCGATTCCTCCGATGGTTGCTGCGGCAGGAGTTGCTATGTTCAACCTTATAGACAAGACAAACGACCTTCAAGACAAACTTCACAGCAATACAGATTACTTTGTTGCAGAAATGAAGAAAGCTGGTTTCGATATCAAACCTACACAATCTGCAATCTGTGCCGTAATGCTTTACGATGCTAAATTGTCTCAAGACTTTGCTGCTGCATTACAAAAAGAAGGTATCTATGTAACAGGCTTCTACTATCCTGTTGTACCAAAAGGACAAGCTAGAATCCGTGTTCAAGTTTCTGCAGCACACGAAAAAGAACACTTGGATCGTTGTATAGCAGCTTTCACTAAGATAGGAAAAGAATTAGGCGTTATAAAATAGTCGAAAGTCCAAAATACATAATAACAAACCCGCTCTTCAAATCAGCAAGAGCGGGTTTTCTTTTTACAAGTTTTTAATTGGTATATCTAAAATAAGATTTCCTATTCTTAAATATTGTCGTAAGAATATTCAATTCTGAATTTTCCTTCCACAACTTCAATTATACGGAAACTAACCGATGTTTTGCTTTCGACAACGCCTTGTGCGTTTTTTTGTTTGTAAGATGCCTTGACATCTGTTTTGACTGCTGAATTGCTATTCAAAGTTTTGTTTGCACCGTTTGCAACATAATTCGCATCGGCATTGAATTGAGCGATAAGAGAGTTGAATCTCGCCTTTGCTTCGGCTGCATCCAAAGTACTCATCTCGTCAACAACCAAACCTTTCACCTGATTGTTTGCATCGGTTTTGATTGCAATGTTTACATATCTGCTATCGATATTTCCTTTCAATACTCTATCTGCCATTGTTTCAAATCCTGCGGCTTGAAGTTTTTGTATCATTTCCTGCTTTGAGCCTTCGACACTGATGTCTTGAAACTTAACACTTGCATTTTGTGCATACAATCCAACCGATAGCAAGAACAAGGCTACTAAAATTAAAGTTCTTTTCATAAGAGTTTGTTTTTTAATTCGTGATTACTCTATTTAATTATCTCCTGTCTGCATTACAGACACCGCAAACACTCTTTTTGTTTGCTATGGCAAAGATATAATTTTTTCACCAACCGACAAAACAAACTCCAAACATTAAATCGATTGTTTTTTCGCTGATTATTTTTCACTCCGAAAACAATACTGATTATCAATTCTTTGCAAAAACAGAATTAACTCTTGATTTCAGCAGAATAAATCTTGATTTCGTTCGACTGAATCTTGATTTTATTTTTCTCAAATCAAGATTTATTTTTTCGGGAGAAAGATATGTGTTTATTCTTTGCGGTTTCGGTTGTTTTTTTCAAACTTTATTTCGTACCTTTGCAACGTTTTTGAATAACGGATTTTAACAAAAAAACATCAGAATCAGATGAAAAGAATATTGGTTTTAGGCTCAGGCGGTCAGATTGGCAGCGAGCTTACAATGAGATTAAGAGAAATTTACGGCGGAAGCAACGTTGTTGCAACAGACATCAACCCTGCTCGTTTGACAGAGGCTATCCAACAAAGCGGTCCTATAGCTGCTTGCGATGCAACCAAGGCTGAAGAAATTGCAGCTATCGTTGACAAATACCAAATAGATACAATTTACAATCTTGTGGCTATTCTTTCGGCTACAGCTGAGAAAAACCCTATGCTTGGTTGGAATATAGGAATCGGAGCTTTGATGAACTGCTTGGAAATTGCAAGAGAGAAGAAATGTGCTTTGTTTACACCTTCTTCAATCGGTGCTTTCGGCGACACAACCCCACTTAACGGAACTCCACAAGACACAATACAACGTCCAAAGACTATTTACGGAGTTACAAAGGTTACCGGAGAATTGTTAGGCGACTATTACTTTGAACGTTTCGGCGTAGATGCACGTTCAGTTCGTTTTCCAGGTTTGATTTCTAACGTATGCCCTCCGGGAGGTGGTACAACAGACTACGCAGTTGATATTTACTATGCGGCAGTCAAAGGAGAACAATTCTCTTGTCCACTAAAAGCAGGCACAATGTTGGATATGATGTACATGCCTGACGCTTTGGATGCGGCAATCAACATTATGGAGGCAGATCCTGCGAAGTTGATTCACCGAAACTCGTTTAACGTAACGGCAATGCACTTTGACCCGGAAGAGATCTACGCAGAAGTTCGTAAGCATAAGCCAAATTTCAAAATGGTTTATGAACTCGACGAGATAAGACAAAAAATCGCTGATTCATGGCCTAATTGGATGGACGATAGTTGTGCAAGAGCAGAATGGGGATTCAATCCTAAATACAACCTTCAGTCGATGACGGTCGATATGTTGGAGAAATTGTCTAAGAAATTCGGAAAATAATTACTTTGATATTGGTTTCTCTCTCGGGGACTTTTGATTTGAGTCCCCGAGTTTTTTTTTGCTTACATTATATATATGAATAAGTTTTCGGGAATAATATATGCTATGCTTTCTTCGGCAACTTTTGGGTTGATTCCTTTGTTTACATTGCCGGTGATAAAGAGTGGTATGCACACTCCTTCGATTATCTTCTATCGTATGTTGTTCTCGGTTGCGATGTTGGCCGCTTTGATTTTCCTTCGTAAAGGATCGTTCAAACTAAAAGGCAAACAAGCAATGACAATTTTTGGTTTGAGCGTTTTCTATGCTTCAACCTCGCTACTGCTTATCGAAAGTTATCTTTACATTCCTTCGGGAGTGGCTACCACAATCAGCTTTCTATATCCTGTTGCGGTAACTCTGATTCTGTTTTTCGGATTCAAGCAAAAGATCTCTTCTATTACTCTGACAGCAATTTTGCTTTCGATTCTCGGAGTCTTTCTTTTGAGTGGATTCGGTGCAAAAGGAAATTTCGATTCGGTGGGATTGATTTGCGTAATTACTACAATATTCACCTATTCCGCCTATATAGTCGGCATAAACAAGAGTTCGGCAAACGCAGTCAATTCTCTGACGCTCAGTTTTTATGTTTTACTTTTCACTTGTTTGTTTTTCTCAATCAATGTCTTTGTTCGCGGAGGATTGGAGCCTATACAGACGCCTTTGCAATTAGGTTCTCTCCTACTGCTTGGCTTTATCCCGACAGTGCTTTCAAATCTTTTTCTTCTCCTTGCTTTGAAACGAACAGACAGTGCAACGGTTTCTCTTTTCGGTTGTATGGAACCGCTCACGGCTTTGGTTGTCGGAGTCTTTGTTTTCAATGAACAATTGGATATAATCAAGATTGCAGGTGCGACTTTAATAATCCTTGCCGTCATTCTCGTTGTCTTGAAAACAAGCAACAAAAACTCCGAAAAATAAAACAAAGAAACAATTTACTGAAATCAAGAACCATTTTTCTAAAACAAAGATTCAGAAAATTAAAACAAAGAAAGAATAATTCGCTTTCTTGATTGTCTTTTTTCTTTCAGTGTTTCTTTGTTTCGAGAAAAAGCAGTAAATTTGCACATTTAGCAAAAGATGTATTTTATTAAAGATTAAAGATAAAGAATATGTTTACCGGAATAATAGAACAAACAGCCAAGGTTGTAGATATAAGACAAGAAGGCACTAACTTTCATTTTACATTGACATGTCCTATTGCCGATGAGTTGAAGATTGATCAGAGTTTTGCACATGACGGATGCTGTCTGACGGTTGTGTCTTTGGATAAGGACAAAAAGCAGTATGTAGTTACCGCAATGAAGGAAACGATGGACAAAACCAATCTTGGTACTTGGAAAATCGGAACCGAAGTCAATGTTGAAAGGAGTATGAAGATGGATGGCAGATTTGACGGACACATTGTGCAAGGTCATGTCGATACAACCGCAAAGTGCATCGATGTAATCGACGAAAACGGCTCTTGGAGATACTTTTTCGAATATCCTTTGGGAAAAGAGAACATCACAGTGCCGAAAGGTTCGATTTCTGTCAATGGTGTGAGCCTTACTGTGGTAGATAGCAAAGAGGGAATGTTCTCTGTATCGATTATTCCTTACACTTACGAGCATACAAACTTTCATAATTTTGCCGTAGGTACGATTGTGAACATAGAATTCGATGTTTTCGGAAAGTATGTTCAAAGATTGTTGGAACAATACAGTCAAGCAGGCAAATGATAGACTACTCGTTCGAAGCAGATCGTTGTGTCATTGTTGGCATAACAACACCTGAGGTAAGCGTTGCTCAAACCGAAGAATACCTTGATGAATTGGCTTTTCTGATTGATACAGCCGGTGCGGTTGTTGTCAAGCGTTTTACCCAGAAATTGCCATATAAAGATTCTCGTTACTTTGTCGGCAGTGGTAAATTGGAGAAAATCAAAGAGTATATGAAGGCTGAGGAATTGAAATGGGCGGTTTTTGATGATGAACTCTCACCTTCACAAGCTAGAAACATAGAAAAGTTTTTGGATTGCCACGTTTTGGATCGAACAGGTTTGATTCTGAACATATTTGCTCAAAGAGCGGGAACGGCACATTCAAAAACACAAGTTTCCTTGGCTCAATACCAATACCTGCTTCCGAGATTGACAAGAATGTGGACGCACTTGGACCGTCAGCGTGGCGGTGCCGGTTTGACAATGCGTGGAGTCGGTGAAACGCAAATTGAAACCGATAGGCGTATTATTCTTTCCAAAATTTCGCTCCTAAAACAAAAATTGGCAGATATTGACAAGCAGAAAACGGTTCAAAGAAAAAACAGAGAGTCTCTTGTTCGCGTTGCCCTAGTCGGCTATACGAATGTTGGGAAAAGCACTTTGATGAATCTGTTATCAAAAAGCGAAGTATTGGCAGAAAACAAACTTTTTGCAACTCTTGACACCACCGTTCGAAAAGTTGTTATTGACAATCTGCCTTTTCTTTTGACAGATACCGTCGGCTTTATCCGCAAACTGCCTCATGGTTTGGTTGAAAGTTTTAAGTCAACCTTGGATGAGGTTCGTGAAGCCGATTTATTGATTCATGTAGTGGATATATCGCATCCGGGATTCGAGCAACAGATTGAAGTAGTCAACAACACCTTATCAGAAATCGATGCAGGCGATAAGCCGATGATTATGCTATTTAACAAAATCGACGCATACACTTATGTAGAGAAAGAAGAAGATGACCTAACTCCTAAAACGAAAGAAAATCGCACTCTTGAGGAACTTCAACAAACTTATATGTCTCAAAGCAATCGAATCACCTGCTTCGTATCTGCAAAAAACAAAGAAAACATCGACAATCTGCGACAAACGATTTACGACAACGTAAAGACGATTCACGCAATCAGGTATCCGTACAATAATTTTTTATATTAATAAATAACAAACAAAATGGTATTAAACAGCACTAATTTCCTTTCATGGGAAGATGTAATCGGGTTCTTGAGAAATATTCTCTTTGATTTCGGACCCAAATTGATTATCGCCGGTCTTATTCTTTACATCGGCTTCAGATTAATCAGATTTCTATGTAAAAAAATCAACAATCTGTTCGAGAAAAAGAACTTGGATAAGTCTCTAAGACCGTTCCTCATGTCTCTTATTTCGATTCTGTTGAAAGCATTGTTGATTCTGACCGTTGTAGGCTACCTTGGAGTAGAGATGACGCAGTTTACAGCTATCCTTGCTTCTGCCGGAGTTGCCATAGGCTTGGCTTTGAGTGGCACTCTTCAAAATGTGGCAGGTGGAGTTGTGCTTTTGGTTTTGCGACCTTTCAGAGTAGGTGATTATATCGCAGCTCAAGGTTATGAAGGCACAGTTAAAAGCATCTTGATTTTTCACACCACTTTGATAACACCTGATAACAAAATCATAACTCTTCCAAATGGTGCATTGTCTGCAGGAAGCATGATAAACTATACCCAGATGGAGACACGAAGACTTGATTTGGTTTTCGACCTTGCTTATGGCGTTGATTTGAACTCAGTAAGTAACGCAATAATATCAATAGCCAAAGAAGACAAACGAATATTGCTTGAAAAAGATGTTGTAGTCATTCCGACCATTTCCCAAGCCGCCATCACCATTGACTTACGTTTTTGGACTAAAACCGACGAATATTGGGACGTATTGGCGGATATAAACAAGAATGTTTACGATTATTTGGTCAAAGAAAACATTGCGATGCCTTATTCCAAGGTTGACATAATAAAATAGTTGTATGGCGGATAAGAATCCTCTAAGCATATTCAGCTATAAAAAAATCCTGCTACCCGTTCTTTTAGGCATCGGGGTGGCAGGCTTTTTGATATGGAAGGATATGCGAAACGATAGCATGGTTCTTGTGAACATCATCCGCACATGGACATGGCAGGCAACGGCTTTTTTACTTCTTGCCATGCTTTTCGGAATTATGAGGGATCTTATGTACATGTATCGAATCAGACTCTTAAGCGACAAAAAACTCTCTTGGAAACAATCATTCCAAGTCATTATGTTGTGGGAGTTTGGCTCAGCAATAACCCCTTCAGTCGTTGGAGGATCTGCCTTAGCCTTTTTTATAGTATCTTTAGAAGGCATTCCGGTTGGCAGAAGCACAGCAATAGTTATGATAACCGCACTTTTGGACGAGCTGTTCTATATTGTGGTTACTCCTTTGGTGATTCTGTTTGTAGGATTTCAAAATGCGTTCAATACGGAATTTCGTTTCAATTTATTGGGAGGAGAATTCGGAGAGTTTGAAGTCTTCTTATTGGGATATGGATTTATGTGTCTGCTGACCGTTTTCATACTTGTAGCGATTTTCTTCTTTCCCAAAGGATTCAGAACGTTGCTTTACAAAGTTGCGACTTGGCGTTTGTTTCGCCGTTTGCAGGATAAGGTGCGTAAAATGGGTGATGACATAGTAACTTCCTCACAAGAGTTCAAACACAAAGGCTTTATATTTTGGACAAAGGCGTATCTGTGTACAGTCTTTTCGTGGACGTCGCGATTTCTTGTACTAAACTGCATTCTGCTTGCTTTTTCACCTATTGGAAATCAAGTTTTAGCATTTGTACGTCAATTAGTCATGTGGGTAGTTCTTTGTATTTCTCCAACGCCAGGCAGTAGCGGAGTTGCCGAACTTACATTGCCTTTATTCCTTGGCGATTTTATGAAAGAGGGAACGCATGCGGCTATCGCTCTTCTTTGGAGAGGATTTACTTATTATCCATATCTATTGTTGGGATTCATCGTTCTTCCCTATTGGACAAAGAGAGTATTCAAGAAAAAAAATAAACAATAAATCAAAAGGCAACGTCAATCACAACGTTGCCTTTTTTTGTTTTATCCAATCCAAAATTAAATTCTCTGAAAATTCGTTCCGATATAAACTTGCGTTGCACCAACTCCATATTTTGCCATAGGAGCATCGAAATAGTGTAATCCCTTGTATTTATCCAATTCTCTACACAATTCATTCTTCAAAACACCTTGACCGACTCCGTGAATGAAAATAATCGTATTAACATTTTCTATAATCGCTTCATTCAAACATCTTACCGCATATTGCATTTGAATGTTCAACATCTGTTCTTTGTCAAGCGAAGCATAGTCTTCAACCAATTCTTCAATGTGCAAATCCACCTCTGCTGTGTTTTTGTCAATCAAATGCCTGCTTAGAAATGTTGCTGTCAAGTTTTCAGACACTGTTTCTGCATCAAACAAATCCATTTTATCAAACTGCTCTTCGTTTTTGGTGTTTGAGGATTGCAAAAACGTACCTACCGAAATCATTGTACAGACAGGATAAATCACGGCCTTTTCTGCGAAAAACGCATTTTCGATAAAGCTACCTTCTGTAAAGAAACGATTTATCCTTATCTTCATTTCGCAATTTATAGGTAAGAAAACCTTGCTTGAAACATCGTCATGAAACATCAATTGCACACATGCTTTCTTCCAATTATCAATTTTGTCCCTTGAAACGGTATTCAACAATACTTTTTCTTCCTTTTCCAAGGTTCCAAAGTCCTCAGAAACAAATCCTTCACCCTCTTGATCGAGCAAAACCGAATAAATGACACGATGAGACGAAAAATTAACCAAATAAATGTCTATATCACCATAAACCAACCACTTTTGCTCCTGAGGAACAAAGCAAAGATAAACTCCTTCTTCGGTTTTAGTTCTCAATTTATTCAAATACAAAGGAGAAATTCTCGTATCATAATCTTCATCTTCAAGAGCCTCAAAATCGTTTCTTGATTCCGGTAAATTGTTTCTTGATTTCGTCGGATTGTTTCTTGAATCCGTCAAATTATCTCTTGATTTCGTTTTTTCGATTTCTTCTTGTGGTTTGGGGCTTGCAAATATTGTACCTTCAGCCTCTTGACAATATTCGAGTATTAAATCACTTACCAATGTCGGAATTTCGAATCCACTCTCATCCTCCACATTTGCCACATTTGTTGCCGCAAACGAACGAATCACTCCGCCACCTTTGCTACTCAAAAACCTGACTCTATCTCCTACCTTAAACTTTCCCATTATCGTATCCAATTAAAAAATTATCAAATTATCTCTTCGGCAAGTTGTTTTATGTTTACGCCACCAAAATTACCCGAACTCATTATCAGAATATTGGTATTGTCTTCTGCGTTCTGTTTTACAAATTGAACAAACTCAGAACTATCTGTCGTAACCTTCAATCCCTCTTTATCAAAAGCCTTTTCGACAAGTTCAACCGACAAATCCTCCAAACGTTTCAACTCAATAGCATGATGATTATAGTAAACCAACGCTTTGTCTGCTTTGTTCATACAACCCTTATATTGTTCGAGGAAATTCTTCGAAAGAGACGAAAATGTGTGAAGCTCCATACAAGCAACCAATTTTCTGTTCGGATATTGTTCTTTAACGGCTTCGATTGTCGCTTTGAGTTTTGAAGGCGAGTGAGCAAAGTCTGTATAAATTGCTTTGGTATCATTGCTTGCCAAAAGTTCCAAACGTTTTGCTGCACCTTTGAACGACTGCATTGTTTCAAGGAAACTATCGCGGTTTATGCCGAGAGATTCGCACACAAGCATAGCCGCATTCATATTTATCATATTATGTCTTCCGAAAACCAACATCGGATATTCCTTATCGCCGTTTAACACTATCGTTTTGCCATTCTCAACTCTAAAATTCAAACCATTGTATGGCATAGTCTTTATATCATTTCTGACATTTGCAGCAATATTTCGAATATTCTCATCTCCATCAAAGTAAATCAGACGTCCACCGTTTTCAATCTTGTCGGCAAAAATCTTAAACTGCTCTACATAATTTTCAAACGTAGGAAAAACATTGATATGATCCCAAGCTATTCCGTTGATTATTGCAATATCAGGTTTATAAAGATGAAATTTAGGACGTCTGTCTAAGGTTGAGGATAAGTATTCATCACCTTCCAAAACCATATACTTACTATCGTCCTCCACTTTCACCATTACCTCGAATCCTTCCAACATCGCTCCAACCATATAGTCAGTTTTCACATTCAAAGTTTGCAAAGCGTGCAATATCATTGCAGTTATGCTTGTCTTTCCATGACTTCCTCCGACTACAACTCTGATTTTACTGCTGCTTATCTCATACAAATATTCTGGATACGAGTATATTTTCAGTCCCAACTGTTTTGCTTTTATCAATTCGGGATTATCGTCCTTTGCATGCATACCCAGAATTACAGCATTTATGTTTTCATCTATCAAATCAGGATTCCAACCTATTGTCTTGGGTAATAATCCATATCGTTCTAAACGCGATTTTGCCGGCTCGAAAATTTCATCATCACTTCCTGTAACTTGGTAGCCTTTTTTGCATAAAGCTATCGCCAAATTATGCATAGCACTGCCACCGATAGCAATAAAGTGTACTCTCATCTTGTCTTTGTTTTTAGTTATTACGTTTAATCTTGTCCGTGTCTTCTTTTTGTTTTTCTCTTTCTATGATAGTCGAGTATGATTTCAAAGAGCATCATTCCGATTCCTATGGATAGTCCATTTGAAACCGCATCTTGGAAAGAATATTCTCCACCAAATCCTAACCAAATACCGATAAATTGGAATAATGTGTAGATTCCAAAAACCACAACCGAAACAATAAACGTTGTTGTCAAAAACATTACGGATTTATTTAAGAAATTTCTCATCTGTTTTTAGTTTTTAGAGTTTCAATATCTTGCAAAGATACTTTATTTTTTTATTTTTTACGACCTAAATCAGAATTCTTTTGTTGCAAATAACATTCTGTATTTATCTCTGAAGTCTTTACGAATTTCTGTTTTGTAACCCAAGTTTTTGAATAAGACTTCAGTTTCCTCTCCCAAAGCTTCATTGATTTCCAAATAAAGTTTCCCTCCTGTTTTAAGACTGCTTTGAGCTATCGAAGCTATGTGTTGATAAAACACAAGCGGATTTTCATTTGGCACAAACAAAGCTATATGAGGTTCGTAATCGAGAACGTTGGCTTTCATCTGTGTTTTCTCGCACTCTCTCACGTAAGGAGGATTTGAAACTATTATATCGAATTGTTCTTTTAGCACAAGGGCATCATTCATATTGGCTTTGATAACTTCAACCCTTACATCGTTATGAGCCACATTTGCTTTTGTTTGCTCTAATGCTTCATCACTTATATCGAAAGCAAACACCTTGCTATCCAATAGGTTCTTTGCCAAAGCAACTGCAATACAACCACTACCACAACCAAAATCCGCTATCGTAAGTCCTCGTTTCAATTTATTCTCTTCAATAATCAAACCCACCATTTCTTCAGTTTCTGGGCGTGGAATAAGGACTTTATGCGACAAAAGTATGTTTACGTTTACAAAATCGCAACTTCCAAGTATGTATTGCAAAGGACGATATTGTTTTAAGTCCTTTATGGCAAAATGAATCTTTAACAATTCCGATTCACTCACCGTAAGTTCAGGCTCGGAAAGAGCTTTGACAAAACCGATGCCGCCAAAACGTTCGAGCAAAGCATAAATCAGACTCGAAATATCTTCTTTCGGATACATTTCTGCCAATTCCTCTTGAGCAAATCTTACTATATCTTTTACTTTGTTTGATGGTATTCGCATTTTTTCATATTTTTGCGGTTGCAAATTTAAGAAAATATATGCTTACAGAAGACATCAAATATATGAGACGTTGCTTTGAATTGGCACGTCTTGGAGCTGGAAGCGTCAGTCCTAATCCCATGGTTGGGGCTGTTGTTGTCTGCAACGGGGCAATTATTGGCGAAGGTTGGCATCAAAGATATGGCAAAGCACATGCAGAAGTCAATGCAATAGCCTCAGTAAAGGACAAGAGCCTTCTTGAAAACTCAACAATATATGTAAATCTTGAGCCTTGCTGTCATTGGGGTAAAACACCGCCTTGTGCAAATCTGATTATCGAAAGCAAAATCAAACGATGCGTAATAGCAAATACCGACCCTAATCCAAAGGTTTATGGAGGCGGTATCAAATTACTGAAAGACAATGGTGTGGATGTTGAAGTTGGAATCTTAGCTCAAGAAGGTGAAATGTTGAATCGTCGTTTTTTCACCAACCAACGTAAAAAGCGTCCTTACATTATAATCAAGTACGCAAAGACAGAAGACGGCTTTATTGCAACCGAAAACGGAGGAGGATGGATTAGCAACGATGCTTTGAAGGTTTGGGTACACAAACAACGAACAGAAGAAGATGCGATAATGGTCGGATACAACACTGTTTTGTGCGACAATCCCCAATTAAACGTTAGACATTATGCAGGCAGAAATCCTAAACGTGTTGTATTGGATAAAAATCTCACTTTACCGAAAGACTCTAATATTCTTGACAATTCGCAAGATACTTTCGTATTTAATTTTCTCAAAGACACAAAAGAGGGCAATAATACCTACATAAAATTGAACCAAAACAACTTTTCGCTTGTCGATATGCTAAAACGATTGTACGAAAACAGAGTTTGCTCGCTTGTTGTCGAAGGAGGGAAAAAAACAATCGAGAAATTCATATCAGAAAACCTTTGGGACGAAGCAAATATCATAGTCGGAAACAAACGATTCGGCAACGGACTTCAAGCACCTGAAATTCCAACAAAACCATCTGAAATAAAAATGATTGGAAATAACAAATTGGAGTTTTACTTTAACAAATAATCAATCGCTGTTTCAGGAGTAGTTTTTTCTTTCTTGATTTCAGTAAAATGATTCTTGAATTCGCTAAATTGTTTCTTGAATTCATTTTTTTGAAACAAAGAAACAATTTCAGCGTTCAAAAACACGTTTTAAGCAAGTATAACTAACACAAAATAAAGCTTATGAATAATTTTATATTTCAAAATCCGACCAAATTGGTTTTCGGTAAAGGAGAAATCGCAAGACTTCCTAAATTGATAGAAAAAGGTAGAAAAATTTTGATGACTTACGGCGGCGGTTCGATTAAAAGAAACGGTGTTTACGATCAAGTAATGACCGCTTTGAAAGGCTATGACATAACCGAGTTTGGAGGAATCGAAGCCAACCCTGACTATAACACTTTGATGAAAGCAGTGAAGATTTGCCGCGAAAAAGGAATCGATTTCATACTTGCAGTAGGTGGTGGTTCGATTATCGATGGCACAAAATTCATCGCAACAGCCGCAAAATTCGAAGGCGAAGATGCATGGGACATTCTAAGCAAAAAAAGCAGACTTCCAAAACCTGTTGATTTTGCTTCAGTTTTGACACTTCCAGCAACAGCTTCCGAAATGAACAACGGAGCAGTTATCTCACGCAGAGACAGACAAGAGAAATTGGCTTTTCATAACCCTGAAGGCTTTCCTAAATTCTCAATACTTGATCCCGATGTTGTCTTAACCTTACCTGCAAAGCAAATCTCAAACGGCATAGTCGATATTTACGCTCACACATTGGAACAATATCTTACAACATGTTTGGATACCAAAGTAATGGATCGTTGGGCTGAAAGTTTGCTTTTGACCTTGATTGACGAAGCTCCTGAACTCTTAAGTGGCAATCCGTCATACGATTCTCGTGCAAACTTCATGCTCACTGCAACAATGGGATTGAACGGTTTTATATCTATGGGAGTGGATGAAGATTGGGCAACTCACATGATAGGACATGAATTGACGGCTCTTTGCGGCCTTGATCACGGAGAAACACTTGCCATAGTACATCCTGGAGTTATGGACGTGATGCGAAAAGAGAAACATGGCAAATTGCTGCAATACGCACGCAGAGTTTGGAACATAACAATCGAAAACGAAGAACAAGCTATCGATGAAGCTATCGAACGCACCGAAAGTTTCTTCCGTTCCATCGGCAAAAAGACTCGTTTGAGCGAATACGGCATTGGTGATGATGTAATCGAAACTATAGTCGAACGTTTCAAACAAAGAGGTTGGAATGTTGGCGAACACGGAATCGTAACCCCTGAAAAAACTCGTTTGATTCTCGAAAGAGTAAAATAAATCTTTAAGTATCAATATTGAACACAAAAAAAAGAGAAGTCAAACAGCGATTTGCTTCTCTTTTTTGCTTTATTCGCTGTGTTTTTATTTGGGAACACCGAAATAATTTAGTACCTTTGCCGATTAAAATAAGATTGTAAGAATGAAAGTTTTCAAAATAAATCTCGGTTCTGAGAATCCATCTCCGACAAGTGGCAGATTTTGGACAAAAACTCTTGTTATGGCGTTAGCTATCTTCATAACATCGTTTCTTTTGCCTTGTGTAGAAGTTGATTCTGTGATTTCAGCCGTCATAGCCGCAGTTGTGATAAGTCTTTTGAATGCTTTCCTTAAGCCACTTTTGATGTTGATTTCCGCTCCTTTGATTTTGATGAGTTTCGGTCTTTTTCAGCTTATCATAAACGCCTTTATAGTCATTTTGACCTCGCGTTTGGTAACAGGATTCAGCGTTTCCTCTTTCATTGATGCGGTTTGGTTCAGCATAGTTGTAACGATCGTAAGTTTTTTGCTTGACCTGCCTGCAAAGATTAAAAGAGTTAAACAATCCTTTTCTCCTTCTGAAAAAGAACAAATCAAAGAAGATGATTGTTTTACCGAATATCAAGAAGTGGATTCAGAGCAAGAAGATAACAATAACAAAGATAAATAATACTAAAAACAACAGATATGCAAGTTTGTCATAGAATAGATGAGCTGCTTTCTTGTGTAGAAAAACTGAAACAAGAAAACAAAACAATAGGTCTCCTACCCACAATGGGAGCTTTGCATCAAGGACACCTATCTCTTGCAAAGAGAGCAAAGGAAGAAAACGACGTTTTGATATGTAGCGTATTCGTAAATCCGATACAGTTTAACAACAAAGAGGATCTTGAAAAGTATCCGAGAGATCTTGAAGCCGATTTGGAGGCATTAAAGACTGTTGATTGCGACATTGTCTTTGCACCTTCGGCAGAAGAAGTCTATGCAGAAGAACCAACAGAGAAATATTCCTTTGGTGAATTGGAAGCCGTTATGGAGGGACCTCAGAGACCCGGACACTTCAACGGCGTTGCCACAATCGTACATAAATTATTCAATTGGTCGAAAGCCGACAAGGCATACTTCGGAGAAAAAGACTATCAACAAATAGCAATCGTCAAAGACTTGGTAAGACAATACGAAATTCCCATCCAGATTGTCGAATGTCCGATTTACAGAGACGCAGATGGCTTAGCGACAAGTTCGAGAAACAGAAGGCTTTCACCCGAAGCAAGAAAGATTGCTCCCAAAATTCACGAAATTCTTGTCAAATCGGCAAATCTTGCCAAAACCATGTCGTATTCACAAGTCAAAAGCTTTGTTGAGTGCGAGTTTAAGATAAGAAAGGATTTCGAATTGGAGTATTTCGAGATTGTTGATGCGAAAACGCTTCAGCCTATCAGACGTCCGAGCGATAATGGTGCAGTCGGATGCGTTGCCGTTTGGTTAGACGGAGTCAGATTGATAGATATACAAAAGTATTAAAGTATTAAAAATGAGGCTTTTTACTTTTAGGAGATTTATTTCTTGATTTTAGAAAAATGAATTCAAGAAACATTTTTCTGAAATCAAGATTCATCCGAGCAAAACAAAGAAAGAAAACACACTAAACAAAGTAACTTCAAGTAGTATAATTTATTTGTTCAAAGATTATGGAGAATAAAGTTGATATTTCCAAGGAAGAGTTGAAGTTTTTGCACCAACTCTCGAAACAATTCCCTACTTTGCAAGCGGCAAGTACGGAAATAATAAAATTACAAGCCATTATGCTGTTGCCGAAAGGCACAGAGCATTTCGTAACCGACGTTCACGGAGAATTCGATACGTTTAATCATATTCTATCTAATGCTTCCGGTGCGGTGAAACGAAAAATCGATGATGTTTTCGGGCATTCGATTTCCGTTGCAGAAAAGAATCAGCTGGCTACAATCATATATTACCCGAGCGATAAGTTGAGTCAGTTGAAGGATAAGGGCATTGTGAACGACGAATGGTATCGTCTGACGCTTAACAAGTTGGTTAAAGTTGCCAGAGAAGTAGCTAAGAAATATACTCGCTCGAAAGTGCGTAAGGCAATGGAGAGTGAGTACGCTTTTATCATAGATGAACTTCTCAATGAGACGACTTCGGACAAGCTTGCTTACTATGACAGCATCATAGACAGCATTGTGGCACTCAAACGTTCGGATAAATTCATCGAATCCATATGCAACTTCATCAAACGCATGCTTATCGACCGTCTTCACGTGATCGGTGATATTTTTGACAGAGGTCCGAAAGCTGCAGAGGTGATGGAGTTGCTCAAATCCCACCATGCGGTCGATGTTCAGTGGGGAAATCACGACATAATTTGGATGGGAGCCGCTTGTGGCAACAAATTCGACGTCGCAGAGGTGATTCGATTGACCGCAAGGTACGGAAGCGTGGACACAATCGAAGATGACTACGGCATAAACCTTATGCCATTGGTTACATTCGCCCTTAAAACTTACGAAAACGACCCCGCAGTTCCGTTCATTCCGAAAGGAACGAAGCCGGAGCACTATTCAGACGCAAATGTCCGCCTTATGACCGTCATACATAAAGCAATAGCGGTCATAAGCTTTAAGTTAGAAGGACAAATCGTAATGAGAAATCCGGAATTCGACATGTCGCATCGTCTTTTGCTCGATAAGATAGACTTCGAAAAAGGAACTATTTTCATAGATGGAGCAGATTATCCGCTGAAAGACTATTACTTCCCGACAATCGACCCGAAAAATCCATACGAACTTACAGATGAGGAAGAATTTGTAATAAACAAAATAGCAACTTCTTTCTTAAATTCGAGAAGACTTCAAGAGCATGTTTCATTCCTTTTCTCCAAAGGCGGGGTTTACCTTGTCTATAACAACAATCTTATGTTGCATGGTTGCATTCCTGTAAAGAGCGAAACAGAATTTAAGGAATTCAACTACAAAGGAAGAATGATAAAAGGCAAAGAGCTTTTGGAAGTATTGGAACAAACAGTGAGAAACGCATGGATTAATCGCTACAATCCAAAAAACAATGACGGAGACTTCTTCTGGTATTTGTGGTGCGGGGCTTGCTCACCTATTTTCGGAAAACATCGTATGGCAACATTCGAACGTTATTTGATTGAAGACAAAGGCCCACAATCTGAACGTCTTGACTTGTATTATTCATTGAGAAACAACGTTGAGTTTTGCGAAATGGTGCTTTCGGAATTCGGATTAAACAATGACAAAGCTCGAATCGTAAACGGCCACGTTCCTGTCAAGGTTAAAAAAGGAGAAAGTCCGATTATGGCAAACGGAAGGCTGCTTGTGATTGACGGAGGTATGTCAAAAGCATATCAGAAAGAGACCGGAATCGGAGGATACACGCTTGTATCCGGCTCTTCTCGCCTTTTCTTGGTCGAACACGAGCCTTTCAACTCACGACAAGAGTCAATAGAAAACGAAAGCGACATTATATCGAAAAATTATCTGATAGAACAACGCACAGAACAGATTTTGATTCGAGATACCGAAATCGGAGATGAGCTAAAAGAACAAATAGCAAACTTAAAGCGTTTAATATACGCCTACAACGAAGGTTTGGTAAAAGAAAAATAACCTTCTAAGATTAATAAATACCATAACAATTTATTGGAAAGCAAGACCGAGAACAGTAATCGATGTTCAAAGTCTTGCTTTTTTTTGTTTGCAAAAACCACCTCAAAAACATCCTAAAACCAAACAAAGAAACAATTTACTGAATCTTTGTTTTAATTTTCTAAAATCAAGAAGTATTTTACTGAAATCAAGAACTATTTTTAGAGGAACAAAAATAATGAGCGTCCGATTTGATTTCACAAAACAGAACGCCCATTTACTCTAATCGACTCTTGGTTTTCTTAGAAAGAATCCTTGATATCTTCAGATATATTGATGATAAAATCACCCATTCTTTCGAGTTCGTTTACTATATCCATATAATAAACACTCGTTTGATAGTTCTTTTCACCCGTTTCAATATCCTCTATTTCTCTATCTCTGAGTTTGTTTCTCAATTCATTGATATGATTCTCCGCATTGTAGGCATTGGAAATATCTTCCACACTACCCTTTTTCGCTTTCGTCAAATTGTCAATCATAACCTCATAAGCACAATCTACAAGTTCTATCATTTCTTGCAATTTCTTGATAGTAGCCTCGTCAAACGTCTTTTTATGACTGTTTCTTCTTGACAGAATACGGCTGACTGCACTTCCCGAATCGCCAAGCGACTCCAACTCTCCTATTATCTTGTACATCGCTTTGATTTTTACCGATGTTGCCTCACTTATGCTTTCATTCGAAACACTGTTTAGAAAAGTCGCTATCTCATATTCTATTCTGTCGGAAATCTCTTCGTATTTCACCAATTTCTTATCAAGCTGCTCAAACTTATCTGCATTGTTTTCCTCTACCGCTTGTTTGACATACCCGAGTCCGTTGCGAGAAATATTTGCAAAATGTATGATTTCGTCAAGTGCCTGTTCGCTTGCAAGTTCTGCTGTCGCAAGAGGACCTGCCGAAATGTACTTTAAGCGGAAAGCTTCGCTTTCTTGATTCTTCGATGTCTTGATAATCTTCACCACAGCCTTTTCAATAAATTTCACAAACCAAATCAGAATCAAAGTATTTATGGAATTGAAAAGCGTATGCAGCATCGAAAGACCGTAAAGTGCAGCCGTACCTTCTCCGGAGACAGGATCACTTACCTTAAATCCCTCTGCGGCAGGATTAGGCAAGCCAAAGCTCTCGATAATCAAGCCTACGAGCGACAGAAACGGCTTAAAGAAAATCAAAGCCCAAATAACACCGAACACATTAAAGAGAGTATGCGACATAGCCGCACGTTTAGCCTGAGTATTTCCGATAGAAGCCGCAATATTTGCCGTTATGGTCGTTCCGATGTTCTCTCCCAAAACCATAGCACAAGCCATATCGAACGGAATCCAACCCATGCTCAACATAATCAAAGTAAGAGCCATCGTAGCCGAAGAAGACTGCAAGACTAATGTGAGAACAGTTCCAAAAGCCAAAAAGATAAGCACAGAACTAAAGCCATAGCTCGACCAAGTCTTTACAAACTCCAACACTTGTGGCGTTTGATTCAAGTCAGGCACCGATTCTTTCATAAAAGACAAGCCAAGGAACAACAAACAAAAGCCTACAATCACCTCTCCTATGTTTTGGCGTTGGTTTTTCTTCGAATTAGAGAATAAAAATCCCAATGCCATCAGCGGAATTGCAAGAATAGAAATATCAGCCTTGAATCCGAGCCAAGCAACCAACCAAGCGGTAACGGTCGTTCCTATATTCGCACCCATAATTACGCCGATTGCTTGTACGAGAGTCAAAAGTCCTGCATTTACAAAGCTGACTACCATTACCGTTGTTGCGGAAGAGGACTGAATGATCGAAGTAATTCCAAGTCCTGTCATAACTCCCTTAAAAGGATTCGATGTCATAGCCGAAAGAAAACCCCGAAGCCTGTCTCCAGATGCTTTTTGCAATCCGGCACTCATTAAATTCATACCATAAAGGAACATTCCCAATGCTCCCAAAAGGGTAAATATCTGTAAAATTTCCATATTTATAACAATTTTATTTGAAACAAGATACAAAACTCTGTATCCGAAAATCCTTAAACACAATCTTCCCCGATTATCAAAGGGAAACAAATGTGCATATTCTCATTTCAAGAAGATGCAATCAAACAATCCTTTGTGCAATAGGCTAAATAAGTAGTTTATCAAGGCAAATCATCCTGTGAGATGGCTTGATAAACGAAGAATATCTGGTTATTGATTTCTTTTGTAAAAGATTGGTGATATTACAATCGGCAATCCTACCGAACTTAACAAATTCAAAATTGTTTTTACAAGTATTGTTTGTTCTCTTTGTTGTAGTCTGCAAACGGAATGAATGAGAAGTTGTTATCGGGCTTTGAACCAAACAATCGGAGTCGTAAACAGCGTCTGAATAACAAGAAATGACTTCGGAGGTTACGCCAATTGTCGGACTCGTATCGGAAAAAGAATCCAACTTACCTATATTTCCGCAAACAACTACCGCAAGCAATATAATCGGAATAAGATACTTCAAAAGTTTTTCCACAATTATCAATTCACTCTCTATTCCGAGTGCAAATATAACAAGATTTTTTGGAACGACAAGCCTTTTGAAAAACTTAAATTCAACAAATCCGTCCTCAAATCCAAACCTTCTGAAAATGACTCACCAAAACAATAAAAATAAAACAAAGAAACAGTTTTTTCTTTCTTTGTTTTATTTCGCTGAAATCAAGAAACAATTTTCTAAAACAAAGAATTATTTTTACCTTTCTAAAATTCTGTAAATCAAAGGTATATTTTGGGGTTTATTATCCTCGATTTACTCATAGGAAATAAGATTAGAAAAAAAACTTTTGTCGCTTTCTTACGCTTTAATCTTAAAAATATTTCATTTTTTCATTGTATCCTACTTGGAAATCAAACTTTTATTCATATATTTGCAGAGTTGAAATCTATCAAACGCTATGAACACAAATTCTATTCAGATACTCGGAAAGAATAATTTGAGCCTGTGAGGCTGTTTGCTTTCTATCCCATTGTGCAAACAGCCGAAACAATAAATCCAAACAAGGATTGTACATAATAATTTTTGTAATAAAATAAATAGAAATTTTATGAGAAGAAAGAGTTTTATAACACCGCTTGTTTTAATTGTTTGTTTGTTCTTGCCGTTCTTTGCGAAAGCTCAAATAGATACTGCATGGGTAACAAACGAGCATGCAAGTCAATATATTTTTCCTTCGATTATCGATGAAATTAATTACAATAATCAACCATATACCGATCGTATTGCTATGCTAGATGGTGTATTAGGAATGACTACTATAAATCCTAATTTGTCGTCATATAATACAGGAATTCCAATTGGAATTGCCCAAAAGTTTGAAGTAGAATATGGAGACAGTGTCAGTTTAATGGGAGTAGCTGCTGTGTTATTACAGATGCCATCAGCCTATGGTATATTTGATACAATAAAAATAAGCATATTGAATGGACGATTTACCGAACTATATTCAAAGTTGTTTTATACTTGTGATAGTTTAAATAATCACGATTATTTGGGTAAATATGCAGAATATATGTTTGATGAACAAATAACTTTGTATGAAGATTATTATATAGCAATCGAGTTTTTGGGACTTTATACGCTTAATGGTAATATAACACTTATATCTTTTTTAACTTTGAATGAATATGCTTGGTGGGGAGATCTGAATAGATACAACTGTGCTCCTTATGGTATAAATACAAAATACAGACCACATGTGAAATTTAGCTATCAATATGATAATGAATGGATTCATGTGGATGATGTAAATTGGTATAGTGGTTATGGATATGAAAATCATGCGAATTATCAGACTAATCCGGAACTTGGTTGTGATACAATTGTTTGTAAAGCTGTTGGTATTTGTCCGATACGAGCGTTAGAAAACTCAACTTCGACAGGAGGTGGTTCAACTTCGACGGATGACGATTCAACATCGACAGGTGGCGGAGATAGTTTCATCGCAACGGTGTTGGCAGATGAGGACATAGAGCTTTATCCTAATCCTGCCGATGAAGTTTTGAATATACGCTCTGACTATAACATAACGGAGATAGAGGTTATCGATGCGATGAATCGTGTGATTGAGCGTTGGGAACTTAATTCGAGAGAACTAACTCTTGATGTTGCAAGCTATAAATCGGGAACATATTTCATTATAATCAAAACCGACAAAGGCTCATTAACGAAGAAATTCATCGTAAGATAGAAACACGATTGCTTTTAACCTATTAGTAGAAACAAATAAAAGAATGAGCGTTCAAATTTGCAAATAAATTGAACGCTCATTTTGTTTTATTTTAATCAAATAAATAAAGAGTCTTTTTTGATTCTTACAAGAGTGGTTTCAACTCTTTATTTTTGTAATTCCTATTTTTCGAAAGCCAAAGGCGGTATTTCACTCATATTCTCGACATAATGGAAGGTCAAGCCCTCTAAGTATTCGCTTTGAATATCCTCTATATCTCGTCTATTGGATTCTGATAAGATGATTTCGGAAATGGTTGCTCGTTTTGCCGCCAATATCTTTTCCTTTATTCCTCCTACAGGAAGAACGCTTCCTCTCAAAGTTATTTCACCCGTCATCGCCACATCTGAACGTACCTTCTTTTGAGTCAGTGTACTTAACATTGCGGTAAACATGGTGATTCCTGCACTCGGACCGTCTTTTGGCGTTGCCCCTTCGGGAACATGGACATACAAATTCTTCTTTTCTAATTCCTCTATATCTATTCCCAAGATTTCGGCATTTGATTTGATGTATTCGTATGCCAAAGTAGCACTTTCTTTCATCACATCACCCAAATTACCAGTCAGATTCAGATTTCCTTTGCCCTTTGCTGCGGCTGCTTCGACGAAAAGTATCTCTCCTCCTACTTGTGTCCAAGCTAATCCGCACACAACACCGATATGATTTTTCTTTAACTGACTATCGTGATGTCTTGTAGGCAATCCTAAGATTTCTTTCAAATCCGTAGCTTTTATTGCTTTCTTATGTTCTTCGCCTTTTACGATTTGAACTGCACGATGACGCACCAATTTTGCTATTGTCTTATCTAATTGTCTTACTCCAGACTCTGCAGTGTATTGGTTTATCAATTGGCTTAACAGTTTATCAGATAGACCGATGTCTTTTTTTAACAAACCATGTTCTTTAAGCTGTTTTGGTAAAAGGTGTCTTGTTGCTATTTTCAACTTTTCTTGTTCGATATAACCCGATACGTTAATTATCTCCATTCTATCAATCAATGCAGGATGCACATTCGAAAGACTATTGGCTGTTGCAATGAACATAACGTTCGAAAGGTCATAATCGATATCAAGATAGTTGTCGTGGAATGATGTATTTTGCTCCGGATCGAGTACTTCAAGCATTGCCGATGCGGGATCTCCGTGTGCACTCATTCCTCCTACTTTATCTATTTCGTCAAGTACAAAAACAGGATTAGAACTTCCGCATTTGGATATTGATTTCAATATTCTGCCCGGCATAGCTCCTATATAGGTACGACGATGTCCTCTTATTTCGCTTTCATCGTTTAATCCACCCAAAGCAACTCTCACATACTTTCTTCCGGTTGCCCTTGCAATACTTTTACCCAAAGATGTCTTGCCCACACCCGGAGGTCCGACTAAGCACAATACAGGAGATTTCATATTGCCTTTTAGTTTCAGCACAGCAAGATACTCCAATATTCTTTGCTTTACTTTTTCCAATCCGTAGTGATCTTCATCTAATATATCTTGAGCACGTTCCAGATCGAAATTATCAACCGTAAATTCATTCCATGGCAGATCAAGCAAAAAATTCAAATAGTTCAGTTGAACCGAATAGTCAGGCGAACTGCTGTGCATTGAAGACAAACGTCCGATTTCTTTTTCGAATATCTCTGAAACTTCTTCTCCCCAATTCTTTTCTGAGGCTTTCTTTCTTAAGTTCTCGATTTCTTGCTCAGCAGGGCTGCCTCCGAGTTCTTCTTGTATGGTTTTGAGTTGTTGAGTCAAAAGAAAGTCGCGCTGTTGCTTGTCTATGTCTCGTGAAACTTTCTTTTGAATTTTTATCTTCAACTCTTGCAGATTTGTTTCTTTGCTTAAGTACTCCAAAACGCCGTTTGCTCTCTGCACAAAGTCGTTTAATTCTAAAAGTTCTTGCTTTTCGGATACTTCAATCTCCAAATGAGCCGCAATATAGTTCAAAAGAAAATAAGGATTCTCTATATTGCGGATTGCAAAACTCGGATCACTCGGTATGTTCGGCATCATCTTCAAGAGCTTCAAGTAGGAATCTCTCAAAGCCTCTGATATAACGAATGAATCCGAAGGCATATCTTTCGCTTTGTCAGGTGCAGCTGATACTTTACCCATCCAATATGGTTCAGTGCTTGTAAGACTTTCGAGTTTGAAGCGATCAAGTCCTTGCAATATTACCATAGTTGTTCCATCTGGCATATTGAGCGTTTTAAGCACTCTTGCCATCGTGCCAACTGAGTAAAGATCTTCTTCTTTAGGGTCATCGATGTTTGCAGTCTTTTGTGCAACGACTCCGATTATCTCTTTGCCTCTGTAAGCTGTCTTAATAAGCTCTACAGATTTCACTCTGCCTGCGGTTATCGGCAAAACAACTCCCGGAAAAAATACATTACCTCTCAAAGGCAATATTGCCATCTCTTCAGGCATATCCGTAACCGTCAGATCCTTTGTATTCTCCTCTGTCAATAAAGGTATGATTTCGGCTTCTCCTTCTCCCATCAGTTGTGTCAAATCAATCAAATCTTTATTTAACATTTCTGTTTATCTTAGTTTCTTATTCTTTAGCGTACTTCTGTAAACGTGTAACAAAATTCTCTTATCGACATCTGTCATCTGTACTCCTCTTCTCTCAGCCATCTTTTCAGCAACCTCAATTGCTTTTTCAGGGTCATAACTTCTCAATCCTGTTGTTCCTCCCCAAGCAAAAGACGGAATATAGTTTCTTTGGTAGCCGTGACCAAAGATATTGGAACTCACACCTATCACAGTGCCTGTATTAAACATAGTATTGATACCACATTTCGAGTGATCACCCATGATTGTTCCACAGAAGGTTTGTCCGGTCGGCACAAAGGTGTTCTTTTCTATGCTCCAGAGTCTGACTTCCTCGTAAGTATTTTTCAGATTCGAAGCATTGGTGTCCGCTCCTATGTTACACCACTCACCGATTACCGAATTACCGATAAAGCCGTCATGAGCCTTGTTGCTGTATCCGAAAATGACTACGTTGGCAAGCTCTCCGCCTACTTTGACATAAGGTCCGAGGGTGGTGGCTCCGTATATCTTCGCTCCCAATTTAAGAACCGAATGTTCACACATTGCAAACGGACCTCTGACAACGCTATTCTCCATAATCTCTGTATCTTTGCCGATATAGATAGGGCCTTCCTTGGCATTCAATGTTGCATATTCGACAACCGCACCTTCTTCCACAAATATGTTTTCAGGACATATTACTCTGTTTGTTGAACTCAACTCGGCACTTTTGCGTCCTTTTGTAATCAACTCAAAGTCTTCTCTTATTGCTCTGTCGTTATATACAAATATATCCCAAGTATTTACAATCTTTATAAAATCCTCTTCGATTTTTATTTCTTCCGAATTATCTTCTTCTGAAAGAAACTCCTCTTTTGTCTTAAACATTGCAACGACATTTTCACCACAGACAAGCGTTTGCCCTGTCTTAAGAGTTTTTATGCGTTCTACCAATGTCGGTGTAGGACAAATCGAACCGTTTATCAATAAACTTGCATCTGAAAGTTCGGCAGGATATTTGACAGTCAGATAATCCTCTGTCATTGTAGAAGTTTTCTCTCCCAAATACTTCTCCCATTTCTCTCTTATCGTCAATATACCTATCCTAATATCACATACAGGTCTTATGTATGTCAACGGCTTTAACGATTCACGAGCTCCATCATCAAAAAGAATGTAATTCATAATTTTATCGGTGTTTATTATTTTCGTAACCTTATTACAAGCTACAAAGGTACTACATTATTATCAAATAACAAACAAAAAAGCGTTCTGTTTTATTGTCAGAACGCCTTTGTTTTTTTATTCGCTTATTGTCAATCAACTTTATTTCAAGTTTGTTTTGCGATTCTTATATTTACTCAAGAACTTATCAACACGTCCTGCTGTATCCACAAGTTTCACTTTTCCTGTGAAGAAAGGGTGTGAAGTATTTGAGATTTCCATTTTTATCAAAGGATAAGTTACTCCATCGATTTCGATTTCGTCTTTTGTATTTGCACAACTTCTTGTTATGAAATACTCTTCATTAGACATATCCTTGAACACACAAAGTCTGTAATTTTCAGGATGAATACCTTTTTTCATTCTTTAATCTTTTTAGCCGTTCAGCCCATTTTTACTAAACGGATTGTTAAACATTAATTTACTATAACCTCTCTTTTTGAGGGTGCAAAGATACAAAATATTCTTTTACTGCACACCTATCTACCAATTATTTTTCTTCTTTTTGTGATTCTGATGCTTTTTCTTCCTTGTTCAGAATATTCAATTTGGCTTGTATAAGGGCTATTTCCGATTTTGTTTTCTCCATTTTCTTATCGAATTCAGCCTTTAACAATTCTGCTTGTTTGCTTTGAGCCAAGAAACCAAGATTATTTTCCCATACCAACAAATCCGATTTCAATTTTTGCAACTGATCTTGAAGGTTTTTCTTTTCTCGAGCAAAGTTTCCTTTTTTCCCTTCGATTGCACCTGCATCTATCTGAGCTTTGAACGCATTAAGATTCAACTCCATATTGTTTGATTGCAACTTATCGAAGTGAGCATCTATCGCTTGACGGAATTCTTTCCACAAACGTTCTCTTTCGTTTTGTGAAACATAGCCGATTTCTGCCCATTGGCGTTGAAAATCTTTTATCGTCTCCAAATTCTTTTGTTTATCTTCAGTAAAGACAAATTCCTTAACACCTCTAATCAAAGCTTCTTTTTTAGCGATGTTTTCTGCTTCGGATTCTTTTTGTTGCTTATAGTTTTCGGCTTTTCTCTCGAAGAATTTATCACATGCTGCTCTGAATCTTGTCCAAAGTTTTTCGGATTGTTTGCGTGGAACATAACCTATGGTCTTCCATTCGTTTTGTAAAGCAATCAATTCTGCAGTTGCCACCTTCCAATCTTCACGCTCTGCAATCGCTTCAGCCTTAGCACAGATTTCCATCTTCTTATTGTAGTTCGTATCTTGTTCAGATTTTAACTTTGTGAAAGCTTCTTTTTTTCTTTCAAAGAACAAATCTATCGGTTTTTTGAATCTTTCCCAAATAGTTTCGTTATCGCTCTTTGGAACTACGCCTATAGTTTTCCATAACTTGAATAATTCATTGATGCTTTCAGTTTGCTCATTCCATTGTTTAATCGTTGCAGGTTCTGTCTTCAACAATTCTTCCAACTTTTCGCACAATGCAACTTTCGCAAGCAAGTTATTGTTTTGTTCTTCCTTTGCTTTTTCGTAAAATTCTTGTCTTCTCTTGTTTACAGCATCAGAAGCGTTTTTGAATCTTTCCCATATCTCATCATTCTTATCAGAAGGTACAGGACCGATTTCTTTCCACAACTGATGGCATTCTTGTAATTGTTTGAACGATTCGTTGATTGATGTCTCCAACATAAGACTTTCAACTCTCTCACAAAGAGCCAATTTTTCGTCTAAGTTCTTTTTCAATCCCATATCCCTCAACTCCTTGCCTATTTTAACTTTATCAAAAAATTGTTCAATCAAAAATCTGTAGCTTTCCCACAATCCGTTTATTTCTGTGCGAGGAACAGCTCCTATGGCTTTCCATTGCTCTTGGATTTCATTGAAACTATCGTATATTTCCTTCAATGAACCTTCACTTTGCAACAATTCTCTCAATCGAACCAAGACTTCCTGTTTCTTTACAAGATTATCTTGCTTTTCTTTTTCTTGTTGCTCTATATGTTTTTGGCGTTTCTCTCTATAATCGGCATAAAGGGCGTGAAATTCTTTTTCAACATCATCTTGTTCTCTCTTAAAGTCCTCTTCAACTCCGCCTTCGGCAATAAATTTTTCCAAAGCCTCTCGCTTTATCACGCTTGTCTTTTCATTGAAAACAGTTCTGAGGATATTAGTCTTCGATTTCAACGCCTCAAAATTGTTTCCTGCACACAATTCTTTTAATACTGCAACGATTTCTTCTCTTGTCATTGCCTCGTATTTCTGAGTCAATTCTTCGATACTTTCGTTTACTTGAATGTCTTCTGTTTCGGCAGATAATATATCAGCCACTTCGTTTGAGCTTTGTTGATCCAAAGTCTCTTGTTGTTGTTCCATATCTGCTTGCACTGCAAGTTCTTCGATAGGTGTTAAGTTGTCCATATTCATCATTTATTTGTTAGAATAACCTTCCTGCGTTTCGTTCCGCTGGAATTTGAAAAGATTTTTTTAATTTCAAGATCTATTTTTTTAATTTCAAGATCTATTTTTCACCTTTTATTTGTTTGTTTTTCACATACATTTTCTGATTGCAAACTTATAACAAATTTTCCAAACAGCAAAAAAAAACAAGAAAAACTATTGTAAGATTAAAAAAAACGTCTACCTTTGCAACCGCAATGGTTCGACGAAGGAGTATCTTCCTTCAACGATTAAAAGGGAATCGGGTGAGAATCCCGAACAGTCCCGCTGCTGTGAGTTTCATCAGAGCTGCAAGACAACCGAGCCACTGTTTGCTTGAGAAAAGCGAATGGGAAGGCGTCATGCAGAGAAACAAGTCAGAAGACCTGCCAGGTGCAATATTGATTTTAACTCTCGAGGAAAGGGTAAAAAAAGATGAAGATAAAGAGAACATTTTTTTTAAGCTTATTCTTATTGTGCTTTGTAGCAAGTTTCGGACAAGACAGTATAAAGTCTGTGATGCTCGAAAGGATTGACGTTATTGCATCATCGTTGGAAGAAAAACAACGTCAAACAAGCGGAGATGCGATTAAAAACGAACAAATCGACAAAAGCGGTTTTCGTTCCGTAGGTGATGCAGTCAGATTCCTTTCAGGGGTAACGGTAAAAGACTATGGAGGGGTTGGGGGCTTGAAAACGGTTTCCGTAAGAGGGCTTGGAGCGATGCATACCAACGTTTCGTATGACGGAATCAGCATAAGCAACGCACAAAACGGACAAATCGACCTTTCGAAATTTGGAACGGAAAACATCGAAAGCCTGTCTCTGAGCAACGGAAATCCGATCCTGCGTTTACAAACAGCAAAAAGCCTTGCCTCTGCCAACACCCTGAATATAGAAACCACCAAACCGTTTTTTGCCGATTCAACAAGAACGAACGGGTTTGCAAACATAGCGGCAGGTTCCTTCGGAATGTTCAACCCGACATTGAATCTGAACCACCGATTCAACGAAAAACTATCCGCAAGTCTGTTTGCCGACATTCTTTCAAGCAAAGGCGACTATCCGTATCTTCTTCGCTACGGTTCGTCTTCAACAGACAGCAGCTCGAATGAAAGAAGAGAAAACAACGATTTCTTTTCCGCCCGATTGGAAGCAAACATTTTCTACAACATAAACAAGAAAAGCAACATCAAAGCCAAAGCCTATTTTTACCATTCCAACCGGGGACTGCCCGGACCGACGACTCTCTATTATCTTACTTCGAAACAACGGCTTTGGAACAGAGATGCGTTCATGCAAAGCGTGTATCATCTTACCATAAACGAGAACTTCGACTACAAATCACACCTCAAACTAAGCAATTCACATACTCGCTACTTCGATCCTTTGTACAACAACGCCCAAGGCTTTCAAGACGACCGCTATACTCAGAACGAGGCTTATTGGAACAACATTCTTTCTTGGCATAATGCAGAACGTTTGAGTCTTACTTTGACTAATGACCTTACTCTCTCATCTCTTGAGGCCAAAAACAACTATAACTTCGACCCTTTACGATTTTCATCTCTCACCGCTTTGATTGCGGCATATAAAACGGGCATATTCATTTTTGATTTCAACATTCTGCATACAGCAACCAAGGATTATGCAACACTGCACAAAGCATTTGCTCCTCAAAACCACTTCAGTCCGTTTGCAAGCATAGGAATAAGCACTCGTTACTTTGATGCATCATTTTTCTTCAAAGACATATTCCGCCTACCTACCTTTAACGATTTGTATTATAATGCAGTCGGTGAAGTAAATCTTCGTCCAGAAAAAGCAAAACAATACAATCTGCATCTTTTGTTCAAATATGATAACGAAAAAATAAACTATCATCGTTTCAATATCTCAATCGACTTATATCACAATGCGGTAATAGACAAGATAGTCTCTGTTCCACGAAACAATTATTTCATTTGGAGCATGGTCAATTACGGAAAAGTCAGAATCGATGGCATAGAGCTGAAAGCCGATTGGCGACACGAAAGAATCATGGGGCAAAACAACCTTGCTATTTGGGCGAATCTTGTTTATAATTATACATACGCAATCGACAACGACAAGGATAGCAAATACTATAAGCAACAAATACAATACACAGCTCGCAACAGTGCTAACGGAATGTTTGGTATAGATTACAGAAACATCAGTCTGTCTTACGCATTGACCGCTGTGGGCAAACGATATTGGGGAAAACAAAACGATGATCGCTATCAACTCACACCATACTGCGACCAAAGTCTTTCACTCTCCTATTCATTCAAACAAATCACTCTCAAATTGAGCTGTAACAACTTTACAAACGAACAATACGAAGTGATCCACTCCTATCCTATGCAAGGAAGACAATGGATTATCAATTTGAAATACAAATTCAATTAAACAATAATTACAATTAATTAAAAACATTATTTTATGATTAAAAACAGAATGAGAATCTTTGGATTCATTGCAAGCTTACTATCTATTGGAACCTTGTTTACAGCTTGTGAGCAAAGCGAACCAAATGGCAATGGCGGAGAAGCCCCAAAAGAACTTGGCAAAGGCTTTTATGTTATGACAGAAGGTCTGTGGGGACAAAACAACTCCGCATTGGATTTCTATTCTATAGAGACCGAACAAACCCATTTTGATTTATTTATGCTCGAAAACGGAACAGGATTGGGTGAAACAGCCAATGATATGATTGAAGTCGGAAACAAATTGTTCATTGTCGTAAACGGTTCAAACTGCATTATGGTTGCAGACAAGAAAACCTGCAAAAAACTTGCCATGATACCGATCAATCAAGGCGAAAACCCGCAACCACGCTGTATTGCCTACCACAACGGTAGTGTATTTGTAAGTTGTTTCGACGGATATGTGTATAAGATAAACGCATCGACATATCAAATCGAGAAAACCGCACTCACACAAGGCAGAAACCCCGAAGCGATTGCCGTATGCAACGGAAAACTTTTCGTTGCCAACACCGGAGGATTGGATTATCCTAATTTTGACAACAGCATCTCGGTAATGAATCCCGACGACCTTGGTCTGATATGCAAAATCGAAGGCTTGTTAAATCCGGGACAGATTGCGGTATGCGGAAACAAGATAATAGTTCAGGCAAGAGGCGAATATGACTATGCGACTTATTCGTACAAAGATTCGGAATTTGTTTGCATCGACGCAACAAGCCATCAAATAGAACAGAGAGCAAATATCGTTGCAAATGCTTTCACGATTATCGGCGACAAAGTGCTGTATATCGAAAGCGATTCGCAGATGAACAACTATTATAGGACTGTTCCAATCAATAACCTTCAAGCAAGTCCACAAACACTTATCGAAAGCAACGCGACAAACCTACCAACATCTCCTTATTATATAGGAGCAGACAACGAATACATATACATAACCGACTCAAAAGACTATGTATCAAACGGAGAATGCTTTGTGTATGACCATGACGGGGTTTTGAAATATCGTTTTGAGACCTCAATCAATCCTAAAAAAGTAATCGCATTGCAATAAGCGATTTGCAATATTTTCCATATTATTAGAAGTGTTGATTATCCCGAACGACCGTTGTGAAACAGCCATCGGGATAATTTGTTTTTTTCTATTATACAACTATTTACAACAACAAATCAACTTATCATCATTTGCTTTCTAACCAAACAAAGAAACAATTTTTTCTTTTCAAGATTCAGCAAATTCTTTCTTGATTTCAATAAATTATTTCTTGATTCTATTTTGATATCATTTTGAAAAGAATCAATACTCAACCATAATCGAACCTACTTTCCTTTGTTTTTTATCCGGCGTAGCAACATTGTGATATATAACAGCATATTTATATACACCTTGAGTAACATATTGCCCCTTATATTTACCATTCCAACAATCTCCAAACTCTTTTGCTTGGAATACAACAACACCTTGACGATTGAAAATAATCAGCTCGTCCATAACAACGGTTTCATCTTCAGGATAAATACAGAATTCACTATTTATTTCATCTTGTGGATTGATAGCATTCGGTGAAAATACATCAGGTTTATCTCTATCGGCATAATCAAGAACAAGAACTATTGTGCTATCACAACCATATTCAGAACTCAAATATTGTGTATAAGTACCTCTTTCATTTTCAAAAAATCCATTCTCGTTATAAAATGTACCAATATTTATAAGAGCGTTTATGGTATCTAAATATACAGGATCAACTGTTAAATCCAGAACAATAACACTATCACAGCCTCTATACGATTGATAATTTACTTGATAAATTCCCGCTTCCGATTCGTGAAAATCTCTGTCTATGTAGTCTGTTCCAAGACACACCCTTTCATAACGAGTTTGCAAATATTTCGGATGTACATTCAGACGAAGATTTATCACACTATCACAACCATGAATCGTTTGGTAATTTGTCTGATATACACCTTGAATATTGTATGTATTACCATTATAAGCATATTCTTCACCTTCACATATATCAACTACTAAATCATTGCTATAAGTCGGATGAACTGTCAATTTCAACACAACAGTGCTATCACACCCCTTCACTGTCTCTAAATATTGCCTATAGATACCATTATTAGATGCTTCAAAGCCAAAATTCTCATAAGTTTCTCCCTCACATATCTCTGCAAATATAGTATCCAAATATACAGGATTAGCTGTCAAATCCAAAACAAATATACTATCACAACCATTTATGGTTTGCAAATTACGATAAAATACACCTGTTGTATTTTCATCGAAACCACCTCGCGTGTATCTATCATTGGAACATATTTCAGCAATAGTAGTATCCGAAAAAGTTGGATGAATAGTTAAATTCAATACAACAATACTATCACAACCATTGATGGTTTGCAAATTCTGTGTATGATAACCTGCTTCTGATGTATTGAAATTATATTGAGTGTAAACTTCATTGTCACAAATCTCTGCTGTAATAGTATCATTGTATGTCGGATGGACTGTTAAATCTAGCACAACAGTACTATCACAACCATACATACTTTGCAAATTTTGTACATATACACCCGAAGTATCTGCTTCAAAACCAAACAAAGTTGTTTCTCCTCTACAAATACTTTGATTCAATGCTATTGTATCATTATTTCCTAAAGCGAGAGAACTCGCACTTATTTCAAAACCACAAGAACTATTACCAACGAACGAACATACACACCTGTATTCTGAATCATCCGCATCAACCGTTACCGTTCTGTTGGTTGAAATTATTGAATTAGCTTCATTATACCACTGATAATTAAATCCTGCCGGAGCACTGAAAGTAACTGTTGTAGAAGTGGTACAAGGATTGACTATCTCAATTTTTTTCTTTCCACAACTCAAAGTAAAATAAGCGTAACCATAATGTCCACTCTCCGCACAATCATAAAGTTAAACGCACTTTTATTGTTTGTCCATGATATTGTGATAAATCTACACCGACTATAGTCCAATCTTTCCATAAATTCATTCCATGTCTGTTCCAACCTAAATTTGCATTAGCCCTAAAATCAGCAAAAGTACAACTCTCATTTATGTGCATACCACTTTGATTCAAAATCTCCAAAGTCAGACGTGGTTGCCTTGCTATACTGTGATTTGGATCTTGAAGAACAGCCGCATATTTCAGAAATAATAAATCAGCTTCACTTGTATCAACCTGATAATTGTATGAAATACTCTCTGCCTGTGCCCCGGTTAATGAGTTTCCTAATCTCACAGAAGCTGACTCTCCAATAGGGATTGTACGTAATATACTACCGGTATTAATATCCTTCTCATTTGGATTAGTCATAACGACATGTCTATTTGAGGAATTATTAACAGAAAGTGTCATTTCGTATGGATTACTAAAAGTTCCTGTTGTTCTTACACAGCCTGATGAATTGAAATTTGTAAAATCTATACAATTTTGTCCTATTACAATAACATTCAATAACAAAAAGAAAACAAAAAACAAGTAATATTTATTCCACATACCTCAAAAAAACATTTCATTCTACAACACCACAATTATCAAAACATTATTCAGATGAATATTATCTCTTATTACGTCTAAGAATCAATAAGGTTACAATTATATATATTTATTTGATTATCCACGAAACAAAGAATCCGTAAAATGAAACAAAGAATCGATTCACTGAAATCAAGAGTTATTTTACTGAATCTTTGTTTCGTTTTCGACAAACATCTCCACATACATTACAAGACTTACGAATTTTAGTTTTAAGGAAAAGTGTATATTCTATAACATATATATGTAAATAAAAAAAGCTACCGAAGAGCTTCGGTAGCAAAAATCCACAATTATGAAAACAAAAAAGGTCTGAGGACCAGACCTCGTAGTCTCGGGCGGACTTGAACCGCCGACCCCTACATTATCAGTGTAGTGCTCTAACCAACTGAGCTACGAGACTAAATATAAATAATTAACCTTCGGTAGCGGTTGACTTCCGTCAATCACCTTCGTAATAACGTCCTCTAGAAAGGAGGTATTCCAGCCACACCTTCCGGTACGGCTACCTTGTTACGACTTAGCCCCAGTCACCAGCTTTGCCCTTAACCACTCCTCGCGGTTATGGTCTTCAAGCACCGCTGACTCCCATGGCTTGACGGGCGGTGTGTACAAGGCCCGGGAACGTATTCACCGCAGCATGGCTGATCTGCGATTACTAGCGAATCCATCTTCACGAAGTCGGGTTGCAGACTCCGAT
>JAZNQE010000015.1:0-26730 GCA_045590015.1 Candidatus Onthomorpha sp. | reverse complement strand
ACGTTAAAATATCCGTCGGCAAGCTCTATGCGTATGATCTCCAAGTCGAAGTCTTCTGCCTGCCTGATCAGACGCAGCCATTGCTCGATTGTGTTTTGTGCTTCTATCCTTTCCTGCGATTGTTGCCTTGAAGAAAGGTGTGAATAATCGGATATGCGATGTTCCAATTCGGCGGCGGAGCGTTTGATATACTGTTCTGCTTTTATTTCATCGCCTATCAAAGCATATAACATCGCGATATCTGCCCACGCAAGGGGATAGTAATGTTCCGTGACAGGGAATGTGGAACGCAAAAGTTCGCAAACACTATACACTTTGTCGTATTCTTTCTTTTGGAAAAGCTTATAGGCAAGGCAGATGCCGTTTTGTATGAATTGTTGCACGATTTCTCGTTCCACTTCGTTGTAATAAAGTCCGCTTTTGTTGAAGTTACGCATCTGGGACTTGGTCATAAAATTCTCAAACATCTTTTCTTCGGCTATGAATCCTGCTTTTTGTTGTATGATTTCAGCCTCGGAATGTTTGCTGTTGCCGAGTCGGTACGCCAATCCTTCGAGTTGCATGTATTCTTCCAAGCCGTAGAAGTCTTCGACTGAGTATGAGGAAAAGTAAATCGGACGTGAATTTATGTTTGCGGCGATTATGTCCATCGCAACAAGGTCTGAGCGACTCAAATCCAATCTGTCCCATTTCCAAACAAGGGTATCACTGCCGTAAACAAGGCTGAAACGGTTCGTGGCAAGGCTCGGCACTTTCATTCCGAAGAAGTCGTTTGCGTTTTGTTGATTTCTTAACTGCGAAAGGGCTTGTGCGAGGTTCAAAGTGTCGAACGAAGGATTTATCTGTACGTATTGATAGTTGTTTTCGTACTCCCGACTTTTCAATATGGTATTTAGTTTTTCGGAATCGAGTATGCGTCGCTCAAGGTCTTTGATTTGTTCGGTGCTGTTGAGCATTGCAAGGTTTATCACTCTGACATCGGGGCGTATCTTCTTGACATTTTGTGCGTAAATCAGAGGATATGTGTCGTTGTCGGCGTTTGTGAAGAGTATTGCGTTCTTTTCGCAACTTTCAAGCAAACTTCGGGCGTAGTTTTCGGCGGTGTATTGGTGTCGATGGTTGTGATCGTCATAGTTTTCGAAGAGCATAAGTGCCGGAACGAAGAAAAAGACCGGTGCAACGTACTTTGGTCGTCTCAAAGTAAGGATTCGCACTACCCAAGAACTGATTGCAAACACTCCCATTGCGATCCAGATTGCCATAGAGGCAAATGAAAGCAAATAAACGTAGTCTCGCTCTCTTGGTTCGTAGGCGGGCTGATTCAAAAAGAAGACCAAGGCAATGGAATTGAAGAAAAAGAGTGTCGCATTGACCGTAAAATGTTTTGTGTCTTTGCTTGCCTGATAGAAAAGCCCTATCAAAGCTATCAGAAGCGGAATTGCAAAATATGAATTTCTGCCTTTGTCTGCCTGAGGGTTGAGTTCGTGGTTGCCCAATCCGATAAAATCATCGACAAAGCTTATTCCGGTTGCCCATTGCGAGTTTTTGTAGTCTCCATATCCTTGAACGTCGTTTGTCCGTCCGCAGAAATTCCACAGCAGATAACGGAAATACATATAGTTTACCTGATAGGAGAAAAAGAATGTGAGGTTTTGGCGGAATGAAGGCTTGGGGCGTTGTTCTCCGTCTATGTTTACGGTGTTTTCGGGCAAGCCTGTCCATTCTATGTAGCCGTTTTCGTATGACTGACTCTCATAATTCCACATTCTTGGGAAGATTGTCTTTTGTTCTTTGGCGAATATGGGTTTCAGTCCTTTGGAATCGATTTCGAATCCTTCGGGTGGCAGGGCTGTATATTGCTGTCCGTAAATCAAAGGGGCTTTCGAGTAATTTTCTCTATTGACATAGTCTTTGAAAGCGGTGAATGTGTTTGGCGAATAGTTGTTCAATGGCGGATTTGCGGCACTTCGTATCGGTATTATAAGATATGTGGAAAGTCCGATGAAGAAAAACGTGAGTGCAAGCAAAGAAAATTCAAATCGTTTAAGCTTGTAGCGACGCGATACGAAGATTCCTCCTATTGTAATCAGTATATATATAAGTATTGCAAAGTATCCGATGGTTGAAAGCAGGGTCAGCATGAGCGGAACGAGCACATAAAGAATCAATACAACGCTCAACGCTCCTAAAACAATGTATAAAAACAATCCCTTGTAGTTTGTACGTCTTTGATGGAAGTAAACGATTACGGAAACGGCAGGCAGTATTAGCAAAGAAAGCTGATGGACGCATAATGCCAAGCCTAATAGGAATATTGCAAGGAGAAGATATTTCGTTTTCTTGTTTTCATCCCATTTAAGCACGAGCCAAAATGTCATAAGCGATAGTAGCATCGACAAGGCATAGACTTCGGTTTCTGTTGCTGAGAACCAAATGCTGTCGGCAAAGGCAAAGCAAAGCGAACCTATGATTGACGCAATTATGTTGCCGGGTTGCATGCTCGAAAACCTGCTTAGCATCCGCACAAGTATCCAAAACAAAAACGCAACGCTCAATCCCATCGACAAAGGCGAAAGAAGGGCAATGCAATACGTCGTTATGGTGGAATTACCAAAAGAGAAAATCGAAAGAAACGCTCCTAAGAGATGATGCAAAGGAGCTCCCGGCGGATGGGAAACTTGAAGCCCGGCTGCGGAAGCAAGAAAATCCCCACTGTCCCAAAAGGATAGTGTCGGATACATGGTGAATGCGTAAAGCGAAGTGGCGAGTGCGGCAAGCGTCCAGCCGATTATGTTTATGCTTTTCCTGTTTCGCATCTCGTTTGCTTGTTACCAATTGACGAAAGACTTGTTGAAAATGTCTTCAACCAACTCTTCGTTTATTTCTTTGATGAGACTTTCTTCCACATCGCTGAGTGAATAACTGCTGTCGTACTCTCGGAAACGTGAAAACTGAGTTTGATAATTCGCTTTGGGGTCTTTGTGATTTTTATAAACGATTCTGATGGTTATTGTCAAGCGATTCTTTGCCGCTCTGTCGTTTGCACCGATTGCAGAGGGCGAAATAGCATAACCGATTATCGTTCCGGAAAATTCAACGTCTGCATTCTCATTCATCTGAACAAGAGATGTGGATGAGTTTACTTTGTTTACCAAAGCGTTCGTGAGTTCTGACGCAAGCATCGGCTGAACTATGCTTGCTTTATTGACGAACGGCTCAACCGAAAAGGTCTTTGTATCCGCCGAAACGGAGGCTCCTGTGAAGGAATACCCTCCTGCACAGGACGCCACAAGCAAACAAATTGCCAATATCTCAAATAAAATTCGTTTCAAAGCCTTTCGATTACTTTACAATCAACTTTTGCGTTTGCTTTCCTTCGATATTCAAAAAGTAAACGCCTTTTTGGGACAATGTTACGCTCTGTCCGTCATATTTTTCGATGTTCAAGACTTCTCTTCCTAAAACATCTGAAATTATTACCTTACTTCCATCCGCTCCATTCAACTTGAAGTCTCCCGATGTAGGGTTTGGATATACCGCAACTTTATTGTCGAATATATCTTCTTCGATTCCTGAAGTGTAAACAACGTTCAAATCATCCAAATACAAGGTTGAGAAATCTGTTGCAGCTTCTTCGGCAGACACTATCGCCAAAACAATCATTTCTGTCGCAGGAATATCTGTCGGATTCAACAATTGCAACGAAAAAGATTGGTATTCGCCTGCCGCTTTCATTGTTATTCCTCCTTCGAAAGCTCCTCCTCCGATAATGGTTCTTTGACCCTCGACATCCGCAAGCAAGAATGCGGTTATCAAAAACATGTCCCAGCTTCCTTCAACTTGATCGAATTTATAGAATCCTTCGATTACCGATGGTTGTTCTTGCAGTTGCAATCCTCCTGTAAAGAGATTGGCTAACATTGTGGGATCATCAAATGCTCCTTCTTGCATTCCGCCTCCCATCATCTCCATCAGATATTCCATGTTTATGGTTCCGTTGGTCAGAAAGCCCGGAATGGAAAATGATTCCGTCAATCCCATAGCGGCAACCAACATATCGGGCAACATCGCAGGGGCAACCGTGATTGCGAATTCGCCACTATGTGCATCCGTTGTCTTGTTTACATCGCACAAATTAAATCCCATAAATCCTAAAGTGTTCCATCCTTGCGGTATATTACCGGTCCAAGACTCGAAACCATTGTTTGTAAGCTGTTGAGCATTGATTGAAAACGCCATTATCAAAGCTCCGATAAATAATACTGCTTTTTTCATATCTATCTGTTTTTATTACTGTTACTCTTTCTTTGTTTCATTCTTCTGAATCAAAGATTCATTTTTTTCTTTTCAAGTTTTATTTTTATGAATCAAAGATTCGTAAGCGCCCATATTTTGTCTGCATCTATCCGTTCTTTTACGAGACAAAACAATTCAAGGTTGCATTTACCGTTTTACTCGTTTTGATCGGGGGAAGACTGCGTTTGCCTAATTATGAAGTTTATTCCATTTTATCAAATTCTTCTTATAGCTTTTTATAAGGTACTTGAACCATTTGTCATTCTCATATTTATCCATCAGACGGTTCGATTGAGCAATCTTTTCGTTGCGTTTAGTCTCTTCCAAGCTCATCATCTGTCCTATTTTCTTCTGAATCTTTTTCGTATGCTTAGACTTGTAACCGAAATCCTTTAAGCTGGCAAGTGCTTCCACGCTTTGCTCAAACTGTCTGTACTTCATAAGTTGTTCAATTGTCGTTATAGCCAAAGCATCGTTGCCAAAAGAATACAGAATCTCCCTTAGAGGACGATGTTGCACGCTCATCTCTTTCAGACTGTGAGTTACATAGAAATGTTCCAAAGCTGCATACTCACGCAAATACTTATTGGTATCTCCACTCGCCAATATATCGTCCAAAACCTCACGTTTCTTAACGTACTCCAAAGGTTGCTCAATCTGACGTTTCAATGCACGCAAACGACTCTTGTCCAAACGACACTCACTGCTACCTTTGATTTGCATAGCCCTGTTTATATAATCCTCAGCCAAATAAAAGTCGTTCTGTCTTATGCAATCGATGATATTATACACCATAACGTTGATTTCTTCCTGCTTTTTACTGCACACTTTGTTGTCTATAGCACGCAAATAGCTGTTCATAATTTTCACAATCACGCTGTCGTTCTTCATTTTGTAGCGTTCCAACAACTCATCCGTCAATGCAACCAAACTATCCGCCGTTTGCACCTCACCTTGAAAGATTGCATACTCGGCTTTGCTCATTCGCTTTGCTGTAACCTCCCTTATAGCGGAAATATACATCTTTTCGACAACCTCTTTCTCCGCATCGATTTGTGCCAACTCATTTGCACTTTCCAAAACCTCCAAAGCCTTGTCGTAATTATTGACTTTAAGATAAGAAAGTGTTTCAAAGAATTTATTGTCTATTTCTTTCCGTAGATTAGGTGTTTGAGTGTTTACGACAGCTGTGCTTTTTTGTGGATTCTTATTTGAAGAGGTTTCAATATAATCTTGTTCTATCTTCTCAACTTCAAGTTCCGCATCGCTCTCTTTTTCCTTTATGAACTCAGGATATTGTTCTGCATAACCCGTATTTGGTGCTGCCGCTTCCAAACTATCCAAAACAGGATCACTTTCTTGAAGTGTACCTTGCAAAAAGGCGATCTGCTTCAATATTCCTTCCTCAAAATTTCCTCCAACCATAGATGCCAACTCTCTTGCTTTATGTAGCAAATCCATCTTGGCTTCATTATTCTTTGCCTCTGGCATCGATTTGGCTTGAGCAATATAACTGTTCACCACAACATTGACTACCTCGTCAAAATCTGCAGTATCGCTTATGGTTTCTCGGTTTCGTTGAAAATAATCATAAGTATTGGCAATAAAATCCGCCGCTACATCATTTTTACCTTTTGAAATAGCTTTCTTTGTAACGTCGATATGATCTTTGTAAATACCGTTCTGACAAACCTGAAGGTTCTTTGCAATCACTCCCTTGTTACATACTTTCATCGGATCTTGCTCACAATAACTCTCAAGCTCCTTTAATATATCCACAGCGTAGGCATACTTTCCTTGTTTGATAAGAGAGAGCGACTGAAGCAAGTTTTTGTCGTATGTATAAAGCAATAGATTCTTGCACAAAAGACTTTCCTCTTCCGAAGGTGCGAAAGTCTGCAACACATTCACCAAACGATTCGTCGTATTGACCACAGAACCACTGTCAAGGCTTATCTTGGCAAGTTCATAATTCGTCATAACATTCTGAGGATTGCTTTGAAGACTCTTTTGCAAATATTCATAAGCTTCCTTTGGCTTATCGTTAGCCTTAGAGAAGATTGCCTTGCGATAATACCAATCACTCATTCTTGGCAACATGAATTCGACAACTTCCTTGTTTTGTTTTACCAACGTCCCAAGCTCAATCCATTTGGCGTAAATCTCGGTATCGCTATTGTAATGCTCATTTTTCTTCAAGAAATCTTCAGCCGAAGAGAGTTGAAACTCATAAACCGGCATCATATCGGGGTTTTCCGTGTTTATTGCCGCACAAGCCTTTATGTGTTTCTCATATTTGGACAATACATCTTTCTTTACCGAAGGTGAAATCACTTGTGCTTGCACCAAACCTGCCATCAAAACAAACAAAACCGCTACAAAAAATCTTCTTACCATAAATCGCTATACAATGTTATTGCTTTAATGGAGCAAAGATAATACTTATTTTGAAAAGACAACATTTTGCAAACGTTAAAGCTTTGGTGTTTTGATTTTTTACTTTGCCTGTTCGTTTTGCTTTCATGTCTTAGAGTTTTGTTTCAACGTAAAAAAGGCAAGCTTTTCAGGATTAAAAATCACCATTCATTATCAAGCATTTACAAAACAAAGAAAGAGAAAAATAAAACAAAGATTCGCTGAATTGTTTCTTGATTTCAGTAAATTCTTTCTTTGTTTGGCTAAAACCGATATTTTATCGCATAAGATCTTTCGAAACAAAGTGCTGTTTTATCCTGCAAAAACGGAAGTTTTTCGTATCTTTGCTTTTTGTTTTTCATGGAATCGTTCAAACAAAGTCAAATGAAACATTACGAAAAAACCGAACAAAAACTTGCTTTCAGGCAAATAGTGCAAGAGGTTAAAGATTGTTGTCTTTCTCTTGCAGGTATGCGTCTTGCAGACAGGATGCGGTTTATGTATTCTTTTGACAAAGTTGAACGAGAATTGGGATTGACCGACGAATTTCTTTCAATCCTGCTGTCAAACAAGGCTTTCCCGACCGAGGATTACTTTGACATGAGCCAAGAGTTGAAAAGGTTGGAAACTAATGGCACATTCATTTCTCTTGTTTCTTTGGTTGAATTATTCCGAAGTCTGACTACAATCCAATCATGCTTTGATTTCTTCGAGCGAGACATTCAAGATAATTATCCTTTGTTGAAAAGCCTATGCACAGGTCTTCAAATCGAAAGTGAGATTCTTTCTCGTTGCAAACGTTTGCTTACATCCGACGGAGAGATGTCCGATACGGCATCCGAAGAGCTTTATGCCATACGCACAAATATCCGACGCACAAAATCGGAAATAGAAAAACGGCTCCGCAAACTTCTCGGCATTTCAAAGCAAGAGGGTTGGACTGCTCCCGAAGCCGAACTGACGGTAAGGGATGGCAAAGGCGTTATTCCTATTTCGTCAGCGAACAAACGCCGTATGCAAGGCTTCATAATAGATGAGTCTTCGACAGGACAGACTTCTTATATCGAGCCTGCCGAAGTGGTGGAATTGAACAATCGATTGAAAGAAGCGGAGTTTGAGGAGAACAGAGAAATCATCAGAATATTGACAGAATTCACTGTTTTTCTAAGACCGTTCATTCCGATTTTGCTTTCGGCATACGCATTTCTTGCAAGGATAGATTTTATCAGAGCAAAAGCGAAATACGCTCTTCGAATCGGAGCCGGAAAACCAATATTGAAAAAAAACAAAGGCTTTTCCTGGTTTGAGGCTCGCCATCCTATCTTGGAGGCAAGCTTGAAAAAGAATAACAAAACAATAGTTCCTTTGAAAATTGAGCTGAATGACAAAAAACGCATCTTGATTATTTCGGGTCCGAATGCAGGCGGCAAGTCAGTATGCTTGAAAACAGTGGGGCTATTACAATATATGTTGCAATGCGGCTTGCTTGTACCGATGAAACAAACAAGTGAATGTTGCTTATTCGACAATCTGTTTATTGATATTGGCGATGAGCAGAGTTTGGAAAACGATTTGAGTACATACAGTTCTCATTTGCTTTCGATGAAACATTTGTGCAGAGTTGCCAATGATGCTTGTCTGTTTTTGATTGACGAATGTGGTACAGGGACTGACCCTAATATCGGTGGTGCAATTGCAGAAGCAGTGTTGGAACACTTGAATGACAAAAACGCTTTCGGTATCGTTACAACCCATTATTCGAATTTGAAGTTGCTTTCCGAAAAACATTCTACCATAAGCAATGCTGCGATGTTGTTTGACACTAAAGCACTGAAACCATTGTATCGTCTGTCGGTTGGAAATCCCGGAAGCAGTTTTGCTTTTGAGATTGCACAAACAATAGGTCTGCCTTCGGAGATAATCGAATCGGCAAAAACAAAAGTCGGAAGTGGAATGGTGGATTTCGAACAAAGCCTGCAAACGTTGGCTGTTGAAAAAATGGAAATCAAATCAAAGCAGACCGAACTGCAACTTGCAGACGATTTACTTAATTCTTTGGTTGAACAATACAAGGCAAAGAAAGAAGAAATCACTCGCAAGGAAAAAGAAATCATCTTCGAGGCTAAAAAGCAGGCTAATCAAATTCTGAAAGATGCAAACAAACAGATTGAAGAAACGATTCGCAATATCAAAACGACCAAAGCCGAAAAGGTAAGTACGCAAAAAGAAAGGGAAAAGATAAAAGAGAGCATAAAAAAGGTGGAAGAAGAAAGCAAGGCTTTGCAAAGCGAGATTTCAAACATCGAGCCACCGAAAAAAGAAACCAAAAAGCATATTCCTTTCGACAATTCACCTTTGCAAGAGGGAGATATTGTGCTTGTGGATGGGCAAGACAGCTATGGGACGGTTTTGAAGTTGAAAAAAAATAAAGCAGAGGTTGTTTGCGGACAGATGAGTTTGTCTTTACCAATTGAACGCTTGCAAAAAGTAAATAAAAACAGCTATTTGAAGCAACAAAAGCAACAATCGGGAGCAAAAAGCCGTATAAGTATAAGCCTGATGCAGGATATAAACGATTTAAGAGCCAAATTCGACTATCGTCTTGACTTACGCGGACGCAGAGCCGATGAAGCATTAAGCGAATTATCAAAATATATCGATACGGCTCGCCTTTTGGGAGAATCGGAAATAGCAATCCTTCACGGCAAAGGCGATGGCATTTTGAAAACTGTGCTAAGAGATTATCTGAAAGAGAATCCCGAAGTTGATAGTTTCAAAGCCGAAAGAGTGGAGTTCGGAGGAGAAGGAATTACAAAAATAAAGCTGAAATAGCGAACGAAATTACAATTAACAGTGTCTTAGATTAAAATAAAACGAATAAAGATATGGACAACAGAATCAAAACTTTGAAAATGAGGGTTCTTCTGATTATTTTTGCGTTTTGTGCATTTCCTGCAATGGTGTCTGCACAGGATTTTGACGCATTAAGAGGCGATGGTTTGGATTTTTCTCACGGTTATATGGGATGGACAGCCCGAACAGGAAGTTACCAAGGCTCTTCGTCGAGTTCTCCAAACTGGAGCTGGACTCAAACACATGGAGATCCTACACAAGCATCGGATGGCGGTGGAAGCCGATTTCAAATTTTCTCTGATGCGAATGCAAGGGATTCTTATTCGAATAATCAATTGCCAAAAGTGCCTACACATTTGGGATGTCAATATTCATCTCAGTTAGGCAATAGTAACGGAGGAGGAGATTGCTCTCAGTTGCAATATACCTTTCAAGTGTCATCAGAAAACTGTCTTTTGACAATTTACTATGCGATGGTACTGATGTCCCCTCACCCAGGAGAACATTATGCCAACCCTACATTCCAAATAGATGTGATGACACATGACCCTGTTACGAATCAAATGACAAACGATCTTGTTGACCCATGTGCATTCTTTGAACAATCAGGAGACGTTCCTTCAACCGGAACATTACCTACAGGTTGGCACAGAGGACAATCAGGATGGGTATATTGCGATTGGCAAGAAGTAAAAATCAATCTTAAGAGATTTGAAGGCGACAGAGTAACTTTGAGGGTTAGAATCAGCGATTGTAAATATTCTGCTCACGGTGGATATGGTTATATTGCGGCTAAGGTTGAGCCTGCAAAGATTAACGTTCCCGGATGTGCAGGTAACGGAGACACTATAACGGTTGCACAAGCTCCTGCCGGCTTTGCGGAGTACAAATGGTTCGAAATAGAAAACACATATATGTCTCAAGACGAGCTAAGCAACGTTGACGCATCTGCTACTGCACTTTCAACAGACTCGAACCTTGTTGTAACAAACGATATGATGGGTAACGATCCTGTGAAATTTTATGCTTGTAAAATTACAGGTGCTGCGATGTATCCGACTTGGGGAACGGTTCGTCCTCCTTGCTCTGCTTACATAACCACACAGATAAACGACATACGTCCTATCTTCAATCTGCAAGTTACAGAACCGACTGCGGCTGACCCTCCGGGAAGAGCAATTTTCCTTGTCGGAGATGTGAATGCGGCAGGTGCACCTTTGTACTGGCAGGAGTATGATTTCGGAGATGGAACCACACCTATACAGATAGAATATCAAAACAACAAATGGGTAGTATTGAATGAAGCGGACAATACTGCAACGACATACGAATATGACGCGAACAACTCGGTTGAAAAACTTATTCACGTTTACGCAACAGACGGAACGTATGAGTATGTTCGTAAAGTAAGAAGTTCGGAAGACCCATTGGCAGAGGAGGTTGTTTATTGTGAGAAAGACGATCGTAAAACAGTTATAATACCTAAGGTTCCGTCTTTGGTACTTGAAGCAGTTGAGGAAATATGTGCAGGAGAAACAGCATCGATTACGGCATCTTCTCCTGAGGATGAAGAAAACGACAATTTGGTTTACCAATGGTGGTATTCGGAAGAAGCAATTGCAACAGAGGCTCCAATACATGAAGGCACCACCTTGCAAGAACAAATAACTCAAAACACGACTTATTACGTCAAAGTTACGGACGAAGAAACAGGATACTACAATTTGAAATTCATAACAATAAACGTGCAAGCCTTTCCTGAGGTAACATTGGACGGAGCAACAAAATTGTGTATGGGAGACAGAGCTGTGATAACCGCATCCGATGCAACAGGAAACGCAGTTGCCTTTGAATGGACATTCAATCGTCCATCGAATCCTCCAATTATGATGAATCCGACCACGAATGCTGTATTGGATTTTCTACCTACAAGAGATACCACAGTTTATCTTATAGCCGAAACATCTGTTGGTTGCGTTGCATACGATAGTATCAGAATCACGGTTATCAATCCTTTGGCTTCTGTTTCCACAAATGAGATTTGTCCGGGAGACACCGTCTTTTTGATAGGAGAAAACGCTGTTGAATACTCATGGACCGCAAATCCGCCAGATGCAAGTCTTACAACAGAAAGAGTAGTTGCCCCTATTGCGGTAACACCTCAGGAAACCACGACTTATACAATGAGCGGTTACGGAGAAACAGGTTGCCATACAGATAAGCAGGTTACAGTTACGGTTTATCAATATCCGGAAGCAACAATAGCATTCACACCAGGATATGTTGATGTTGACAATCCGGTTCTCTCAATCTCCGATGTATCGCCAAATGCCTACACTTCATCTTGGTTATTCTCAGACGGAGGAACTGCAACAGGCCGTACGGTTACACATTCTTTCAACGATCTAAGCACCGATTCGGTAAACATAAAATTGGTAAGTTACAATCGCTTGGGTTGTGCCGATAGTACAAGCGTCAGTGTGCCAATTGAATTGTTCGGAGTTTGGATGCCGAATGCGTTTTCACCAAATAATGACGGAGTAAATGACAAGATATTCTTCTCATCTTTGAATAACTTGGAAGATGTCAGCTTTGAAATTTTCAATCGTCAAGGACTAAGATTGTTCCAAGTGCATGAGAAATTCCTGACTTGCGGAGTTATTCCTGATATGACTGACTTGCTTGGTTGGGATGGAACATACAAGGATGAGGAATGCCCTCAGGGTACATACGTTTATCGTTTGAGTTATCGTCGTTCAGGAAACACGAAAGTGTATGACAGAATGGGAACCATAACATTATTCAGATAAAATTTCTTTTTTTCATAACATTTGATGAAAATGGCAGAGTGTTGCACTCTGCCGTTTTTCTTGAAAAGCAAAACGATGAATTTTTCAACTCTTGCAAAGAATTACATCCGCTACAGATTGAGAGCGAAAGACGAATACTCGATTCATTCGCCTTTTATGTTTGCTTTGTTTACTCAAGGCTTGAAAACGAAATTTCCAAAACAAGTTTATCGAAAGTTGAAAAAAGATTGGAAGGCATTTGAATGCAAGACCTCTAATCTACATCTTAACTTAAAGCACAAAAACAACCTTTTTATTTGTCGGATTGCAACATATTTCGCACCAAAACAAATACACATCATATCGGATAACTGCAACAATCTTGCACTTTATCTTTCCGTGGCATTGCCTCAAAGCAAGATTTTATTCTTTACCCAAAACGCTGAGAATATTTCTGCAATAAAGCAAGCTGCATCCGAAACCGGTTCTGCAAACACAGAGATTCACTATGCAAAAAACTCAGAACGATTGCTCGAATGTTTGAATGAGTCCGTCAAAGCAGACTTGGTGATTATCGATTGCAAAAAAGATGTTTATGATTTGCAAGGTACAATGGAGCGAATCGTTGCAAGATGTTCGGAAAATGCCGTAATCATTCTGTCAGATGCCTTTTGCAACCCTGCAATCGAAGAACAATGGGAATGGTTTTTAAGAAACAATCAAATCAAAGTTACAGCCGATTTCTTCCTTTGCAAAGTCGCTTTTCTGACTCAAAACCCTGTAAAAAAACAACATTACATCCTTCGAACGAAATAAAGAAACAGTAAATTCTTTCTTTGTTTTATTTCGCTGAATCTTTGTTTTAATAAATTGTTTCTTTGTTTCAGTGGAGCGAATCTTTGTTTCGGTTTTACAGCACTGAGAAAGAGTGGTTTAGTTCAAAAATTCTTCTCCGTCTTCCAATTGAGAGATAAGATGTTTCCAAGAATAGCTTTTGTCTTCAAGCACGCGGAAAGTGTATTTCTTATTAGTCTTGTTAGTCAATTTTGAAGAGCGAACCCAAGGATTAAGTATCTTGAAATATTTATAAGGACAATTTATCTTCTTTGCAAAAGCCGCCATGTCGGTTATTGAACTGTCTATCGTTATTTCTTTGTATTGCAAAGGTTGATAGCAGTCTTTTTGCCTTACATAAAAGCCGTATTGCTGCGGATTCTGCAAAAGCACTTTGTAAGCCAATATTCTGTAAACATATCTTGAAGTTTCGGTATTCAGATGCAGCCCCCAATAATCATTGCATCCTTGTTCTCTCATTTGCTTTTTCAGACCTCCTTCTCCGCAATTGTATGCCGCACAAGCCAAAGCCCAATCGCCTAATCTCGCATAAGAAGATTTCAAATACTTTACAGCAGCCTGCGTTGCCTTTCTAAGATTGTATCTATCATCCCATTCATTTGTTACTTCCATTCCATATTCCTTTGCAGTGGTCGGCATAAACTGCCAAAAGCCTGAGGCTTTCGCCGGAGAGATTACATCACTCAACGCACTCTCTGCAACAGCGAGATATTTCAAATCGTCGTGTCCGCCAAATTCTGCAAGCAATTGTTCTATCTCGGGCATGAATCGCCATGAACGTTTCAAAATCAAAAAAGTGGAATTATGCTGATACATTATCGAAGTCAGCTCTCTGTCCAATGCTTCCCGAACAAAAACATTGTCAAGCGGGACTTGCTCTCCGCAAAATGACAACGAATCGGGCAAAGGTGCAGAAAAATGTTGCAAATGTTGCTTTATCATTCCTTTATACATATCATCGGGCGAGGGAATCTGTTTTGCGAATACGAATAATTGAAGACATATTGTGCTTATGCTGATTACTATTGCCGTTATGCTTAAAAAAATTGTCCAATTGACTTTTTTCATACCTCTAAATCGTTTTTGATTTTTGCAAAGATAAGGCTATTTTTGCAACTCACAAAAAAAACGAGACGACACCTTGATTTTATTATCGCCTCGCTCAATAAAAATGAAAAAATTAAGAATTTTTATCTGTTTATCTTAATCTTCGATTCGATGAATGTTTTTTCTGCCATATAGGATGAACGAACAAGCGGACCGCTTTCCACATTGTCAAATCCAAGTTCAAGTCCTATTTCCCTGTATCTTGCAAATTGTTCAGGGGTTACGTATTCTATTACAGGTATATGGCTTTTTGTCGGTTGCAAATACTGTCCGATAGTCATAAGTCTTACTCCTGCTTTTCTGACATCTTGCATAAGTTCGACAACTTCTGCTTCGCTTTCTCCCAATCCTACCATGATGCCGGTCTTTGTTATCAATCCTGCCTGATTTGAAAGAGACAATACTTTCAAACTTACATCGTATTTCGCCCTTGAACGAGTCTGATCGGACAATCTTTTAACCGTTTCCATATTATGACCAAACACATCCGGCTTTGAGGCAAACACTATATTCAAAAGTTTTTCATCTGCGTCAAAATCGGGAGTAAGCACCTCGATTGTCGTATTCGGATTCGCTTTTCTTACCGCTTCTATGGTTTTTGCCCAATGTTCGGCGGATTTATCTGCTAAATCATCTCTATCAACCGAAGTTATAACACAATGCTTCAATTGCATCAATCTGACCGATTCAGCAATCTTTGCAGGTTCCTCTGGATCCAATGGTAACGGTTTGCCGGTTTTGGTTGCACAAAACTTACAACTACGCGTGCAAACATCGCCCGAAATCATAAATGTAGCTGTTCCTATCGACCAACATTGACCTATGTTCGGACATTTGCCACTGCTGCAAATCGTATGCAACTTATTCAGTTCTACAATCTTCTTTACCTTCGGATAATTCTCGCCTGTTTCGAGTTTTATCTTTAACCAATCAGGTTTACGTTCTATATTACTCATCGGATTCTTTGTTTATCTCGTATGTTTTTTCTTTTCCTTGTTCTTCTTCTATTCTTTTGAATGCCTTTTCGGCAACAAGTTGTTCGGCTGATTTGATTGAATAATTTACAGCAGTATCAAACGGGAGTCCTCCTATGTTCACCTGAACCGTATATTGCTTTCGATGTTTTATTTCTTCAATTGAAATAGTTTCAAAGGCTACCGAACACTTGTTTTTCTGTCCCCATGCAATCAGTTTGCCTTTATAATTCCATGTTGTGTTCTCTAATTCGTCCACATCCATATAAGTCGAGAATAGTTTCCTAGTCAAGACCTTGTATGTAAAGTGATAACCTTTGTCAAGATACAAAGCTCCGACCAAAGCCTCAAAAGCATTTCCGTCAAGCGACAAAAATTGCCCATCTCCTACGTTTCCTCTGCTGTATTTTATCAAGTCGGATAGACCGATTTTTGAAGATAATTTATTCAATGCCGAACGGCTGACCATCTTTGAACGCATCTCAGTAAGGAAACCCTCTCCCTTGTGCGGGTATTTCTTAAAAAGGAACTCTCCTACTATGGTACTCAAGACCGTATCGCCAAGATACTCCAAGCGTTCATTATTCACCTTATTCCCTTTCGTATCTATATGAGAGCGAGAGCGATGTACAAGCGATAGTCTATAAAGAGAAATATTCTTAGGCTTGCACCCAAGAATATTTCTTAAAAATTTCAATAATTCTCTATCCTCTTGTTTATGTCTGTTTTCAAAAAAACGAAACATTTTTCTTAGAATATTATCTACTTAACCTTTTTGAAAGCAAGGCATGCATTGTGTCCGCCAAATCCAAAGGTGTTACTCAATGCTCCTTCGATGTCTCTTTCTTGTGCTTTATTAAATGTGTAATTCAAATCAGGCAATTGTTCATCGTCGGTAAAGTGATTGATTGTCGGTGGCACGATTCCATTCTTTATTGCCAAGACCGTAGCAATCGCTTCTATTGCTCCTGCAGCACCAAGCAAGTGTCCCGTCATCGATTTGGTTGAATTGATGTTGATATTTTTTGCATTCTCTCCAAACAATTTACTGATTGCTTGGATTTCTGCAACATCTCCCAATGGCGTTGACGTACCGTGAGTGTTTATGTGTTGAATTTGATCCAATTCCAAGCCAGCTTCTCTCATCGCTTCTCTCATTGCAGCCAAAGCACCTCTACCTTCAGGATGCGGAGCTGTCATATGATGAGCATCGGCAGTAAGACCTGCACCACAGATTTCTGCATATATCTTAGCACCTCTTGCTTTTGCATGCTCGTATTCTTCAAGTATCAATGCACCTGCACCTTCTCCCAAAACGAATCCGTCTCTGTCTTTGTCAAAAGGTCTTGACGCTGTCTTAGGATCATCATTTCTTTGAGAGATTGCATGCATTGAGCTGAAGCCTCCAATACCTGCTTCTGAGATTGCAGCTTCACTTCCTCCGCATACCATAAAGTCTGCCTTGCCTGCCTTAATGTACATAAAGGCATCAGCAATTGCATTTGCAGAAGAGGCACACGCTGACACAGTCGCAAAGTTCGGTCCCCTCAAATCATATTTTATTGAAATGTGTCCTGCACATATATCCGCTATCATTTTAGGTATGAAGAACGGACTGAACCTTAGTGCTCCGTCTCCTTTGGCAAAGGAAGTTATTTCTTCTTGGAAAGTTATTATTCCTCCGATTCCAGATGCCCAAATAACGCCTGCACGCTCTTTATTCAACTTTTCTAAATCCACACCGCAATCTGCAACAGCTTGATCTGCTGCTACAATTCCGTATTGTGAGAATTTATCGTACTTTCTTACCTCTTTCCTATCAAAGAACTTGGTTGCTTCAAATCCTTTGACTTCACAAGCAAACTGAGTTTTAGCCTGAGAAGCATCAAAATTCGTAATCAGAGCAGCACCACTCACTCCATTGACAAGACTTTGCCAATATTGTTCAACATCGTTTCCAATTGGAGTGAGTGCTCCTAACCCTGTAACGACAACTCGTCTCATTTCCATAGCGAAATGAAATTATTTTGTTGCGTTTTCGATGTATGCAATAGCATCACCAACAGTTGCAATTTTCTCTGCTTGATCATCTGGTATAGAAAGGTTGAATTCCTTTTCCAATTCCATGATCAATTCTACTGTGTCCAAAGAATCTGCTCCCAAATCTCCAGTGAAACTTGCTTCAGGAGTTACTTGGCTTTCTTCTACACCTAGCTTATCTACTACGATAGCTATTACTTTTGTTGCGATTTCAGACATATCTATTTAGTTTTATGTGAATAAATTGATTTGCAAAGAAACAAAAAAATCCTGACTTGGACAACAAAAAGCAATACCAAATGACATTGTTCTGATATAAACATTTGATATTAAACTACTTGACAAAAGTATTTTTTTTACTCTTTTCAACGATTTAAGTGCTGTATTTGGGGCAAAAAATCAAAAAAAAATCATAATTTTGCACTTTCTAACAGAGATAAATCACTTAAATCATGAAAAAAATAGCAATTTTCGCTTCGGGGAGTGGCACAAACTTCCAACAAATCTGCGAATATTTCCAAGATAACAAAGATGTCGAAGTAAATGTTCTGATAGTAAACAAAAAAAATGCCTATGTAAGGCAAAGGGCTGCAAATCTTGGAATTGAAGATCATTATTTCAACAGAACCGATTTTTATGAGAGCGATAAGGTTGTTGAGTTGTTGAAAGAAAAAGAAACAGATCTCATTGTTTTGGCAGGATTTCTTTGGTTGATTCCGCAAAACCTTATCTCTGCATTTCCGAACAAAATCATAAACATTCACCCTGCTCTTTTACCTCTTTATGGTGGCAAAGGCATGTACGGACATAACGTTCACGAAGCAGTAATCGCCGCAAAAGAAAAAGAAAGCGGAATAACGATACATTATGTAAATGAAATGTATGACAGTGGCGACATCATCTTTCAAGCAAAATGCCAATTGACAGAAGAAGACACAGTCGAAAGTCTTGAAGAAAAAATACACTTATTGGAGAAAGAACACTATCCACAAGTAATCGCTTCCATACTTTAAAGACTCGGCAAAACAAATTCTTGAATCGTTTTTCTCAATCTTGAAAACAATTCGGTAAAAACAAAAGCGGCTCCGAAAATTCGAAGCCGCCGGACACTATGTCATCCTTACGTTAAAGTTTCTCTTATTCTGCAGTTGTCGGAGCTGTGTAAACTCTTGCTGCAAGCTCTTTGTCAAGTTGATATAAGCCATATCCATTATCTCCTATAAGTTTCAACTTATCAATAATGTCTTTTGCACTTTCTTCTTCTTCAACTTGCTCATCTATAAACCACTTCAACATCGATTGTGTTGCATAATCCTTTTCTTCAGTTGCCAACGCATACAAATCGTTTATCATTGAAGTAACTTTTTGTTCGTGTTCCAAAGTATCCTCAAAAGCAGCCAATGGATTTTTCCATTTAGTTTCAACTTTGTCTATCGGTTGCAATTTAACAACTCCGCCTCTTGAAATCACATAATTAAAAATCTTGATAGCGTGATCTTGTTCTTCTTTGAATTGTATTGCGAACCAATTTGCAATTCCTGACAAGCCTTTGTCAGACATATCAGCCGACATAGACAAATAAAGATAAGCCGACCAAAATTCTGCATTTATCTGGGCGTTCAAAGCCTCTTCCAATTTCTTGTTTAACATAACTTTTCCTTTATTAAGTTTATATAATACGTTATTTATAATCCGTATGACATTCTGCCAAATAGATAATTTGTAATCAAAACACCTAATGTCATCTTTTTGTTCAACGTATAATAAACAAATAAATTGTACCTTTGCACGCTAAAAAATTTCATCATCATGATAAATTATAATGATACCTTAAAGTATTTGTATGACAGGTTACCTATGTTTCAGCGTATTGGTGCGTCTGCGTACAAGGAAGACTTGAATAACACCATCGAATTGATGAAAGCCTTGGGCAATCCTGAGAAACAATTTCGCTCGATTCACGTTGCAGGGACCAACGGCAAAGGTTCGTCATCTCATTTCATCGCCTCGATTCTCAGAGAACAAGGTTTGAAAGTAGGACTTCACACTTCGCCGCATCTGAAAGACTTTCGTGAAAGAATAAAAATAAACAATGAGATGTGCTCTCAAGAATATGTTGTCGAGTTTGTTGAAAGGAATAAAGCAATCATTGAAAAAATCGAACCTTCTTTCTTTGAATTGGCAGTTGCAATGGCATTCGAATATTTCGCTATCAACAAAGTGGACATCGCTGTGGTGGAAGTGGGCATGGGAGGCAGATTAGACTCGACCAACATCATAAATCCATTGGTCGGATTGATAACCAACATATCCAAAGACCACACTCAGTTTCTCGGAACGACAATAGAATCAATCGCAACAGAGAAAGCCGGCATTATAAAGAAGAATTGTCCGATTGTGATTTCTCAAACGCAGGCTCAAGCCAAAGAAGTATTTATCACAAAAGCAAATTCGCAAAACAGCCCTATCGTTTTTGCAGACCAATACCTCGAAGCACAAAGAACAAACAGCAACAATTCGACTTTGAGTGCAGATATAATACAAGCAGGGCAAACAAGATTTAGCAATTTGCAAATTCCACTTATCGGAGACTATCAACAAAAAAATGTGCTCGGAGCAATCGCCGTGATAGATGCCTTGAACAAACATCACGACTTTGGAATAAGCGACGCAACAATAAGAGAGGGCATAGAAAATCTTAACAACAATTTCCCGCTTCTTGGAAGATGGCAACGTTTATGCGAAAACCCTTTGACGATATGCGACACCGGACATAACGAAGACGGTTTGAGATTCGTACTTGCTCAATTGGCAAAACAGGAATACAAAACACTTCGATTCGTTCTCGGAATGGTCAACGACAAAGACGTGGACACTGTTTTGAGTATGCTAAACAAAGATGCCGTTTATTATTTGTGCAAAGCGGATATTCCACGCGGTTTGGCAGTTCAAGTTCTTGCCGAAAAGGCTTCAAAAGCCGGCTTGACGTATAAAGAATGCGATTCGGTGGCTCAGGCATTGAAACAAGCACAATCCGAATCCGAACCGGGAGATCTTGTCTTTGTCGGAGGCTCTACTTTTACCGTTGCAGAGGTTGTTTAATACAAAAAATCGGATTCAAGATTCGTTTTATCGATTCTTGATTTCAGCGGAACGAATCTTGATTTCAATAAATTCTTTCTTGATTTCATTTCAGCGGAATCAAGAAAGATTTTTTTGTTTTCCGAAGGCTTTAATTTCCGAAAATAGTTCGAGTGATCGAATCGGTTATTTCTGCCGTCTGTTGCAAGAACCATAATTCTCCGGAAACGATCGCCGTCGTCAAATCACCCAACAGAGGAACGTTTACAAAGACCAAAAGGCATATTATAGAGAAAAGAATTATTCCCACGAAGGGAACGACAATCACATTGGCAAGAAGAAACAGCAAAGGCAAAGTGTGAAAACGGCAAACAATGATCGGTAAAACGAAAAGCTGAGCAGAAAGCGTTGTTGCCGCGGTTTTGCCGAGAGGTTTCAAAAATGAAGGGAACTTTGTGCGAATCCAATCATTTGCCTTAGGCATACAAACCATTATTCCCAAAACTGCAAGAAACGAAAGTTGAAATCCCAAATCGAATAACAGCAAAGGATCACACAGAAGTAAAATAAAAGCGGTAACGATCAGCAGATTGATTCGTTCGGAACGGAAAGACGTCAAATCGGTCAGAAGAGTCAGTGTGAGCATAAGGGCAACCCTGAGAGCCGATGGCGTACAGCCTACTATGAAAGCAATGATCCAAGAAATCGCAATCAGCAAAAAACGCCTCAATCCAAAGCCCCACATTCCCAAAAGGTGAAGAAACTTCAACAAAACATCGAACATCGCTATTATAAGCCCGATATGCAATCCCGAAACACAGAGTATGTGAGACAATCCCGAGACGGAGAAACTCATCTTCAAATCTTCATCCAATCCTTTTTTGTCTCCAAGCAACAAAGAAACGGCCAAAGCTGCTTTATCCTTACTCAGCGAAGACGAATACAGCCTTTGTTTGAGAGAATTGTTGCATCTGTAAGCCAGAGCCAAAATATTATTGGATTTTTCCGAAGAAAGAATCTCGACATCTCTTGCATACACCGAATGATAAAGACGTTTGCGTTGCATGAATTTTCGATAATCGAAATCCGATTCGGGCATATTCTCGATTCTATACGGGATTGCATCGCTTTCAACCAACATTCCATAATCCAAAACCAATTCGGAATCTCTCGGAACATAAAACAATATATTTCCATCGGTATCGTGCCAAGTCGTTCCGTCATACCATTGCTCCACTTCGGCATTGTACGACTTCCAATTCTTTGTTTTTTTGTTTTCTTGCTTTATTCGATAGCGATAAGCCTCAGCTTCGGAAAGATGAGAGCAATAATGCTCCCCTATAACAAAAGGAGGGATTAAACCATCAACAAGAATAATCCCTACAATAAGCAATATCAGCGGTACGATTACAGGACGTGAGAACATCAAAGTCGCAATTTCAGTCCTGCAAGTATAGTTCCGGGATGAAAATTAAAGACAGCGTTCATCTCACCTGCCATACAAAAACCGCATTTATCGCAAACCCCTTGTTCAAATCCTATACACTGAGCAGTCTTGCTTCCATCTGAAAAAATAAAGTTTGTTACCCAACACTCTGTCTTAAAGTCTAATTTTTTCATCTTTTTCAAACCCGGAATCGAATTCATAATCGGATAACCCTTCTTCTTGTAATCAATAATCAAATCGATGATTTCAGCTCTTCTTTCCATATCCAACGCCAAGTATTCCGTACCTTCAAACGGTGTATGGAAGTTTAAGGAAATCGATTTGATGTAAGGATTGTTTTTTGCGTACTCTATGGTCTCTGCAACGCCGTCATGGTTCAGCGTATTGATAGCCATATTTACCGAAAGAGCTTTGTGATTGCACGAAGCTATGTTTTTTTCCAATTTTGCAAAAGTTCCCTCGCCTCTTACCTTCTCATGCCACTGTCCGACGCCGTCAAGGCTCACCCAAATGCTGTCTGCACGCGAATTTGCAAAAGGTCGTTGAGCGTTTGTGGTGATTGTGCAAGAGAAAAAGCCGATAGATTTTGCCAAATCAATCAAATCATCTATTCTTTTGCCGTTATCCTCCCATATAAAAGGCTCTCCACCCTCGAAATCCACAAAACGACTTCCTTGCTCGTAGCAATAAATCAACTCTTCTTTGATTTGCTCAAACGTCTTCACGTTAGGATTATCGTAATTGTAAACACTGCAATGCTTACACTTCAAGTTACATCTGTCAGATATAAATATGACACTCTGTAAAGGGCGTTTCTTTCCGAAAAACTTTGCTTGCAAAAACCACTTCGCAAGGTAACACAATTGTTTCAACTTCATATATTCAATAAAATATTAACTACAACCACTATAAGGCAGAAATCGGAAGTTATATTCCTTGCACAATACCACCTCATCATAAACCAATCCACTCCGCTTTGCTTTATGCCTTCCCAATTCTCCATTCGTCCCAAGAACATAGGCGGACGCTCAAACTTAATTTCTTTCTTATCCACGAAAGCTTTGAGTGAGTACAACAACCAGCAAGCTCGCGGAAGTATAATTAACGTTGCCAAATACGCATAGGAGAGATAATTTGTCAAAACAGCAACAAGAATCATTGCAAAAGGCAACAGATTCAACAAAATGCTGACTGCCAGATTTGCTTTGTCGTTATTGAGCAATACGGCAAGAGTTACCTTTCCCGAAGCTTTGTCTGCCACTTGGTCAATAAAGCTATGAGTAAACAGAATATTGACAACAAACAAACCAACCGGTATAGACACCCACAAAATCGAAATATCAAAATGTCCTGCCGCCGCAATATAAACTCCACTCATCAAAAGAGGTCCGAAAATCACACCTATAACCAACTCTCCCAAGCCTCTATAAGACAGTTTCAAAGGAGCAGCAGAATAGAATATTCCAAGGAACAAAGTAATCAAAACAATAGGGATTACATAATAAGTTCTGAACAAAACGATGCTCAATCCAAAAACAGCAGCCACAGCCAGGAATGAAACGATAGCTTTTTTCAAATCGTTTACACTTGCACTGCCGTCGGTCAAATAAGGATACTTCACAAGCCTTGCACGAAAGCCTTGTCTGACAAGATGTTTCCTACTCTCGGAAGTTCCTACCTTATAATCGAAATAATCATCTGCCAAATTCATTCCAAGATGTGCCGCAACAATACCCAAGACTGCCACAACAGAAGCCCAAATGCTGAAATCCTCACTACCAAAAGCCATAACCACAGCAAGAATTGCCGGCATCACACTTTGCATCAAAGAAGTACTCCTTGCATTCTTTATCCAAACTCGTACTTTATTCATATTTAATCACGCAATCTAAAAAAAACAAATCCTTATTCTCAAAAACCCTCATCCTTAAACGATTCCAACATACGTCTATCCCTCTTGCTCGGTCTTCCTATTCCTCTATCCCTCTGCTCAAAAGCGAAACTGCGAGCAAGCCTTATGCGTTCGTACTCTTCTTCCGGAGTAAGATCTTCCATATATTTTGCAACATCTTTAGCTCCTACCCTATTGGAAAGCAAACCCACGACCTTAACGCTTCGTTTCAGTTGATCTATATTCACCTCATAGACTTCCCCAAGTTTGACTTCCTTAGATGCTTTCACTTTTACACCACAGCAAGACACCTTTCCCAATCGGCAAGCATCGGCAGCAAGACTCCTTGTCTTGTAAAGCCTCACCGCCCACAACCATTTATCGATTCTTACCTCCATTTCGAAATCTCCGAACTTCGTTACTTCTCGCGGAAAAAGATATTCATCGGAACTCCCTCAAAGTCGTACATCTCTCTAAGCCTGTTTTCGACAAATCTCTTGTACGGATCTTTGACGTATTGCGGGAGATTGCAATAGAAAACGAACTGTGGATAAGCTGTCTTCAACTGCATGATGTATTTAATCTTGACATATTTTCCTTTATAGGCAGGTGGCGGATTTTGTTCCTTGACAATAGGCAACAATCTCTCGTTCAGTTCCGATGTGCTTATCTTTCGACTGCGTGAATCGTAAACCTTGCGAGCCGTTTCCAACACCTTGTAAATTCTTTGTTTGTTTATGACAGACGTAAACACAATCGGCACATCTTCAAACGGTGCAATCTTACTACGAATCTTCTCTTCAAATTCCAAATGTGTCTTTCCGTCCTTTTCAATCAAGTCCCATTTGTTCACAACGATAACAACGCCTTTGTTATTCCTTTGAATAAGCGAGAACAAATTAAGGTCTTGAGCCTGCAAACCCTCGGAAGCATCTATCATAAGGATACATACGTCCGCTGTCTCAATGGAACGAATCGAACGCATAACGGAATAGAACTCCACATCTTCCATTTCTTTGTTTTTCTTGCGGACTCCGGCTGTATCGACGATAAGAAAATCGAATCCGAACAACTTATAGCGTGTGCAAAGTGAGTCTCGCGTCGTTCCTGCAGAGTTATGCACTATGTTTCTCTCTTGTCCGATGATTGCGTTAATCAATGAACTCTTTCCGACGTTAGGTCTGCCCACTACGGCAATCTTCGGAATGCCTGCAAGTTCGTCTTCAAAGTTTTCTTCTTCGGTAAAATTCTCTACAATCACGTCTAACAACTCGCCTGTTCCCGATCCATTAACGGCAGAGATTGGATAAATATCGCCCAAACCAAGAGAATAGAATTCCAAATGGTCGTTGGCTCTTTGTGTGTTGTCGGATTTGTTTGCCGCAATAAAGACTTTCTTGTCAGAACGCCTCAACAAATCTGCTACATCTTCATCACTCGGAGTCAAACCCTCCTTTACGTCCAACATAAACAAGATTACGTCCGCTTCATCGATAGCTAACTTCACTTGTTTGCGGATTTCTCCCTCGAAACTGTCGTCGCTGCCGATTATATAACCGCCTGTGTCTATCACAGAGAACTCTTTACCATTCCAAGTGCACTTTCCGTAATGACGATCCCTTGTTACACCTGCCTCAGAGTGTATTATCGCATCACGAGTCTCGGTCAGACGATTGAAAAGCGTGGATTTCCCGACATTGGGTCTTCCAACTATTGCCAATATATTTCCCATAAATGTATCGATATAAAGTGCAAAGATACGAAAATCTCGGAATAAACACCGTATTTTTGCTTTGAGCGGTGAGCGATGAGCTTTGAGCGATGAGCAAAGGGCGGTTGGCTGTTGGCTTTTGGCTTTTGGCACTTGTAAAACTGCGTCAGCCGAAAGCCAAAGGCTAAAAGCTAAAAGCCAATAGCAGAAACGGAGTTTCTATCCTTACTCCACGCCCCAGATTTTAATGGTTTTGTCCTTTGAACCGCTTGCCAAATATTTTCCATCGGGACTCCAGCTAACGGAAAAGACCCATTCGGAATGACCTTTCAAGGTTTGAATGCACTCACCGCTTTTTGCCTCCCATATTTTAACGGTTTTGTCCCGTGAACCGCTTGCCAAATATTTTCCGTCGGGACTCCAGCTAACAGAATCAACACCTCCCGAATGTCCTTTCAAGGTTCTAATGCACAGACCACTCTCTGCATCCCATATCTTAACGATCCCCCCCCCTGAACCGCTTGCCAAAAATCTTCCGTCGGGACTCCAGCTAACCGATTCCACGCTTGACGAATGTCCTTCCAAGGTTCGAATGCACTCACCGCTATTTGCGTCCCATATCTTAACGGTTTCGTCCCATGAACCGCTTGCCAAATATTTTCCGTCGGGACTCCAGCTAACCGAATACACGCTATACGAATGTCCTACCAAGGTTCGAATACACTCTCCACTATTTGCGTCCCATATCTTAACGGTATCGTCCGATGAACCGCTTGCCAAATATTTTCCGTCGGGACTACAACTTACAGAAAAGACGCTATTCGAATGTCCTTCCAAGGTTCGAATACACACACCGCTATTTGCGTCCCATATCTTAATGGTTTTGTCCGATGAACCGCTTGCCAAATATTTTCCGTCGGGACTCCAGCAAACCGAAATCACGTTTTTAGAATGTCCTTCCAAGGTTTGGATGCACTCACCGCTCTTTGCATCCCATATAAGTAAATCTCCAATATAATTTTCTCCATTCCATTTACACGAACCGCTTGCCAAATATTTTCCGTCGGGTCTCCAGCTAACAGAACATACGTAATCCGAATGCCCTCTCAAGGTTCGAAGAGACATATCTTTGCTTATATCATCTGCTATCCAACCATCAATATTTTCTATCGGGTCTTCACAAGAACAGAATCCTATCGTAAATATTGAAATCAAAATCAGAACAATCTTTTTCATCTTTTCTAAAATTTATATCCTAATCTTATCGTAAG
>JAZNQE010000014.1:0-48337 GCA_045590015.1 Candidatus Onthomorpha sp. | reverse complement strand
ACCACTTGCCAAATACTTTCCGTCGGGACTCCAACAAACGGAATAGACTTCATCTGAATGCCCTTCCAAGGTTTTGAGTTTTTCACCGCTCTTTTCATCCCATATAATAAGGGTTTCGTCTAATGAACCGCTTGCCAAATACTTTCCGTCGGGACTCCAACAAACGGAAGTGACGCCATCGGAATGTCCTTCCAAGGTTTTGAGACTTTCACCGCTCTTTGCATCCCATATAATAAGGGTTTTGTCTAATAAACCGCTTGCCAAATACTTTCCGTCGGGACTCCAACAAACGGATTCTACGAAATTGGAATGTCCTTCCAAGGATTTGAGTCTTTGACCGCTCTTTGCATCCCATATAATAAGGGTATTGTCCCATGAACCACTTGCCAAATACTTTCCGTCGGGACTCCAACAAACGGATAAGACGCTTCCGGAATGTCCTTTCAAGGTTTTGAGTTTTTGACCGTTCTTTGCATCCCAGATTTTAACGGTATAGTCTCCTGCACCGCTCGCCAAATATTTTCCGTCGGGACTCCAACAAACGGATAAGACCCTTCCGGAATGTCCTTTCAAAGTTGAAATTCTCGTTATCTTCATTTCATTTTCTTTTAATAAGCAAATAATTTCACACGACAAAGATACAATTTTTTTGTTTTTGCTCTCGGCTCACTACTCACTGCTCTCAGCTCACCGCCCCATCGTTAACGAATTTTAACATTAGATTTAACATTTCTTAAGTCGCGTATTTTTGGGCTGAAATGGCGTTTGAAAACACCGAAAAGGCGTTCGAGAGGTCGAAAATCGGGTTTTTGAAAATTCAAACGCCGTTTGAAAACTCTCAAACGCCGTCTGAAGAGAGCGAAACGGCGTCTGAAATGTCCAAAATCAGGACAAAATTTCTTAAGCCCTTGATTCATAACTTTTTACTCAACTCCTGATAAATCGCATCCTTGACCGACAATCCGCACTTGCCGACAAATTCGCGAATTTTCGAGTTAAAAAAACTTAAAAGTTCGAAAGAAGAATCGGGAATCTCTCCGCGTATCTCGCGAATCACGAGTATATTTTTTCTCGCAAAGTTCGCAAAGTCGCAAAGGAAGATTTTATGTTTTGGAAATTTCTTTTGCGTTTTTTGCGTCTTTGCGAGAGATTATTCCGTGCAGATTCGCGTGATTCGTGGAGCAGAGTACAAACAGCCGACGTTCGTCTTATTCGACGTAAAGCAAAAGTCCTTTGAGGTATTCGCCTTCGGGGTGAAATATACTTTGAGGGTGATCGAGTCCTGCTTCGAGTCGTTTTATGATTCTGACCTTTCTGCCCGATAGTGCGGCACATGAGAATACCATTGTATTGAAATCTTCGCTTCCTACGGCTTGGGAGCATGAGAAAGTGAAGAGCAGACCTCCTGAAGCTATCTTTTCGATTGCTTTGCGGTTGATTGCACGGTAGCCTTTGAGGGCTTGCTGTGTGTGTCTTTGGTGTTTGGCAAACGCAGGCGGGTCTAAGATTATCAAATCGTAGCGTCCTTGTTCTATATCGTCAAGATATTTTAATACATCGGCAGTTTCTCCTCTATGAATTGAAGATTGTGGGAAATTTTCTTTTGCATTGCTTTCACAGATTGCCACTGCTCGCGATGAAATATCAACGCTGACCACTTCTTTTGCTCCTCCTTTTATTGCCGAAAGAGAAAAGCCTCCTGTATATGCAAAGGTATTCAGTACTTTTTTGCCTTTTGACATTTCGCAAACAAGTTTTCGGTTGTCTTTTTGGTCTATAAAGAAGCCTGTCTTTTGACCTAAGGCGTAGTCTATTTTGTATCGTATTCCGTTTTCCAAGGCATACCAATCTTCTTCAAGAGTTCCGAACATGAATTCGTCTTTTGCGATTATTCCTTCTTGCTTTGGCAAGGTTGATGAGGACTTACAATAAATCGCTTTGCAATTATCTTGCAATATCTCTTTTAATGCTTGTACTATTTCTTCTTTCAACAAGTACATTCCTATGCTGTGGAATTGCACTACGACCAATCCGTCATAATAATCTGCTATAAGCGATGGCATAAAGTCTCCTTCTCCATTCACAAGACGAAATATTGTTGTGTCCTTATCGGTAAACATACCTATGGTTTGGCGTAATTCGACTGCGGTTCTTATCCTTTCTAATACAAATCCGTAGTCTATTCTTTCGTTTTCAAAACTCAATACCTTTACTGCTATGCTTCCGTTCTGCCAATGCCCTATGCAAAGAAATTCTCCTTCGGAAGAAAACACTCTTACCAAGTCTCCTTCTTCTATGTCTTTGTCGTGATGTTTCAATGCTCCGGAAAATATCCATGGATGACGGCGTGAGAGTGATTTTTCTTTGCCGCTGTATAAGATTGCCTGCTTTGTGTGTGTCATATCTTCGTTTGGTTTTATTCTTTCTTTGTTTTATTTTGCTCTTTTTTTTGTTTGACTTGAGCGAACAAAGGTAGTAATTTTGTGCGAGAGTGTAAGCAAAAATGCAAGGCAAGATGTGTTTTAGCGATTCGTCGTAAGATTTGTTTTATATGCCGAGTGATTTGTTTTAAGGCTTTTTTTTGGATTGTTTTGCTTTGAGGATAGAAATTATTGACGTATCTTTGCAACCTTAAATCAAGGAATAAAATATCATAAAGTAGAGAGATGAAAAAATTTTTAATGACATTGGCTATGGCAATGACGACTACATTGCTTGTAGGGCAGATCAGCCCGCAAGAAGCTGCCAAAATAAAGGCAGAAAACCCGTTGGTGAAGGAATGGAACACGCCTTTCCAAACTCCTCCCTTCGATTTGATTAAGACAGAGCATTACAAACCTGCCATTCTCTTGGCCATAGAGGAGGCAAAGCAGGAAGTGAATGCCATTATCGTCAACAGAGCAACTCCGGACTTCGAAAACACCATCGCAGCCTTGGAAAGAGCAGGCGGATTGTTGAATAAGGTGCTCGGAGTCTTCTTCTGCATCGACGGATGTATGACTTCACCTGAATTGCAAAAGGTTTCGGAGGAAATAACTCCTGCATTGACTGCGTACAGCAACGATGTGAACATGAATCCTGAGCTTTTCGCAAAGGTAAAACAAGTGTATGACAAACGCGACGACCTTGCTTTGACTTTGGAACAAAGAACTTTGCTTGAAAATACTTACAAAGGATTTATTCGTTCGGGAGCTTTGCTTAAAGGTGAAGCAAAAGAAGAATACAGAAAGATTTCCGAGGAATTGAGTCTTTTGTCTATAAAATATCAAAAGAACGTTCTTGCCGACCAAAACGCATTTACGTTGAATGTGAAGAGCAAAAAGGATTTGAATGGTTTGCCTGAGTTTGCTTTGACTGCGGCTAAGGAAGAGGCAAAGGCAAGAGGACAAAAGGGATACACGTTCACTTTGCAGTATCCTTCGTTCGGTCCTTTCATGATGTATGCCGAAAACAGGGATTTGAGAGAAAAAATGTGGAGAGCTTCGAATTCGGTTGCCAATCACGGAGATGAACACGATAACAAGGAGATTGCAAGAAAGATTGCGAACTTGAGATTGCGTTCGGCTCAGATCATGGGTTACAACTCTTACGCCGAGTATGCTTTGGAAAGAAGAATGGCTCAGAATCCTGCGACTGTGAATGAGTTTTTGCAAGGTTTGCTCGACGCATCCATGCCTTTCGCAAAGAAAGACCTTGAAGAAGTTCAAGAATACGCCAACAAACACGGTTTTGAAGGCAAATTGCAACGTTGGGACTTCTCTTACTGGAGCGAAAAACTTAAAAACGATAAATATGCCATGGATCCTGAGTTGATGAAGCCTTATTTCATGTTGGAAAACGTTAAGAAAGGAATATTCGACTTGGCCGGAAAGCTTTACAACATAGAATTCAGAGAAAACAATCAAATTACAAAATATCACCCTGACGTAACGGTGTATGAGGTTCACGATAAATCAAACGGAAAGTTCCTTGCGGTTTTGTACATGGACTTCTTCCCAAGAGAAAGCAAGCGTTCCGGTGCTTGGATGACTTCTTTCAGAGATCAATATAGAACTGCTGACGGAACGGAAGTGCGTCCGCTTATTCAGATGGTTTGCAATTTCACCAAGCCGACAAAGAAAGAGCCTTCTCTTTTGACGTTTGACGAGGTTAACACTTTCTTGCACGAATTCGGACACTGCTTGCACGGAATCTTTGCAGAAGGTACGTATTCTTCAATCACCGGCACATCGGTTTACAGAGACTTTGTGGAGTTGCCAAGTCAAATAATGGAGAACTTCGCTACTGAAAAGGAATTTTTGGATATGTTTGCCGTTCACTACAAAACGGGAGAAAAGATTCCTCAAGAGTTGGTTGACAAGTTGATTGCTTCGGAAAGATATTTGGCAGGCTGGTATTCTGTTCGCCAATTGTTCTTGGGTATGATCGATATGCAATGGCATACAATCACGAAAGAGTTCACCGGCAATGTAAACGCTATTGAAGAGGCTGTAAGCGACAAAGCCGAATTGTTGCCAAGAGTTCCTAATGCTTTGATGACTACTTCTTTCGGTCATATCTTCTCCGGTGGATATGCAGCAGGATATTATGGATATAAATGGGCAGAAGTTCTTGATGCAGATGCTTTCTCTGTATTCCAAGAAAAAGGGATATTCAATCAAGAAGTTGCTAACTCATTCCGTCAAAATATTCTTTCAAAAGGTGGTAAGAAACACCCAATGGAACTTTACAAAGCGTTCCGTGGACAAGAACCAACTAACAAAGCATTGTTGAGAAGAAGCGGTTTTATCAAGTAAAAAACACTTTTTCATAACTTTTATTTTTAATTTAGCGGGCAGCAATGTCCGCTTTTTTTGTTTTAGTTTTACAATTCTTTGATTCTTAAAACCAAAATAAATATTACCTTTGCCAAATGCAAATATGCTAACACTACGACTCATTTATAAAATAAAGATATGAGCATTGTGTAACATAAACGATTTAATACTTAAAACTATGTTAGGAGAAAAAAGCAATAATATTTTTACAAATTTTTGGGAACACAACTTCGACAGAACTTTTGAACTCTGGGGTAATAATGCTGTAGCCAAGGAAGCAAATAGCCTGCAATGGGATGAGATATTCAATTGGTTTGGATTTTTTATCATTCTTTTGGCTGTGTTTGTATTTTTACTTTCAAGAACAAAGGTTATAGAAAAAATATCCAAACATTTGCTTTTATGCTCTTCGATAGTATGGTTTCTTGGTGTGTTTATATACATTGTAGGATTTTACCATAACCAAGTCAATGGTTTATCGGTTGTTCCTCGTGCGATTATCTCATCATTCAAAATGTTTTTAGCCTCTCACGATTTGGCTCGAATACCAAAATACTTGTTATATGATTCGTCTTATATGGTGGCTTTTTCGTTATTACATTTTGCTGCGGCATTCATCTCCTTCGTGTTTATATTCAGAATGATTGGATATAAGATAAAATCTTCTCTTAGAATCATTATCCATCGATACTTTTTTGCAAAGAATAAGGTTGTACATCTTTTTTGGGGTATAAATGAGGCTTCATGCTTGCTTGCTGAGGACATTAGCGTAAAGAAGAAAACAGAAACCATTATATTTATAGACGTAGATGAAGATAGCGAAGAGAACTCTCAAAAGAAAGTAAGTCTTAGCCACATAATGAACAGTATGACCATCAAAAAAAGCGAGATCTATCGTTTGGATGAAGTTAAGGCTCTTGTCGATCACTGTTATTACGGACCGGCAGGAATTAAGAATAATAAAAGAGAAGACATATTCCGTATCTTACAACTGAGAAATATCGGTGCAATCGTAAAAAAGAGCAAGAAATCTTATTTCTATTTTTTGTCTGATGACGAAGCAAAAAATATTGCCGGTGCTTTGAACTTACAACAAGACGATAAGCTTATTGCGATGACTTACAACAAACCGGAGATATACGTTCATGCCAGAAGAGATGCGAACAATGAGATTTTCGATCATTATTCACAATACGACGATAATGCAAAGCGAATGAAGATAAAGATTGTGGATTCTGCATATTTGTCGGTTGTTGCTTTGAAACAGAATGATGATGCTTTGCCTGTCAATTGTGTAAAGATTAACAAAGATACAAGAGTTGTGGAATCTTCATTCAATGCTATGATTATCGGATTTGGAAGTACCGGACTGGAAGCTTTTAAGTTCCTTTACGAGTATTCAGCTTTTATTGATAAAGATTTGAAAAGAATCCCTTTCAAGTGTTGTGCAATAGATGAAAATATGAATAAAATCGAAGGTGTTGTGCGAGAAAAAATGCCTGCAATTGGCGAAGATGAACTTTCTTTTATCAATACATCTGTTGATTCCGAAGAGTTTTGGACGAAAATAAGTTCACAAATCAATGACCTTAATTATATTGTAATCACACTAAATAATGATGAAATAGGATTATCGCTTGCTGTAAACTTATTCAAATATGCTCTTAGAAAGCGTACTGACTCTGAAAACATCTTGAAGATTTTACTCAGATGCTACGACAACAATAATGAAAAAAGAATGATTGAGCTAGCGAACAATCTGAACAAATCTATTGACAATACCAACATTGAAATTATTTTGTTTGGTAAAGAAAAAGACTTATATCGCTGTGATACAATATTATCTGACGCTATCTTAAAGCAAGCAAAAGAGTTTCACAAAGTTTACAAGAATAGTGATTTAGATGCTGATGAGCTATGGGAGAAAAGCTTTGGGAAAGATGAAATCAAACGATTGATGAATGACAACGACAAACCGATGTCTCGTTATAATGCAATATTCGACATAAACCGACGTATCGCTCAAAATATTTCAAATTCGATGCATTGCCGCACTAAGATGATTTTAATGGGATTTGAAAGCGATGAATCATCTAAAAGGCTTGAAACTTATTATAACCATGCGAACTCTCGCGAGCCAAATACTATCAATTACAAATGCGACGAAAAGGACAAGCAACTTTTTCTTAATATGGCAATAGTTGAACATGAGCGTTGGATTGCTTCACACAAACTGATGGGATATGAGGATTGTTCAGACGATGATTGCATACAAAAACGACATAAATGTCTTCGTCCTTGGGAAGATTTGAATGAGAAAAAACAATCCTACGATTGCGACGTAGTTGATACGACAATAAAAATTGAATACAGAAAATAATGATAAAGAAGGTCCTAATTTTGGGGATAGTATTTCAAAAATCGATATTAGAAAGACAAGTATAAGCACATAAAAAAAGCGTATCGGGATTTGCTGATACGCTTTTTTTGTGAATGGATTAGTAAGTCAAAATATTTACTTCATCAACTTCTTTGGGATTCCAATGATTTAACGATATTTTTGGACTACATCGGTAATATTGAAATTACCTGCCATATCCTGAATTATAATATTACCCTGAAGAATTCCAAAAAAGAATTCACGCAAACGTTCAAATGATACTACTGCTAAATTGCCATCCTTATCAGGACCAAGATCATATGTCTTTAACAATTGTGGACCAAGAGCGGCAGCTACTAATAAGAAATGATTCTGGAATTTATCCATATCTATAAGGTCCGCTGCTAGTACTTTACCTACAATAGAATAACTGCGTAAATTTTTCTGCATTTCCTCACTTGTAAGCGTTGCTCTGAGTTCATCTACTTCAACATCTATCGCAACACGTCCTGATTCAGGAGATTGGGACAATCCTTTATATAACGCCCCAAGGTCAGCTAAACTAAGATTATACAACTTTGCACCTGTAGCAACTATCATTTTTTCTATTGAAAATGCAGATGGTAATAGAAGTTGTATTGTTCCATTAATACTAATAGTCGGTGTATTAAACGTACCTACAATACAATTATTAAGTTCTATATTCTGTGTTGCGAACACACCACCTATAACTACACAATTTTCAAGCACAACATCATCAGCATAAATACTACCAGCCACAAATGCATTAAAAAGCGTAACATTTTTTGCATTGATATCACTTTGAAAAGTTAACTGACAGTTAGATGCTCTGGAGGCAATAGTATCAACAGATCCTACACTCTTACGGAATATAATATTTCCCTTAGCATCTGTATTGACATGCAATTCAAGTTGGGTAAACACAGCTCCACATAATTCGCAATCTCCATTTTGAATTTCAAGACGATGAGCATAAACAGCACCTTCTATTACAGTGTTTTCTTGGATTGTTATATCTCGTGTTAATTCACTGACTTGCTCAGGAATAATTGAACCTTTAACCAAGTTATCTTTTAGCAAAACATTACTACCACTAAAACGTATTTCTTTCAATTCTTTCATAGTTTGGATAATTTTTAATTGTTAAATAATTGAATTATTTGTTCCCGTACGCGATCACTATGTTTATCCGAGGTTGTCATAGCCGCAACTTGCTCGTTAAAATAACGACGAATCGCGTTTTTATCCTCTTCAGAAGACTTTGACCATTTATGAGTACGCAAACTTTCTCCAATTTGTATTTTATATGATGACAATTCTTCGGAACTATGTACATCACTACGCATACTTCCTTTGTTATCTACAACTTCCATATAACATACAGGCAGGAAGATATTACCTTCTTTACTATTATCAATAATACTTGACGTTATTGTATTTGCTGTATATTTCTGTACTTGCAAAAAGTGTGTAGCCTTACTAAGTGCCTGATATGCACGATTCTTAATAAGCGTAGAACTTAGTTGCGTTTCCAAGCGTGCATTTTCACCTCCGGATATAGATACAATAGGAATCATATCGCTTTCAGACATACGACCATTCAAAGAATCTGCATTATTACGAAATTCAAAAGATGGTTGATCAAGATTGCGAATACGATTTTCTAATTCATGGTCAAGATCAGAGAATATTTTCAAATATTGATCACACTTACGATTATAATCAACCTCCATTTGACGCATCATATCGTTACAACGTCGACTATCTGATTGTAATTTTAGTATCGTTGCTTCAATATTATTTTTCAACTCATTAATTTGCTGACTAATTTCACTCCTAACCGTTTTGAAAAAGCCATCAATAAGAGTTTTTCCAATCTTACGAGAATTCTCCCGAATAGAAGCTACTTGTGCTGCTTCTGTAGCAGCAACAGAGGTTGTCAATAAATCAACTTTATTTCCACAATCATTAGTAGAAGCATCAAAAGGTGTTGTATCTACATGTAGATTAACATATACATCCTCATAAGCAGTACCACTATAAGAAGCAGTACCACCATTTTGAGAAGGACCATAACTGACAGTACCTGAATAGTGGACAGCAATTGTTGTTTTTATTTGTCTTGTATAACTCATGATACCTCCTATTGTTTAAGTGTTTGATAAGAACTAGCTTGAAATAGTACATTCATCGTTTCTTTTACGCGAGCCGATAAATTAGTTGATGATACTATTTTTCTAAATTCATTTACAGTCTCTTTATCTTTAGCAGAGGTATTTACCCAATATATTTTGTTATCCTTTGAAGCAATGGTATTTTGAATATTACGTTGCATTGATTCTGTTAATCCGGTTTTATTCATTACAATATTTTCAATAACCGTTCCTTTAGAATCAATACAAGATTCCATTATCAGTACAGGTATAGCAAGACTTGATTCATAAGCCTCTCCACCAAGTAAAATATTGGAAGTTAGTTGGCGTTGCTCGTTAAAATCAGACAAAAAATCTCGCATAGAATTTATAACTTTCATACCTTGATATTTCGCATTTGATGCAAGAATTTTTTGGCTCTGCATAACCGATTCCAATTGACCAACCGGTACTGTTGCTGTAAGTAATTTACTACGATTGTTTATTTGTTCTACTTCACCAAGTGCAAAATTCATAGTAGGACGATCAAGTTCAGCAACTCGCTGTTTCAAATTCTGATTAAGTCCTGTAAATAGTTTTGAATAACGAGCAAGAAGCATATTATAATCTCGCTCCATACGGGTTCGAATATTAATCAACTGCTTCTGTTGCTGAGACAATTGCATAAGTAAAGAATCAACATCGCTTTGCAGTTTAGCCATTTTTTGCGTTATTTGCGAACGAATCATTGTGTAAAATCCTAGATTTACTTTTTCACACACATGATCAGATGCTTCTTTCTCAGCAGCAATTACAGCAGCTTTCATGGCAACTACTGCCGTAGTCGTAGCAGTTACATGATTTGACACTTTATTTATTTCATGTGCCATTGGTTTGGTATCTACCGTACAATTTATATTTGATGCCATAATAAGCTTTGTTTAATGTTATTAACTATTTTCATTATTCTCTTCTTCATCCTCAAGCAACTCATCCGTCTCATCGAACGAAAGATACTCATCTGAATCTTCTTCGATTTCCAATTCGTCACTGTTTTCCAAATCTTTCAATGCTTTCTCAGCTATGTTTGGAAGATCTAAATTAAGGTATTCAAAAGTTATTTCATCTACCTTTGGAACCGGAGGCATTTCAGCCTGCTTTGCAAGAAGAGGATTGGCTGCAGCCAATGGCTTCCGACGATTGTCTAATTGATTAACCTCTCCGGCTGCAACAGCTTCTTCATTAGAATGTCCATCACGCAATTTGGCATCGAAATATTCCACATGACCAAATTTCTCACTTTTCATACGGATATCATCTTGTAAACGATCCATATAATCTTCAAATTGATTTTGTACTTGTTTGAATTGTTGTGATTGGGTTTCAAATGCTAAAGCTGTTTCTGCTACATTATCATTACTTTCAACAAGAGCAGAATCAAGTTGTCCCTCACTCTTTGCCATATTAGCTTCGGTACGTTGCAAAGAGACAAGTGTATTATAGGCTGCAGTGTATTCTCGTAAGCTTTCCTGCATAGCAGCAATAATCTTATTCGCTTCAGAACGATTATCTCTATAAAACGCATCTGTATCTTGATTCCATTTATTCAAATAACTTATCTTTTGATCTTTAATATGATTGTAGATCTTAAGTCTTTCAATTCGAGTTTCTCTTAAGAGATTTTGAACAACCGGAGCTACTATCTCTTCATATAGTTGATGAACACCAAAAGGTACAGTAGTAGTACTTCCATCCTCTGCTGTCCAAACACCTGTTACAAGGTTGAAGCGTACACGAGAACTTTCTTTAAGTTGAAAAGGAGTATAACCTTGAACATCTTCTGCAAAATCGAATTTTTCATTCCTAATTCTGTCAATCTCGTCATGCTCTAAAAGTTGTGAATAATGATTGTACGGAGATTTAAGTATCTGATATAGCAATTTATTTGATTCAAACACAACTTTGTCTGCTGAAGCAACCTTCAAATTAGAAATAGCTTGAACAGAATGTGCTATAGTAACCATAAGTTTCTTCAACACATCTTCAAATTGCTCTGTCTTACTAGAAAGGGAATCTTTCAATTTATTTAACTCCTGGAATTTACTAATGCTATCTACATAACGACTCTTGTCAAAAACTTCCACAACAGGAGCATCTTGAGGGATTTCACGCGTTGCATACTCATTAAGGAATTCATGATATTCACTTCTATCTGCGACCAAAGGAAGACTTACACTCGATACATCAAGATCATCCATACAATAGCCAATGGTACGCAAAGAACGTTCCATCTTTCCAAAATAATCGTGTTGAGTAACTTGTTGAATTGACGTTGAATAGTCATTTGTATCTAATGATTCCGATTCAACAGAACTTTCAACTATCGGTGCATCTTTAGATAACTCTTCAATATCTGAAATTGTTGATACCAACAAATCATTTTGACGAGACATTTGCAAGGTAACCTCAGAATCTTCAACAGCACCTGTATAATCAACAATAAAACTCTTATCTTCATATTTTATTTGATCAGCCACAAGTACATAAGCAACTCCCAATTTATTCACTCTGTAATCACGAAAGATCTCTTCATGTTGCTTTTCAAATTCTGCTATTCGTACAGCAATATCATCAATCTCTTTTTGCAATTTATTTTTCTTAACAAAATAAATAATTATCGGAATAATCAATACAGCAAGTGGAAACAACAATGGTAACCACAATTTTGACTGTACCAATTCTTTCTCTTCTTTTTCGGCTTTCAGGTTAAGAATTTCTTCTTCAATTCTTTCTTCTTCGTTAACAATCTTTTCTGCAGCTTGACGATAATAATCAAACAATATTCTCGCTTGATCTTGATAGATGTTAACCGACTCTGAAAATATTTTTCCTGTCATAATAAATAGTTTTTTATGATTACTAAATTATTTTAATTCGAATACTGAAAACGACGACGCTGTAACAATCGCTCACATTGTGCTAATCTAATCTCTAATTGTTCTGAATTCAACTGATAATTATAAAGCATATGACTAATTTCATTGGCTCCTTCGATCAATTGACGATCAATATTCATAGCTTCTGTATTATTAGTAGGAGACAAATAACGCATATCTTGCAATATTTTATCAGTACGCTCTCGAATAGCTATTGGTAAATCAGCCTGAAGTTCTATATTTTCCAATAAATCACGCCACGCTTGCTTTACTCTATCTCGATCTTTTACTATTCTACCTTCTTCATTGCCTACTTCAGTTATTCGTGTTTTTGTAAATATAATTGCTACAAAACCAAGTATTAACAGAACAATAAGTCCTCCATGAACTAATAGCTGTAAACTGAATTCACTTTGACGCAACAAGATCATCACAGATATTGATGATATGGTAAAGATAAAAGTAATTACCCATCTTATTCCCATTGCACCAAGTCTGGCTGAAAATCTATCGTTCCATGAACATATAATATCCACAAAGAATAACCCTATGATAATTGTACTCACAGCCACATCCAAAATCATCACTTCGGTAGGCAATTCTTTTCCATATATCAAAAAAGCAGCAATCATTATAGCTTCACATGCTATCAATGATACCCAAGACAATATTTTTTGCATCATAACCTTAATTATTTAATATAAAACTAATTATCTTTTATTACCACATTTAGGACAGAATCTGACAGATTGCGGTAAAACACTGCCACAACGGCTACATACATCTTCCATTTGCGTCGATTTTCCACAATTACCACAGAACATTGCACCTGGTGTTATAGGGGTATTACAATGTGGACAACGACTTTCCATTACCTGTAAATGTGTACCACAACCTACACATCTTTTTGCATTTTCATCATTATCTCTACCACAATTAGGGCATGGATTATATTTATCGCCACAGTATGGACAGAATTGAGAAGTTGTTGGAAATTGTTTTCCACAATTACTACAGAACACGGTCGCTGGAAGTGGCATTCCACCTTCTAATTTATTTCCATTTGGAGCTTGTGTATTGGAACCAAACGTAGGATGTTCATTATTAGGTGTCATAAGGGGTTGTCCTATATTACCACCCATATTACCACCAAAACCTCCCATCATTCCTATTGCCATCAAACCTCCTAATATTCCACCCTGACTATTTCCCATACTATTTACAGCATCTTGCGCAGTATTAAACATTTGTTCTTGTTGCCAAGTGTGACCTGTTATATGCATAGAACTTTGTTGTGCAATAGCCTCTTTTACTCTACGTCCTTCCTCTGTAGAAACATCTATATCTATTTCTGTAATATAAAAATGAGATAACTCTATCCCAAATTGCATCCAAAATGAGGCAACATTACTTTTCATGTATGAGGAAATTTGATCCAAATGACCTGAAACAGACTTATATCCAATATGATTATTAGTCATATATTGTACTATTGCAGATTTGGTTTTGGTAATAAACTCTCCTAAACATTGATCGGTAATATCATCTTGAGAAAATTGCTGACGTGGCACTACAAGATTTATAAGAAATTTTTCAGCATCAACTATCTTAATACCATATCTACCTTTTGCCATAAGTGGCAATTGTGTCTGATAATCATAATCATGAATAGACATACTACCTGTATTCCATTCTAAATTGGCAGGCTGTAATAAATTAACATACCAAATTTCTGCAGTAAACGGATTTTTACCACCAAATGGAATACCAAAAAGAGAACGTAAAACAGGTAGATTTTCTGTATTAAGGACGTGCTTTCCCGGTCCAAATTTACCTAACAACTGTCCTTTTGAGAAAAGCAATGCTTGCTGAGATTCATATACCAACAACTGAGTATATGTACTCAAATTAGTCTCAGGGAAACGATATGCATATAACAATTTTCCCCCATCAGGAGACCACCTAACCAAATCTATGATAGCCATCGTACAAAAATTTTATCAATTATTCCAATTGTGTTGAAATAAACAAATTAAACATTAAGTTATTTACTGATTATACATATAATAGCTCATTAAAACAATCAGTCATCAAAACACCTTTCTACTGCAAGCAGATAGAAAACTTACTTGCAAATATACTATATTTTTTTAATATAGAAAAATATTCCCTTTTTTTCATCGTTTTTTTTATCAACTTAATATTATATACTCAAAGTTTTCACATAAAAAAAGCGTATCGGGATTTACCGACACGCTTTTTTTTGTGAATGGATTAGTAAGTTGAAAATACTTACTTCATCAACTTCTTATAGTCTTCCAATATCGATTCATCAAAGTTTTCGATGTAGATTGCAGCTTTTTCGATTTCGCTTTGTGCAATCTTCGTCATAAGACGTGCAGATTGAGTGAATGAAGCCTCTCTTGCAGCATCATTAACCAAAAGGTTGCACATAACCAAGTAACCTGCCATTTCCACCAAACGTCTTGAGATGAAGTCGAATGCTTCGCTTGCAGTGCCGAGTTCTTTTGCCTTTTCGAAAGTCGCTTCGTATCTTTCTCTCAACGCAACCAAGACTTTCCTCATCTCTGCCAACTCTCCGCTGACTTCAACTGCCTCATATTCTTTTATTCTTGCCGCATATACTCCCGAGGTTACGCCTTTGATTGCCGCAACAACTTGCAGTTGCGATGTACCTTCGTATATGGTGAGAATACGTGCGTCTCTGTACAATCTCTCGCATGCATAGTCTTTCATGAATCCGCTTCCGCCATGAACCTGTATGCAATCGTATGCTATCTGATTTGCATATTCTGAAGAGAACAGCTTTAACATCGGCGTCAATGCGTCTGCCAATCTTGAATGTGCTTTAAGCAATTGTTTTTCTTCAGGAGTTATTTTTCTCTCTCTTGAAATGGCATCCAACGATTTGTACATGTCCACCTGGCGAGCAGTCTCGTACAAAAGTGTTCTTATGGCATCGGTTTTCGCTCTCATGTTTCCGAGCATTTCATACACTTGTGCGAAGTCTGCTATCAGTTTTCCGAATTGCTCTCTTTCATGAGCGTATTTCACTGCTTCTCTGTATGCTGCTTCTGCCAAACCCACGGATTGTGCTCCCACACCCAATCTTGCTCCGTTCATAAGGCTCATCACATATTTGATAAGTCCCAATTTTCTGTCTCCGACTATTTGTGCCAGTGCATTATTAAACACCAATTCTGCCGTAGGTGAGCCTTTTATACCGAGTTTATTTTCTATTCTTCTTACGGTTACGGCTTTGTTTGCCCTGTCATAAACGAAGTAACTCAAACCACGTCCGTCGCTTGTGCCTTCTTCGCTTCGTGCAAGCACCAATTTGATGTCTGCATCTCCGTTTGTGATGAATCTCTTTACGCCGTTCAATCTCCAAACGCCTGCCGCTTCATCGTATGTGGCTTTCAAACGAACCGCTTGCAAGTCACTGCCTGCATCAGGCTCGGTTAAGTCCATCGAACAAGTGGCTCCCTTGTTTATTCTTGGAAGATATTCGTTTTTAATCTCCTCTGAAGCAAATTCATATATTGTTTCGGCACAGTCTTGCAAACCCCAGATGTTCGCAAATCCGCAATCGCCTCGAGAAACTATCTCTGCAGCCATCACATACGGCACATAAGAGAAATTCAATCCGCCATATTGTCTCGGAAGACTCATTCCGTACAATCCTGCGTCTCTTAGAGCTTCGTGATTCTTTTGAGTACCTTTCGCATATATGATTGCGTTATCTTCTATCTTTGGTCCTTCTATATCTACGTCCTTTGCATTTTCCGCCAACACATCTGCCGTGATTTCTCCCACTATCTCCAATACTTTTTCGTATGAATCGATGGCATCTTCGTAGTTTTCGGGTGCAAAATCGTATTTATCCTTATCGGCATAGTCTCGTTCCTTCAAACGTATGATTTCTTTCATCAAATCGTGATGAAGGTGAAACTTCAATCTTTCGTTATCTGTGAAAAAATTACCCATGATATACTGTATTCTTATGTTCTACAAACGATTTATTACTTGGTGTTGCTTTTGTAATGCTTGATAAGCTTAGGTATGATTTCAAAAGCATCTCCGATGATTGTATAGTCCGCAATGGCGTTTATCGGTGCATTTGCATCGGTGTTTATGGATATAATCTTCGATGATTGATCCATTCCGGCACGATGTTGAACTGCTCCCGATACTCCGCATGCTATACACAATTTAGGGCGTATTGTTACACCTGTTTGTCCTACCTGACGTTCGTGTTCCGCCATGCCTGCATCGACTGCCGCTCTTGTTGCTCCGACTTCTCCTCCCAACACATCAGCCAATTCATGTATCAACTTGAATCCGTCTTTGCCTCCTGCCATACCGTAACCGCCTATGACAACTATTTGAGCTCCTTTTATGTTTATCTTTTGCTCTTCGATTTCTCTTGAAAGAACTTTTACGCAAAAGTCGCTGTCGTTCACGTAATCATCGACATTCAACATCTGCATTTGACCTTTGTATGCGGCATCAAAGATTTCTTTCTTCATCACTCCTTCTCTGACCGTTGCCATTTGCGGACGTGTTTCCGGATTGACGATGGTTGCGATTATGTTACCGCCGAATGCAGGGCGTATTTGATACAAAAGTTGTTCGTACACCTTTCCTGCTTTTTTGTCTTCGTGCGAACCGATTTCGAGGCTGGTGCAATCTGCGGTCAAACCACATTTCAAAAGCGAAGCAACTCTCGGTGCAAGGTCTCTGCCGACACATGTTGCTCCGAACAAGCATATCTGAGCTTCTTTTTCTTTCAACAACTTGGTTACTATCGAAAAATGAGGCAATGTGGTGTAAGGGAACAATCTTTCGTCTTTTGCGTAGTTTATTATATCGACTCCGTAAGGATACAACACCGATTCCAAATCTTTCACTTGGTTTCCGATGACGATTGCTTCCACTTGGCACTTCAATTCGTCAGCCAACTTTCTTGCTTTGCTTAAAAGTTCCAAACTGACATCGGCAATGGTACATTCTTCCGTAACCTCGCAATATACAAATATGTTATTCATCTTGTTTTCTCTTTAATTTGTTAAACACTTGTTTGGAATTAACCGATGATGTGTGAAGCAATAAGCTCCTTTATCAAGCCGTCCAATGCTTCTTCCGTAGGCTCAACATTCACACTCTCTTTTGCGGTCAATACAACATTCTCTATCTTTTTCACTTTTGTAGGAGAGCCGCTCAATCCCAAACGAGAATCTTCCGCTTCTATGTCTGCCGCATTCCAAAGACCGATTTTCAAATACGGTTTCTTTGAAAACATTTCACTGCAATCAACACCTGCCTCAGCAGCTTCAGCTTCCGTCAAAGCGTTTTTGTATTTCATCACTTGTTTTGCTATCGGAAAACGACACTCAGGGGCAGATGAGCCGACTGTAACCATGCAAGGATAGTTGCACTCAACTTCTTCGACTCCTCGTTCCAAACGTCTTTTTATTCTGATTGTCTTATCGTCTGCATACAACACTTCTTCGGCGTAAGTGATTTGAGGCATTTCCAATTTTTCTGCCGTTTGCGGTCCTACCTGTGCGGTATCACCATCTATCGCCTGACGTCCGGCAAGAACCAAATCAACCTTACCGAGTTTCTTAACTCCTTGGCTTATTGTGTATGATGTTGCCAATGTATCACTTCCTGCAACCTTTCTGTCGGATATGACAAAACCGCCGTCCGCTCCGCGATAGAGCGATTGTCTAACGATTTCTCCTGCTCTCACAGGACCCATTGTCAAAACATAAACCTCGGTTTGAGGCACTGTATCTTTGATATGCAAAGCCATCTCCAAAGCATTCAAATCTTCGGGATTAAAAATAGCCGGCAAGGCAGCACGATTAACCGTACCTTCCTCTGTCATAGCATCTTTACCCACGTTACGGGTGTCAGGAACCTGCTTTGCCAACACTACGATTTTCAAACTCATATACTTTGTTTTTGGTTAAACAGATTGCAAAGATACAAAAAAATCCGATAACAACAACATAATGACAAAGTCTCTGTGATAATTTTCATGTTCTCTGTTTTTTCAGATTTGTTCTTATTTTCCGCTTTCCGCCCCCCTCTTTAGAGAGGGGGCGGGACGTAAAGACGGAAAAGTAAATAGAAACAAATCAGAACTCACAAACGAACAAACACAAAAAAATCGGACAAAGACGATTTGTTTTCTCACAGAGAATTTATCCTATCTCGGAGACTTTTTGTATCTTTGTAGTCTCAACAAAAAAAATATCTTGTGATGAATCTTAACAATCTAAGTTTTGAACAAAAGCAAACATACTATGAGGCTTTGTGTGAAATGATTTCACCTGAGAGAGTGCAACTTTTCGAAAAAAACATCGAAGAACGAACCGATCATCTCTGCGTTGTGGTCGAAAACATCTATCAACCGCAAAACGCTTCCGCAGTGTTGAGAACTTGCGAATGTCTCGGAATACAACAGGTTCACATCATAGAAAACGACAACGAATACAGACTGAATCCCGACGTGGCTTTGGGGTCGAGCCATTGGATAGACATGCACCGATACAACCGAAAGGAAAACAACACCGAAGACTGCCTCAACCGACTGAAAGCAGACGGTTACAAAATCGTTGCGACACTGCCTGCCGAAAAAGACATATCTCTGCCGGAAATTGACATAAATCAACCACTTGCGATAGTATTCGGCAACGAAAAAGAAGGACTCTCGCCAAAAGTGAAAGAGATGGCTGACATCTGCATGAAAATCCCGATGTACGGCTTTACGGAAAGCTACAACATCTCAGTGTCGGCTGCAATCACAATGTACACTCTGTCTGAGAAAGTAAGAGCATCCGAATTAAACTATCGCTTGAACGACGAAAGGCGATTAAACACACTCATCAAGTGGGCGAAACACAGCATCCGCAGAAGCGACATGGTGGAGAAAGAAATATTAAAGCGTTTATTTAACATATAGCAATTAACTCACTGATTCAATGACTAATTTTGCAGAAAGAATTGCACAAAACAAAGGTTTAAGAATTCAAAACGTCGAAAACGTTTTAAGGCTTTTGGCTGACGACTGCACCATTGCTTTCATTGCACGTTACCGTAAGGAAGCGACAGGTTGCATGAACGAGGTGGAAATTGCAGAGATAATGAAGTGTGCAGAGGAATTGCAACAGATAGAAAACAGACGCAAATTCATATTGGAAAGTCTTGAAAAACAAGAAATAAAATCAGAAAAACTCTACAATGACATTAAGCATGCGGAAACTCTGACCGAACTCGAAGACCTTTATCTCCCATACAAACCCAAACGAAAGACCAGAGCCGAAATCGCAAAGCAAAAAGGCTTGGGACCTCTTGCCGATTTGATAATGCGTGAAGCTGATTGCAACATAAATTTCAAAGCTCGGGAATTCATAAACAAGACGAAAGGCGTTGCAAATCAAGAAGAAGCATTGGAGGGTGCAAGAGACATTGTGGCGGCAATGATAAACGAAGATGCCTCCGTAAGAGCCGCAATGAGGTCCTATCATCACAACAAAGCAAAAATAATATCCGTCAAAGCCAAAAACAGCAAAGAAAACGGCAAAGAAGACAGCAGGTTCGACCGATGGCACAATTGGAGCGAAAAAGCACTGAATGCCCCCTCTCACAGGATACTCGCCATGTTCAGAGGCGAAAAAGAAGGAATTCTGAAGCTGTCTGTGCAACCTGAAGACAAAGAACAAGCCGAAGATTTCCTGATTCGCAAAACGGTCAGAAGAAGAAACGGCAACGACACTTCCATACAAAAAGAAGCAGCTGTACGCGACTGCTACACACGCCTGCTTGCTCCATCGCTTGAAACGGAATTACGCAGCGAATTGAAAGCTAAAGCCGACGAAACGGCAATAGAGATTTTTGCACAAAACTTACGACAACTTCTCATGGCATCACCTTTGGGAGAAAAGAGAGTTATGGCTATCGATCCGGGATTTAGAACAGGCTGCAAATGCGTTTGTTTGGATGCACAAGGTAAAGTATTGCATCATGATGTGATTTACCTCTCTGATTCGACCAATGCCAAAAACAAATTGCAGTTTCTCGTCAGACAATTCAACTCCGAAGCCATCGCAATCGGCAACGGAACAGCTTCAAACGAAACATTGCAATTGGTAAACGAGACGGATTTCGACAAAAAGCCCATAATCAGCCTGGTGAATGAAGACGGGGCATCGGTTTATTCGGCATCGGAAATCGCTCGCGAAGAGTTGGGCGAATACGACATAACCGTACGCGGTGCTGTCAGCATAGGCAGACGCTTGCAGGACCCTTTGGCGGAATTGGTCAAAACAGATCCGAAATCAATAGGCGTAGGACAATACCAACACGATGTAAATCAGACTCTTTTGGAAAGAAATCTTAATATGGAAGTTGAAAGTTGCGTCAACAATGTAGGTGTGGAATTGAACACAGCAAGCAAGAAACTTCTTTCATACGTATCCGGCATAGGCGAAACCTTGGCAGGAAACATCATCGACTACAGAAACGAACACGGAGCTTTCTCTTCACGAAAAGAACTTTTGAAAGTAAAACGTTTCGGACAAAAAGCATTTGAACAATCAGCCGGTTTCCTAAGAGTGAGAGCTTCAAAAAATCCATTGGACAACACAGCCGTACACCCCGAGCGTTACAAGATAGTCGAACAAATGGCAAAGGATGCAGGCTGTTCGACGGAAGATTTAATTTCTTCTTCAACTCAGCGTTCTAAAATAAAACTCAATCAATATGTTACAGACGATTGCGGGCTACCGACTTTGAACGACATAATGGAAGAGTTGAGCAAAAATTCACGAGACATACGTACTAAATTCGAAGAAAAAGAGTTAAATAACGGAATAGGTTGTTTGGAACAGTTGAAAGCCGGTCAATGGCTTTATGGCAAGGTAAGCAACATCACGGCTTTCGGAGCATTCGTGGACTTGGGCATACACACCGACGGTTTATTGCACATAAGCAACATAAGCGAAGATTACATAAGCGATGTTGGTGATGTATTAAGTCTGGGACAAACGATAAAAGTGAGAATCAGCGAAATAGATTACACAAGAAAAAGAATATCGTTATCGATGCTTTCGGAAGACAAACCGAAAAAAAGTTAAATATTATGAAAAAGAGATTCAAAACAGTCGTTATTCTGATATTGATGCTTGGTTTCTCACTTTCAGCAGAGCAGACACAGGCACAGATGTTCAAAGCCTATGCAGTGGCAGGATTGAATGCGGCACAAATTGACGGAGATGAAGTTTTCGGATACAACAAACTTGCTCCGCAACTCGGAATAGGCATAATGATGCCCTTTAACATGAGAAAACCATATCAAGGTTGGCAGGCAAGCATGGAAATATTGTTTTCGCAAAGAGGTGCAAAAGAAACACTTGACCCGTTTGCATACAAAGCCACTCTTTCATATATCGACATCCCCGTTATGTTGCATTACATAGACACAAAAGGCGGTTGGACATTCGGATTGGGCTTACAATACGGACGATTGATTAAAACATCCGAAGATTGGGGGCTGCCTGATTCGGTAATCTCAGGATTTGAGCGTCCGTTCGACTTTCCACCTCCTCCAAACTTCTTAAAAAACGACTTGGACATAGTTGCAGAGATACGTTTTACGGTATGGGAAAAATTCAAATTCAGTTTCCGTTATCAATACTCGCTTATGCCGATACGCAAAGATGTTTGGTTTTATAACGGAATGGCTGCAGGCACGCCAAGCTACGAATCATGGAGCAGAGATTTCAAAAACAACTATTTGAGTTTTAGAATCATATATGTGTTTAACGAACGTAGCAGCAGAGAATTGGACAGAAACATAAATAGGACATCTTATTAACTTTACAGAACGATGGAAAAGAAAATCGCATTATTTCCCGGCAGTTTCGACCCGATAACCAAAGGACACAAAAGCATAGTAGAGAGAGCTTTACCGATGTTTGACAAAATCGTAGTGGCAATAGGTAGCAACACTGCCAAAAACTCTGTCTTTCCGTTAGAAAAAAGAATCGAATGGATCGAAAAAACATTTGCTCAATACGACAATGTGGAGGTAGTAACCTTTAATAGTCTGACCGTTGACTTCTGCCGACAAATCGGAGCCAAATACATATTAAGAGGATTGAGGAATTCGACAGACTTTCAGTACGAAAGAAATATCGCACGCATCAATCAAGAACTTGCAGAAGAGATAGAAACAATATTTCTTATGACAAAACCGGACGATGCCGCCATTTCCTCTTCATTAGTCAGAGAAATACTTTCATTCGGACGCGATGTGTCGCAATTCATTCCCGAAGAAATCGAAATCAGTATTAACGACATAAAACGCTAAACAGCCATGGCAAGAGTAGCATTCAAACCCGGAACGATGATTTACCCTTTACCCGCAGTGATGATTTCATGCGGAGAAAGCGAAAACGAATACAACATAGCAACTGTTGCATGGACAGGAACGCTATGTACAGACCCTCCGATGTGTTACATATCCCTCCGCAAGACGAGGCTTTCGCATTCGATTATTTCTCGAACCAAATCTTTCGTCATCAATCTGACAACCAAGGAACTTTGCAAACAAACAGACTGGTGCGGAGTGCGTTCGGGAAAAGACTACAAAAAATTCGAAGAAACAAAACTCACTCCGATAAAAGCTCCGAACGTAAATGCACCTTACATCGATGAAAGCCCATTGTGCATAGAATGCGAAGTGGTAGAAATAAAAGAATTAGGCTCTCACGATATGTTTATGGCAAAAGTTGTAGGCGTGCTGGCGGATGAAAGATACATCGACTCGGAAAGTGGATTATTCGATTTGGAATCGGCGGAATTGATGGCTTATTCTCACGGAAAATATTATTCATTAGGAGATCGGCTCGGATTTTTCGGCTATTCGATACAGAAGAAATCAACAGCAAAGAAACGCAAAAAGTAAAACAAAAAGACCGATTCAATGAAAGAATTCGGTCTTTTTTTATTTCATTTTACTGTTTTCAAGAAAGAAATTCATCCAAATTTTTCAGAATGATATCTATCCTTATGTCAAAACTCTCTTCGGTAGCAAACGCCACATGAGGCAATAAAAGAGTATTTTTCGCTTTTAACAAAGGATGTTCGGCTTGCAAAGGCGGTTCGGTTTCATACACATCGCTTGCCACAGCTGCAATACGCCCTTCGTTCAAAAGCTCTGCCAAAGCTGCACTATCGACAACCGCTCCCCTTGCAGTGTTGATGATTATTGCCGACGGCTTACACAATTCAAGCATTTCTCTGCTTATCAAGCCCTTTGTTTGAGCAGTCAATGGAGTATGCAGGCTTATTATATCGGAACGTTTCATCAAATCCACAAGCGTTGTATATTCTACACCCATATCCAAAGCCTCTTGACGCTCTGTGCGAGAATAAGCAAGCAAACGACAACCGAATACTTTTAATATTGCAGCAGTTCTCAAGCCTATTGCACCTGTCCCAACTATTCCGACCGTCTTTCCGTGCAATTCTCGTCCCAAGATATTGTTTCGTCCTTGCAAATTACGCGTTGAGGCATCAAACGGGGTTATTTTCCTGTATACATCCAACATCAATCCTACTGCAAGCTCTGCAACGGCCTCTGTCGCATATCCTGAGGCGTTTCGTATCACTATTCCTTTCTCTTTGCAATATTCTTGGTCGATATGATCCAATCCGGTAAAGGCTACGTTCAGAAATTTCAAATTCGGACACTTTTCCAACACCGAACGAGAAAGCCGTATGTTGGATACGATGACCACTTCCGCATCTTTCATCCTCTCGACAAGCGTTTGCTCATCTTCCTTTCTATCGGGGTAAACAACAAAGTCACAACCCTTTGCCGCATATCTTTCAGCCAATTCTTCGGCTCTTTGTCTGCTTATGCCGATCGGCTCTACTGCTACTATTTTCATATCATTTCCTCTTTTGATTCCAACTGCAAATATAACGATTTATTCACAAATCTCGACACATTTTCTTTGCTATTTGATTACATACCCCTCTCTTCCTTAAGATGAAATATACAAATAACAATTTTTCAAATATCAATTATTCATCTCGTTGCTTATTCCATTACTAAACATCAATTAAACAGGTCGTAGATTAATGATATTTCTTAAAGTTCTCAGCTTGTTCAAATATTCCTTTATACACTGCATCGTTTGTTACAGGTGGATAGCCATATTTATCTAAAATAATAATCAAATCCATTTTCAACTCCGATTTTATATCATCTCTATTTGCCCAATCAGTGTATTTCGATTTGTCATCAACTATATTTTTTATCTCTTTTGCCAATTCCTTTGCCTTATCTTCTGGATAATCAAAAGCAAACTGCTTTGCAACTGCAATCAAAATATCAAAAAATGCTTTTTCTTCATAACTTATTCCCAAGTCTTTAAAGCTTTGTTTCTCTTTATTGACTTCCAAAAGAAGTTCTGCCATTTGTTTGGCTACTTCGTTTAAGACTTCTTCGGCAAATATTGCACTATCCTTTCTTTCATTGTATTTTTTTACAAGAAGATTTAAGCGTTCTGAGAAATCAACTCCTTTTATCATATTGACAGTCTTAAATTCACTTATAACCATTCTAAGAAGTCTTTCCATTAGTTTCACCTTAGTGTTTGGCAAAGGAAGTTTTGCTAATTTTTCCATATATTCCACGCTAAGTAAATCAAGATTTTCTTTCTCATTACCAATCTTAATGATTTCTTCAACGCTTTCTGAGAGAATAGCCTCTTCAATCATAATACTTACACGCTTATTCATTTGCGTAACATCAGGCTTTCCTCCTACTGTGATTTTATAAATTATTGACCTAACACCACAAAAGAAATAAATATCTTCTTTTTCTTCAAAAGAGATTTCTTCTCTATTGCAACAAAGATTAAAAGCAGATTTTAATTTCTTTGTATGTCCCATAAAAAGATTCTCTCTTTCTTCTGTTGTTTGAACAAACTCTGCTCCTTTATTCAAACAATCCAATTGTTCCAATGGAGTTCCATTTGAAAATTTAGTGTAATCAAAGTTTGCAAACATACGGCGAAGAATATCTAACTCATCTTTTACCATAATTATAGATTTCTCCACTGCTTCAACCGAAGAGGTTTCTTCTCCTCCTTGTGTATAACGTTTAAGAGCTGTATTAAGATTGCTTTTCAATCCTATGTAATCTACAACCAAGCCTTTTTCTTTTCCTTTATAAACTCTGTTTACACGCGATATTGTTTGAATAAGTGTATGATGTTGCAAAGGTTTATCAATATACATAGTATCAAGACAAGGTACATCAAAACCCGTAATCCACATATCAACAACAATCGCTATCTTAAAATTAGATTTCGGATTCTTGAATTGTACGTCTAATTTCTTTCTTTCCTCATCGCCTCCAAGTAAATTATATAATTCTGCCTCATCATCTTTGTTGCGAGTCATTACCAACTTTATTTTTTCAATAGGAATCGGAGCATTTCCATAACTTACTGTTGATTCTGCAACTTTTGATATTTCATAATTTGGAACAAAGACAATATTTTCAGAAGGAATTTCAGCCCATTGAGGACGAAGTGCTATGATTTTCTTATACAAATTATATGCAATCATTCTATTTGCACAAACAAACATTGCCTTTCCTTCCACACTACTACCCTCTGAAACACGTGTTTCATAATGAGAAACAAAATCTTCTGCTATTGCTTGCAAACGATCATTATCTCCCAATATGATTTCCATTTTTGTAATAGCCTTTTTGCTTTCTTCTATTTGATATTCATTTACTCCTTCTTCTGCACACTGCTCGTAGTATTTTTCTATCTCTTCTAATTTATTGTTATCCAAAAATACCTTTGCTGCTCTTCCTTCATAAACAATTCTTCTTGTAATTTCATCTTCAACCGATTCGGTCATTGTGTAAGAATCCACTACATCTCCAAACACATCTAAGGTTGCATCAATAGGAGTGCCTGTAAATCCTACATAAGTAGCATTTGGCAAAGAGTCGTGCAAATATTTAGCAAAGCCATAACTACGTTTTACTCCATATTCCGTTTGTTTTATTTGTTGCGATAGGTTGATTTGAGAACGATGCGCCTCATCGGAAATACAAATAATATTAGCTCTTTTTGAAAGCAATTGTGTATCTTCTGTAAACTTATGAATAGTAGTAAGAAATATACCTCCACTTGTTCTATCAATAAGATATTCCCTTAATTTTGCACGACTTTCAACCTCAACAACACAATCATCTCCAATGAATTTCTTTGCTACTGAGAATTGTTCTGACAATTGAGCATCAAGGTCTGTTCTGTCTGTTATAAGAATTATTGTAGGACTTGCAAATTCTCGACTACGCATCAATATTCGTGAAAGGAAAAGCATTGTAAAACTCTTTCCACAACCCGTTGCTCCAAAATAAGTTCCACCTTTTCCATCTCCCTTTTCGTTAAGTTTACTATGTTTTAGAATATTATTAAAGAGTTGATGTGTAGCAAAAAACTGAGGATAACGACAAACTATTTTGTCTTCTTTCTTTGAAGAATCGGGGAAGAAAACAAAATCCTTAACAACACTCAATAGCCTATCTTTACCAAACAATCCCTTAACCATTGTAAGCAAAGAATTAACTCCATCGCTTGCTTTGTCTTCTGCTTCCACCTTTCTCCAAGCATAAAAAAACTCGTAAGGAGAGAATAAAGAACCATACTTACTATTTACTCCATCACTGATAACAACAAAGGCGTTGTATTTAAAAATCTCAGGAATATCTCTACGATAACGCACAGTTAATTGAGTAAAGGCATCTTTTATAGTAGTGTTTTCTTTTACAGCACTCTTAAATTCAAAAACCACCAAAGGCAAACCGTTCACATAAACAACTGCATCGGGGATTCGTTTTTCTTTTCCTTTAATTTCCAATTGATTTACTATGCGAAAGATATTGTTTTTGCTATCATTAAAGTCAATAGGTTCAATAAACAAATCTGCTTTTGAAGAGTCTTCTCTATTAATTGCAAATCCTTCGGTTATTAAACGATAAGTGTGTGCATTGTTTTCATACAACGAACCACTTACATCTGACTTTATTTTAGAAATTACTCTTTCAATCTCCAATGAACTTATCTCTTGTTCTGCATAACGATTAAAAAGATAAGCACGTAAATCATCAAGAAGCAAAACCTCTGATAATTCCTTATGAATTTCTTCTCCGTTTGTATAAATGTAGCCCTCATTCTCAAACAACTCCATTACCGCCATTTCAAGAGCATGTTCATTAAAGTTTGTCATGATATTTATTTTTTTAATTCATTATACAAAGTTACGCCCTTCATAGTCAACTGATACTTCTGACGTGGATGACGAGGCTTATCTGGATAAAGCAAACAAACATACCCTTCTGCTATAGCAGGGTTGAGATAAAGATTCAATACATTTTTCCTATCCTTCAACCCTATACATTCCATTATTTCCTTCACCGATAACTCTGTATCACCAAAGATTTGCACTAATCTCTGTATATTCAAATTATCTGTATGCAACTTGTGGGGTACTTGTGGGGTACTTGCGAAGTACTTGTGGGGTACTTGTTCGGGTATTGCCAAATTTGGTTGTACTTTCCAATCTTCTGTTGGATGAATATGTAAGTAACGATTCCTCAAATCCCACTTCTCGCCTAACAACAAATTGCGAAAGAAACGCTCTAAGTAAATAGGTGAGTAATCAATACCCTTGACTGCATTCTTATAGTTTGCACGTACCAACGCATTGCGAAAATACCACGAATGCAAGGCAAACATATCATTGCTGACCTTAAAACCTATATGGCGTAAATATAGAATTGTAAACACAGCAGTAGTTCGTGTGTTGCCCTCTCCAAATGCATGTATCTGCCATAAACTTGAAACGAATCTAGATATATGAGTTATCATTGTGTTTTGCGAAATGCCTTTATAACTAAATTGACGTTCTTGCTCCAAATCGTAATCTATGGCACGATGCAAGTCTTCAAAGTTCAGATAGTTCACAGTATCACCTTCAAGAACCCATTCTTTTTTGGTTATATTATAATCACGAATCTTTCCTGCATGCATAAATACACCTTCGAATATTCGACGATGCAAAGAAACAAGTCCATTAGTACTGAAATCAAATGTCTTAGATGATAGTATTTTGGTGATATTGGCAGAAACCTTATCAGCCTCTTGCTTTTCGTCGTCGTCAGGTTCAAGTACTGATTTTGATTGATAATATGTCTTGATTAGTTCGCGTGCTTGATCTATATTTATATTACCTTCAATATGCTTAATAGCCGTTTCTTTCAGATAGTCCGACGTTTTCAGACCGTCCACAGCTTGTAGCCCAATAGCAGTTTGCCAGATAGAAGCCTTTTCTTTCTTATCCGGTTCCCCTTGTCTAATATACTCATCAAAATCTATATAACCCTCTTTCATACTATAATCATCAGTTTTCTTATTACCATTAAAGCATAGCAAACAACTCCATTACCGCCATTTCAAGAGCGTGTTCATCAAAGTTTGTCATAATCTCTATATTTTAAGGTCATTTTTATATAAACTCAACTTGTTTTAGCTTAGTTTTCTCATAATACAACATACTCAATCTAACTATTTCATTTATTATCAATAATTTTTATTGTATTATCTAAATATACTCTAGGATTTCCTGAAACAGTTTTTCTCATTTCTTTAAGCCAGCCTAATACTTCTTGACTCATATCACCTTCCTCTAATTTTTTATTCATTTTATGCCAAGCTATATGATAATGTTTCGATTTACCCTTTTTTAATGGGACGTCAACATCTTCTATTGGCATGTATTTTCCCTTATTTTGTGTGTCAACGATATAAAATTTTTCTGATTGTTGAACTTTAATAACATCATCTTCCATTGACTCGTGAAGCACAATACCATAATAACACAACTCTTCTTCTAAAAGATAAGCATCTACTAAAGCCTTGCCAAAAAACAATTGATTTTCTTTGTCAAATATCATCTCTCCTTTTGTTATAGCGCCTCTTAATGCAAAACCGGTTTCCAAACCAGTCTGCATTAATATTACTGCAGCCTTACAAATCCTATTTAAATCATATAATGTATCCCCTTCTGTAACTAAAACAATAGAATCTGAAAATTGAGACATATTAATTTGTATTTTTGGGGGATTAGTATTCGATTTTTCTAATAATGGTTTTAATTTATCGTTCTTTGTTCTGAAATCCCTTAACTGTTGTTCTAATTTTGAAATATCAACTTTTGTAACTCGTTCTTTAAATCCCATAATATCCAAATATAGGACAAATTTACTTTTTACGTTCCCCATAATATATACATTTTAATTTTCAAATAAATTTTAATAAATTGATCTAGTATTCAATTGTTCTTCAAAGAAATAATAATCTAAATATCTCAATATTTTATTAGATTCTCCAAGTCCTCCGCAATATCGTGGCTCACGACATATTGTTATTAAACTAGAGCGATTTATAAGATTGTACATAAAGTAATGAACATTTTCATTATCGTAATATTTTTCTTTAAAAATCATTTCTGGCCAAGCATATTGTTTACCCTCACAATCTGTTGTAAAACAATCTAAATCAAAATCCAACACAAACGGATATGTTACTTCTTTAGAAAATTTAGGAAAGGAATCATATGGAGGTTTATTGTACTCAAATATATTACGCACTTTTTCATAGTACGGATATTTTATAACACTATCTCCTAAACATCCTCTACAATCTAAAGAATAATTAAGATGTGGTATATCAAACATTTCATGTAATATTCCATTAGAAGACTTAAATTCAAAATTCATATCTTTTATATTTGAATTTTCTTTTTGACCAATAACAACTGCATGATTTATTAAATCCAATTCCATTCCTGCTAACAACCAATCATCGTCAAGACCTCCCAAATCAAACTCAACAAAAGACCAAAAATCACGACTTGGTACATCTTTAATATTTTTAACATTCCATTTTTTTAATAACTCTTTAAGTTTAATATCAGGATTACAAGCATCATCATGACGATCAAAAAATATTAAGTTAGGAGTTTTTTCAAAAAAATCTATTTTTTTCGCCTCAAATAATACATTAAGAATACTTCTATGGTCATCATATAGTATTATATTTTTGTCATTAAAATGATAAACTTCAATATTTGTATGCAAAGATAATTGTCCTATTGATGTTATTTCTACCATACTTTCTTTTTTTATTGCCCCATCTTAGCCAAAAGCAAAGACTGTAATTCGGTTAATTTTTCGTTTTCTTGTTCGTGTATAGCAATAGATTTATCAATAATCTCTACCTTATTGTAAAACTCTATCACCAACTCCTCAGTAGGTAATATAATATTTATTGTTTCCATATCAGGAACTGTTAATTGATTTTGAACAGAGCCTGAACCTTTAATATTCATTGTACTCAATTTATAAAATAAATATTGAACCAAAGACTCATTTTTAGGAATTACTACAATCAATCTTACAATAGGAACATACGGCTTTTTTCTTAAAAAACAATAACCAATAGTTCCTCTTGCCGATATTGTTATACTTTTTTCTTTAATTATTGACTTCGTTGTATATCCAAAAATTCCTTTATTATCTATACCATTAGCATAAACAGGAATATTAAAGTATTCTGTTTTGATTTCTGAAAAATCTTGTGGCTTATCACCTCCTGCTTTTATTTCCGCTATCTCTCCCAACGTTCCTATTCTCCAACCTTCGGGAAGGTTTTCTTTGTCAATGCCTTCTACAAACATTTTATGATAAAGGGTTTGGGCTGTGGCTTCAAGGTTTTTTATTATTTGTTCGTTTAATTTAATACGTTTGCTTATTGTTTCATATTCTGATACTATTTCTCTTTGTTGCTCAATTGAGGGAATAGGTAGTTGCATGTCCATTAAAGTCCTCTTATCCATTCCACCTCTAACATCTGCATCTGTATAAAACCAAGCATTTCTATCAAATTCCTTACGAGAAAACCACATCATCAAATATTCAGGCAATAATAATTCAGAATTTATAATCTCAAAAGTAAAATAAGCTGGAGAAACGATAATTTTATTTTCGTCTAATAAAATTGCTATTGGTATTTTCTCATCTCTACCTACGTGCATTAAGTTACAAGCAAACTGATTTTTAGAAACGACTTTATAATTAGACAAATCTGTACCAATAGTATTTGCTACTGAAGGCATAAAATGTTTATCTATTTTAATACCCATTAAATTCGTAACTTTCAAATCCTTATTTCTTACATCTACTTCTCTGATATAATCGCCTAATTTTTGCATTTAGTTTTTCAATATTATTGCTTTTATTGTTGTTAATTCAAGGTTGACAATAGAGAATCGAAATTATCTCCTTTTATATATCCTTTTTTTACATTATTAAAAGATATTTCTTTCAGTAATCCACGCTCTACAAGGCTGACAATATCCTGTTTTGCTGTTGTTGGACTTATATTGAAGCGGTCTTGTAGGTCTTTCACTGTAAGAACTTCATTTGGATCATCTACATACAACTGAATCACTTGTGCTTGTCTCTCGTTTATATGTCCTAATCGCATATATTGATAAGAATTTCTCTTTTCAAGTTGTTTTCGTTGTATATACTCTTTCAATTCACAATAGGCTTGCTCCAAAACTTTCAAATTATAGTTAATGAAATAACCAAGATCCAAATCATCGACTTCGGAATAGAGATACGCTTTCTCGTAAAATTTCTTAGATTTTGCAATCACACGGGATATAGATAGGTATTCGGTCATCCAATAGCCTTGTTTCAACATATACCAATAAAACAATGCTCGTGCAGTACGTCCATTTCCATCAACAAAAGGATGATAGAAACCTATCATGAAATGAATAATAATTCCATGAATGATAGGATGGAGAAAAGATATAGAATTACTATCGTTAAAATAGTCGCAAAGATCTTTGGCAAACTGCTGAATCTCGCGCGCATCAGGAGGCGTATGAACTGTTTCTCCTTCCATGACATTATATACAACAACATCGTCTTCTATTGTCCTGAAACGACCTGAATCCTTTTCGTTTTTTAAAGTCTTATCGGTCATTAACCTATGGATTTCTAACAACATCTCTATGGATAATGAGGTATCCTTATGGTTAGATATAAATTGAATAGTTTTATAGTTATTTACAATCATCTGCTGAGAGCGATCCTTTGGCTGTTTGTTCTTTCTTAGCATCTCTTTCGCAACTTGTCTGGTTGTGGCAGCACCTTCCATCATACTAGAATAGATAGCTTCCTCCATCAAAGAACTTTTCAAATATTGTTTCTTGCTATCTTCTGTGATTTCAGTATGATGCATCCAACCTTGTCCGAAGTTTATATCGAATTCATGGCAAAGACGTTGCATTTTATCAGTAAAGCCAAAAGAAACTGCATATTTATCCCATGTGTATTTGGTCATGAGTATGCGAGAGACCTTTATACGTTTCCATAATTCCTCTGCTGAACAGAATTCAGGACGTTTTTTGTACTTTATAGTGTCCCAATACTCATAATCTTCATTGGCTTTGTCAATCAAGATATTAACATCAGAATCTTTTCTGTATCCATTATTTAAGAACAGTCTTAAATAATCTTCTTGCGTTAATTTTGGTGCTGATTCTATCATGTTTTACTAATTATTTCTGACTACAAAAATACAAAAAAACTTTCCAATTCTTTCCAATATTTAAAGAATTGGAAAGAATTTTATAGTTTATATCCTAATTTTTCAAATAAGGCTTTCAGTTCTGCTTTGCTTTCTCCTTCTTGTTGTAATAGGGTTTGGAGTTCGCTTTGCAGTTCTCGCATTCTTGCATCAAAGTCTATTTGTTCGTCTTTGTTTTTAAATTCTATGTATTTGCTTGGAACAAGGCTCCAACCTTTCTTTTCTATTTCTTCAAGTGAGGCAGAATAGCAATATTCCTCTACATTCTTATATGTTGTTTCTTTTCCTTCTCTTTGCCAATTATGGAAATTCGTTGCTATTTCTGTTATTTGTTCTTGCGAGAATTGAATATATTTCTTTTCAAAAGGCTCACCCCATTGTCTTAGGTCAATGAATAACACTTCGTTTTCTCTGTTGCGATATTTTATCATTTTGCCGTTTTGTTCTACTATACGTGCTTTTTTATTTCTGTTAAGAATCCAAAGCGTTACGCTTATATCTGTTGAGTAAAACATATTTCTTGGCAAGATAACTATTGCTTCTACTATGTGATTTTGTAGTAATTGACGGCGAATGTTCAATTCTGTGCCTTCTCCGCTCAATGCTCCGTTTGCAAGCAAGAAGCCAGCTACTCCATTTGCAGATAATTTGCTTACTATGTTCAAAATCCAACCATAATTCGCATTGCTTGTCGGTGGGTTTCGTATCCATGCCAACGAGAATCGGTTTTGAGTTCATTGTCGGCTCTCCACGCTTTTTGATTAAATGGAGGATTTGCCATAATGAAGTCGGCTTTTAAGTCTTTGTGTTGATCATTATGAAAAGTATCGGCTGCTTGTTCTCCTAAGTTATTGGCTATTCCTCGGATTGCGAGATTCATCTTTGCCAATTTGTAGGTTGTGTTTGTGTATTCTTGACCATAAACCGAAATATCACGTTTGTTTCCGTGATGTGCCTCTATGAATTTCATACTTTGTACAAACATACCACCCGATCCACAACAAGGGTCGTATATCTTTCCTCGATAAGGTTCAATCATTTCGGCAATAAGGTTTACAATACTTTTTGGAGTGTAATATTCTCCCTTTCCTTTTCCTTCTGCTATGGCAAATTTTGCAAGAAAGTATTCATAAACTCGCCCTATTAAATCGTTTTCGGGGTCTTTTAACGTGTCTATCTTATTTATTTCGTCTAATAAGGCAGCAAATTTCGCTCTATCAAGGCCTAATCCTGAATAATAATTGTTTGGAAGAGCCCCTTTAAGCATTGGATTGCTATTTTCTAATCGTGCTAAGGCTTTATCTATCTTTATAGCAATGTCGTTTTGCTTTGCATTCTCCATTATGAAGTCCCAACGGCTTTCTTCTTCTATGTAGAATACGTTCTTCGCATTATAAAACACCGCTTGATTAACAAAAGCTTCTTTTCCTTCGTTTATCAACTCTTGCTTACGCTCTTCAAAACGGTCATTTGCATATTTAAGAAAGATTAAACTAAGCACAACATGCTTATATTCCGAAGGCTCAACCGAACCTCTAAGTTTATTTGCCGATTCCCAAAGGCTTTCTTCTATACTCTTTTCCTTAATTTGTTTCTTTGCCATAGTTTATTTGCTTTATTTCATCCTACAAAGTTATAAAATATAGTACAATACCATAGTAAAAAATATATAAAAATTCGCTATGGAACAATATTCTTTTACTTACAACTAAGGAAAATAAGATCGGGGTATCAAAATGCACAAAAAAAACAGACGGAGATTATCCGTCTGTTTGATATATTTTCGTTGTACGTCTTGCTTACTTGGTTGTAGGTAAGATTTGACGTGCAGCAGTCTTCGGATTGTTGATTGTGTCGCAACCGTTTACGCAACCTCCCGGACAAGACATAACCTCGATAAAGTTTCCAGGGCATTGTCCAGCCTTTGCGTATTGTTTCAACTGACGGATTACTTGCTTGTTCAAACCGTCTATCACAACTTCTTTTACAACGTTTGGATCTGGTGCAGTAGCCTTTACTGATTGTGTTACACCACTGATCATCGCAAATCCTCTTCCGTGTCCTGCTATATTCGGATCAAATTCCATTGGTTCTAAGCTTTCCAAATCGATTTCGGTTGCTTTAAACAATGCTTCCAATTCCTCATAGCTTATCACATAATCCACGATGTCTTTGTACAAATAGCTTTCACTTCGTTTTCCAACACAAGGAGCAACCATGACTGTTATAGCTTCAGGGTTCTTTTCTTTGATTCCTTGTGCCGTATAGACCATCGGTGAGTATGTTGTCGAAACATATTGTTGCATTTCAGGCATGTGCTTGCGTACAAGATTCATCCAACTTGGACAGCATGATGTTGTCATAAATGATGCACCCTCTTCCATGCGTTCGATAAACTCTTCTCTTTCTTTTTCTGTTGTTATGTTAGCACCCAATGCAACTTCTACAACATCGGCAAAGCCTAATTTCTTGATACCTGTAAGCACCTTACCATAGTCTGCCTTGAATTGTCCTCCCAATGAAGGAGCAACCATTGCAACTACTGGTTTGCCTGCTTTCATTTCTCTAAAGATGTCTATCATGAATGTCTTTTCGAATATCGCTCCGAAAGGACATGCCACCATACATTTACCGCAATAGATACATTTCTCAGGATCGATATGCTCTACTCCATGTTCATCTTTCGAAATAGCTCCAACTGGACAGCTTTCTTCACATGGAACTGGTTGATAGATGATTGCATGGAAAGGACAAGCATCCATACACATACCGCAACTTACACAAGTTTCCGGATCTATGTGTGCCTGCTTCTCTCCCACTGTTATCGCTCCTTTTTTACAAGCGTATGTACATGGTCTTGCTACACAAGCTCTACATAGGTTAGTTACTATATATTTGTTCTTAACACAAGACGAACAAGCCTCATCAACAACCGTCATCATAACAGGTGTCTTGTCTTGTCTGTTTAATGCCAATTGTGCGTAGTGAGACAAAGTATCCAATTCATCTTCTTCATCGTCCACGTTAAAGCCCAACAATGCCATCGTTTTGTATTTAACCACAGCTCTTTCTTTGTGGATACAGCATCTTATATTGGTTCCGTGAACTTTTGGTCGCATTTCCAATGGTAATCGATCAATTTTCTCAACCAACTCATCGTTTACAATAAGGCGAGCCAATCTCGACAAAATCTCTCTGCGAATTTCAACTGCGTTATTTATTGCCATTACTCTTTATTATTTGTTTATTCTCTTTCTATTCCTAATTGTCTGTAAATTTCATCCAACAATTTGTCTTCTGTGCATTCTTCCAATAATACGTCTCCAACTTTGGCGTATGGTGGTTTTGCAACACCTTCGTTTTCATGGCAACCCAAGCAGGCAGAACCAATGATTTCTACCTTGTTTTTGATGTCTTCAGGCAAATTTTTCTTCAATTTTGCCAATTCCTGTCCTCCCGTAATGTAGCAATATGTACCTACACAAATTCTTACGTTTAACATATACTAATTATTTATTGTTTTTATTATAATTTATTTAATTTCAAATCTATATTTTCTCTAAATAAACTTCAACCGTACTTCCTTCATAAACCGCTCTTCAAGCAATACGGCTATGTTTTTCACAACGTTTCGACGTATTTCCAATTCCACAGGCAATGAAGGGTCTTGGTGTGCCACGTTTATCTTTGTTCCTACAACCAAATCAATAATATCGGCATCCAATATCATTCTATATATTTCCCATGCTGGACCTTCTCCGCTCACATTATTGTTTATACCCTTTCGCAACAACTCTGACAAAGCTCCCAATGTGATTATTCCTTCTGTCATCAAGTCTATACCTTCCATTTGTGATGATGGCGGAAGACCTGCTGCGATATCGTCAATGTTTACGGTGATTTCTCGCTTCAATTCTCTTGATAATATCTGCGATGTTGTACCCCCGCAAACTATCTTTTTACCCCTATAGTGGCTTACAATCTCTGCAAGATATTTATCTTTGTTTTCTGAAAACGGAGGACCTGTGCAAATCAACAAACGTCGAGGCTCTCTAACATAAAGCACAACGCAGGATGTGTCATCTTTAGGTTTTAGGATGTCGTTCAACTCTGCCTGCTTTACAATTCGCATCGATAGTTCTCTTGCTGATATTTTTGGTTTCTTCTTTACGAGTTCTTCAATAAACTCATCAATTCCGTCTTCCCAACCAAAAGGCATATCTCGGTTTCCTATGCCAGACTGACTTACTCCATCAGAAAAACATATCAATCTGTCTTCTTTCTTGAGTGTTATATTAGACATTTTTATCAGTCTTTCATCTTGACGATCTCCCTCTGCCTTGCGTTTAATTATTGTATCATCCGTCTTGATTCGTGTAACCTTATTGTCTCTTACCAAGAGTAAAGGCGGATTATCAAACTCGACAATCTTCGCTTCTCCGTCAGAATCGACATCGATAATCGTAAATGTGGAATAACTTATGTTTCTGACGCTATCTACTGGCAGAGTATCCATTATCGCTTTTATCGTTCTCAGTATAGGTTCATGACGAACGCGAAAATTCATTGCCATTGATGCTGTCATTGTTGAAAGCACATTTGCTTTCACACCACTTCCCAAGCCATCGGATAACACAGCTATATTTCGGTTTTCACCTATACACTTACGCAACAAGACACAATCTCCACATACTATGTTGTTAAACTTATTGTTCTGATAACTTCCAACCTCTATGAAAAATTTTTCTTTTTCCAACATAGCTTTCAGATTTTATAATTCAAAGGTCAAAGGTTCTTCTTCCTTGTTTCCGTTCTCCTGATGCGACTCTACAATTGAATTAAGCATTGCTTCGGTATAAGAAGCGTTCTCTCCAAGCAAGAAAGCTATCTTTTGGACAACCTTCATATTTTCCATAATAACTTCCTGTGTACGTTTCAACACCAAGTCTTTTCGAACCTCAGGAGCATGAAGATTCTGCAATATTCCACATACCAAAGAGTGATCTTGTACAGAAAATACTGACAAACTGTAATAGTCATCACCATTTCTGATGTCTTGTTCTATCACATCGACTCCCGTACTCAACACCGTCGAAAAGAATCTATGGAACGGCAAGAGTTTGGTTATATCGGCACCATACAAACCTGGGTTGGCTTCGAATATCATCTTAACTTCGCCACCCAATATATCGGCAAACTTCTCATTGGCATCAACTATTCTCAAATTATCATTAACAATAACGATACCTTGAGGAAGTTTTTTCAATAATATATTCGTCTTATCTTGTGCAATTCTCCTCATATAGGATACGCACATATCATTCTCGGCTCTTCCATCAATCAAAGCCTTTGCAAAAGAACGACAACTATCATAGCCACAACCACCACAGTTAAGTTCATCCGATTCGTTCTTTTTATTAACTCTCAACAAAGCCTCTTGAATTTCTTGTTGAGTATACTCTTTGTCTTCGATTTGAGGAATGTATGAGTAATCGGCTTTCACATCAAGATTGTCATAAACGTCTTGATGTGAATTTTGAGTTTTACCTACTTCAACTCCCTGCAAAACTTTGACTCTTTTTGTTGCAGATGAAGCGTTCACATTCGAGCAAGGTCCTTTTATACAGCCTCCCTCACATGCCATGATTTCAAGAAACGTTTTACAGTCTTTTGATAAGGTTTCAACGTCTTCAAGAATCTCTTTTATGTTTGCAACACCTGAGAAGGTCATATAACGAGCCTTAACTCCGCTTCCCATATTGTTGTTTATTCTTGCTTCTACGGTTGTGATGGAGTTTATCATATTTGCGAGCATTCCTCCGTCTATCGGATATAGGTTTCCTCTTGTTGCGTTGAAAGGATAAAAGACATCTTCTTCTGTCGGCTTCATAAATTCGAAGTATATACCCATATCTTCGAACAATTCCTTTACTTCTTTGAATGTAAGAACAAAATCTATCTTATCTCCAAACTCATCCAATTCTGTTTTCTTTGAAGCACACGGACCGACAAAAGCAACTTTGGCATCAGGATGCAACTGCTTCAAAAAGGCTGCGTGAGCCACCATAGGCGAATAAACAGGTGCTATGGCAGGAGAGCATTTCGGATAATACTTTCTTATCAATTGAACTGCTGAAGGACAGCACGATGAAATGTAAACACCATTCGGTTGTTCGTCAAGCCATTTCTTTGTTTCTTCCGCAACTTTCTCCGCACCTATTGCCGTTTGAGATACTTTCCAAAAACCGGCTTCTCTGAATGCAGCCAAAACATTGCCTATGTTTTCATCAGCATACTCACTCAAATAACTCGGAGCAAGCGAAACAATTATCTTTTCCTTTCGCATCAAAGACTGTTTCAACTCATCCAAATCATTTCTTACTTTCTTTGCATTGGCAGGGCAAATCAACGTACATGAGCCACAATAGATACACAATTCAGGTATGATAGAAGCCGAACCGGATTCTATTTTAATGGCTTTAACAGGGCACGCTTTGATACATTTATAACAATCCTGACAATCGTTTTCCTCTGTATATACCGGTGGCAAGTTTTTCATGGCTGCAAAATATTATAATCCGAACTTGGTATTCAAAATCTCCATTAGCTTGGTCTTGTTCACATCTGTGTACATTTCTCCATCAATGATAACAACAGGACCTTTGCTACATTGTTGAGAACACAATTGTCCTTTGAAAGTTATTTTTGCTTTCAAGTTATTAACCTTCAAATACTCTTGAATGAACTCCAAATTTTTGTTATTTCCTCTTGCAAAACAAGAGCTACCTAAACAAATTACTATTTCTCTTTTTTCTTCCATTTTACGTTTGTTTTATTATTTCTAATGAGCAATCAGTTTCTTATATTTAATACGCTTAGGTGTATTATCGCCCAAACGTTTCTTTTTATTTTCTTCGTATTCAGAATAAGAACCTTCGAAGAAATAAACTTGAGAATCTCCTTCAAAAGCCAATATATGCGTAGCTACTCTATCCAAGAACCATCTGTCGTGGGATATAATTACGGCACAGCCTGCAAAATTCTCCAATCCCTCTTCCAAAGCTCTCAGTGTATTAACATCAATATCGTTTGTAGGCTCATCAAGCAACAAAACATTGGCCTCACTCTTCAAAGTCATTGCCAAGTGCATACGATTTCTCTCTCCTCCCGACAAAACTTCAGTCTTTTTGCTTTGATCTGTACCCGAAAAGTTGAATCTCGAAACATAAGCTCTCGAATTAACCAATCTTCCGCCCAACTGTATTTGTTCATTACCTGCAGATATGGTTTCCCAAACGCTTTTTTGAGGATCGATATCTTGATGCTGTTGGTCGATATACCCAAGTTTGACCGTTGGTCCTACTTCAAAGCTACCGCTATCCGGCTTTTCCAATCCCATTATCATTCTGAACAATGTAGTCTTTCCGGCTCCATTAGGTCCTATTACGCCGACAATTCCAGCAGGCGGAAGCGAGAACGAAAGATTTTCAAACAACAATTTATCGCCGTATGCTTTCGAAATATCCTTCACATCTATCACTCTTTCTCCAAGCCTTGGTCCGTTCGGTATAAATATCTCTAATTTTTCTTCCTTTTCCTTCACATCTTCGTTCATCATCTTTTCGTAAGAAGACAAACGTGCTTTACCTTTGGCCTGTCTCGCCTTAGGTGTCATCTTCACCCACTCCAACTCACGTTGCAAAGTCTTCTTGCGTTTACTTTCCTGTTTTTCTTCCATTGCAAGACGTTGAGTTTTCTGATCAAGCCAAGAAGAATAGTTTCCTTCCCATGGGATTCCCTCTCCTCTATCCAATTCCAAAATCCAACCTGCAACGTGATCAAGAAAATATCTGTCGTGAGTTACCGCAATAACCGTTCCTTTGTATTGTTGCAAATGTTGTTCCAACCAATCGATACTTTCTGCGTCAAGGTGGTTTGTCGGTTCGTCCAAAAGCAATATATCTGGCTCTTGTAGCAATATACGACACAATGCGACTCTTCTTCTTTCTCCTCCCGAAAGGTTCTTAACCAAAGCATCATCATCAGGACAATTCAATGCATCCATCGCTCTTTCCAACTTATTGTCAAGATTCCATGCATCGTGTTGCTCCATCAATTCGGTCAATTCGCCTTGACGCTCAATCAAAGCCGCCATTTGCTCATCGTCCATAGGTTCACAAAATTGCATATTGACCTTTTCATATTCCGCAATCAAATCTGCAACCTCTTTAACGCCTTCCATCACGACTTCTTTGACCGTTTTATTTTCGTCCAATTGTGGTTCTTGCTCCAAATATCCGATTGAATATCCTGGAGAGAAGTGTACTTCACCTTGATGAGACTTATCCACGCCTGCAATTATCTTAAGCAGTGATGATTTTCCAGAGCCATTCAATCCGATTATACCAATCTTTGCTCCATAATAGAAAGAAAGGTATATATCCTTTAGTATCTGTCTTGAAGGTGGTATAAGTTTACCAACGCCCACCATCGAAAATATTATCTTTTTATCCTCTATTGCCATAGTATCTCTTAGTTTTTTCCGATTACTTAAAAGTTAGAAATGTATATCCTTAAGGTTTAATTGCAAATAAGATTGACCGTTATAAGTGTTTTCATCTATTTGATAACATATATCAAACACCGAACCCTTGTTTATTTCATCATAATATTCCCCCATTCCGAATCCTATACACTTATATGGAAAAGAAGGAATCTCTCTCGAAACAACCGACAACTTCAAGTGATTCGAACCAACCACCCTTACATCTTCCGTGCCAATCATTCTGCTTGAACAAAACACAGGAACACTATTATCAGGTCCAAAAGGAGCAAATTGTTTCAATATTCTGAATAACCTCTGTGTTATGGAACGGAGATTGATTTCCAAATCTATTTCTATTTCGGGTTGTGTTTGAACCTCTGTTATGGCTTGTTCAACTTTCTTTTCGAACAATTCGGTAAACTCTTGCAAATTTTCTGGTTTCAAACTCAAACCTGCCGCAAATTTATGTCCACCAAAGTGGGTTAATAAATGAGAACAACTTTCTATTATGGTGTATATATCAAAGTCTTTCACACTTCTTGCCGAACCTGTTATCAATCCGTCGTTCTGAGTGAAGACAATGGTAGGTTTATAATACGATTCGACCAATCTCGAAGCAACAATTCCTATAACCCCTTTATGCCAATCGGTATTAAAAACAACGGTTGTTTTTTTACCAATCTGACTTTTATCGTTTTTAAGTTGCTCAAAGGCTTGTTTGGTTATCTCTTTATCTTTTTGCTTTCTGTCTTTATTGTGTTCTTCTATCTTTGCCGCAACCTCGACTGCATCAGCCATTTTTTTGGCTTTTAACAATTCTACAGACAAACGGCCACTCTCCATTCTACCCGCAGCATTGATTCTAGGTCCTATCAAGAATACTAAATCAGAAAGGGTTAATTCTCGATTAAAATATAATTTATCGGAAATTCTTTCCTCATGCTTCACATTTGCATAAGAAAGTATAGCCTCCAAACCTGCTCTCGGCTGACGGTTTATTTTTTTCAATCCATAATAAGCCAACACCCTGTTTTCATCCATAAGAGGCACAACATCAGCAGCAATACTTATGGCAACAAGGTCAAGATATTCCAAAAGCGGTTCAAAAGGCAGATTTCTATAACTTTGCAATGCGGTTATCAATTTGAATCCGATTCCGCAACCACTTAATTCTTTATACGGATATGTTGAATCCAATCGTTTCGGATCCAATACGGCACAAGCCTCAGGCAAGATTTCAGATGGCAAATGGTGATCACACACAATGAAATCAATGCCTTTTTCCTTTGCGTATGCAATTTCCTTATGTGCTTTTATTCCGCAATCCAAACAAATTATCAATTTGAAATCATTATCCTCAGCCCAATCGATTCCTTTGAAAGACACGCCATACCCTTCCGAATATCTGTCAGGTATATAGTAGTCTATCTCTGTGTAAAACTTCTCAAGGTAAGAATAAACCAAAGCAACGGCAGAAGTCCCATCAACATCATAATCCCCATACACAAGAATCTTCTCTCCGGCTTTGACTGCAAGCATTATTCTCTCGACAGCCTTTTCCATATCGTTCATGCGGAATGGATCATGCAAATGTTCGTATTTAGGACGAAAGAATTTCTCTGCATTTTCGTATGTTTCAATCCCTCTTTGCACCAATAAAGAAGCAACAATACGATAGGTATGCAAATCCTCCTCCGTACTATCTTTTACGGGACACAATTTCCTTGCCAAAGAGTCAACCAACTCTTTATCACCACTTTGTTTTAACGCCCAACGTTTTTCCATTCCACTCATTCAGTCGGTAAAATTACTACTTTTTTCGAAATTGACAAAGAAAAGAAACAAAATAAAGAAAAACACTTCGCTCAAAACAGCATTGCAAAACTAAATAACAACAACTCAACATCGATTTCACTCTCCCTTATTAAGAAAATAAAAGAAAAGAACCTACTCAAATCACTCTCTACCCAACTTTCGTTAAAACAAAGAATTAAGTAAAAATATTCGATTAGAAATCAATCCTAAACAAAACTTTGTTTCATTATTTCTGATTCCGCAAAACAATTTTATCTTTTCAAGATTCGACGAATCCTCATCAAGAGTCAAAAAATTACGATGAGCATAAATTACAAGTCAAATATGATTTTTATTTTGTCGTTCGTTTTTTTTTCATATCTTTGCAAACTTAAATAGTAAGTATTCTTAAAACAAAAAAACGAAATGAATTTAGTAAAATTTGCATCTATCACAAAGAAGATGACTTTGGCAGCAGTCGGTGCGTTCTTGCTTGTATTTCTGCCAATGCACATGGGGTTAAACCTCTGCATCATTAGAGATGACGGAGGGGAATGGTACAGAAACGTATGCCATTTCATGGGTACGAATTGGATTGTAAAAATCTTTGAAGTCTTGTTGATTGCTTCGGTATTGCTACACGTAATCGTTGCAATAATATTGACTTTGGAGAACCGCTCTGCAAGAGGAAACGTCCGTTATCACGTACCTTCAAAAACTAAAACACACTTCGGATCCAAGTGGATGATATATACCGGCGGTGTTGTTTTTGTTTTCTTGGTTATTCACTTCATCAATTTTTACTTTGTCAAGTTCGGTGTAGTTGTTGCCGATAACAGCGACACTTACACAATGGAAGTGGAAGATGTTCAAAGACATTGGCAAGACAAAGTTTTTGACCTTCAATCACAATTGGAAAACGGCAAGATTTCCGAACAAAAAGCACAAGAAGATATGATGGCATTGCAAATGGCTTATATGCCTTTTGCACAAGCTCTTCAAGAAGGACCTGCATCTGGTAAGATTTCCAAAGACGGAGAGGAACTTATATGCCTTACAAAAGAAGAAGTAGCTCTTTATGCAGGTGAAGACTTCAAGCACTATGAGCCAGACTTCTACACTATGTGCAACAAATTGTTCGCAAACAAAACATACACTTTGATTTATTTGTTGGCGTTGGTGGTATTGGGTATTCACTTGTTCCATGCCATCAATTCAATATTCCAAACATTTGGTTTGAATCACAAAAAGTACAACACAGCAATCGAATACCTTGCAGCAATTTATGCAATCGTCGTTCCTGTCGGATTTGCAATTGTTCCGTTATTTGTGATGTTTTGTAAATAGGACGTAAATAAATATTTGTAAATAAATAACAAAGATATAAGATGGTAACACTTAATTCCAAAATTCCGCAAGGGCCACTTAGCGAGAAATGGACAAAATATAAAGCAGACCAAAAGTTGGTCAATCCTGCCAACAAGAGAAAACTCGACGTTATCGTTGTAGGAACAGGTCTTGCAGGTGCATCTGCAGCCGCTTCTTTGGGAGCATTAGGATTCAATGTAAAGATTTTCTGTATTTCCGATTCACCTCGTAGAGCTCACTCGATAGCTGCACAAGGTGGTATCAACGCTGCAAAGAACTATCCTAACGATGGCGACAGCGTAGGACGTTTGTTCTATGACACTATCAAAGGTGGAGACTACAGAGCAAGAGAAGCAAATGTTTATCGTTTGGCAGAAGTCAGCAACAACATAATCGACCAATGTGTTGCTCAAGGAGTGCCATTTGCAAGAGACTATGCGGGAATGCTTGACAACCGTTCATTCGGTGGAGCTCAAGTAAGCCGTACATTCTATGCAAAAGGACAAACCGGACAACAACTTTTGTTGGGAGCATACTCTGCTCTATCAAAAGAAATCAAAGCCGGCACAGTCAAGATGTACGAAAGAAAAGAGATGATGGACGTTGTGTTGGTTGACGGTAAGGCAAGAGGAATCATAACAAGAGATTTGCAAACAGGAAAATTGGAAAGATGGTTCGGACACGCAGTCATAGTTGCAACAGGAGGCTATGGTAATGTTTACTTCCTTTCAACAAATGCAATGAACTCAAACGGTTCGGCAGCATGGCAATGTTACAAAAAAGGAGCTTGCTTTGCTAACCCTTGCTATGTGCAGATCCACCCTACCTGTATCCCTGTTCACGGCGACTATCAATCGAAATTGACTTTGATGAGTGAGAGTTTGCGTAACGACGGAAGAATCTGGGTTCCTAAAAAAATAGAAGATTCGGAAGCAATCAGAGCCGGCAGACTTAAACCTACAGACATAGCGGAAGAAGACAGAGACTACTATTTGGAAAGACGTTACCCTGCGTTTGGAAACTTGGTTCCGAGAGACATCGCTTCAAGAGCAGCCAAAGAAAGATGCGATGCAGGCTACGGAGTCGGAACAGGACAAGCCGTTTATTTGGATTTTTCATCAGCAATAAAGAGATTGGGTAAGGATAAAGTGGAAGCAAGATATGGAAACTTGTTCCAGATGTACGAAAAGATAACTGCTCAAAATCCTTACGAAACTCCGATGATGATTTACCCGGCAGTACACTATACAATGGGAGGTCTTTGGGTCGATTACGAACTTCAAACAACTATAGAGGGATTGTTCGCAGCCGGAGAGGCAAACTTCTCTGACCATGGAGCAAATCGTTTAGGCGCATCTGCACTTATGCAAGGTTTGGCTGACGGATATTTCGTTCTTCCTTACACAATACAAAACTATCTTTCAAAAGAAATATATTCTCAACCAATTCCAACCACCGTTCCTGAGTTTGAAGCAGCTGAAAAAGCCGTTGCGGAAAAGATAGAGAAGCTTATGAGCATCAAAGGTTCGAAGAGCGTCGATTCTTTCCAAAAAGAATTGGGACACATTATGTGGAACAAAGTCGGAATGGGCAGAACAGCCGAAGGATTGCAAGAAGCAATTCCGTTGTTGAAAGCATTGAAAGAAGAGTTTTGGCAAAACGTTCGCATAACAGGCGACACCACTTCGATGAACCCTGAATTGGAAAAAGCACTTCGTTTGTCTGATCATATCGAATTGGCACAATTGATGGCTAAAGACGCATTGCACAGAGAAGAAAGTTGCGGAGGACACTTCAGAGAAGAGCATCAAACCGAAGAAGGTGAAGCAAAACGTAATGACGAACAGTTTATGTATGTTGCAGCTTGGGAATACCAAGGAGAAAATGCAGAACCGCAATTACATAAAGAAGAATTGAATTACGAGTTTATAAAAGTTCAACAAAGAAATTACAAGTAAAATGAATTTAACCTTGAAAATTTGGCGTCAAGAAAATGCAAGAGCAAAAGGACGCTTTGAAACATATAAAGTAGAAAATATTTCGCCCGACTGTTCTTTCTTGGAAATGTTGGACATTTTGAATGAGCAATTGGTGGACAAACTTTCGCATCCTGTTTGTTTTGACAACGACTGCCGTGAAGGTATATGCGGTATGTGCGGTCTTTACATCAACGGACGTCCTCACGGACCTGACGATGGAGTTACAACATGTCAATTGCACATGAGAAGATTCAAAGACGGCGATACAATAGTTATCGAACCATGGAGAGCAAAGCCTTTCCCAATCATAAGAGACTTAGTTGTAGATCGTACAGCTTTCGATAAGATTATTCAAGAGGGTGGTTACGTTTCAGTAACAACCGGAGGAGTTCCTGATGGTAATGCAATCCCTATTCCAAAGAAGAATGCAGATGAGGCAATGGATTCTGCATCTTGTATAGGTTGCGGTGCTTGTGTTGCTTCTTGTAAAAATGCTTCTGCAATGTTGTTCGTTTCTGCAAAGGTTTCTCAATTGGCTTTATTACCACAAGGAAAGCCTGAGGCTGCACGCAGAGTTCAAGCAATGGTTGCCAAAATGGATGAGTTGGGATTCGGAAACTGTACAAACACATACGCTTGCGAAGCTGAATGTCCTAAGAGCATAAAGAGAAGCAATATCGCAAGAATGAACAGAGAATTCCTTTGTGCAAAGACTTGTTCAGAAGAATAATAACAAAATCTTAATAACTCTATGATTGAAAAAGGTGTTCCTAAGAAATGGGAACACCTTTTTTTTTAATTTGCATATATCGTTTTTACAAATCCAACAATAGAATCAACAAACACTAAGAAACAAAAGCAATAATTTTCGGCAGAAATATCACAATGCCGACAATTGCCGAAGCTATAGCACAGACCAACACTGCCGCAGCTCCAAGATCTTTGATTTCCTTTATCCTATTATCCATTTCCGGTTGGACAAAGTCTGCCATACGTTCGAGAGATGAATTTATGATTTCGGCAGATATAACCATAGCGATGCAAATCACGACGGCAATCCATTCGAGCGAAGAAATACGAAAAAGAAATCCTGCAACGACAACACATATTGCAGCCGTGGCATGAATCCATGCGTTATGCTCCTGCCGAAAGACCAATCGCAATCCTGCAAAAGCATAAGCAAAACTCTTGATTCTTTTTCTCAATGAAAATTTCTCCCTGCTCACAAAACCACAACGTTGATTAGGTAATAAAAATTGCATAATTAGGTTAGTGTAAGTTTTTTTGGGAGAAAATGAATCTTTGATTTCAGCCAAACGAATCTTGATTTCAGTCAGATAAAACCTTACTTTCAGAAAGTAAATCAAATAAAGAAAAAAACAAAGCAAGCGTTCGAAAGGGCTAATTCCCAAGTCGAACGCTCGCTTTTCTTTTCCTTATATATTATATATAGGATGCGTGTGTTATTCTACGATTATCTTTTGTGATTTCGCAGCCTTAGCACCTTGAACTTTTACAACGTATGCTCCTGATGCAACTCCACTCAAAACAAAGTCAGTCTTCTCTGTTTCGA
>JAZNQE010000013.1:0-8992 GCA_045590015.1 Candidatus Onthomorpha sp. | reverse complement strand
AGAAAAGAGTTATTTGAAAAGCATGAGGAATATAGTGTAACAAAACAAGTTAGCAATTTCTTATCCATTGCCCATTCTCATGCAAGTTCTTCTTAATGGTTTGATACTCAAAGAATCTTAATCAAACTACATCAAATATACTAAATTGAAAGCAATTCACAACATTACGTCATTTTGGGCTGACGCTTGACCAGTTGTTATTGCTATTTGCAAAGATACTAAATTGAAAGCAATTCACAACGGCTGCCTATTACACATGAAGCCTCTCTTGGTTGTTATTGCTATTTGCAAAGATACTAAATTGAAAGCAATTCACAACAGAAAAGCAGCAGTTTTATCAATTTTGAGCCTTGAACGGCTACACTTTTTTAATCCATTGCTTTTGCAAGATTACAACAAATTTTACATTTGCAAAAAAATTAAACCAAGCCCCGCAGGCGAGTCCATAGACAGCATACTTGCGAGGCGTTCTTCATCTCTTTAACCCTTAACCCTTCAACCTTAAACTTGTTGTCTCATTGTCTCATAGTCTCACCGCCCAAAGCCCAAAGCTCACCGCCCTCTCTTCCACATCCCAATATTCGATTTTCGCATATCTTTATTTGTTTTTTCATGCTATGCAAGAAGTACGAAAGAATCTGAAATTTATTTTTATTGATTGCAATTTCATTGGAAATATCTTTTTCAAAAGTCGATTTTTTTAGGAGTTTAAGGCTCTGAGAATCGCGAAAATGAAGCCAAACTCATCTTTTGACTAAATTTCGCCAAAATTTCAGCTTTAACGTAATTTGCATTTAATCAAGCAATTGCAAAATCCGTGTCCAAAATTTGGACAATTAAAGTTGGTTTTGAAAGAAAAATCTTGAAACGAAAGCACGTTTTGTCGATATAAAAGCACGTTTTATACCCTACAAAAGCTTGTTTTCGGGGGTATAAAACGTGCTTTCGTTTTAACAAAACGAGCTTTCGTTTCGGTAAACTCACTTTTTGTTGAAAAAATTCTTGAAAATAATCATTTTTTAACGAATTTTAGGAATATTTTTTCACCGTTTTGAAAACACGAAATTTCAATTAGAAATAATCTTTATTTCCCATTTTTAACGTAAAGCAAAAACATGGATTTTTCAGTCGTTTTTCACTTTTTTCGATTCGATTCGAACATTCTTTTTTTTCGCTTGTTGTATTGGCGTATAAACCATTAAAATTTATGAATATGTTTTGTTATCAATGCCAAGAGACCTCCAATGGGAATGGATGCACAAAAGTCGGTGTATGTGGCAAAGACCGCAAGTTAGCAATCGAATTAGACGTTCTTATTTTCGAGACAATCGAATTAGCTGCTTTGAATCATCGCTTAAGAGAATACAAACAAGACGACATCATGGCAAGTCGTATGATCACAGATGCGTTGTTTGTCAGTATTACCAATGCCAACTTCGATGTGGATTCGGTAAAAAACAAGATAAAGATGATTCGAGAGAAGAAGTCGCAATTAAAAGACCTTGCTTACAGACAATCGATCTCCCTAAACGACTTACATATTAGTTTTCTTCCGCCTTTGCCTGAGCACATCAGCATTCTCAACGAACCAAATGAAGATGTGCGAAGCTTAAAGCAACTGATCATTTACGGACTCAAAGGTGCGGCTGCATATATGAAGCATGCACAACGTTTGGGATTTGAAGACAATATGCTCTATTCTTCGTTGGAGGAAACTCTCTCGGTTATTCGAAGAAAAGATATTGAAATCGAGAAACTTCTCGAATGGGTTTTAGGAGTTGGGGAGTTAGGTGTTAAAGCAATGAGTCTTTTAGACAAAGCCAACACCTCATCATTCGGAATGCCTGAATGCAGTGAAGTTAGCACAAATGTTGGAAATCGTCCCGGCATATTGGTTTCTGGGCATGACTTACAAGACCTGAAAGAGCTGCTTGAGCAATCTGCAAACTGTGAAATCGACATCTACACTCATGGCGAGATGTTGCCTGCTCACTATTACCCATTCTTCAAAAAGTATTCGCATTTCAAAGGCAACTACGGCAATGCTTGGTGGCAACAAAAGGAAGAGTTCGAAAAATTCAACGGACCTATTCTTTTCACTTCCAACTGCATCGTTCCCCCACCCCACAACAAATCTTACAAAGATCGAATATACACAACAGGCTCATGCTATTTGAAAGATGCGAAACACATACCGCTTTGTCAGAGAACAAACTCCAAGGACTTCAGCTCGATAATCGCACACGCCCAACGATGCAAAGTGCCTGAGGTCATCGACAATATGAAGTTAGTCGGAGGATTTGCTCACAACCAACTTTCTTTGCTCAAGCCAAAAATTGTAGAGGCTATAAAGAAAGGAAAAATAAGAAAATTCGTTGTAATGGCGGGTTGCGACGGACGAATGGCTATGCGTTCTTATTACAGAGATTTTGCCAAAGCTCTGCCTGACGATTGTATAATTCTGACTGCAGGTTGTGCGAAATACAGGTTCAATAAGACTTATCTCGGAGTTACCTCAGACTTACCTCGGATTCTCGATGCCGGACAGTGTAACGACTCCTACTCTCTTATCGTTTTTGCCGACGAGTTGAGAAAAGAATTCAACCTGAAAAGCATAAACGACTTACCAATCGTGTTTAACATCGCATGGTACGAACAAAAAGCAGTTGTTGTTTTGCTTGCTCTTTTAGCTTTGGGCATTCGAAACATACATCTCGGTCCTACACTTCCGGCATTCTTAAGCCCTAACGTATTGAACATATTAAAAGACAAATTTAACTTAGGAACAATCAGTTCGGTCAAATATGACATAAAGCACCTTATTGAATAACCTTTACATATGAGATGGACATAGTTGGTAGCGGCCTGTCGTGAGATAGCCCGCTATTTTTTTCTCAATCGCACATTGCCAAATCATTTGCGAAAAATTTCATACTTTTGCATTCGCAATAGAATATACATATTATGAGATATACGTTTTTATTTTTGGCATTATGCTTTTGCTACCACATTTCCAATGCCCAAAAATTTGAAAACCAAGAATCGCTTGCGATATGGTTTGACAAGCCCGCAAAAAGCATAGATTCGCTTTCGATGTATGATGCTTTCAACGATTGGGAGTGGGAAAACGTTTCTTTGCCTATTGGAAACGGCTCGTTGGGTGCAAATGTTTTGGGTTCGGTTTCAATAGAAAGATTAACTCTTAACGAAAAATCTCTTTGGAGAGGAGGTCCTAATGTAAGCAAAGACCCGAACTATTATTGGAATGTGAACAAAGAATCCGCTCATATTTTGAAAGAAATACGTCAAGCCTTTATCGACAGCAATTACACTAAAGCAGAAGAACTCACAAAGAAAAACTACAACGGCATTGCCGCTTATGAGGATTATAACGAACAGCCTTTCCGATTCGGTTCTTACACCACTATGGGTGAAATATGCATAAAGACATTCTTGAACGAAGACTCTGTAAGACAATATCGCAGGAGTTTGCTATTAGACTCAGCATTAGCAAGAGTGGAATTTGAAATAGCAGATACGAAATTTGAAAGAAATTTCTTCGTCTCCTATCCCGACAGTCTTATGGTTGTTAAGTTTTCGGCAAATCGAAAAGGCAAACAAACTCTTCTTTTTCTCTATCGTCCTAATCCAGAATCGGAAGTAAATATTCTACGAATCAACAACAAGGAGGTTGTTTTCTCTGCTCGCTTAAAAGATAACGATATGCAGTTTGCTCTAAGGCTAAGAGTAGAGCACAAAGGCGGTAGTGTAAATATTGATTCCAATGGTATAGTATCAACAAAAGAGTGCGATGAGGTGATGTTTCTTTTGAGTGGAGATACTGATTATTTTATGAATTTTTCTCCCGACTTTAACGATTGCAAGACATACGTTGGGCAGAACCCGATAGAGACTACCGAAAAGATTTTTCAACGCATCAATGCCATGACATATGATGAACTATTGGCAAATCACACCAAAGATTATAAAGCATTGTTCGACAGAGTCAGCCTTTCACTCAATCCAAACGCTCCTATGACTTTGGAATTTCCCCCACAGAACGAATTGCCTACAAATGAGAGATTGGCAAGGTATAGAAAAGGGAAAGCAGATTATGGCTTAGAGGAACTTTATTTTCAATTTGGAAGATATTTGACTATTGCCTCATCGCGAGAAGGTAATTTGCCATCAAACTTACAAGGAATCTGGGCAAGAGGTGTTGATGGTGCTTGGAGAGTTGATTATCACAATAACATAAATCTTCAAATGAATTATTGGCTTGCAAGTCCGGGAAATCTCTTGGAGTGTAATCAGCCTTTGATTGACTATATTCGCACACTCATTCTTCCGGGTAGAGAAACTGCAAAGGCGTATTACAACGCAAGAGGTTGGACTGCATCAATTTCTTCTAACATATTTGGATTTACTTCGCCTCTTGCAAGTGAGGATATGAGTTGGAATCTTTCTCCAATGGCTGGTCCGTGGCTTGCTCTTCATCTTTGGGATTATTATGATTATAGTAGAGATAGACAATATTTGGAAAACATAGCATACGATATAATTAAAGAAAGTGCAAACTTTACGGTGGATTTCCTATGGCAACGACCTGATGGAATATATACAGCTTGCCCTTCAACATCTCCCGAACATGGACCAATAGATCAAGGAGCTACATTTTGTAATGCAGTAGCAAGAGAGATATTGCTTTGTGCTATAAAGGCAAGTGAGACTCTTGGCAAAGATAGAAGCCAAAGAAAAGAATGGAAAAAGGTGTTAAAAAATATAATGCCTTATAAAATTGGGCGTTATGGGCAACTTATGGAATGGAGTGAAGATATTGATAATCCGAAAGATGAACATAGACACGTAAATCATTTATTTGGACTTCACCCCGGCACAACTATTTCGCCAAGTCTTACACCCGATTTGGCAGAGGCTTCAAAAGTTGTGTTAAATCACAGAGGCGATGGAGCGACAGGTTGGAGTATGGGTTGGAAAATCAATCAATGGGCAAGACTTTGCTATGGTGATAGAGCTTATCTTTTGTTTAATAATTTGCTTTCCGAAGGAACATTAGATAATCTTTGGGATTCGCACCCTCCTTTTCAGATTGACGGAAATTTTGGAGCAAGTGCAGGAATTATAGAAATGCTTTTGCAGTCTCATCTTGGCTTTTTGAATATTTTGCCGGCACTTCCAATGGCGTGGAATGAAGGAAGTGTAAAAGGATTGCTTGCAAGAGGAGGCTTTGAAGCAGACATTTTTTGGGAAAACGGAGAGTTGAAAAAACTGATAGTTAAATCCAACGCAGGAGAAGAATGCAATCTTCTTTACAAAGACGCAAAACTATCTTTCAAAACAAAGAAAGGACGTTCGTATTCGATAAAATACGAAAATGGAAAATTAACAAGGGAATGATTTAGTAAGCCTTTACAGCCGTACCGCTTACAGAAGCCATAACGTATGAGCCGTTCGATAAATCATTTACTGAAAAGCTTACACCGATAATGGCATTCGCTCCCATCTTTGCGGCTCTCTCTTCCATTTGTTTGAGAGCTATCTGTTTAGCCTCAACCAAAGCATCTTCGTATGCCGAACTTCGATTTTTCTTGTCAGGGTCCTGACGTTTGAAAAAAGGTTTCAGCCCAAGTGTAATCACTATTTCTCCCGTTACAATGCCGAGATAGGTCGCTATTTGTTTCCCTTCAATGTTGTTTGTTGTTGTTATGAGCATATTTTCTTTATAAGATTGGACTCTTTGGAATGACTAATGCACAGATTAAGTATATCAATAATCCCCCTCCTCCAAAAAGAGTAAGGAATATGAATATCAGTCTTATTATTGTAGGGTCTATATCGAAGTATTCTGCAAAACCGCCACATACTCCGCAGAGTTTTTTATCTGTATTAGAACGGTATAATTTCTTTTGCATAAACTATAACTATATCTCTTTAATCAGTTTTTCCAATAGGCATTTACAAGCCGACGAAACATCTTGCCACGTTTTTTCAAAGTCGTTTGTGTACCACGGATCGGCAACATCTCTGTCCGAATCAGCATGCGACATCATCAGCGACACTTTTCCCATAGTATCATTACCAACAAAAGGAATCATATTTCTGAGGTTGTCCCTATCCATCGCAATGATATAGTCATAGTAGTCATAATCGGCTTTGGTCATCTGTCTTGCAGTCTTACCCTTACAACTTATGCCGTGTTCATTCAGCTTTCGTGCAGCAGGAGGATAGACAGCATTACCTATCTCTTCGCGACTTGTGGCACAAGAAGCAATTTCAAATTCTTTTTCGAGTCCTTTTGAAGCAACCAAGTCTTTCATCACAAATTCAGCCATAGGACTTCTGCAGATATTTCCATGGCAGACAAAAAGCAATCTTTTCATTTCTCGTTCCTTTCCTAAAATATATATCCCCAACTATCGACAAAAACAAACACTACTACCAGAATAGCATAAATAACCTTGATAAACGTACCTGCAACAAAGCCGACAAAAGAACCGATTGCCGCTTTCATTGCATTATCTTTGTTTCCTGCAGCCATTTCTCCCAGGTATGCACCGACAAAAGGGCCAAGCAATAATCCCAAAATTCCGAACGGTCCGATTGTTATCCCAAGCAAAGGAAGCACAAACACACTAACCACAAGTCCGATCGTACTTCCACGAACACCCAACTTCGTTCCGCCAAACTTTTTGGTGCCATAGATAGGAATAACATAGTCCAATATCGTAATAAAGACCGCAACCACAGCCATAATCACAAGAAACGTTACATTTGCTTCAAAACCCGGCAAAAACAACAGCACAAGCAAAGCCGCATAGCTTAGAGGCGTTCCAGGCAAACCCGGCAATATCGCACCAAGCAAACCGATTATCGCAAGAATTATCGCCAAAGCTATTATCAATCCGTTCACCATTATCACTATTTTTGTTTACTTTAAGCACTTCGCCATTATCTTCGATTATCATCTTATACCACTTTTGCGGATATTGAGGTTGGGAAGGAGAAACGCACTGTCCTTTTCTGTAAGGGTTTTCAATAAATTTACCATCTGCCTCTTTCTTCACATTACCATCAATATATTTGACAAGCAAATAATGCTTCAAGTCAGTCCACTCGTCAAAGGTTCTCTTGACTCTTTGGTTTGAGAAAGTTGTCATTAGGTTCTTTATCTCAGCTTCGGATTTACCTTCTTTGACTGCAAGCAATATCTCTTCATCAAATGCCTTTGCATCTTTCACAAAGCCTGTCTCCAAATTATATTGCACTTTTCTTATGTCTTTTATCATATCCGAGTAGCGTGTGTAGGCGTAATTTGTTACGAAATTAAACAACCAAAACATCGATGTCTCGCTGTATTCTATCATTGCTCCGTTTCCTTCACGCAAATGTTCGCTTACTTGTTGCAATGCTGTGTAAATCGGCATGTAAACTGTTGAATAAGTATCATCGACACCAAACCACATCAAGCCTTTGGCAAAGGTCGGCATATTCTCTCTTGACTCTATAACCATAGAAAAGCCTGTCTGTTGTGTGGATATTGCTCTCTCGTGAACGTATTCTTGTCCGTCAACGGTGAATCCCATAGGTCTCCAACGATAAGGGCAAGCAAAAGGTCCTGCACCAAGATCCTTTGTCATATCCATTTGAGTGCCTTGGAAATGGTCTCGCATTAGTTCCATAACATCTTGAACCGTCAAAGCCTTATCAGGTTTTATCCAAAGCGGCATTCGATTCGTCAGATTATGTCCCATTGCGTAGTCTTCATATTGTTGCATTTGAGAATTGCAACGGCGGAAAATAGACCAAACTCTCGACTCACAGCCTCTTGCGGCAGAGAAATTGATTGGTGCGTATGTGTCTGAGAAAGAAAACTCTTCGTCTTTGCCGTTGAAATAACCTTTTTGACGTGCAAAAGTGATTACATCATGACTGTAAACCACCTCTACTTCGGGACGGAAGATGTGTTTAAGGTTTTTAGAGTTGATACTCTTGTATGATTTCTTTACTTGCAAAGGGAAAGTTGTGATTCGAGCGTGATTTGCGTGTGCAGAAATGTAGCCTTCCGGTATTTTCATCGCTACCCATACTGCTCCTTTTTCTTCACCCTTTCCAATAATTTCCATAATCCAAACTTCCTTGTCGTCAGCTATTGAAAAACTTTCGCCCGATGAGCAATAGCCGTAAGCCTCTACAAGCTCTGCCATTACCTTTATTGCTTCTCGTGCATTAGATGCTCTTTGTAATGCAAGTCTTATCAGGCTTCCGTAATCGATTGCAGGAGTTTTGCTCTCCAATTCGGCACGTCCGCCAAAGGTTGTTTCGGTTATGCCAAGTCCAACTTCGTTTGCATTGCGTATTATAGTATATGTACGTTCTACTTGAGGAATCTGAATAAGCGGTCTGCCGTCTCCGTAGTCAAAAATCTGTATCATTTCGCCCGGTTTATGCACTCCACCGGGTAAATAGTATAAATCGCCATAACGAGTGTGAGAATCCGCAGCGTAAGTTATCATTGTCGAACCATTAGCCGAAGCTTTGCGAGTAACCAATACGCTTGTGCAAGCAAAGGATTGAGCGAATGCAAGCACCGCAAACAATACACTGAAAACAATTTTCTTCATATCCATTCTTTATTTTATCGAATGCCAAAGATACAACAAAGAAACGAAATCGCAGGAAGAATCGGTAAAGATTTTTGTTTTCGCACTCTTAGATTTTGGCGGAGTTTCGCTGTGAGGATTGGCGAAAAGGAGAAAAGGAAGTCGGAGTTGAGGAAAACAAAACGAGCGTTCGAGTCGGGAAAACACCCTTTCGAACGCTCGCTCTCTTATTCCTTATATATTATATATAGGATGCGTGTGTTATTCTACGATTATCTTTTGTGATTTCGCAGCCTTAGCACCTTGAACTTTTACAACGTATGCTCCTGATGCAACTCCACTCAAAACAAAGTCAGTCTTCTCTGTTTCGA
>JAZNQE010000012.1:0-21245 GCA_045590015.1 Candidatus Onthomorpha sp. | reverse complement strand
GCTTTTTTCAAATTAGTTAAAGTAGAATAATAAGATTCTTCCTTGATTGGAAAAATTCAAACTGCCTTATAATATATATAAGGTAAAGGAAAACGAGCGTTCGACCTGCTTTTGCATTTGCGAACGCTCGTTTTGTTTTTGCGAAAAGACAACGGACAACAATCAACGGATGACGGACAAAAGCCAAAAGCTAATAGCCGAAAGCCAAAGTAAAAAGAAAAACCGCCAAAGTAAAGAAAACGAGCCTGACTCTTGCTTTCAAAAAAATAAAACTTGATTTCAGCCGAGCGAATCAAAGAATAAAAAAAACGAATCTTTGTTTGGAAAATTCGTAATTTATCTTGTCCGTTTTTGGTCGGCACAAGAATTTGTCGTACCTTTGCACCTTTATTTTTAATTATAAACAAAATTTATTTATATGACACAACAACAAAACAAAGTAAAGGCTTGGTTAAGCCAACTTGTGGATCCAAATGAAAAGATCTTCTCTAAGGCTTGGTTTATATCTTACGGATACATCGTATTCGGAACCTTGCTGTTTGTAATCGCCGACGTAACTTTTGCAATGCCATATCACTTGGCACCGGGAGGGGTTTACGGTTTGGCAAACGTGCTTGCGACTTTGACAGAATCAACTATCACATGGTTTTTGATTGCAATGGAAGTGCCGTTGTTAATCATAGGAAGTATAATCCTCGGACCGAAATTCGGAGTAAAAACCATTGTATCGGTAGTGTTAGGTTGGGTGTTTACTTATCTTATTGAAATTACTTGGGGATACACTCCTTTCATTCACGTAGGCGAGATTATAACTGACGCAAGCAAAGCAACAATGGATGCACTTGCAATTCAAGGAACTTCAAACTGCTTCATGCCGGATTATCTGCTTAACACATTGTTGGCAGGTTTGCTTTACGGTATAGGAATCGGTATGATATTCAAATCAGGTGCAACTTCGGGAGGTAGCGACATCATTTCGATGATCATAAACAAATACACAGGTATTTCTCTCGGTACAATGGTTATCATTGTCGACGGTATAATCGCTTTATCTACTCTTTTGATTTCTCCGGACTTACGTTTGCCTGCTTATTCCATCCTTCTTATCATAATTGAAGGAAAGATTATCGATATGGTAGTTGATGGTATAAAAACGTATAAAACTTTGTTCATTGTTTCAGATAAGTATGAAGAAGTCAGAACTGCGATTGTGAATGACCTTAACAGAGGTGGTACTTGCATAAATGCTGTTGGTATGTACAAAGGTCAAGAAAGAAAGGTGATATACACCACTGTAACAAGATCAGAGTTTGTTAAGCTTAAATCAGGAATTCGTGCTATCGATGAGAATGTTTTCATCAGCGTAATAGATAGCAGTGAGGTTTTAGGAAAAGGATTTAAGGCATTACCTAAGAAATAAGAAAAGATATGACACTTAAACAATTGAGATATTTGCTCGCCATTGTGGATCATGGAAGTATGCTTAAGGCTTCGCGAGCTTTGGATGTAACTCAGCCGACTTTGTCTGCGATGTTGCGTAACTTGGAGGCAGAATTGGAAGTAAGCATATTCGAGCGTTCAAGTCAGAATCTGCAACTCACACAGATAGGAAAATGTGTTGTGGATCAAGCAAAGGTGGTTTTGAGTACTGCCGAAAACTTGAAAGAACTTGTTCACGAAAAGCGTAACCTTATAGGCGGAAGATTGAAACTTGGTGTGATTCCTTCTGTTGCAGCTTCTTTCGTTCCGGACTTTATTCATGATTTTCATTTTACTCACAGAGATGTTGAATTATCGGTGAGTGAGATGAAGACAAGCGACATTATTGAGGCTCTTGACAAGTCTGTGATCGATATGGCGGTGCTTGCAACTCCTTTGGAAAGAAATAATCTTTTGGAAATACCTTTGTATTATGAGCGTTTCTGGGCTTATGTGTCTCCTGAGTTGAAAGAGGTTTACGGAAAAGAAACTTTGACAGCGGCAGACTTGCCTATGGAATCTCTATGGGTGCTTTCTGAAGGTCATTGTTTGACAAAACAAATCTTTAACTTCTGCGGAGAGCAAGATAAGGCCAAAAGAATCTACACAGCAGGCAACATAGCGACTTTGGTTCGCACTGTCGATAAAGTGGGAGGCTGTACGGTTATCCCGGCTATGGATATAGAAATGTTGAGCGAAGAACAAAAGAAAAACATTCGCCCTATCGAAAATCCTGTTGCGGTGAGAGAGATTTCTCTTGTGGTGAAAGAAGATTTCGTAAGAGAAAGATTGTTGAACGATGTCGTTAATTCGATAAAGAAATTCGTGCCTTCGGATATGATAGACGAGCGTTTGAAAAAATATGCCGTTCGTTTGTAATCTTTATTCCATCGTGTAGCGAGTGAAAATCTCGTCGGCACTTATAGAAATGGGGTTCTTTTCAAACCAAGCAAGGAAAGAATCCCATTTTGTTTTGTTTGCTTTCACCCAAGCGGCACATTGAGATGGGTTTCCGTAGCCGAAAAGCCAATAATTGTAAGCTTCGAAATGTCCTGCTGAGATAAGTTTTTTGTGATAGTTCGAAAGAACGTTCTCAAAACTGCTGCTGCTACGAGAGAACTCGCTTGAGAAACGATGTCTTATGCGATTGAGAGACGCCAAATCAAGATGACGTTCATTTTTTGCTGAAACGGCTATTGCCGAACGAAAGTTTTCAGGAAACAAATTAGGTCTTACCGATGAATTTGAATAGGCTATAATCGGTGAATCGAAGTCTGCTTCCACTTTTCCTCGATTGAAAGTTATTTCTTGGAAGTATGTGTCAAACAATTGCCTGCTTAGAAGTTTGCAACGTTCGCTGTCGCGTTCCAAAAGCATAAATAATTCTCCGTACATCACGCCCCAGACTTCTTCTGTCGAGGAAATGAATATCAAAGCGGCTCTGTAGTAGTTTGAAGCAAAATATGGATCGTGTTCAATTCCCTTTTCATAATAATATAATGCGTTTTTGTAGTCTCCGTTCTTGTATTTCATATTACCCAATTCAAGATAAAGACATCCTGCATCTTCAAACTTGTCAAGTCCTTCTTCGTATATGCTTACGGCTTTACCGCTTTGACCTATTTCATCATAGGCATTACCCAACAATTGATAGACATCTGCAACTACATCCGCTCTTTTGAGTAGGTTTTCTAAGGTTGCGATGCTTTTTTTGTAGTCTTGCATAGAGTAATAGCACCATGCCAATTCGTAATGCAAATAAAGAGAATCCGCACCATTGTCTATGGCTGATTTTAAACAACGTTCCGCATCGTAATATTGCTCACTGTCAATGAGCTTTATTGCTTTTTGTAGAATGGAATCGTTGCTTTGTGCCGTCAAAACAAAATTAAACGATAATGATATGCAAATCAAGCATAGTAAGGTCTTTTTCATGATTTCTCTTATTTGTGTTTCAAAAAGCAAAGGTAATATTTAATTGACAATTGACAGCGTGTCGGAGTGATTTTGTTTTGATTTGTTTTTCTCTTTCTTTGATTTGGTGGCTTGTTTCTTTGTTTTATTTTCGTGAAGTCTGATTTTGAGAATGTTTTCTTGGACTTGAATGTTCGCATCTGTTTTTTTTGAGTGCGTTGTATGCTAAAAAAATGGTTTTTTCATTGTTTTGAGAAAATTATTTGCTATATTTGCGTTTTCAAATTTTGAATGTATGAAGAGATTTTTATTCTTTTTTGTGCTTTGTTTTGCGATATGTTTCGGCAGATCTTATGCGAGTGAAAGCGAAGAGAAGTTTGATGCCGGTGAATTGATAATGGAGCATATCAGCGATGCGTATGAGTGGCATATTCTAACGTGGAAAGAAACTCATGTGTCGATTCCGTTGCCTGTGATTTTGATAAATGATGGCAAATTCGATGTTTTCATGTCTTCAAAGTTTAATCACGGACACGATTGCTACAAAGGATATAAGATAGCTTCAAAAGAAGATGATGCGAATGCCGCAGGCAAAATCGTGTGTGTTGATGCCAATGGTGTTTATACAGGCAAGAAACCTTATGACTTTTCGATTACCAAAAACGTTCTTTCGATTTTTATCGTTTCAGGCTTCATTATTTTCTTAGTATTAAAGGGTGCTTCGATTGCAAAGAAGAGAGAAGGGAAAGAACCTAAAGGAATTCAAACTCTTGTCGAATTTTTCATTATGTTTATCAGAGATGATATTGCCGTTCCTTCGATTGGAGCACACAAATATGAAAAGTATTTGCCGTATTTGCTTACTGCATTTTCGTTTATCTTCTTTTCTAATCTTATGGGTTTGCTTCCGTGCTTCCCCGGTGGTGCTAACGTTACAGGAAACATAGCAGTAACATTATGTTTGGCTGTATTTACGTTTGTTATTACAAATGTCAGCGGAAACAAACACTATTGGAAACACATGGTTAATATGCCTGGTGTTCCTTGGTGGCTGAAATTCCCGCTTCCAATTATGCCTGTGGTTGAAATTTTGGGAATGTTTACAAAACCATTCTCACTAACGGTGCGTTTGTTTGCGAACATAACAGCAGGACACGTTATCATACTAAGCTTTTTGTGCATTATATTCATATTCGGACAGCAAAGCATGGTGTTAGGTTACGGAACTGCCATAATACCTCTTTTCTTTTCGATATTCATGACTTTGTTGGAGATTCTTGTCGCTTTCATTCAAGCGTATGTATTCACACTTCTGTCGGCTATATATATAGGAATGGCAACCGAGGACGAGCATGCTTAGTGATGAACTGATAAGAAAGTTAGACGATTTTATTCGTAAATTTTATAGAACTTTAATGCTGAAAGGGTTATTCTACACAATAATCCTTTTAGTTGTATTTTATCTTCTGCTTACTTTGTTTGAATTTGTAGGATATAACGGTACGGTTGTCAGAACGGTATTGTTTTATCTATATTTGGCTTTTGCGGGTGTTATCATTACGATATTTGTTTTACGACCTTTGACAAAGATGTGGCGAATCGGCAAAACGATAGACTACTATCAAGCCGCGAAGATTATAGGTGCTTATTTCCCCGAGATATCCGATAAACTTCTTAATCTATTACAACTGAATGCACAAGCGGAAAACAACGAATCGGATCTTCTTTTGGCAAGTATCGAACAGAGAACAAAGCAACTTTCCCCCATTTCTTTTAATCTTGCAATCGATAAAAAGAATCTGAAAAAAGCAGGCTTGATCGCATTATCAGTTATATTGATATTGATTTTGACGGCCTTGATATTCCCGAACTTTATTAAAGATACAACTAACCGATATATAAAACACTCGACCTATTTCGAAAAACCGGCTCCGTTTGTCTTTGAATTGCAAAATCGAAATTTGAAAGTATTGCAACAAGACGAAATAGAGATTGTGGTAAAAACAAAAGGCAAGGTGCTTCCAGAGCAAGTGGAAATACGGATTGATGAACACATCTTTGCTATGAGAAAGGAAGACAAAAATATTTTTTCGTATAAAATAAAGCATATCAACAAAGCTTGTTCTTTTTCTTTTATTGCAGCAGGTTATGAAAGTAAACCATATGCTTTGAATGTAGTTCCAAAACCTGTCTTGATTGCAGTTGAGGCAGTGGTTGAGTATCCTAAATATACAAAACTGCCATCCGAATCACTCAAAGGAGTAAATCAGATAAATGTTCCCAAGGGTACAACTATCGTTTGGTCGATTCAAACAAAGGATGTTAAGAGCGTGCTAATTGGTTCGGGGAATAAATTCGTTGAATTGAAACCCGACAAGAAAGATAAGGCAGTCTATAATTACAAGGTAATGAACGATGCTTTGCTTACAATAAAAACAAGAAACGAACATACAGAATATTCAGATTCATTACAGTTCCAAATCAGTTCAATCAATGATATGTATCCTCAGATTGCGGTTATAGAACAGCGGGACAGTGTTTTGCCCGAACGAATCTTGTTCAGAGGACAGATAAAAGATGATTACGGATTTTCGGAACTTTCTTTCAATGTTCTAAAAAGAGAGAAAGATAGTACCGTTTTGCTACATAAAGAGAATTTAGACTTTACAACAATAGAAAACGTTCAAGAGTTCTATCATTATTTCGATATAAAGGAGTATGAATTGCCGAAAGGAGTGGGATTGGAATATTATTTCGAAGTATGGGATAATGATGCGGTCAGTGGTAGGAAAAGTTCCAAGAGCAAGGTTTTTGTTTTGGATCTTCCAACTTTTGAAGAATTGGAAAAGAGAAGGGATAATAATTCGGAAGAATTAAAAACTGAAACCAATGATTTGTTGGAGAAAATAAAGAAATTACAACAAGAGATAGAAGAAATAAACAGAAAACTGATAGAGAAAAAAGAATTGTCGTGGCAAGATAAAAAACAGTTGGCAGATTTGTCTGAAAAGCAAAAAGAGTTGCAAGAAAAGATAAACGATATCAAAGAGAAACTGCACGAGAATAATAAATTAGATGAAGCAATGTCCGATCAAGAGCAAGAAATCCTCGAAAAACAAAAAGAATTGGAACGATTGTTAGACGAGGTTCTTGATAAGGATATGAAGGAAATATTGAAAGAGATTGAAAAACTGACAAACGAAAATATCGATAAGCAGAAACTCAATGATGCTTTGCAGAATATCAAGATGAATAATCAAGATATAAGCAAGCAATTGGATAGAAACATAGAGATGTATAAGCGTTTGGAGGTGGAGAAGAAAACGAATGAATTGATAGATAAGCTAAATGAAATTTCGAAAGAGCAAAAGGATTTGGCAGATAAAGTAAAGAGTGAGGACAAAGAAAATATTACCAAGGAGCAACAGCGATTGAATGAGGAATTTCAACGTCAGAGAGAAAAACTTAGCCAAATCAATAAGCAGATGGAGCAATTGGATAAAAACGATGCTTTGAAACGAGATAAGCAAAGGGAGAATGAAATCGATAGGTTGCAAAAAGAGGCTCAAGAAAACATAGATAAGAAAAAGCGAAGCAAGGCGTCAGAGAACATGCGTCAAGCATCGGAGCAGATACAGCAAATGGCAGATGATTTACAGCAACAACAAGACGAAAATGAAGAAGAACAAATTGCCGAAGACATAGAACAGGTGCGTGCAATGTTGAAAAACTTGGTTCGATTGTCGATGCAGGAAGAAGAACTTATCATAAAAACCAAGGCAACCAAAGTTTCAGATGCAGAATATCAGAATATAATTCGCAAGCAGTATGTTGTGAAAGAAGATATGAAGATGATAAACGACAGCCTCTTTGCAATGAGTAAACGACAACCGCAAGTAGGTAATGCAATCAATCAAGAACTAAACAAGATTGCCACTCATTTGGATAAGGCCTTGGAAACGATTCTCCGATACAATCAAGTGCATTATTCGAATTATAAAAACACATCTGCAGCTTCTTCACAGCAATATGCAATGACTTCGATGAATAATTTGGCTCTTATGTTGACAGAATCCATTGAAAACATGAAGCAACAACAACAGCAAAAGAGTAATAATAAAAGCAAGCAAAAGAGCCAGTGTAACAATCCTTCGCAGAGTAATAAACCATCTAATCAAAGTATGAGAGAGTTGCAGGAGTCTTTGAACAAAGAATTGGAACGACTGCAAAAAGAATTGGAAAAGCAGAATAATAAAGGACAACAGAAGATTGGAGAAAACGCAAAACTCAATGAAAGATTGGCAAAAGCAGCAGCTCAGCAAGAGATGATTAGAAAGATGGTTCAGAAGGCGGCAGAGGAAGCAAAAAAGAATGGAAAGGGGCGTCCGAATAAAAAATTGGAAGAAATACAGCGACAAATGGAACAAACCGAGAAAGAAATCGTAAACAAAACCATAGGTCGCCAAACTATAAATCGTCAAGCCAAGATTCTAACCAGAATGTTAGAGGCAGAAAAGGCGGAGAAACAGCAAGGTAAGGATTCGGAAAGAAAATCCGAAAGGGGTAAAAACAAGTTTAATGAGACTCCTAATGGCTTTCCTGAATTTCAAAAGCTGAAAGAAAGGGAGTTGGAACTGTTCAAACAAATTCCTCCTATATATTCTCCGTTTTATAAGAAAAAAGTGAATGACTATTTTTATGGAACGACCATACGAACTGAATAAAGAGCAGATGAAATGAATAACAAAGCGTTTTGTAAAAAGGTAAGGATAAAGCAATCTGATGATCTGGCTGAGCTATTGGAGAATATCTGTCAAGAAAACAATATCTCCAATTATTTTGGAACGATTTCGGTAGCGGTGGGACATGCGTTGGATATGCTGAATGAGCGAATGAGTAAAGATGAAGAAAAGTTTATCTTATTTAAGTTCGAACAATGTGTCGGTGGAGTTGTGATCTCGATAGAGTGTGACAAAGGAGTGTTTAATCGATTGCTTGTTACGCAAAAGCAGATTGAAGAATTATCCGACACTGATGCCTACATTGTCAGCACTCTTGCCGATAATTTGAGGGTATTCTCAGATGGCAGAGGAGTGGAATTGGCCTTCCTAATAAGTGGTATTGAACCAGAACTACTATCTTCTCGTCGGGAAATCATAAATCAATATTTTAGAAATAAGGTACTGAAAACGGAATATTAGATATGGCAATCAGTTTTTCTTTAGAGACGAAATATAACCTCAAATTTCGAACTCTGATCAAGAAATGGTTGAAACAGATAATCGAGAATAAGGGTTATAAACTCGGAACGCTATCCTATATATTATGTGATGATGATTATTTGTTGGAGATAAACAAACAATATCTTCAACATGAGTTTTATACGGATATAATCACCTTTGACTATGTCGAAAATGGCGTAATCAATGGTGATATTTTTATAAGTGTTGATAGAGTCAAAGAAAACGCTGCTTCGTTTGGTGTAAGCGAGAGGGAAGAATTGATGAGAGTGTTTGCTCATGGGGTATTACACTTGAGCGGATTGAAAGATGCAACATCCGAAGAGGCTACTCAGATGCGTAAAGCAGAGAATGAAAGTTTGGAGTTGTTGAAAGAATTAGAAAAACATAATCAATAAATGTTTGGAGATTTTGATATAATCGTAGTAGGTGCAGGACACGCGGGCTGCGAGGCTGCTTACGTTTCTGCAACCTTAGGTTCCAAAGTCCTTTTAATTACACAGAATTTGAATAATATTGCACAACTTTCGTGTAACCCTGCAATGGGCGGAGTTGCCAAAGGTCAGATTGTGCGAGAAATAGATGCCTTGGGAGGATATAGCGGAATAGTTACCGATATGAACACTCTGCAATTTCGGATGCTCAATCGAAGTAAAGGATGTGCGATGTGGAGTCCGCGAGCTCAAGTTGATAATGTTTCATTCGGTATTTCGTGGAGGCAGGTGCTTGAAAGCAAAGAAAACATAATGCTTTGGCAAGATGAGGTTGTAGATTTGATAATAAACAATCATCAAATAGAAGGAGTAAGTACTATCTTGGGTTTGCAATTCAAAGCAAAAGCGGTTATATTGACAAACGGCACATTTCTCAATGGAAGAATACATATAGGAGAAGTAAACTTTGAGGGAGGAAGAATAGGAGAGCAGTCAGCGAAATACTTGTCGGATAAGATGAAAGGAGAAGGATTTGAAACAGATAAGCTAAAGACCGGCACGCCGATGAGAGTTGTTGCAAAGAGTATTGATTTCTCAAAACTGCAAGAACAAAAGGGCGATGAGAATCCTGCACAGTTTTCATTCTTATATAAAAGAGAGCAACCGCTTGTTCAAAGCAGTTGTTTTCTTGCTTATACCAATTTGAAGGTTCACGACATTTTGCGAACGGGATTTGCATCCTCTCCGATGTTTAACGGAAGAATACAAGGTAAAGGACCGAGATATTGTCCTTCAATAGAAGATAAAATCGAGAGATTCTCGGATAAGGAGCGTCATCAATTGTTTGTAGAACCGGAATCAAAATATACGGGACTTTATTACATAAACGGATTTTCGTCATCTTTGCCTTTGAATGTACAATACGAAGCATTGCACAACATAGAAGGCTTTGAGAACGCTGTGATTCAAAAACCCGGTTATGCCATAGAGTACGATTATTTTCCTCCTACGCAGTTAATTGACACCTTGGAAACCAAAACAGTCAGCCGATTGTACTTTGCAGGACAGATAAACGGCACAACAGGTTATGAAGAAGCCGCTTGCCAAGGACTGATAGCAGGAATAAATGCTCACCTTAAAATAAGAGACCAAGAACCTTTTGTGATAAAACGCTCAGAAGGCTATATAGGAGTTTTGATTGATGATCTGATAACAAAAGGCGTTGATGAGCCATACAGAATGTTTACGTCGAGAGCCGAATATCGTATTTTGCTCCGACAAGACGATGCAGACAGAAGGCTTACTCCGCGTTCGTTTGCAATAGGCTTGGCTTCGGAAGAGCGAATGAAGAAAGTGGAGAGGAAGAAAGAGCAAACAGACACACTTGTCAGCTATATAAAGTCATGTTCTGTGCAACCAGAACAGGTTAATCCGCTTTTTGTAGAATTGGGTACGCCTGAGATAAGTCAGAAAATGCGTCTTGCACAATTGTTATTGCGTCCTCAAGTCAGCTTTGAGCAAATGAAAGAGTGCTGTTCTGATCTAAAGAAAGCAACTTCGGAAATCGACGAAGACATACGGGAAGAAGTGTGCGAGAGTGCGGAAATCCTTGTGAAATACGAAAGTTACATAAGCAAGGAAGAGGAAATCGTGAATCGTCTTAACAAGTATGAGAATTTCAAAATAAGGAATGATTTCGACTATTCTCAGATTAAGGCATTGTCGTTTGAAGCAAGAGAGAAACTAAATAGAATAAGACCGCAGACAATAGGGCAGGCAGGACGCATAAGTGGTGTTTCTCCTGCAGATATATCTGTTTTGATAATTTATCTTGCAAGATAAGAAAATTGAAATAGTAATAAAAGAGAGAGGACCTTCGCATCGAAAGTCCTCTCTCTTTGTTTCGCAAAAATAAATCTTGATCTCGAGAAAATAAAACAAAGAAACAATTTAGCGAATCTTTGTTTTAGTAAATTGTTTCTTGATTTCAGAAAAATAAAACAAAGAATCAGTAAAGCGAAACGCTGTTTGGATATTAGTGTTTTTAGATTTAATTTTTCGGTTTCTTTTTGAGGATAATTTGTTTTTTGCCGATAGTTACCGATTTCAGGCGAGGACATTGGTCGAATACATCGTTGCCAAGTTCAACATCTGCGTTTGTTCCGATGTAAACAGAATTTAGAGCGAAACATCTTGCAAAGGCATTGTCTCCTATGCTCTTTATGTTTGCCGAAAGCGTTGCAGACTGAAGCGATGTGCAGTTCCAAAACGCTTGAGGTGCGATTTCTTCAACAGAAAGTGGCACAAAAATCTCTCTTAATGCAGAACAATTGCTGAAGGTTGCACGTTCGATTCTCTTCAAACCCTCTGTCAATTCAACGGAACTCAATGCGATACAATCTAAAAAGGCTTCTTTATCAATCGAAACTACGGATTTTGGAATCTTTATAAAGCTTAGCGATTTGCAACCCCAGAATGCTGCTTCTCCTATGTGCTTTAAGGTGTTTGAAAGTTTGATTGTTGTAAGTGAACCGCAAAACTGAAATGCTCTTTCGCCAATCGATACCACAGAATGCGGAAGGCTTAGGTCTGTAATGCCGTTGCATGAAAGGAATGCTTCGTTTCCGATTGTTCGTAAGCCGTTTGGAAGGGTTAGTTTTCTGATTTCGTTACATTCTTTGAAGCCTCTGTCTTCAATTTTGCTTACAACATAATAACAGCCTTTGTATTTAACGATTGTAGGTATGATAACATCGCCCGCAATCTTGTTGGAAACAGCTCGAACGCTTAATTCCTCGGTGCTATCTATGAAACTGTAAGAAAAATCTCCCTCAACAAATGTTTGTGCAAAGACTTGAGCAAAGCAAAATATTGAAACAAAAGCCGTAATTATCCTTTTCATACTCTGATTATTTGAATGCTTGAAATCAAACACAAAGATAGCTCAAAATATTCAAACCACAAAATTTTATTTCAATTAGAACGGATAACCGATTCCGAATTGCAATTGCAGATCTTTGAGTTTGTTGTGCGGTAATACGAATCTTTCGCTTTCAGGCTTTGCCGGGTCGAATACTTTTGCGGCAAGGTCGAGTCGGAGTATTAGAAACTCTATGTTGATTCTTAGTCCGATTCCAGCTCCGACTGCAATCTCTTTGTAGAATGTATTGATATCGAATTTACCTCCTTGATTGTTTTCCTGCTCTCTCCAATTCCATATATTACCTGCATCGATAAACGCAGCCCCTTCCAAAACGCTGACGATAGGAAAACGATATTCGAGATTCATTCCGATTGTCATATCACCTGTTTGAGTTTTGTCGTATTGGTTGTTTGATTGATAGCTGCCCGGACCTAATTCCCTAAGTTGCCATGCACGAATGTTGTTGGCACCACCTGCAAAAAAACTCTTCTCATATGGTAAACTCTTAGCATTTCCGTAATACCAACCTGCTCCTGCAAATATTCTGCTGACCAATTTCGATTTTTTCCCGAATGAATGGTAATGTATAAAATCGAAATCCCCTCTCACATATTGCGAATAAGGAATGCCAAGAACCTCATATTGATTTTGTGCATTAGGTGTTTGTTTGATCAGGTTGCTTATAAGATACAACAGATTGCCTGCAGTTTCTATATTCGCTCTAAGGTAATTGAAATCGGTTGTTTTTGATGTTGCCTGTCCGTTATAAACATAGCCGAATCTGGCATCCATAACCAAGTGATCGGACATTTGATACTGTATTCTCTTGTCAAGAGATGAAATCAGCGAAGCATAATTATCGTCGGTGATTTCCATATCGACAAAGTTGATTTCAATAGGTATGAGTGAAAAACTGTTTGCCAGTCCGCTTTGCCAAGAATATTCGTAATTCAAAGTCGAAATTCTTCTGTCGTAATATGTTCTCTTTTGAATATTATAAGCAAGTTTGATTGATGTATGTGGACGAAACCGCATCGAATACAAACGCGTCGAGAACGGAGCCAAGAAACGAGGAAGTTCGATTCCTATATCAAATCCCAATTCAAAAGCATTAAACCAATCCCACAAGTCTGCTTCTTTGCCAGATGAGAAAATGTCGCTTCGCACTTCGGCAGCCGTCTTTATGTTTGTTGAGAATATTTCGGCACCTTTGAAAAGATTGTTATGCGAAAAGCCGATATTGATTTCCGAACCAAGGCTTGAACTCTGCTGAAGGTTGATACTATTGTTTACTGCCGAGAAATTCATCTCGAAAGACGTAGTCAGATTTATCGGTTTCGCCATCGATAGTCTTATAAGGCAGTCAAGTGGCAATGTATCTGCAGTTGAGTTGTTGTCAGGTGTGAAAGAAATATCGATAAACTTAAAATTCTTCAATTGAGACAAAGCACTGCGAGTGTTCTGTGCAATAAGTGGAGAGAATAAATCCCCATTTTGTAAAAGAATACTTCGCATTATCGGTTTGGGTTTAATAGAGTTGTATTCGGATTGAATAAAATCGAAACGCGATAGACGAATATTTTTGTGGGGTTTATGAAAATATCTTACGGTATCTGTTATCGGTTTGTGGTAAGCAGATGTTACCGGATAGTAATCGGGATAAACAAAAATGTTTCTTATCTTGTATGGTTTGTGTGTTGATTTTACTATGGTGTCGTTTTGTCTTGAGAATGGATTTGCAATTTGTAAATCTATGTTCAAAGAATTTGAGTTGAGGTTTGTGTCGATTAAAAAACTGATATACTTTTCACTGAAAGCATAATAGCCGTTCTGTCTCAGGTTATTGTTGATTGTCGAACGCAATTGCCCTAATACTTCTTCGTCATAGTAATCGCCTGAAAGGATTGGAGAATCTGAAAGAATGTTTTCGACTTTCGCTTTTATGACACTGTCTTCCGACGAGATATTGAACTCATTTATTTTGTAGCGAGAAGGAATTTCGACTTTGTAAATAACTTTCTTTCGTCTTTTGTAGTCGGACCATGGAGCGTATGGCCGTCTTACAGGAGCAAGTGAGTCGGTTATTTTTGCATTAAACACGCCCTTGCTCTGCAGAAAAGTATTCATATCGGCAACACTCCGTTTTATAAGATTCTTGTTTAGTTCCACAGGTTTTGAACCAAGACGTCTGAATACATTTCGAGAAAAGAAATTTACAACCGAGTCTTCCCCTCTTTCGCTTAGTGAATAGAAATACATTCCCCACTTGACTCCGAGAAATTTTCCATTGGGATCTTGTTTTATAAGGTTGTTTAAGTCCGATGAATTGATGAGTTTGCTCTCGCAAATCAGTTTATTGCTCGATAAAAGGTAGCCGTCTTTGCTCAAATGCTTAGTCGGACTGCAGGCATAAAAGAAAGACACAGTGAAAATAAGAAGTAAATAATATTTGAGTTTAGACATATCTGAGAGAATTAAAGATGCAAGTAATTAAATATTCGATCGCAAGCCCCCGCTTTTTCATTTGTATATTCTACTGAGGCTATTGCAGCATTATTATAAAAAACGTCATCATCGCACAAGCGGTTCAGTATTGTGGATAGCTCTTCCGAATTGTTGATTGCAAAAGCTGCTTCCCTTTCGACAAGATCGACCGCCTCTTGAAAATGATTATATCTTTTGCCAAAGCAAATCGGCTTTCCGAATGTTGCAGCCTCCAAAGTGTTGTGAATACCCGCTCCAAAGCCTCCGCCGATGTATGCTATATCACAATATTTGTAAAGACTGGAAAGAATACCTATGCAATCGATTATAAGAACCGAATATTTGCTTAGGTCATTTGTTTTAACCTCTGAATATAAGACCGAATCGTGAAAAAGATTCTGAATGCTCGCAATGTGATTCTTATCGACAAGATGCGGAGCTATGATTAGCTTTAAGTCATTTCTCTGTTTGAAAGCCGAAGCGATTATTGTTTCATCAGCTTCCCAACTGCTGCCTGCAAGAAGCGTTTTTTTGTCTTTTGAAAAGAATTTTTCGATTTCAGGAAAGGATTTGGTGTTTCTTGAAATCTGAATCACTCTGTCAAATCTCGTGTCTCCGCTTATGGTAACGTTGTCATAGCCTATTGAATTCAGCAAATCTTTTGTTTGTTCATTCTGTACGAAAAAGTGTTCGAACACACCAAGTTTTTGAGCGAACCACTTGCCATAAGGTTTGAAAAAATACTGACTTGGACGCATTATGAGTGAAACTTGAAAAACACGTCTGCCTTTCAAAGCGATGAGATAATTATACCAGAATTCATATTTTACAAAGAAAGTCATATACGGATTGACAAGGGAAACAAACCGTTTAGCGTTGCTTTCGCTGTCATCGGGCAAGTAAACAACCCAATCGGCAAAGGAATAATCTTTGCGAATTTCAAATCCTGACGGAGAATAAAAAGAAAGTAAGACCTTGTATTCGGGATTAGTTTCTTTGAGTCTTTCAATCAAAGGTCGTCCTTGTTCAAATTCTCCGAGTGAAGCACAATGAAACCAGACTATTTTTTCATTTGACGGTATTGTTTTCAAGACATCGAAACATCGTTTTTGACCTTTGAGCATCGTATCTATTTTCCGATTGAACAAAGCTAAAAAACGAAGGATGATTCTATAAAGACCAATGAACAGATTATAAATAGCGTGCATTTTGTTTCTTATTAAAAATATATCTTATCCGAATCGCGTCCGAAGAATGGGAACATCCAACCGATTTTTAATGTAATCATTTGATCAAGATAAACATTGTCATCTCCACCTCTTAGGTCGAATTGATAATCTCTTGTCATTTTTGTCCACGCATTATCGAATTGTACACCTGCATAGAAGTTTGCAAAACTGTTTTTGCTCATATGCATATATCCGACAAAGGCAGAAACCATCGGTCCCCTCATTTGTCGATCGTAACCATAGGCATAATCATCTTGAATCTGAGGAGCCTGCTCCAAAGTGTTTTGATAAATTATTTGATGTTGAATAAAGCCTACGCCGACAGTGAACATCAGTCCTGAATTGGGATTTGAAAACCATAAAGGCACCACTTTGCCACCGAAAAACGACAAAGAAAGGTTTCTGTTATAAGCAACTAATCCGGCGTCTGTGCCAGCCTGTGATATGATAAAAGGATCGGTTGCATTTGTCATCATATTCGAAAGTATGTCGTTTTTGATTTTTACGTTGTCTGAGCCGAATTGAAAGGCGAATTCTAAATTCCAAATCCAATTTTTTTCGGTTTTCCAGCCCAAATCGGCATTTATGTTCATGAAAGACTCATATCGGTTTTGCATCTCCCCGAAAGGAAAAGTCCAACCTGCGGTTGCCGAAAAGTAAGGCGTGCTTACAGCTTTGTCTTCGCCGACAATGATGCTTCCATTATGCAATTGAGCTTGCAGATTGAAAGATAGGATGAATAAAAAACTTAAAATAAATGCTTTCTTCATATTATTCTATTATTTAATTACTTGTTTTATGAACGTTATTGTTTTATTTGGATGTTTCTCTCCCTTACCGTAAAGTCTTATTATGTAAGTTCCATTTTGTAGGTTTGTAATTCGTACATTGTTTACTCCTAAATTGATGGAGCCTTGTTGTAAAACGATTCCTCGAGAATCGATAATATCATAATAACTTTCGGAATTGGTTTTGATAGTCAGAAAATCAGTTGCAGGATTTGGATAAATGATACTTTCGTCCATTGTTTGCAGAGTTTGTTCTATGGAAACATCTGTGCTTTTCATTAAAATTACTTCTTCTGTTGCCCAGTTTGATGTAGTAGAAAAGGAAATGTGTTTGTCTTCATAGCCGTCTTTTGAAAATTTTACTTGATATGTTCCATCGAGTAATGCTCTGAAAAAACTGCCATCTGCTTTCGAATAGACAAAAAGCTCATTCTCGTTTATGTTTTCTATTTCAATTCTTACGCTATCAAGCACCAAACCGCTCACACTGTCTTTTACAATTCCCTTTATTCCTTTGGTAGAATTGGATACAAAATTGATAAGTCCTTTTCCAAGATATTGCCAATAGCAAGGCAGTGATGAGGCTTGCGGAGTTTTGGATGTGCTGATTTCTAAAGTGATTTCTCTGCAACGAAGAAAATAATTGTGATAGTCTTGCCTGCTTCCGTTTATTACATACCAATCTCCGCCATTTGTGATACCACTATAGCTGACATCGGTAAAGTAATCAATAGGAGAAGATTCTCTTACATCGCTGATAAACGAATTACAAATTTCCAAAAACCAATCTTTGTCGCAATGTTCTCTTTGTTCGCTTCGCCAACAGTCCCAAGGATAATTGCAAACTTCGGCTCCGCCATGAAGGTTCACTGATACATCAAAACGCTCTCTTTTTGCGTAATTCATAAATGCCATTGTCTCTGCCTGAAACTCCTCTTGATCGGGATGTTGTCCCAAAACAGGATCAGGGAAATTACGATTCAAATCAACATAGTTTGCATTATATCGTCTGGCATTTGCGACGGTGCTATTGCCTCCTGCGTATGCTCCGTCGGGATTTGCAAGCGGACAAATGTATATCACGGTTGATGAAAGCAGGTTTGAAATCTCACTATCGGATTCAAAAGAACTTAACAGACTATCGCAAAGTCTTAGCAGGGTTACCATTCCCGTTAATTCATCACCGTGTATGCTTGAACTGTAAAAAAACTTTGGCTTAACGGTTTCAGAGTTTGAAAAATCACTTACTTGTAAGCAAAGCAATAAACGCCCATTTTCGCTCAATCCGATGGTGTCCAAACGGCATAAATCGGGAAAACGGTTTTCGAAATCCTTCATCATATCGACGTAAATATTGTATGTCGGATAACGATTCCACGATTCCATTTGAGAAATACTGTTTGCCATGCTTGCAGATTTTGTTTCTTCTTTTGGCAAACAGCGATAATACAATCCGAGGTTTAGAAAATCAGCAAATTGTTTTTTATTAACATAAGCTTTCCATTCATTCCCTTTCTTTCCATCAAGACTTACCAAACGGCTAAGGGTATTTGCTTGCTCATCTGTTGCTTTTATCAGAATAATCGCCTCACCTTGCTTGTTTAATTGAGATTCAACCAAGGAGCGTTCTTCGTTCTGACTTTGGCAAACAAAGGATAACAATAACAATATAAGTGAAATGAATGAAATTTTCATTGCTCTAATTTGTCGCAAAGGTAAGAAAAAAACACAAATCTTATTTCCATATTCCCTAAAATAAGGTGTGTAAAGACAAAATAAATATCTTGTTGTAAGTTTTTTTGTCGGGATATAAGATAAAATGCTTACATTTGCAAGTTGAAAAGATTAAGAAAAATGAATCTTTGTTTCGCTAAAATGAATTCAAGAAACAATTTACTGAAATCAAGTTTTATTTTTTTGAAATCAAGAATTGTAATTACTTAATATTTAATAGAATAATTGTAAGTTTTATGTTGAAGAAAAACAATTACATTTTTAATCTGTCGATTATAGGTTTACTATATTTCGTTTTCGGATTTGTAACATGGTTGAACAGTTTGTTGATACCATTCCTTAAAACAGCTTGTCAATTGCCTGATTCGCAGGCTTATTGGGTGACATTTGCTTTTTATATTTCATATTTTGTTATGTCAATACCATCATCTGCAATTTTGAAACGCACAGGTTTTGCAAGAGGAATGAGTTTGGGATTGTTGGTAATGGCAGTCGGTTCGATATTGTTTTTGCCTGCTGCGGCAAATAGAAGTTATATGTTGTTCCTTGTTGGTTTATTTATTCAGGGAACAGGTTTGGCATTGTTGCAAACGGCGGTTAATCCTTATGTAACAATATTGGGACCTATTGAATCGGCAGCTAAACGTATGTCTATTATGGGATTGTTTAATAAATGTGCAGGTATGATAGGAATATTGCTGATAAGCAGCGTCCTTTTCTCGGGAATGGATGAATTGTCCGCAAAAATCGCTACTTTGTCAGGGGCAGCCTTGGATGCGGAGTTGTCTATTCTTGCTGACAGAATCAGAATGCCGTACATCGTAATAACGGTTTTGCTTTGTTTGTTGGCGTTGATGATTTCACTTGCACGTCTTCCCGAGGTCAAAAACGAAGATGAACAAGGTGAAAGCAAAAAAGGTAAATCCATATTCGGAATTCCATATCTTTGGTTGGGAGTTTTGACCTTGTTCTTGTATGTAGGAGTTGAGGTAATTGCGATAGATACTTTGGGTTTGTATGCAGAGACTCAGGGAATTTCGAAAGATTTGGCACCTATGCTTGGAACATTTAGTTTAATTGCGTTGACAGCAGGCTATGTTTTGGGAATATTCTTTGTTCCTAAGCGAGTGTCTCAATCACAAGCTTTATCCATATCGGCAATTCTTGGAATAGTATTTGCCATTGCCGCATTGCTTACTGAGGGAATGACATCCATAGTATTTATTATCTTGTTGAGTTTTGCTCATGCCATGATGTGGCCTGGTATATGGCCGCTTGCAATCGAAAAGTTGGGTTCTCATACTGCTCTTGGCTCTGCTCTGTTGATTATGGCTATATCAGGTGGTGCTGTATTGCCGTTGCTTTATGGTTGGTTGGTCGATGTGCTTGGTGGAGACAGACATCTGCCTTACATAATAACGTTGCCTTGTTATCTGATGATACTTTATTACTCTATTTGGGGACATAAGATAGGAAAAAGCAAAGCGTAATATCATAAAAAGCAAATCGGTGCTTTGTAAATAAGCATCATTATAATAGGAAACTGAAAAATGAACGATAAAAAACAAAAAGCGTATTGCATATTTTGTGGTAGAGACGAAAGACAGGTGGAGTATCTTGTACATTCCGAATTAGGTTTGGGTGGAGTTTGTTCCGATTGTGCGGCATTGTTGAATCAGATGTTACAGGAGCAGAATCGCAAAAAGAACGCAAAGGCCTTGGATGATTATAGCATAAAAACTCCAAGTCAGATAAAGATGTATTTGGATCAATATGTGATTGGACAAGAAAGAGCAAAGAAAGTGCTTTCGGTTGCGGTGTATAATCATTACAAAAGGCTAAAACATTTTCATGCAGAGAAGAAAGAGGATGATGTAGAGATAGATAAGTCCAATATAATAATGGTCGGTGAAACAGGAACGGGTAAGACCCTCTTGGCAAAGACCATTGCACGCTTGCTGGATGTGCCTTTCTGTATTGCAGATGCGACAGTATTGACAGAAGCCGGTTATGTGGGAGAAGATGTCGAAACAATATTGACACGATTGTTGCAAGCATCTGACTATGATGTCGAAAAGGCAAAACGAGGTATTGTTTTTATTGACGAAATCGATAAGATTGCCCGTAAAGGTGACAACCCTTCTATTACTCGTGACGTTAGCGGGGAAGGAGTACAGCAAGGTTTGCTGAAGTTGTTGGAAGGTTCCATCGTGAATGTCCCTCCTCAAGGAGGTCGTAAACACCCGGATCAGAAGATGATACCGGTAAATACCAAGAATATCTTATTCATTTGCGGTGGTGCATTCGATGGCATTGAACGTAAGATCGCCCAACGACTGAATACGAATGTAGTCGGTTATGGAGCTACCAAGGAAGTAACGAAGATTGACCGGTCAAACATGATGCAATACATTGCTCCACAGGATTTGAAGTCATTCGGCTTGATTCCCGAAATCATCGGACGTCTGCCGATTTTGACTTATTTGAATCCGCTGGATAGAAATGCATTGCGCAATATCTTGACAGAGCCGAAAAACTCCATTGTAAAACAGTATGTTAAATTGTTCGAGATGGATGGAGTAAAGCTTGTGATTCAGCCGGAAGTCTATGAATTTGTTGTCGATAAGGCGATAGAATATAAGTTGGGTGCTCGTGGCCTTCGTTCCATTGTGGAAACCATCATGATGGATGTCATGTTCGAGATGCCTTCGATGAAGGTAAAAGAATATGAATTGACCTTGGACTATGCTCGACAGCAGATGGAGAAAGCAAATATATCCCGTTTGCAGAACGCATAAAGAGGACATTTTGAGATAAAGAGAAAAAAATGCAATTCTTCTGCAAAATAGTGCTCGAAATATTCGTGTAATTTGAAAACTTGTTTATAACTTTGTTAGACAAGAAAAAGATTAGGAAAATCGAGAACCAGAAAAACAGAACATCATGGCGGAGAAATTTAATTTGACGGATACGCTGAAGAAATATTTCGGCTTTGACACATTTAAAGGTGACCAGGAACA
>JAZNQE010000011.1:0-36178 GCA_045590015.1 Candidatus Onthomorpha sp. | reverse complement strand
GAAGGCGAAACAATGACCTTTACCACAACTGCGGCACCAATAGTTGTAACACCGCCAACAGTAGTTACCCTTGCAGCAACCGAAATCACCAATGCGACAGCAACTTTGAACGGAACCATTACAGCAGGCAGTGAAGAAATCACAGCACAAGGATTCATGTACAAAGCAAGCAATGCAACAGATTGGGCAACCGTAGCAGCAGTAGGTGAAACCATGACAGCGACAGTTGAAGGCTTGGAAGCAGAACTTGAATACGTATTCAAAGCATTTGCAACCACCGCAAGCGGAACTGTGGAAGGTGAAGAATTAACATTCACTACATTGGCAGGATTAAGCGATGTGAACTCTGTAAGCATCATTGCAAACGTTTATCCAAACCCTGCAGACGACAAAGCAACGATAAGCGTAAGCAACGTAGCGAATGGAACTAAGATTGTTGTAAGCGACATGCAAGGACGCATAATCTTGAGCGACGATATGAGCGAAAGCACATACGAACTCAACACAAGCAACTACGCAAGCGGCGTTTACTACATCAGAATCATCAGCGGCAACGCAATGAACACACAAAAGTTGATTGTAAAGTAAGAACGAACAATCGATAACACTCAAAGGGAGAAGCCAAACAGCTTCTCCCTTTTTTCTTTCTTGAAATCCCGAAAATAACTCTTTGTTTCATTTTTCTTGAAATCAAGTTTCGCTCGAATGAAATCAAGAATTATTTTTTTGATTCTTTGTTTTATTTTTATGCTCTGTACATATTTGCTTGTCAGAACCGAAATATTTATCGGTTTGTTATCAATATAGTTATACGACTCTTTGAAACGGTTAATCATTATATAAATCCAAACATAGTTTTTTTCTATTTTGCAGATTCATTTTTTGTTTGTATATTTGCAAATTAAATATTTTTTTACAGAGTTTGACAAGGATGAGTTTGGAAGCAATAGGTCGATGTGTGAAAGAGGAATTTGTTTCGTTTGAGAACAGGTTCAGAGATTGTATGCCTTGTGGGGAAGGAACCATTGGACTTTTAACTGAACACGTTCTTTCTCAGAAGGGTAAAAGACTCAGACCGCTTGTTTCGTTTCTTGTTGCAAAGGCATGCGGACAAGTAACCGAATCGACTTATAGGGCGGCTATTATATTGGAACTTTTGCACACTGCATCGCTTGTTCATGACGATGTGTTAGATGAAAGTGATTTGCGAAGGGATAAGCCAACAATCAATAAGTTATGGGGAAATAAAACCGCTATTTTGTTTGGTGATTATATCTATGGCAAGTGTCTGCATCTGATTGAAACGAAAAAGGATTTTGAATTGTTGGAGATTTATTCCAAAGTTGCGAGAGAGTTGCCACAAGGTGAGTTATTGCAAAAAGATATTTCTGAATCGCAGGACTACGGCAAAGAATCGTATTTCAGAGTTATTGACAGAAAAACAGCTTCTTTGTTTGGAGCATCTGCATACATAGGGGCAAAAACAGCAACTGAAGAAAAGGATTACTCATTCGATGCAGAACAATTCGGAAGACTGCTTGGAAGAGCGTTCCAAATAAGGGATGATATGTTGGATTTTGATATGTCTTCCATAGGAGGCAAAGGCTTTGGCAACGATATTAAGGAGAAGAAAATAACTCTTCCGTTGATATTTTTGTTGGAGTCGTTGAATGAATCGGATAGGGAACGCTTATTAGGGTTTATTGCACGAGAAGACAAAACAGAAAGAGAGATAAAGACGTTGATAGAAGCAGTATGTGAATCTGATTGTTTGGATAAATCAGAGGAAGAAGTCAGACATTATAGTCTTTTGGCTAAACAGCATTTGCAACTACTGCCTGATAATGAATATAGGAAAAAATTGGAGGAACTGACGGATTATTTGGTCCTCAGGAAGTTATAAACAAAAAAATAATAGAATATGAAGCGTTTATTTTTAATTGCAGTTGCGTTGATTTCATTTTCATTTTGTGGATACGCACAACAAACGTTGCCATCGGTGGACGTGAAAACCTTGGATGGTAAGACAATAAATTCAAAAGACTTTCATAACGATGGAAAGCCTTTTGCAGTATGTTTCTGGGCAACTTGGTGTAAACCTTGTATGATGGAACTTAATACTTTTGCCGAAAACTATGAAGATTGGCAAAGTGAAACAGGTATGAAGATTTATGCAGTTTCGATAGATGATAGTAGAACTCAATCGAAAGTTGCTCCGCTTGTAAACAGTTCGGAGTGGGAATTTGATATAATCCTTGATGTAAACAGTGAATTGAAAAGAGCGTTAGGTGTAAACAATCCTCCGCATAGTTTTGTCGTAAATGGAAAGGGTGAAATTATATGGCAACACGTTGGATTTACTCCTGGAGATGAGATTCACTTGATTGAAGAAATAGAAAAAGCATTGAAAAACCAATAGTATAGTTTTTGATGAAAAGAATAGCGATTTTGATTGCAGCTGTTTGTTTCGGTGTCTCGCTAAACGCACAAGGCATCTTAGGCGGAAGCGTTAGCGGAAACTTTCAAATAGATATGCAGATGTCAAAAGAAGATAGTGTGATCGGGGCTCAAAAAGTCAATGAAAAGTTTCTCAGCAATGCGTTTGCAAATATCAACTACAATGCAGGGGATTTTTCAGCTGGTTTTCGTTTTGAATCTTATTTGAATCCTATACTTGGATTCGATAATCAATACAAAGGAGCAGGTATTCCGTATCGTTGGGCTTCTTATAAGAAAGACTATTTGGAAGTAACAGTTGGTAATTACTACGAACAATTCGGCAATGGCTTGGTTTTCCGTTCTTATGAGGAGAGAAACCTTGGCTTAGATAATGCTATGGATGGTTTGAGAATGGTAGCAAAACCAGTTTCGGGACTTACGATAAAGGGAGTTGTCGGAAAGCAACGCTACTATTGGGAGGACATTTGGAAAACCGATAATGGTTTGATAAGAGGTGTTGATGCAGAATTTAGTTTGAACGAATTAATTCCTGCAATGAGAGAAATACCTACAAGATTGAATATCGGAGGAAGTTTCGTTTCGGTTTATGAAAAGGCAGAAACGAGATTTGTAACCATAGGTGAAGACCTTTACAAGATGAAGATACCTGAAAATATCGGAGCAGGAGCGTTTCGTTTCGATTTATCGCACAAAGGATTCGGACTTTCGGCAGAATATGCACGCAAAGGACAAGATCCGAATGCAGTAAACAACTATATATATAGAGAAGGAGAAGCTTTGTTGCTAAAAGCCAACTATTCTATAAAAGGATTTGCAGTTTCGTTAGAGGCAAAACGCATTGACAATATGAGTTTCAAATCAAAGAGAAGCGAAACAGGCAATATGCTTAATGTGAATTACCTTCCTGCAATCACACGTCAGCATTCTTATTCCCTTATGGCAATGTATCCGTATGCAACACAGGTAAATGGCGAAATGGGAATCCAAGCCGATGTTATGTATAAAATCAAAAAAGGAACTTGGTTAGGAGGTAAATACGGTACAGACGTAAAACTCAACTATTCGAGAGTAAATTCTATACATCAAGAAGCAATCGAGGGATATGAGTTGAACCAAAGAGGAACCGAAGGATACACATCAGATTTCTTTAAGGTAGGTGATGAATTGTATTTTGAGGAGATAAACCTTGAAGTAAACAAGAAAATGACCAAGGATTTGAAGATGAATTTTATGTATTCATATCAAACCTTTGACCCGATTGCGTTCGGACATCCTGAATGCGATAAAATCTTTGCAAACATTTTTGTTGTAGATGGTACATACAAGATAAACAGAAAGAACTCTGTAAGGGGTGAAATCCAATGGTTGCTTACTGAACAAAACTATGGAGAGTGGGCAAAAGGCGATTGGTTACAATTAACTGCTGAATATAATTTTGCAGGACAATGGTTCTGTGCTTTGTCTGACCAATGGAACTATGGAAATGCAGAAGGCGAAAAGGTGCATTACTATAATGTATCATTGGGTTCTACATACAAAACAACACGTATTGCATTGAGTTATGGCAAACAACGCAGTGGAATACTATGTATAGGAGGCGTTTGCAGAGAAGTGCCTGCCTCTAATGGTTTATTTGTAACAATAAGTAGCAGTTTTTAATATGAAAGCAAAGAATTTAATATTGTCGATATTGTTCTTTATCCCATCTATTTTTTTCGCTTGTGAAAATTACGATGAGCAGGAACGATTGCAATTGATTGAAGGCGGAGAAACAACAGATAACACTCCGATAACCCAAAAACAAGAAAAAGTAACCTTGTTATTGGAAGACTTCACCGGTTGGGACTGCCCTAATTGTCCAGAAGGCACAGAGATTTTGAACGGTATTAAAGATACTTATGGAGAACAAGTAGTTGTTACGGCAATTCATCAAGGCCCTTTTGCAAGACCTAAAGATGGAGCGTTGGATCTTAGAACACCTTATGGCGACGAATTAGGCAAAGGAATAACTTCTTATCCTTCTCTAAAAATCAATCGTTCGGTTATTTCTTCCACAAGAGGAGATTGGGCAAATGCAGTCAATGAGTACTTCGAAACAGCACAACATCTTCTCAATATCTCGTTAGGAGCAAAGATAACTGCGGAGAATTTCATTGTCGTTTCGACAGAAATTGATGTTTTAGAGAACATAAATGCAGATCTTTTGATTACGCTTTATGTAACAGAGAGCGATATAGCAGGAAAACAAAACGATCACGGAGAACACATAGAGTACTTATTTCAACATGTGTTAAGAGGAAATCCTATTGTAGATATGCCGCTTGTGATCGGAAATGCACCGCAAGGAAATAAAATAAACAAATCATATATGCTTAAACCTGCGGCCGGAGTGAACTTAGACAATAGCAGTGTTGTTGTTTTTGTTACAGATGCGTCAAACGGAAAGGTGTTACAAGCAAACGAAATTAAATTAAAAAGATAGTATAAACCAATAAGAACAAAGAATTATGAAGAACATTTACAGTATTTTTCTAACTATTATGTTGTTTGCGTTTGGTCTTAATGCACAAACAATAAAAGTAACCTTTGAAGGAGACGAAGTTTTCGAAGGAGATACCTTGAAAATTGAGAAGATGGAAGGCGAGGAAATAAAATCGTATTTTAATCTTACCAATATGACAGAAAGTCCTATGACTTTACGCTCTGCATTTTCAAAATTGGATACCCAAGAAGGAGATGAGTTTTTAATGTGTTTCGGAGACTGTACCCTTGATACAATTTCTCCAAGCGTAACATTGGAACCGGGTGTTGAGTTTACAAACTTTGATATCGCTTATACTCCGATTAACAATAACAATACTTTGATTAAGGTATTCTTGTTAAATGCTGAGGACAATTCGATTTTGACAAACTTTTACGTTAAATATTATTCTGAAGTATCACTTCCTGCACAAAGCAAAGCTAAACCAATGAGCATAGATGTCTATCCAAACCCTATGGCAGTAAACGCAGTTGTGAATTATTACGTTCCTTCAACACACAAAAATCCTCAAATGATTATCCGTAACATGGTGGGAAAAACTGTGAAGACTTACAATTTGAGAAGCGGTGAAGAAGCAAAATTGAACATCAACTCTTCAGAATTGACCAACGGAGTTTACTTCTACTCAATTGTATCAGAAGGACAAACCATCACAACCAAGAAATTGGTTATCAGAAAGTAAACATAAACAGAATCAGATAAAGATTCCACTGCTCCAAACCTTTGAATCGGGAGTAGAAAACCAAATACCGATCTTGTAAAACGCAAGGTCGGTATTTTCGTTTCTTTGTTTTGTTTCTTGCTTTTATTCTTCCAAGAGTTCTTTGTTTACTTCCAGAGGATTGTATTTGTGATGTGAATCGCATTTGTCTTTGAATACGTTACGTTTCCCGCAAACGCAGTTACTTCGATCTCCTGTGTATGGATCCACATTTGCACAGCGACGTTTGAATTCTCCGTTTTTCTTCAAGAACATTTTGATTCCGATAAAGCAGAAACTCAATGCGAGTATTGCAATCGACACAAGCAATACCAATAATAAAGTCTTCATATTTTATTCCTTGTTTTTAGTATCAATGATTATCGTTGTCGGTCCGTTGTTCACAAGTTCTATCTTCATATCCGCTCCAAATACTCCCGTTGCCACTTTTCCTGTGAAGATTTCTCTTGTTCTTGCCACAAAAGATTCATACATTGGCTTTGAGAATTCAGGTTTCGAAGCTCGGATATAAGTAGGACGGTTGCCTTTTTTTGTGCTTGCGTGAAGGGTAAACTGACTTACTATCATCATTTCGCCTTTCACATCTTCCACAGAAAGATTCATCACTCCGTTTTCGTCTTCAAATATTCTTAATTTGCGAATCTTATCGACCAACCATTCAATGTCTTCGTTTGTATCTAAGTCTTCAATTCCCAAAAGCACCATCAAACCTTCTTTGATTTGAGAATAGATTTCGGAATCAATGCTCAGACTTGCTCTTGTTACCTTTTGTATTACCGCTCTCATTATCGATTATTTTGTTTGCCACTGTTCGATTTGCATCTCTTCACCATTAACGATATTTACATAGTTTGCGTATCGTTCTTCAGAGATTTCGCCTTCTTCCACCGCTTTTTTGATTGCACAATCAGGCTCATGAATGTGTGTACAGTTGTAATATTTGCATTCGGCAAGTTTTGCACGCATCTCAGGATAGTATCGTGCAACTTCTTCTGCCTCAAAATCAACCATACCAAAGGAACGTATACCCGGAGTGTCTATTATATTTCCGCCAAACGCCAATGGGAACATCTGAGCAAAGGTTGTAGTGTGTCGTCCTTTGAGATTGCTTAAAGAGATTGCAGATGTTTTGAGGTTGAGGTTTGGATCCAAGGCATTTATCAAAGCACTTTTCCCAACTCCCGAATGACCTGAGAGTAGCGATGTCTTGTTTTGCAGAATTTCTTTCAAGGTTTCCAAGCCTGTTTTCTCCAATGCCGAAGTTTCTATGCACTTGTAGCCGACTCTCTCATAAATCGATTTTATGTAATCGGCATATTGGCGTGTTTCTTCTTCGTACAAGTCTATCTTGTTGAAGACTAATATGCACGGAATTTTGTATGCTTCACACGTAAGCAGGAATCTGTCTATAAAGCCGGTGCTTGTGCGTGGTAAAACGGCAGTAACGATAAGTAAAGCTTGATCTATGTTTGATGCAATAATGTGTGTCTGTTTTGAAAGTTTGGTTGCTTTGCGTATAATGTAGTTTTTGCGTTGCTCAATCTTGCATATCAATCCGTAAGACGTAGAATCGGAAGGAATAAACTCGACAATATCGCCTATTGCTATCGGATTGGTCGATTTAATGCCGCTTATTTTGAATTTACCCTTGATACAGCATTCAAATTCCTTTCCCTCGGCGTTCTTAACCGTATAATGACTACCTGTCGTTCTTATTACCGTTCCTTTATCCATACGTTTTTGTACTTGCTTGTAAAACAGAGAAGAATGATTCTTTGTTTCGTTCCAACGAATTCAAGAAACAGAAAAATCTTTCTTTGTTTTATTTTCTCCAAATAAAGTTTCAAAGGTAGGTTTTATTTTTGAAACGGGAGCAAATTAGGGAAAGATTTTTTTTTGCTTTTCGAATAGTGGTACTTGAAAACAAAAAATTCACCCTTGAAACCAAAGGTGAATTCATTGTATTTCAAACCTGCGAAGCTAAGTCTTAGAGTTTGCGTCTTTGTTTGTTCTTTTTGCTTACCCAAAGCCCATATACCTCGCTCACATTACCCGCTGTAACAAACGCATCAATCTTTTCTTCGTCTATCTTCTTCATCAGACGTGTGAATTCGTCCTTATTGAGCAATACTTCTATCTCTATCTTCTTTTCTTGACTATATCCACCGATTACTTCGTAAAGTGTAACTCCTCTAACCAAGTCATTGACGATGAATTCTCTTAAACGTTCGTGTTGAGATGAGATTATGCAAACTCTTTTCTTGTTGTTCAGACCTGCAGTGAAGTAATCGACAACCAAACCATTGATCCAAGTTCCTATCAAACCGATAACCACCATGTGGAAAGGGTTAATTGCAAACGCAGTACAACAAATCACCGCACCTGCAACCGAAACCGATGCTCCTATATCAAAGTGTAAGTATTTGTTTACAATCTTTGCCAATATGTCAAGCCCACCTGTGGAAGCGTTTATTTTGAAAAGAACTGTTTGAGCCGCACTTAGAATAAGGACAAAACAACAAAGGTCGAACCAAATATCACCCATAATTGACGGAATCTCCGCACCCTCTCTTATGAAGTTTTCATACGGAAAATAAGTTTCTAAAATTCTCATCATAGGTCCGAGAATAAGGGCGGTGTAAACTGTTTTTATTCCGAATTCTTTGCCGATTAGAAAATACGCAAGCACCAATAAAATTGCGTTTATCACGAAAATGACCGTCGAAACGGGCAATGCCATCCCGAAAAGTTGTTCTGAAACTCCGCTTATCACGATTGACAGTCCCGAAATCGTACCTATAATCAACTTACTTGGGACGAGAAAATAATAAACCGCACAAGCGGTAACCATCATTCCCACAGTCATAATCAGTAACTCGACCCAGAATTTGGTTGTCTTTAAGATATTCCCTGTTTGCTTTAATGTACCAATAAAATCCATTGTTGTAATTTTTGTTTTTTCAGTCGGCAAAAGTACGAAAGAAATTTCAATCCGACTAAGTATTAAGCCCTAAAATTGTTTCTTTATTTTAATTTTTTGTTTCTTGATTTCATTTCAGCGAATCTTTGTTTTAATTTCTTGAAATCAAGAATCGTTTTAGCGGTATTTCAACCCCTTGAAAAAGGATAGTGTTTTGAGGTATTTGATAGCTGTTTTCGTATAATTGGAACTTTGTTTCGGTGTTTTTGCTCTTTTTTTCGTAACTTTGCCCGTTAATGGTATGAGATTGAATTTTTGAGAACGTTCGATAATATGAAGAACATAAGAAACTTTTGCATAATCGCACACATAGACCACGGTAAAAGTACTTTGGCAGACAGACTTTTGGAGTTCACCAACACCGTTTCGCAAAGAGAAATGGAAGCTCAGGTGCTCGACAATATGGATTTGGAGAAAGAAAGAGGGATTACGATAAAAAGCCACGCCATTCAGATGAAATATTTCTATGAAGGCGAAGAATACCATCTTAACTTAATAGATACCCCAGGCCATGTCGATTTCTCTTATGAAGTATCTCGTTCGATTGCTGCTTGCGAAGGAGCGTTGTTAATTGTGGATTCGACTCAGGGAATTCAAGCACAAACCATCTCGAACTTGTATCAGGCGATAGATAACAACTTGGAAATAATTCCGATCTTGAACAAGATGGATTTGCCTAATGCAATGCCGGAAGAAGTTACCGATCAGATTGTGGATTTGATTGGTTGCGATCCCGAAGATGTGATTCCGGCGAGCGGAAAGACCGGTTTGGGCATAGAAACCATATTAGAAAGAATCATAAAGACTATTCCGGCTCCTAAAGGCGATGCTTCAGCACCGCTACAAGCCTTGATATTTGACTCTGTATTCAATTCATTCCGCGGAATCATATCTTACTTCCGCATAATGAACGGAGAATTGAAACGAGGCGACAAAGTAAAATTCGTAAATACGGGAAAAGAATACGTAGCTGACGAAATAGGCGTGTTGGGTTTGAAGTTGATACCGCAACAAAAGCTTTCGTGCGGAGAAGTCGGCTATATAATTTCGGGAATCAAAACTTCATCTGAGGTAAAAGTTGGAGACACGATAACCTCTGTTGATAATCCTTGCGAGAAAGCAATAGATGGATTTGAGAATGTAAAACCTATGGTATTCGCAGGAATATACCCTGTGGATTCTGACGATTATGAGGAACTGAGAAGCTGTATTGAGAAATTGCAACTAAATGATGCTTCATTGACTTTTGAACCCGAAAGTTCCTTAGCCTTAGGCTTCGGATTCCGTTGCGGATTTCTCGGATTGTTACACATGGAGATTATTCAGGAACGACTTACCAGAGAGTTTAATATGGATGTCATTACCACCGTTCCAAACGTGAACTATAAGGTTTACACAACCAAAGGAGAGGTTCTTGATGTCTACAATCCGTCCGGCTTACCTGAACCGAATTATATTGATTACATAGAAGAGCCTTACATAATGGCGTCAATCATAACAAAGACTGATTTCATAGGACCTGTGATGACGCTTTGCATAGAAAAGAGAGGAATCCTCAAAAATCAACATTACCTTTCCACAGACAGGGCTGAGATAACTTTTGAGTTGCCTTTGGGAGAAGTAGTCTTTGATTTCTACGACAAACTCAAATCAATATCGAAGGGATATGCCTCTTTCGACTATCATCCTTCGACATTCCAACGCTCAAAGCTTGTAAAGCTTGAGATACTCTTGAATGGAGATCCTGTCGATGCTCTTTCCACTTTGACGCACTTTGACAATGCTTATCCACTTGGAAGACGTATGTGCGAGAAACTTAAAGAACTGATACCGAGACAGCAATTCGATATAGCGATTCAAGCAGCCATAGGTTCGAAAATCATAGCTCGTGAAACCGTTAAGGCAGTTCGAAAAGACGTAACGGCTAAGTGCTATGGTGGAGACATATCTCGTAAGCGTAAATTGTTGGAAAAACAGAAAGAAGGTAAGAAAAGAATGAGACAGGTCGGCAATGTGGAAGTACCGCAATCGGCTTTCCTTGCAGTCCTTAAATTGGATTAAAAAATTAAAACAAAGAAATAAAATGACAGCATCAATAATTATAGTGGCGTTATTGGCAATCGTAATCATCGTAAAGGAGTTTTACGGAAGCGAAGCAATCAAAAAATTTGTTGAAAACGAACAAAAGAAAACCATTCTCGAGATTCAAAAGATTCAAGAGAGCGAAGTAAGAAAAGTAGTTACGCCTATACAATTGCAAGCTTACGAACGCTTGGTGCTTTTCTTGGAGAGAATGACGCCGAACAACCTTGTGCTTCGTTGTTATCAGGCGGGAATGACAACGCAACTGCTAAAGGATGTCATGATTCAAAACATCAGAGACGAATTCGAGCATAACCTTTCTCAGCAACTTTACATCTCTTCACAGGCATGGGCTTACATAAAAAACGCTAAGGAAGACATGATAAACACAATAAATTCCATACAAGCCAAAGAAGGAGAGACAATGACGCCGACCGCTTTTGCCGGCACCTTGTTTGAGTTGCTTGCAGGCAAAGAAAGTCAGATAGAATTGGCACAAGACTTCTTGAAAGAAGAGATTCAAAAGAAATTTCAATAATCAGCTTTCGATAGAGCGGAGACCGATTTGCAAAACTTATGTTGAGGAAAGCAAAAGTCAGAGAGCTGTGCGGCTTGAATTTTTTGAAGTGTCTGAACTCGGAAATCACGTTTGAAAAACATATAGAGGGAGTTTACTGCGGAGATATGCTCAGCGGAGCACTTGCCGAGGCGAGAGAAAACGACCTATGGCTTACCGTACAAAACCACAAGAACGTTGCAGCGGTTGCAATCCTGAAACAACTTTCCTGCATCGTGCTTTCAAAACAAGTGCAGGCAAGTGAGGAAATGCTGAACCTTTGTTCCGAAAATAATATTGCAGTATTCCAATCTTCTGAAGATAGTTTCAACACTGCCATACTTTTATACGAATCGCTCAAATGAAAGAAATATCTCTCCATATCCTGGATTTGATAAATAACAGCCTTGCCGCCGAAGCCACGAAAGTCGATCTCGAAATAACAGACAGCGTTTCGGAAAACGTAGTCCGCATAAAGATTTCCGACAACGGCTGCGGCATACCGCTCGAAGACTTAGACAAGGTAACGGATTGTTGTTACACACTGAGGAAAGAAAGGAATATAGGCTTGGGATTGGCTCTTGCAAAACAGAACGCAGAACGCAGCGGAGGGGGATTAAGAATAGAAAGCGTATATCGAAGAGGCACGAAAGTCGAATTCTGGTTTGAGAAAAATCATATCGACCGTCAGCCTTTGGGAAGTATGGCATCGGTAGTCTCTATCGTCAGTTCGCAACCGGCAATCGACCTTTGCTATCGTCATAGCACCGATTGGGGAGAGTACGTCTTTGATAGCAGAGATTGGAAAGGCGACAGCGAATATCTAAGTGCCAAACAACTGTTACAAATTCAAAGACAAATAGAACAAGGCTTGGAATCAATAAAAGGAAATAAGATATAAACAAAACATAAAAAGGAATCAGTTATGACATTGGAAGAAAGAATCAACGCAGACATCAAAGCGGCGATGTTAGCCAAAGAAAGAAAAAAATTAGACGCCCTCAGAGCAGTCAAATCCGCCATCCTGCTATTGAAAACCAACGGTAGCGGAGACGCAATCAGCGAAGAAGCAGAGATAGCCTGCCTTCAAAAATTGGTCAAACAACGAAAAGAATCCGCAGAACTCTACAAACAACAAAACCGAATGGACTTGTACGAAGACGAAGCCTTTCAACAAGCCGTCATAGAGGCGTATCTGCCTGAGCAAATGAGCGAAGAAGAAATCAGAACGGAGTTGCAAAAAATCATATCGGAGACAGGAGCAAGTTCGGTTAAGGATATGGGAAAAGTGATGGGAGCTGCACAAAAAGCATTCGCAGGAAGAGCAGACAACAAAGTCGTTTCCACAATCGTCAAAGAACTTTTGGGATAAACATTGCCTGCGTAAGAAAAACCAAACGAGCGTTCGAGGGAGTAAACCTTTGTCGAACGCTCGTTTTTCTTATTTTGTGTATTCTCTCGCAAAGTTCGCAAAGCCGCAAAAGTGTTTCCACGAATCTCACGTATCGACTCGTATCTTTTATTCTTCCTTAGCGTTCTTTGCGTCTTTGCGAGAATAAATCCGGCTTTACTCCACGCCCCAGATTTTAACGGTTTTGTCCCTTGAACCGCTTGCCAAATATTTTCCGTCGGGACTCCAACAAACGGAAAAGACGCCCCAGGAATGTCCTTCCAAGGTTTTGAGTCTTTGTCCGCCGGTTGCATCCCATATAACAACGTTTTTATCCCATGAACCGCTTGCCAAATATTTTCCGTCGGGACTCCAACTTACGGAAGTGACGCCTTCGGAATGTCCTTTCAAGGTTTTGAGTTTTGCTCCGCTCTTTGCATCCCATATTTTAATGGTTTTGTCCCATCCACCGCTTGCCAAATATTTTCCGTCGGGACTCCAACAAACGGAAAAGACGCCATAGGTATGTTCTTCCAAGGTTTTGAGTTTTGCTCCGCTCTTTGCATCCCATATAATAACGGTTTCGTCATCTGAACCGCTTGCCAAATATTTTCCGTCGGGACTCCAACTAACGGATTCGACATCTCTGGAATGTCCTTCCAAGGTTTTGAGTTTTGCTCCGCTCTTTGCATCCCATATAATAATCTCTCCAATCCATTCTCCGGTGGAACCTTTGATTGCACTGCTTGCCAAATATTTTCCGTCGGGACTCCAACAAACGGACAAGACGCTTTTGGAATGACCTTTCAAGGTTTTGAGTTTTTCACCGCTCATTGCATCCCATATAATTACGGTATTGTCCACTGAACAGCTTGCCAAATACTTTCCGTCGGGACTCCAACTAACGGATCTGACGTAATCGGAATGTCCTTCCAAGGTTTTGAGTTTTTCACCGCTCATTGCATCCCATATAATTATGGTATGGTCTTCTGAACCGCTTGCCAAATATTTTCCGTCGGGACTTGCGGCAACGGAAATGACGTCTTCGGAATGTCCCGTCAGGGTTTTAAGGTGGGCGGACGGATTTTGGAAAAGCCTTTTCACCGTTTCCTCTACCTGTTTCTCTCGTTCCAATCTCTCCGCCTCTGCCTGTCTTTTCGCCTCTTCTTTTTGTCTCTCAGTCTCTGCGTCTTTGAGTCTCTGAACCTTGTCTGCGAGTTTTACTCTTATGGTGTATTTGAATTTAATGTCGTTTACGATTTTTTCTATTTCTTCTTCGATTTGCGGAAACTCGGTCGAGCGTGCGATAAAGAAGTGTTCGCCTCTTTCGACAAAGATTTGTTTTGTCTTTCCTGCCTGTACGGTTGCCACTATCTCGTCATCCAATATCAATTCGCAGTCCGCATCGGTTATGACGCTGACTTTGGCTTTGCTGTCGTTGTCGTGAATCGGCGAAAGATGAGGGCGGATATGCAGATCGAAGATTGATTTTACCGTTGCGTCGAACGAGCTGTCTCTGTGCAAGGCTTTGAAGTTGTGACAGCCGACTCTCGATTTGAACTCTTCGTCCAAATAATCGGGAGGGCAGTTTACTTTTCCGTCATAGTTGATTGGGATTATTATCTTGTTGTTGTCGAGTGCCAACTCTATCTCTTTGCGTACCCAATCGCCCTCTTCGTTACACCTTGCGAAGTAATCGGGTGTGAGAACCATGACAAAAATCGGTGCGTCAAGGACTGCATCTTCCAATTTCTTGTCGAAAGCTCCGACTCCAAGGCTTTTGAAATCCAAAAAGGTACGACAATCGTCTATACCAAAGGCTAAGTCCAATATTCTGGCTTTATCCGTTCCGTCGCTCCTGCGATAGGAAATGAATACATCGAAATTTTTTCCGCTCATCTTCTTTTAATTTATTTCTGCAAAGTTAGGAAAAAATCATATACCGACAAAAATCTCTCTTGCAAAAACAAAAAAGTCGCAGAACTTAATCTGCGACTTCCAAGCACAATGCGAAAACTTATTTGTCGGCTTGCGATGTTTTCGAATCCGTTTTGCTTTTTTTCGAACGGCTCGAGGCGGTTACGATCTGCTCGGTTACATTTGTCGAATCGGGTTCGCCGTCTTCGCCATAGAGACTTGCGGCTGCCGCATCGACTTGCAAACCTTCGATTGTCGGATCGACAAGTCGATAGCCTACGTTCTTGACTTCTCTGTCAAGCCATGTGGACGGGCGAAAGATGATATACAACCCTCTGATGCTGTTTACCGTTACTTCATCGACGGTTGCAACTGCTTTTGCCCTGAGTGATGGCGAGAAAGTGCCGAGTAAGCCTAACTTAACCGTCGCTCCACGAAGCAAATGATAGCTCATCTGAACTTGCAATTGCTGTAAGACGCCCATCACGTCTGCTTTGCTCATTGTCGAAGCTCCTGCGATTTGTTCGGCAATAAGATCTAATTCCACCGGTTGCTCTCTTACGATGCGGGCAAGGAACTTTTCGCCCGGAGATGCACCGACATTGATTGTGCGTTTGACCTTTACGTATGCTATACTCATAGCTTTAAGTTTTTTAGATTAAACAATAAGTTTTTTATTCTTCCTCTGCGGTTTCCCGCTCGGTTTTGCATTATCAACATTCGAGTTTTGCGTTTTGTTCATCTGCTGTTAATTTTTTTGTTGCAAAGCTAGAAAAGTCGCAAAGGCTGTTTGAGTGAGGTTTAAGGTTTAAGGAGTAAAGTTTAAGGAAGAAAGAGAATAGTTTAAGGTCGAAAGACTAACGGCAAACTTCCTTAAACCTTAACCATTCTTCCTTAAACCAAACACAATCTTCTTTCGCAAGATACGCGGAGACGTTATGAAATCTTAACATTAGATTTAACATTCTTTAAGTCGCGTGTTTTTGGGCTGAAACGGCGTTTGAAAACTCCGAAAAGGCGTTCGAGAGGTCGAAAATCGGGTTTTTGAAAATTCAAACGCCGTTTGAATTTTCTCAGACGCCGTTTGAAAAATTTTGAACGCCGTTTGAAAATGCTCAAACGCCGTTTGAAATCGCCGAAACGGCGTTCAAAATGTCCAAAATTAGGACAAAAATCTTTAAGCCCTTGATTCACAACTTTTTACTTAACTCCCAACAAATCGCATCCTTGACGGCAATTGCTCACTCGCCGACAAATTCGCGAATTCTCAAGTTAAGAAAACTTAAAAGTTCGAAAGGAGAATTGCTGTCGGCTTTTGGCTGTTAGCTGTTAGCCATTGGCTTTCGGCTGACGCAGTTTGAAATTAGCTAATAGCCAACTGCCAACAGCCAGAGTAAAAAAAAGAAAAATACGTGCAGATTCGTGAGATACGCGGAGAAGTTTTCGCATTTTTGCGTGCCGATTGCAAATGTTTGCGAATAAATTTTGCCGTTCTGTGTTTTTTTCCGACCTTTGCAAAACGAATTTTGAAATTATTAAAAGCAAAGAATATGAAAAGATTGATTGAGTGCGTGCCTAATATCTCGGAGGGTAGAGATATGAATATCATAAATCAGGTTGTCGCAGAGGTGGAAAAAGTTGATGGTGTAAAGCTTTTGGATGTCGATCCGGGTGCTACTACAAACAGAACGGTGATTACTTTTGTCGGAGAGCCTGAAAATGTTTGCGAAGCGGCGTTTCGTTTGGTTGCAAAGGCTCAAGAGCTTATCGACATGAGGAATCATCACGGCGATCACCCGCGTTTCGGTGCTACGGATGTGTGTCCGTTGATTCCTGTGGCTAATATCACTATGGAAGAGGTGGTTGAGTATGCTCGTGCTTTGGGTAAGAGAATCGGAACGGAGTTGCAAATCCCTGTGTATTGCTATGAGTCAGCTGCATTCGTGCCTGAGAGAAGAAACTTGGCGTCTTGTCGTAAGGGAGAGTACGAAGGATTGAGTGCAAGGGTGGTTAGTGAGGATTGGAAGCCGTGTTTCGGTCCTGCGGCTTGGAATGAAAGCGTTGCAAAGAGCGGTGCGACTGCCGTAGGTGCGAGAGATTTCCTTTTGGCGGTGAACTACAACCTTAATACTACGTCTACGCGTCGTGCAAATGCGATTGCGTTCGATGTGCGTGAGAAAGGTCGTCCTATGAGAGAGGGTGGAAAACCTAATGGCAAGCCTATGAAAGATGAAAAGGGAAATCCGATCATGATTCCGGGCACTTTGAAAGGTACAAAGGCGATCGGTTGGTTTATAGAGGAGTATGGAATTGCTCAAGTTTCGATGAATATCACCGATGCGAAGGTTGCTCCGCTTCATGTTTGCTTTGATGAAGTCAGTGCAAAGGCTGCGGCAAGAGGAGTGAGAGTTACGGGCGTGGAAATCGTGGGTCTTGTTCCTAAAAAGACGCTTATAGATGCAGGAAAGTACTATTTGGCAAAACAACAACGCTCTTTGGGTGTCGATGAAGCTGAATTGATAAAGATAGCCGTTAAGTCGATGGGCTTAGATGACCTTAAACCGTTCAATCCTCAAGAGAAGATAATCGAATACATGATTGAAGACAATTCAAAGAAGAAGTTGGTGGATATGACTTGCACAGCTTTCGCTAACGAAACAGCTTCTGAAAGTCCGGCTCCGGGAGGTGGAAGTATTTCTGCTTACATGGGTGCTTTGGGTGCTGCTCTCGGTACTATGGTTGCTAACTTGTCTTCTCACAAAGCAGGTTGGGACGAACGCTGGGAGGAATTCTCTGTTGTGGCTGAAAAAGGTCAGGCGATAAAAGACGAGTTGCTTTTCTTGGTTGACGAGGATACAAATTCTTTCAACCTAATCATGGAAGCGTTCGGCTTACCTAAGAAAACCGATGAAGATAAGGCTAAACGTACAGAAGCAATCCAAGCGGCAACCAAGTATGCCATCGAAGTGCCTTACAGAACGCTTTGCAAATCTTTTGAGGTGTTTGAAGTTTGTCAAAAGATGGTTGAAATAGGTAACCCTAACTCTGTGACAGATGCTGCTGTCGGTATCTTGTGTGCAAGAGCTGCTTGTATAGGTGCTTTCATGAATATGCAGATCAACTGTGCAAGTTTGACAGATAAGGAATTTGTTAAGGACATCATTGCAAAGGGACAAGCGATTGTCGATAAGGCAGAAGCAATCGAAAAAGAGTTCACTGCAAGAGTGTTGAAGCAAATTTCAGAATAAGTTTTGAAACTATAGTTTTCTCAATTCCGTCTTGGGACGGGCGGATTGGGCTTTTTTATAGTTTGTATGCCGAGGGGGAGATTTGCTTATCGTCTCTCCCTCTTTTTTTTTGATGATTGTTGAATGTTAAACGTAAGAATTTTTTCTCTCAAAGAGGTCGCCTCAAGCATAAAACGTACTCTCAATGCTCGCTATGGGTCTTCGTTTTGGGTAAAAGCCGAAATGATAAAGTTAAATTATTATCCTTACAGCGGACATGCTTTTCCTGATTTGATAGAAAAGGGTGATAATGGTTTGGTCGCTCAGATGCGTGCAGTGATTTGGAATTCTGACTTAAAGCGAATCAGGGATAAATTCAGAGCATGTGGCATTGAAGACTTATCGGATGGGATTACGATTTTGTTTAATGCAAGCATTATGTACGATGAGTTCTATGGATTGAGCCTTAGAATAATCGATATCGATACAGGATTTACTCTTGGTGAGCTTGAACGTCAGCGTTTATTGTGTGTGGAGCGTTTGAAAGCAGAGAAAATTTACGATAACAACAAATCATTGACGCTATCTGCACTTCCACGTCGTTTTGCCATTGTTTCGGTCGAAAGCAGTAAAGGATATAATGACTTTAAGCAGATTGTAAACAAGTTCTCACCGCAATACAAGATATTTTATCATCTTTTTCCATCGCTTTTACAAGGAGGTGGAGCAGTAGCTTCGATAATCGATTCTTTGGAAAGAATAAATGCAGTTGCCGATTGCTTTGATGCTGTGTTGATTATAAGAGGCGGAGGTGGCGATGTAGGATTGGATTGTTATAACAACTATAATCTTTGTCGTGCTGTGGCTTTGTGTTCTCTGCCTGTACTTACCGGTATCGGGCATGCAAGCAATCAAACGGTTGTAGAACAGATTGCATGGCGTAATTGCATAACTCCGACAGACCTTGCAGACTTTCTGTTTTCGCTTTTCGCACAAGCCGATAATGATATAATGAACGAAGCAGAACGATTGAAACAAAATGTCTTGCAACATCTGTCTGAAGAAAGGAAACGCTTGAAATCTGTTTCCGATATATTAAGAATAAGAACTGAAAACAAACTTGAGAACGAAAAAGAAAAACTTGTGATGATTGAACGCTATCTTCGCTTGGCTAAACCTTCGTTATTGTTGACTAAAGGTTACACTATGACGTATCGAGATGGTAAGATTGTGGTTTCTAAAGCCGAATTGAAAAGTGGAGATGAAATTGTAACGCATTTTGCTGACGGAGATGTGATTTCGATTGTTAAATAAAGTGTATTGAATATGGAAAACATGACCTACGAATCTGCTTACAAAGAATTGAAAGAGATAATGGATTCTTTGGAAAGCGAAAGTATGAAAATAGATGAAATAGAGATAAAACTCAAACGTGCAACCGAACTCTTGGATTTTTGTAAGAGTAAGTTGAATGATGTAGAGGTGAATGTGGATGAACTTTTGAAGCGATTGGATGCAATGGATGAGGAAGCCGAATAGCTATCTGAGTGCGTCGATTGCAAGTTCGTAACCTCTAAGTCCGAATCCAATGATACTACCTTTGCAATATGGAGCAATGAGTGAAGTATGTCGGAATTCTTCTCTTGCGAAAATATTGCTGATATGAACTTCTATAACAGGAATTTCAATAGCCTTAACAGCGTCTGCAATAGATACCGATGTATGTGTGTATCCTGCCGCATTGAGTATTATTCCGTCTTTGTCGCTTTCTTGTTGCAGATAATCAATAATCACACCCTCAACATTACTTTGAAGGTATTTTAATTCCAAATCAGGATATTTTTTCTGTAAGTCCGAAAAGAAATTTTCGAATGACTGATTGCCGTAAACGTTTGGCTCTCTTTTGCCCAAAAGATTAAGGTTCGGACCGTTTATTATAGTTATTTTTTTCATTATGTTTGAATTCTCTATCAATGATTTTTGAATCCGAGCCAATCAAAAACAGCGTTGGAACTGTCCAAATATAGCTTCGGATTATTGTTTCACAATCTTCGCAGTAGGCATTCACCCAATTATCGGGCAGATTTTTGCAACTCTCTTCCCATTTCGCCTTATCCGTCTCCACTGCAACCGCAAGTAAAGTAAGATCTCCTTGATCCAATAATTTATTTATCTTCTTGCTTTTTGCCAATCGCTTTTTTGTTTTTGCACAAAGCTCACAATCGGGAGAGTGAAACAAGACTAAGATATTTGTTTCTTTATTTTCTATCAATTCATACAGAGTTTGAGACTCTGAGTCAATCATATAAGAAAAATTAACAGCAACTGAACCTATTTGATTATCGTTTTGCTTGTCGTAATTCTGCGATTGGGCAGAATAAAACAAAGAAACAAAAATCTGAAACCAAAAAAGGCTCAAGCCGATCTTTGATTTAATTCTGCTCATATCTCTAATACTGCTCCTTTTTCAGGAATATATACGTTTTCGTAGCCGTTTTCGTTGAGCGTTTTTGCAAGATTTTGTTGTGTTTGCTCTTCTCCGTGGACCAATATTAGTTTTTGAATTTTTGATTTGTCTTGACAAGAAAGATAACGTAAAAGTTCGTTTTTGTCAGCGTGTGCAGAATAAGCGTCAATCCTCCTTATCTCGGCATTAACTTTGTGTCTGATACCGAAAATCGAAACATACTGATCACCTCTTAGAATTTTAGCCCCCAAAGTTGTAGGTGCACAATAACCGACTGAAAGAATTGTTGTCCTATTGTTTTCGATGTTGTTTGAAATATGGTGTTTGATTCGTCCTGCTTCCATCATACCGCTCGCTGAAATGATGATACAAGGAATTCGAGTGTAGTTTAGTTGTTTTGATTCGGCAGTTGAACGAACATAATGTAGCTTTTCAAATCCAAAAGGATCAGGATCCTCTTTCATAAACTCCTTTATATCGTCGTTAAAGCATTCTTCGTGCAATCGCATTATGTTTGTAGCACTCATACTTAGCGGACTATCGACGTAAACCTCAATTTGTGGAAGCAGTTTCTTTTCCCAAAGTCGGTTGAGTGCATAAATGATTTCTTGAGCTCTACCGATTGCAAACGACGGAATAAGAAGCTTTCCTTTCTTTTTGCAACAGGTATCGATAACTGCTCGTAACAATTCCTGTTCACTTGTATCTATGTCGCTGTGTTCACGATCTCCATAAGTGCTTTCCATTATCATGTAGTCAACTTGCTCGAATTTTTGAGGAACTCTTAGAATGCGTTTTGTATATCTTCCGACATCTCCGCTGAATCCTATTTTGACTACGCTATTGTCTTCTTTCTTTATGCTCAAAACAACGGTTGCACTACCGAGAATATGACCGTTATCGGTGAATCTTATTGATGTTTCTTCGTCTAAAAAGAAAGTCTTGCCGTATGGAACAGATACAAAACAATTCATTGCATCCTTTGCATCGCTTACTGTATATATCGGTTCAACAGGAGGAAGCCCTTGTTTGGCTCTTTTTTTGTTAAAGGTCTTTGTATCGAATTCTTGAATGTTTGCCGAGTCTTGTAGCATTATTGCACAGAGATCGCGTGCTGCAGGTGTGGAATAAATCGTTCCATTAAAGCCATTTTTTACTATATACGGAATTAATCCCGAGTGATCAATGTGCGGATGAGACAAAATGAGATAATCGATTTCGCTTGGCTCAAATCCCAATTCTCTATTCAAGCTATCTGTTTCCAATCCTTTACCTTGGTACATTCCACAGTCCAAAAGGATTTTTTTACCCTTAGGAGTAGTTATCAAATGTTTGCTTCCGGTTACTTCTTTGGCAGCTCCCAAAAATTGTATATTCATATTGCTTTTGCTTTTACTGCATATTTTGTGGCAAAGATAAGATTTCTTTTTTTGAATCAAGGTTTTTTTCCCCGAAAAAGATGTAACTTTGCCGTCTGTTTGCTAATTAAATATTCTAAAGTATGAAAAAAACGAATTTATTGTTAGGATTATTTTCATTGATGTTGGTTTTTTGTGTGGTTTCTTGTGGGAAAAAAGACCAAAAAGCAAAAAACGATTCACGATTTACAACAAAACAAGTAGAAATTACAGACGAAAAACCCGAGTATTTGCTGAATGATATGTCTATCAGCGGATTTCGAGTAAATGATACCATAAACGGAATTAAGGTAAACTTGCTTTGTCCTGTTGTTAAAAGCAAAACGGCAGGATTTTCAACTAAATTGATTTACGAAATCTCCAATTCATATTTCAAAAACTTTGTTGCAGATGCCAAAGAAAAAGGAAAGAATGACAGCGTTTTTCATCAACTTAATATAAGAACGGTTTTTGTTAATTCGAAAGCAGGTCTTATCAGTTGCTTGATGGAAGAGAATGCAAAATTTGTGGGAGAGGAAAACTGTAAATCGTATTTTGGAGTAACATACAAGAAAACGAATGATAAGGCTTTGAGTTTCGCAGAAGTATTTCCAATAGATGAAGCAAATTTTGATGAATTCAAACTATTGTTTTCTCCAAAAGCGGAAGCGTTCTCCAAAAAAGATTTTGATGAATCTCAATTTGCAATCGGCAAAGATTCATTATATGTCTTTGTAGGTGGAAAAGAAAGCAGTCAAACCAAGTTTTCTGCACCTATTCAATCAATAGAAGGATTTATTATCAATGGCAAATAGCAGAAAACGGGCTAAGAAAAGACGGAAGTTTGTTATTTGGACTGTCGTTTGCCTTTTGATTTTGGCGATTGGCTATTTCGTTTATTCTTATGGCATAGATTATTATCGTAAATACTACGCTTGTCCCGGAGTAAAGATAGATTATTATCGTTACCCTGTAACCGGTATCGATGTATCTTCTCATCAGGGAAATATTGATTGGAAAGAGGTTTATGATTCTAAGGTTTATTTTGCGTTTATTAAGGCTACCGAAGGTGAAAACTTTGTTGATAAACGTTTTACAAAGAATTGGAAAGAAGCAAAAGCAAACAATATAATCGTTGGGGCATATCACTTTTTCAGATTCAACAAAGAGGGCAAGGAACAGGCGTATAATTTCATCAATCGCGTGGAATTGACAGAAGAAGACTTACCTCCTGTTTTGGATGTCGAACTTTATGGTGGTAATAGGTATAGTGCAGAGACTAAAAGTAAAGTTATAAGTGAGATTTACAATTGTTTGAGAACTCTCGAACGCCATTACGACAAGCAGCCTATAATATATACGAATGTAGAAACGTATCAGAATTTCATAAAAGGAAATTTCGATGATTACGATTTATGGTTGTGTAAATTGTGTAATGAACCGACAAGCGTGAAATGGAAATTCTGGCAGTATAATCACAAAGGTGATGTGCCGGGTATTCGTTCCGAAGTAGATTTGAACATATTCAATGGCAATTATTCCGATTTTATCAACTACATATATGGAAAGAATGAAAAGGATTCTGATTCTTGATAAAGGACATCCGATTTTGATAGAAAAACTTAGCGAAGCAGGTTTTGTAATCGATATACATACAGATTGGAGTCGTGAAGAGGTTATAAGTAATATAGAAAATTACGAGGGGATTATTGTTCGCAGTAAATTGGTTTTGGATTCGGAAATAATCGATAAAGCGAATCGCTTGCGTTGGATTGCGAGGATAGGAGCAGGAATGGACGCAATTGATATTGATTATGCAGAAAGCAAGGGAATCGTTTGCCTAAATTCTCCGGAGGGTAATCTAACGGCTGTAGGGGAACATGCTTTGGGTTTGTTGCTTTGTTTGTTCGATAAGTTGATAGTTGCAGATAGAGAAGTGAGACAAGGATTGTGGCAAAGGGAAGCAAATCGAGGATTGGAGATAGAGGGAAAGACGATAGGAGTAATCGGGTATGGTAATATGGGAAGAAGTTTTGCAAAGCGTCTTAGCGGATTTGATTGTAAGGTTTTGGCATACGATAAATACAAAAAAGGCTATTCGGATGATTATGCAACAGAGTGTGGCTTGGAAGAGTTGTTTGAGTGTTGTGATGTGTTGTCTTTGCATGTCCCTCTAACAGAAGAAACCAAGTTTATGGTTGATTATGATTTTCTTTCACGTTTTGCAAAACCTATCTATTTGATAAATACTTCTCGTGGCAAGGTTGTAAGAACCAAAGACTTGTTACAAGCGATGAATGAAGGGAAAGTGTTGGGTGCAGGTTTGGATGTGTTGGAATTTGAGGCGTTTTCGAATGAATTAGATGCTGTTCCGAATGAATTAAAGCAAATGTTTGAAAGAAATGACGTTGTTTTCTCTCCCCATGTTGCAGGTTGGACAAGGGAATCTCATTATAAACTTTCATATTATCTTGCAGAAAAAATAATAGCTCTGTAAAAGAAAATAAGACAACTTTAATTACATTTTTACGTTCTTTTTTATGCTGAAATAACTCTTGATTTCGCTAAATTCTTTCTTGATTTCAGCAAAATGATTCTTTGTTTTAGAAAAATAAAATCAAGATTCAGTCGAGCGAAATCAAGAAACAATTTTCTGTTTTTAAGATTCAGAAAAACTTTTCTTTGAATTATTTTGTGAAATTTGATTTAGGAAATAAGAAAAAGTTGTACCTTTGCACGGATTTTTTGTGCTGTGGAATGTAGTGCAGAAAAGAGATTTAATAAAGAGGATATATGATAAACATAACATTACCAGATGGTTCTGTAAAGCAATTTGAAGGAAATATAACTCCTTTGGATGTTGCAAAAAGTATAAGTGAAGGTCTTGCAAGAAACGTTTTGTGTGCTTCAATCGATGGAAATGTCGTAGAATTGAGCAGAACGATAAGTCAAGATTGTGCTTTGAAGTTATATACTTGGAATGATGCAGAGGGAAAACAAACATTTTGGCATTCTTCTGCCCATTTGCTTGCAGCGGCTGTTTTAGAATTATATCCGAATGCAAAATTCGGAATAGGGCCTGCAATAGAAAACGGGTTCTATTACGATATCGACTTTGGTGATAAGGTGCTTTCGAGTGAGGATTTCTCAAAGATAGAAGCCAAAATGGCAGAAATTGTTAAGCGTTCTGTGTCTTTGGTCAGAAAAGAGGTATCTAAGGCAGAGGCATTAAAGTGGTTTGAAGCCAAAGGTGAGATATACAAAGTCGAATTGATAAACGATTTGGAAGACGGTACGATAACATTCTATGAAAGTGGTGATTTCGTAGATTTGTGTCGTGGACCGCACTTGGTGGATTTCAGTCCAATAAAGGCAATTAAAGTATTGTCGCTTGCAGGTGCTTATTGGAGAGGTGATGAAAAGAGAAAGCAATTGACAAGATTATATGCCATCACCTTCCCTAAAAAGAAAGAACTTGACGAATACTTGCTTATGTTAGAGGAAGCGAAGAAACGCGACCATCGAAAGCTTGGAAAAGAATTGGAATTGTTTACTTTCTCTCAAAGTGTTGGGCAAGGATTACCGTTATGGTTGCCAAAGGGAACGGAATTACGCTTAAGATTGGAATCCTTCCTTAGAAAGGTTCAAAAGAAATACGGATACCAACAAGTGATTACTCCACATATAGGAGATGTTCATTTGTATAAGACATCGGGACACTATCAAAAGTATGGTCAAGACTCATTCCGAACAATCACAACTCCGTTTGAGGGTGAGGAATATATGTTGAAACCGATGAATTGTCCACATCATGTTGAAATATACAAATCAAAACCACATTCATACAAAGATCTTCCTGTTAGATTGGCTGAATTTGGAACTGTTTACAGATATGAGCAGTCTGGAGAGTTGCACGGATTGACTCGTGTAAGGTCTTTTACACAAGATGACGCACATATTTTCTGTACTCCTGAGCAATTGAAAGATGAATTCTGTAAAGTAATCGACATTGTTTTGTATATATTCAAGACATTGAAGTTTGATAATTTTACAGCACAGATTTCATTGAGAGATCCTTCAAATACCGAAAAGTATATAGGAAGTGATGAAGTTTGGGACAAAGCTGAAAGAGCGATAATCGAAGCATCGGCAGAGCGTGGATTGAATACAGTGAGCGAAATAGGAGAAGCTGCATTCTATGGTCCAAAGTTAGACTTTATGGTTAAAGATGCACTTGGAAGAAAATGGCAACTTGGAACGATACAAGTTGATTACAATCTTCCGGAACGCTTTGACTTGGAATACACAGGGGCAGACAATCAAAAGCATCGCCCAATTATGATTCACCGTGCTCCATTTGGTTCGATGGAACGTTTTGTTGCCGTATTGATTGAGCATACTGCAGGAAAATTTCCTCTATGGCTTACACCAGAACAATTCATCATCTTACCGATTTCAGAAAAGTATGAAGAATATGCAAAGAATGTTCTTGCGAAATTGGAAGAGTTAGATTTGAGAGGAAGTATTGACAACAGAAATGAAAAGACTGGAAAGAAGATTCGCGATGCTGAAATGGCAAAGATTCCTTTCATGTTAATAGTTGGAGAAAAGGAAGAAGGAGAAGGCTTAGTTTCTGTTCGTAAACATACAGAGGGAGACTTGGGAGCAATGAAAATTGAGGCGTTTGCCGATTTGGTAAACTCAATGGTTAAAGAAGAATTGGAATAAACAAAATATAGTATTAACAAATTATAGGAGGAAAGCATCATAGCAACACCACAGCAAACTTTTAGAGGCAGAGGACCTCAGAAAAAGGTAGAACAACACAGAATAAACGAAAGAATAGAAGCCCCTACTGTGAGAGTAGTGGGAGAAGGTGTCGAAACAGGAATCTATTCTTTGAGAGAAGCTTTGAGAATGGCTGAAGAAGCCGAACTCGATTTGGTTGAAATATCACCGAACGCAAATCCACCGGTTTGTAAGTTGGTAGATTATCAAAAATTGTTGTACGAGCAAAAGAAGAAACAAAAAGAAATAAAAGCCAAGTCAGCAAAAATCGTAGTGAAAGAAATACGTCTCGGACCACAAACCGATGAACACGATTTCAATTTTAAGTTGAAGCACGCGATACGCTTTTTGCAAGATGGCAATAAGGTGAGAGTTGATGTTTTCTTCAAAGGAAGAACGATTGTTTACAAGGAACAAGGTGAGACTCAGTTGTTAAAATTTGCTGAAGCTTTGTTGGAATACGGTAAACCTGAGCAAATGCCGAAGTTGGAAGGCAAAAGAATGATAATGATCATTGCTCCTAAAAAATAAAACAAAGATTTGTCGCGACGAAACAAAGAATCGTCAAAGCAAAATCAAGAAAGAAAAAATTGAAGCGAAGAAAAATCGCGATATAGTTAATAATAGTATAAACAAATTAGAAAGGACGAAAATGCCAAAGATGAAAACCAAATCAGCTGCAAAGAAACGTTTTGCAGTAACAGGTTCAGGCAGAATCAAACGTAAGCATGCTTACCACAGTCACATTCTTACAAAGAAGTCAATCAAAAGAAAGAGAATATTGGCTTCAACATGTGTATTGAGCAATGCTGATGAGAGAACAATCAGAGAAATGATTTAAGAGATTCTGTAAAAAAAAGAAAAAGTTAAAGGTAATTGTTAACCATTGTATTCAGCCAAACAAGAGTCTTAAAATAAGGAAAGAGACCGCTGATACGAAAAAAAATTAAAATTATGCCAAGAGCAGTAAATGCAGTAGCGTCAAGAGCAAGACGTAAAAAGATTTTGAATCGCACCAAAGGTTATTGGGGCAGAGGTAAAAACGTATGGACCGTAGCTAAAAACAAATGGGAAAAGGGTCAAACATACGCTTACAGAGACAGAAAAAACAAAAAGAGAGAGTTTAGAGCATTGTGGATAAACAGAATCAATGCTGCATGTCGTTTGAACGATGTATCGTATTCTGTGTTCATAGGTTTGCTTCACAAGAACAACATAGCACTAAACAGAAAAGTCTTAGCAGACTTGGCTATGAACCATCCTGAAGCGTTCAAGGCTGTTGTTAATCAAGTGAAGAAGTAGTCGATAATATTAAAATTAGGAAAGGAGACATAGAGTATGAGTAAACCAGAATTGATGCAGTATGTTGATAGTTTGACAACTATGCAAGAATTTCCTGAATTCAAAGCAGGAGATACTATTTCTGTAACATATAAAATTAAAGAAGGAAATAAAGAACGTCCACAAACATTCCAAGGAGTTGTTATCCAACGTTCAGGAAGTGGAATGACAGAAACGTTCACAGTAAGAAAAATGTCAAGTGGAGTAGGTGTTGAAAGAATATTCCCTTTTGCATCTCCATTTATCGAAAAGATTGTTGTGAACAAGCGTGGTGTTGTTCGTAGAGCAAGAATCTTCTATTTGAGAGCCTTGACAGGTAAAAAGGCAAGAATCAAAGAAAGAAAATTCTAAGCCGAATAAAGATAAAATTGAAGAGATACTCGCAAAGGGTATCTCTTTTTTTTTGTCTGAAAATAGATAAACCGCATATATAGAAAAACAAACTATGCGTTATTTGAAATAGAATTATTAACTTTGCAAGCAATTTCAATAAGATACGAAGATGAATTTGGCAGCAGTAATTTGGAATATGGATCCTGTGGCTTTTTCAATAGGTTCCTTGGAACTGAGATGGTACAGCCTTTTGTTCGTTACCGCATTCATAGCAGGATATGTGATACTGAATAAAGTCGTTTTTGAAAAAGAAAAAGTCCCAACAAACTATCTTGATACACTTGCCTTTTATGTGTTTCTTGGAGTGCTGATAGGGGCAAGGCTTGGCCACTGTCTGTTTTATGAACCTTCATATTACCTATCCAATCCGATAGAAATGCTTTTGCCAATCAAGATAACGGATGACGGTTGGCGGTTTATAGGTTATCAAGGCCTTGCTTCGCATGGAGGGGCAATAGGAATATTGTTGGCAGTCTGGCTTTATTCTCGCAAAACCAAACTTCCGATGCTTTGGGTTTTGGATAGATTGGTAATCATTGTAGCTTTGGCGGGTATGTTTATTCGATTAGGAAATCTAGCAAACAGTGAAATTTACGGGATTGCAACAAAAAGCAATTGGGGATTTGTATTTGCACAAAACGGAGAGATGATTCCGAAACATCCGACTCAGTTATACGAAGCAACAGCTTATTTCCTATGCTTTGTTATTCTGATTGCGTACTACCTTTTCAAACAAAGAAAACCTAAAAACGGAGTTCTGTTTGGTGGATTTTTGGTAATGGTTTTCACATCTCGCTTGATAATCGAACATTGGAAAGAAGTGCAAGAAGCATGGGAAGCATCGATGGTGTTAAATATGGGACAGATACTCAGTTTGCCGTTTATAGTCGCAGGAATCTTGTTTTTGGTTTTAGCGTTTATGAACAAGACGGGTAAGATTGTAGATATTGCGAGTTTGAAATTAAAAGAAGATAAAAAGAAGTAATAATACAAAAACATTAAAGCAAATGAAAAAACTTATTTTGGTAAGACACGGACAAAGTGAATGGAACTTGAAGAACTTGTTTACAGGTTGGACAGATGTAGATTTAACAGAGCAAGGAATCGAAGAAGCATTAAAGGCTGGAAAGACAATAAAGGAAGAAGGACTTAAGCCAGAGGTTTGTTTCACTTCTTATTTGAAGAGAGCTATAAAGACACTTAACAATATTCTTGACGCAATGGATATGGATTATTTGCCTGTTGAGAAGAGCTGGCGTTTGAATGAGAAATCTTATGGCGACCTTCAAGGAAAGAATAAAGCGGAAGCAACAGAGAAATTCGGAGAAGCTCAAGTTAAATTGTGGAGAAGAAGTTTCGATGTGCAAGCTCCTGCATTAGATCCTGCTGATGAACGCTCTCCATACACAGATGAACGTTATGCTGCTGTTGATAGAAACGAACTTCCTTTGACAGAGAGTTTGCAAGACTGCATAAACCGCCTTATGCCTTTTTATACAAACAATATTTTGAAAGCATTTGAAACACACGATACTGTTTTGGTTGTTGCACACGGCAATTCACTCAGAGGAATCGTGAAAACATTGAAACAAATGACCAATGAAGAGATAATTGAATTCAATATCCCTACTGGTATTCCTTATTTGTTTGAGTTGAATGATGATTTGACTTTGAAACAAGACCGTTTCCTTGCCGATGAAGCTACTTTGAAAAAATTGATGGAAGAAGTCGCTAATCAAGGAAAGAAGAAATAATCAAGCGAAATAACAAAACAAAAACGCCGAACAAATAATCATAAAATTTGTTCGGCGTTTTATTTTTTCTCAAATCAAGAATCAGTCGAGCGAAATCAAGAAACAATTTTCTAAAACAAAGATTCACTCGACTGAAATCAAGAATTAAAAAACTGAATCTTGAATCCGATTTTAGGTGTCATGAAAGCTATAATCTGTCAAAAGCTTTCATGAATTTCTCTATGCTTTCCGTTATTTGCTCATCGGAAATAATCAAGGCGGGTTTCAGACTCAGACAATGCGTGTTGAAAAGATGCGTTCCCGTAATCAAACCTTCGGCAAAGCAAGCCTTCAAAACCTCTGTCCAATCCAGCCTTTGATCGATGTCAATGCAGTTAAACAAACCTATTCCTCTGACTTCTTTAATCAAAGGGTGCTTTAACTCCTGACGATACCTCTTTCCCTTGCTCTCAACCTTGTCCATAAGATTTTCTTCCACTATACAATCGAGCGTGGCAAGGGCAGCAACGCAACTGACAGGGTGTCCGCCGAAAGTGGAAGCATGACCGATTAAAGGGTGATGGTTATTTAGGCTCATCATTATATCATTTCTTCCAATAAATGCCCCAATCGGCATTCCGCCTCCCATACCTTTGGCAATGCAAAGAATATCCGGATAAACGCCTTCAAAATGCTCAAAAGCGAATAGCTTTCCCGTTCTTCCGAAACCTGTTTGTATCTCATCGAAAACAAGAACCGCTCCGACTTCATCGCATCTTTTTCTGACGGCTTGCAGCCAACCGTCTTTCGGAAGGCGTACCCCTTGACCGATTGCCACAGGCTCAAGCACTAAACAAGCTGTGCGTTGTGTGATTTTTTGAATGTCGTCAAAATTGTTGTATTCTATCTTGTTGCAATCAGGAATCAACGGTCTGAAATTTTGAGTGAATATCTCCTGAGAAAGCATTGAAACAGCACCTATTGTAGAGCCGTGATACGAACCTTTGCAAGAAATTATCTCACTTCGTTTCGTGAATAGTTTTGCAGCTTTCAAAGCACCTTCTATTGCTTCCGAACCGGAATTTACATAAAAGATTTGTGAAAGGCTTTTAGGTAAGAATTCCTTTAAGCGTTTCATATATCTGTATTGAGGACTTTGGATGAATTCTCCGTAAACCATCACATGCATATACTTATCCAATTGCTCTTTCACTGCATTGACCACTTTCGGATTCCTATGTCCTATGTTTCCTACGCATATTCCGCTAAGCATATCCATATAACGCCTGCCCGAAGTGTCCCAAACGTAAATTCCTTCTGCCTTTTCGACATCTATCATTATTTCATCTATCTCGCCAACTTGGGCAACCAATTCTCTGAAATCATCAACCGAAGTTCTCATACAAGTTTTCTTTTTTTTGCAAAGGTAGAAAAATATTTCGCTTCTTTGTTTACATTTTCGCTCTTTTCGCTGTCTATATATTGTGCCAAAGTATTAACTTTGCAAAGTTTAGGAATAGTCAAAAACAAAAAGAAAATGAAAAACAGACTCTTTATTTTATTGATAATCTCACTTTGTTCTGTGCAAACACTTCTTGCTCAGTATGAAATCAAACTTGAAATCAAAGATTGTAAAGACAGTTGCTTGATATTGGGACATTATTATCGTGATAAGACTTATGCAATCGATACTGCGTGGAACAAAAAAGGCAAGTTTGTATTCAAGAAAAAAGATGGCAGATTGGAGAGTGGAATCTATTTTTTTAGTACAACAAAAGGTAAATTCTGCGAATTGATGATAGACGATGAGCAAAAGTTCTCCTTGAAAACAGAAGACAGTGATTGGACTTACAATATGAAAGTCAAGGGTTCTGAAACGGCTAAGATATATTATGAATATATGTTGGCAAACAAGCCGTTGAACGATTCTGTATCTGCACTTATGAAAGATAAATCCAAACTTACGCCCGAAGAATTCAATAAACGAAACAGAGAATTGCAACATATAGGAGACAGTCTGAAGAATCGTTTTATCGAAAAGTATCCTGAACATCTTTTATCTAAAGTTTTGACGGCAACCAAAGCGGTAACTATTCCTGAAATGCCTGTTTACAATGATGAAAATGGCAACCCCGACAGCCTTGAATGGAGCAATCGTCGCTGGTATTACTACAAACAACATTTTTTTGATAATATAGATTTGTCTTGTAGTGGGCTTTTGAGAACGCCTGCCAGTGTTTTTAATCGTTCTTATGAGTATTTCTGGAACGAAGTCATGAAATACGAAAATGCGGATAGCATATTGGTTTATGCTGATATGTTGATTGAGAAAGCCAAAGGTTCAAAAGCGATGACTCGTTATTTGATACACAACATTACAGAGCGTTATTTACAAAGTCCTATTATGGGACACGACAGAGTATATGTGGAAATGATAAAGCGATATTACAAGACAGGCAAAGCAGAGTGGCTTACACCGTCTGCAATCGAAACAGAAGTTTTACGAGCTGAGAAATGGGAGAAACTCTTGATTGGAAAGCAGGTGCCGAATCTTGCATGTCCCGATGCGAATGAGCAATGGCATGATTTGAATTCAATGGATAAGAAATACAAAATTTTGATTTTCTGGTCTCCTGATTGCGGTCATTGCAGCACAGAGATACCTAAGTATCACAAATTCTACGAAGACTACAAGGATACTTACAATCTCGAGGTTATGGCTGTGAATACCGAAAGCGATACTGCACATTGGACAAAATTTATCGAAGAAAAGAAATTGCAATGGGTTAATGTGAATGGTCTTGTTGCAAATTACGATTGGAGGGATTACTTTGACGTTATAAAGACTCCTATAATCTATATCTTGGATCAAAACAACGTGATAGTGGCTAAAAATATACAGGCTGACAATATTGCGAAGATAATGGAGTTATTGGATAGTGGAAAATTGAAACTTTAATCTAATGAGAACAAATTTTTATTTCTTACGCATTTTTGTATGCTTTGTAATTTTTTCTTTTGTTTATGTTTTTGCTTATTCTCAACATAAAGATTATCAAGTGAAGTTGTGGATTCATGACTTTACAGATAGCACGATTTATGTTCGAGGAGCGTTTGGCGAAAGAACGAATCTTTTGTTGGATAGCTTGAAAATGAAAAACGATGGCAGTTTTGAACTCAAGGGAAACTATCGTCAGGGAATTGTTGTAGTGTCTTCGGCAAAGGAAGATATGTTTAGTTTTGTTTTGGATAAAGAACCGAAGTTTGAGATAACGATTTTCCCCGATGGATTCTATGAAGTAAAGGGAAGCATTGAAAACGACAGATATTTGGAATACCAAAAGATGAACAAGGAATATCGTTTGACGCTTTACCAATGCAATCAGGGAATGAAAAATCACCCTGAATCCAAAGACACTCTTCAAAAGGTTGCAAGCCAAGCAAAATTGAAATTCGAGAAATATCAAAATGATTTCTATAAAAACTATCCCGAAAATATAATGAGCGTATTGGTTAAAGCCGTAACGCCGCCTCAGATGCCTGCAAAGTACTTTGACGCAAGGGGAGAGGTGAAAAAAGAAACCGGATTGGAATATGCTTACCTTTATCGCACGCATTATTGGGATTCTTTCGATTTTTCGGATGAGCGAATCATAGGAACGCCATATTTTTATAAGAAATTTCAAACCTATATCGACCAAATAACGATGCAGAATGCCGATTCGGTTTTTTCAGCCTTCAAAAGCTTTGTCGATTTAGCAAACAGCAGAAATGGCGAACTTTATTCCAACTATATAATCGAGTTATATTTGAGCAAACTTCCGCGACTTCCTTTTTCGTTTAATGAGCAATTATATGTCCAAATTGTCGATTCACTCCTCAATGATAAATATACGCCTTGGCTTTCTATGGTTGAAAAGGAGTTTCATCAAACAAGAATCGAAGAGATACGAAAATTCCTTCCCGGAAAGCCTTTTTGCGATATCATGGCTCAATCATCCGATGGTTCAATGTTGCGATTGTATGATTTGAAAAGCCGTTATACTGTTGTTTTCTTTTGGAGTGCGGGCTGCGAAACTTGCAAAAAAGGAATGCATGAATTGAAAGAGTTTTACCAACAGTCCAAAGATAAATACGATATCAAAGTCTTTTCGGTTGAAATGGGAGGAGATATTGAGAAAACCCGCAAAGAACTTGCCGAAATCCCTGCCGATTGGGTTGTTTTGCAGGCTAATCCCGAACAAATCGAGAAACAATACGGCTTAGATATATCCCACACGCCTGAAATCTACGTTCTGGATAGCGGAAAGCGAGTTTTGAACAAGACTGCTGTGTCTGCACACATCAAAGCTGTTATCGAACAGTCCGAAACCGAGCTTGCCAAACACCGAAACAAGTAAAAGAAAATTCTGTTTTATTACTTCTTATAAATAATTGATTGTAAGGATTTTCTGAAACAAAGAAACAATCTGCTGAAATCAAGAGTTATTTTACTGAATCTTTGTTTCGCTTGGCTGAAATCAAGAAACAATTTTCTGAAACAAAGAGTGGTTTATTTACGTTTTTATAAAGAGATTTCCAACGAATGGAAAATTGATTTAATATGAAGAGGAAAAGTTTGATTCTGTTGATTGTGCTTGCAGTTTTATTGTCTTTATTTTGTGAAAATGCGTTTACACAAGATGAAAAGCAGTTTCGTTGTGTGAAAACCATAAAATCAAACAATAATCGCATATATTCCGCATATTTCAGCCCAAATGGAAATCGCATAATCAGTGTTTCTGCTGACAAAACGATTAAAGTGAAAGATGCAAACAGCCTTCAACTTCGCTTGGATATAGAAAAGCACAAGCGTTTTTTTATTTCAACTTCTTTTCGTGCCGATGGAGCGGTTCGAAAGCGTATTTGTTGGGACAGAGATCATCAAACATTTGATCCGTTCAGCCCAAACACTCTTAAAGGTAAGATGTTGTATCGTGCAGATTTTGAAACAGCCTTGTATAGTCCCGATGGGAAGTACATACTCTCTGTTTTGCGTAACGGAAACATAAAAATTTGGGATGCAAACAGCGGAAAAAGTCTCAAGACTTTGAAAGGACATACCTCATACGTTAATTCTGCAGAATATAATCCCGATGGCAGTCGCATTGTCTCTGCTTCGAGCGACAAAACGCTGAAAATATGGGATGCAAGCAACGAAGAATGTCTTCAAACTCTGAAAGGGCACAAGCGAGTTATATATTCTGCAAAATATAGCCCCGATGGAAAACGTATAGTCTCTGCATCGCTCGATACAACTATAAAGATATGGGATGCAAATAGCGGAAAGTGTCTTCAAACCTTAGTCGGACACACCAAATGCGTGAATACAGCTTCGTATAGTCCCGATGGAAGATACATTGTTTCGACATCAGATGACAAAACTCTGAAAATATGGGATGCAAGCGGTGGAATATGTCTTCAAACTCTGAAAGGACATTCGTCTTATGTGCTTTTTGCAGAGTATAGTCCCGATGGAAAACGCATAATCTCAGCTTCGGTGGATAAAACCATTAAAATATGGGACGCAAATAGCGGAGCCTGCCTTCAAACCTTAAAAGGACACGAGCAAACCGTAAAAACAGCTTCTTACAGTCCGGATGGAAATTGTATAATTTCGGCAGGCAGAGACGGGATGATTAAGATTTGGAGTGTGAAATAAGGTGTGGTAACAATATATTTTGAAGTTGATTTTTCGGTTTTTTTATTACAAGAAAAGCAATCTTTGATTTCGAGAATTGGAGCTTTTTATTGGAAAAATAAGTCTTGAAAAGCTTTTATGCAGATGTTGCAATGCCGTTTTGAATCAAAAAAAAATTGTAGATCTTCCTAAAAACGTAAAAAATAGAAAAATGTTTCAAAAATTTTTCATAGTGTAAAACAGCGAGTTAAGTGTTGGGGGATAAAAAAAGATTGTAAAACATTTGGTGGGTTTAGAAAAAGGTAGTACTTTTGCAATCCCAAACGACGAGGAAAAGATGTGAGAGACAGAGGGGAGTTGGAAGGGGAAATTGATCTTTGAAAATAATGAACCGAGGTAGCGGAGATAAACGTTAAAGTTTATCGACCGGAGTAAGGATAGACGTCAATTAAAAGAGATAATAAAAAGAACAAGATATCGGAAGATATTATACAATGAAGAGTT
>JAZNQE010000010.1:0-14385 GCA_045590015.1 Candidatus Onthomorpha sp. | reverse complement strand
CGACGGAACACGTTTTGCGAGTGGTTCGTTGAACGGAGGCGTCATTATATGGGATGCAAACAGTCTTTTAAGAGTTCACACCTTGAAAGGACATACCTTCGGCGTTGAATCCATTTGTTGGAGCCCTGACGGAAAATATTTGGCAAGCGGAGCATCGGACGAAACCATTGTTATATGGGATGTAAACAGCGGTGCAAAACTCAAAATCTTGGAAGGACATGAAAAAACCGTTACTTCAGTTAGTTGGAGTCCCGACGGACAATATTTGGCGAGCGGTTCAAAGGACAAAACCATTGTTATATGGGATGTGAACAGCGGACAGAAAGTCAAAACCTTGCAAGGACATACGAAAAACGTCAATACGGTTTGTTGGAGTCCCGATGGAAAATATTTGGCGAGCGGTTCAAGAGATAAAACCGTTATCGTATGGGATGCAACCGGCGGAGCGATACTCCAAACTATGAAAGGACACTCCTTTGGCGTCAATTGCGTAAGCTGGAGTCCCGATGGAAAATATTTGGCAAGTGCCTCGTGGGACATGAGCATTGTTCTATGGAATCCGAACAACGGAAGAAATATCCAAACCTTGAAAGGACATAGCTTTAGCGTCGAATCACTTTGTTGGACTCCCGATGGCAAATATCTGATAAGCGGAGCAGGAGATCAAACCGTCAGAATATGGAGCGAAGAAACCGAATACATTTATATAAAGCTGCCGTTTCCGGACAAAAAACCTGTAAGAAATGTGGTAAACGAAGAAAGAGATGTGGTAAAGGAAGATAGTAAACCCGAAAACGGCGTTGAAACGGAGCAAGCTCAAATTGAAAAACCCGCAAAGAAAGTTATCAAAAAATCAATTGAGAAAACCAGAGATGATAACCCTATTAAAGATGATGAAATCCTTATTAAAGAATATGACCAACAAGGAAATATTATTAAGATAACTGATATTTATTGTTCAGATTGCCCTGCTTTGGAATTTACATTCAAGGATGGAAAAATTTTTTCGGCGAAAGGTGGTAATGAAGGCTACTGCGAGGCATCGGTGAATAAGCAAAAGAATACTGCAACATACTGTCTTGAAGGTGGAACAACTGAGGTCGAATTCAATGAATTCGGATATAAGAAAGCAGTATTCGCTTATGAGGAAGGTGAAGGCACAGGAACATATGAATATAACAAAGATGGATTGTTGGTAAAAGTAGTTCGTATTTTCGAAGACGATTTTGAAGGAACTTCGAGCAAGACTACAACAACTTATACTTACGATGTGATGAGCCAAGATTGGACAAAAAGAACGGGAACTGACGATCAAGGATACAAAACCGTTACTACACGCACCGTAGAGTATTGGTAGAATTTTACCAAAAGCCAATAGCTAAAAGCCAAGGTAAAAAGAAAAACAGCCAAGGTAAAGAAAAACGAGCGTAAGTCTTGATTTGATTAGGACGAACGCTCGTTTTGTTTTTGCGAATCTTTGTTCTGTCAAAATAATTCTTAACTTTGTAAATTCATAATCAGAAATCGTATGGCAAAAGTTGGAATATTAAATATTGGAGATGAGCTTTTAATCGGTCAGGTCGTCAATACAAATGCTTCAGACATGGCAAAGATTTTGAATGACAATGGTTTTGATGTTTGGAAGACCGTTGTATGTTCGGATAATGCCGAAAGCATAAGGACTAATCTTCGAAATCTTATTTGCGAAACAGATATTGTTTTGATTACAGGAGGTTTGGGACCGACAAAAGATGACATTACAAAAAAGATTTTGGCAGAAGAATTTGATTCGGTTTTGATTACGGATTCTCAGGTGCTTGAGCATGTTGAGCAATACTTTACAAAAAGAGGTCTGCCTTTTACCGAGACTAATCGCGAACAAGCTTTGGTTCCCGATAAATGCCAAGTTATTTTCAACAATGTGGGAACGGCTCCGGGAATGTGCTTTAATAAAGATGGTAAGATCATAATCTCTATGCCCGGAGTGCCGTTTGAGATGCGTTTTATGATGAATAAGGTTATCGAAATCATTAAAAAGCATTTCGATAGCGAAACGATTGAACATCGAACGTTGCTTTTGAGCGGAATCGGTGAAAGTTTTCTTTCGGATATGCTTGAAGATTTTGAAGCGAATCTGCCGAGCAATATCTCTCTTGCTTACTTACCGAAAGGCGGAACGTTGCGTTTGAGACTTACTGTCAAGGGTAAAGACAAGCAAGCGGTGATTGATTCTGCCGATAGTTATTGTGAGGATTTGCGAAAGAGGGTTGATGAATATTTTATGGGATTCGATAGCGACAACATCGCTCAAACACTCGGCAAACGCTTGATTGAACGGAACGAAACGATAGCAACGGCTGAGAGTTGTACGGGTGGGAATATAGCACACTTGATTACGCTTGTTGCAGGCAGCAGTCGATACTACAAAGGCAGTGTTGTAAGCTATGCAAATGAGGTAAAGGAAAATCTGTTGGGCGTTCAAAAGAAAAGTCTTGAAGAGTTTGGGGCTGTAAGCGAAGAGGTGGTAAAACAAATGGCTGAAGGTGCAAGAAGAATAATGAATACGGACTATGCAATTGCAACCTCAGGCATTGCGGGACCCGATGGCGGAAGCGACGAAAAGCCGATTGGAACGGTTTGGATTGCGGTTTCGGGAAAGGGAAAGTGCGTCGCAAAAAAATTTTTGTTTAACACAACCCGCGAAAACTTTATCGAACGCACATCGAATCAGGCAATATTGATGTGTTTGGAAGTTTTGGCGTCAAAGTATAAAGACTGATTTGCTCTTTATCTCATTTCTTTTGCGTAACTTTGTCGAAAATTAGATTGAATCGGCTATTTGACGTAATATGAAGAAGATTATAAGGTTCGTTCTCCGCAGAATACCAAGACGTATTTTGCAAAGGTTTGTCAGATTTGCAATGCTGTGTTGCAAGCCTTTTTATTTGGGAAACAAAAAAGAATGTCCCGTATGTGGGAAACATTACAGAAAGTTTTTGCCTTATGGCTATGTTGTATCGAGAGAAAATGCCTTATGTCCGAATTGCCTTGCGTTGGAACGCCATCGCCTTTTGTGGTTATTCTTACAAGAGAAAACCAATCTTTTTACAGCGAATCTGTCCTTTCTTCATATAGCTCCCGAAATTTGTTTCATCGATAAATTCAAAAAACTCAATAATCTGAATTACAAAACTGCTGATTTGGAAAGTCCTTGGGCTGATATACATTTGAATATAGAAGATATGCCTTTGGAGGATTCAAGTTTCGATGTCCTTATGGCAAATCATATTTTGGAGCATGTTGAACATCTTGACAAGGCATTAAGCGAAATTTACAGAGTTTTGAAAGTTGGCGGATGGGCAATCTTGCTTTCTCCTATCAATCCAAAGAGAGAAACAACCTATGAAGACGCTTCGATTACCGATCCTTTGGAAAGAGAAAAACATTTCGGACAAAAAGATCATGTAAGAGAGTTTGGAAAGGATTATGCACAGGTTTTGGCTTCGGCAGGCTTTGAAGTAGAAGAATCAGACTTTGCTTCCACTCTTTCAAAAGAAGTTTTGGAGAGAATGTCTTTGGCAAGCGAAGATGTTTCTAATATTGTAAATCATATATTCGTTGTACATAAACCAAAGATATGAAGATTGTTTTAATCGGTACGGCATATCCTTACAGAGGAGGTTTGGCTTCATTCAACGAAAGACTTATGGAACAATTTCGTTCCGAAGGAGAAGATGTTGAAATTCAAACTTTCACTCTGCAATACCCCTCTTTTCTTTTTCCGGGTAAGACTCAGTACAGCGAAAGCAAGGCTTCGCACAAATTTAACATCGTTCGAAGTGTAAATTCTATCAATCCGTTTTCTTGGATCAAGGTAGGGAGAAAACTCAAAAGAGAAAAGCCCGACATTGTTCTAATAAAATATTGGTTGCCTTTTATGGCTCCTTGCTTTGGTTTCATATCTCGAATTATCAAATCAAACAAACATACAAAAATCATAGCGATTGCCGATAATATAATCCCTCATGAGAAAAGATTTTTCGACAATTGGCTAACTAAATACTTTGTAAAGTGTGTCGATTGTTGGATTGCTATGAGCAAAAGTGTGCTTGATGACATCAATATCTTCGACAAAGCAGTTCCAAAGAAACTAATGCCGCATCCTTTGTTTGATAACTTCGGACAAGCAATCGAAAAAGCGGAAGCACAAAAGCGTTTGAATCTTGATTCTCAAAAGATAAATCTCTTGTTTTTCGGTTTGGTCAGAGAATACAAAGGTCTGGATTTGTTGTTGGAAGCTTTGAGCGACGAAAGATTGAAACAAATGCCTTTACACCTTACTGTGGCAGGAGAATTCTATGATAACTACAAAAAATACGAGGACTTGGTTGAGCAATTTGGCTTAAAAGAAAGAGTAAGTATGCAAAACAAATTTGTGGAAGACAATGAAGTTGTGAATTATTTTTGTTCTACAGATTTGGTTGTGCTTCCTTATAAATCGGCTACTCAAAGCGGAGTTACACAGATTGCATTCCATTTCTCAAAACCAATGCTTGTTACATGCGTTGGAGGATTACCTGAAATCGTTGCTAATGGCAAAAGCGGATATGTATGTTTGCCAGATGCGAAAAGCATAACAGATTGTCTGATTGACTTTTGTACAAATCGGAAAGACTTTTCGGAAAGTTTGGAAGAAGAAAAGCAACGTTTCGCTTGGGACAAAATGACTGCGGCAATACGACTTTTATATAATGAATCTAAAATACATAACTCAAAATGATAATTAGAAGCAAGGCTCCTTTAAGATTGGGTTTGGCAGGTGGCGGAACAGACGTTTCACCTTTCTCAGACATTTACGGTGGTTGCATATTGAATGCCACTATCAGCCTTTTTGCTTATTGCGATATAATACCTCGCAATGACAATCGCATAGTGATGATTACCGAAGACAGAGGAGAAAGATTCGAATCCGAAAGTATGAGAGAACTTCCTTTGGATGGAAATCTGGATATATTGAAAGCTATATACAATCGTGTGGTAAAAGATTTTGATTTGCCACCTTTGTCGTTCGAACTGCACACCTTTGTCGATGCTCCTGCCGGTAGCGGATTGGGAACCTCATCAACTTTGGTTGTCGCAGTGCTTGGTGCATTTGTTCAATGGTTACGCCTGCCGCTTGCAGAGTATGACATAGCTGCATTGGCGTATTCGATAGAGAGAATCGACCTTCGTCTTGCAGGAGGCAAACAAGACCAATATGCGGCAACATTCGGAGGGTTCAATTTTATGGAATTCTATGCCGAGAACAAAGTTATAGTAAATCCACTTCGCATAAAAGAATCGATAATGAATGAATTGTCGAGAAATCTTGTTTTGTTTTACACATCTACTTCGAGAAGTTCTGCCGATATAATCGAAAGACAACAAAAGAATGTAGTTGCTAACAACACTCAATCTATCGAAGCAATGCAACAACTCAAAAAGCAGGCTGTTCTAATGAAAGAGGCACTTTTGAGAAACGAGTTAGACAAAATCGGAGACATCTTAAACCTTGGCTGGGAGTATAAAAGGCAGATGGCAAGAGGTATAAGCACCGATTTGTTCGAAGATGTGTACAAGGCTGCCTTGAATGCGGGAGCAAGAGGTGGTAAAATCTCGGGAGCTGGTGGTGGAGGCTATATTTTCTTCTATTGTCCCGACTGCGTAAGATACAAAGTTATTGAGGCATTAAGCAATTTCGGCGGAAAAGTAAGACGATTCGAATTTACAAAACAAGGATTGCAAACATGGCAGATATAAACGAGTTAAACGAAGCTATAATCCTTTGCGGTGGAAAGGGAACAAGACTCAAAGAAGTAGTCAATGATGTTCCCAAACCTTTGGCTCCGATTGATGGTATCCCGTTTCTAAGCATCTTGATGAAGTATTTGAAAGCTCAAGGCATAAGAAGAGTAATTCTCGCAACGGGATATATGCACGAAAAGATAGAAAACCTTTACGGCAATTGCTATGAAGGAATGGAAATCGTTTATTCGGTAGAACAGAATCCGCTTGGCACAGGTGGAGCAATCGCAAAAGCTTTGAGAAAAGTCATGAACGAAAATGTCCTCGTTTTGAACGGCGATAGCGTAATCAAGTTTCAGTTGAATGAAATCAAGAAACAATTCGACGAAATCAAGAAACAATTTAGCGAAATCAAGAATCATTCTTTGCTGATTTTGAAGCCTATGGAGAGAGTCGAAAGATACGGAGCTGTAAAAACGTTTGAAAACAGAGTAACCGCATTCGAAGAAAAATCATTCAAAGAACAATGCCTTATAAACACTGGAGTATATATATTAAATAAGGATACCTTCAATGATAAAGCAGAAAACGAAGTATTTTCTTTCGAAAAAGATTTCTTGGAAAAAGAAGTTGAGAAAGAGAGTCTTTTCGGCATAGAATGCAAAGGCTTTTTCATTGATATCGGAGTGCCTGAGGATTATGCGGCAGCTCAAAACAATCTAATAAAGCAACTAAATCAGTAATCAAAATCACAACATACAAATATGGATATAAATATTGCAAGTGGAATTGGCGGAAAGCAGGAAATCAGAGTTGAACAAAAAGATACCGCTATAGTATATGGTTCGGGAGATGTAGAGGTTTTTGCAACTCCCGCAATGATAGCGTTAATGGAAAAGACGGCCAATGAATCTGTAAAGGCGTTATTGCCACAGGAATGTATAAGTGTAGGAATTGAAATCAATGCGAAACACATCAAAGCTTCAAAAGTTGGCAGTCTTATCACATGTGAAAGTTTTTTAAGCAAGGTTGAGGGTAAAAAACTATCGTTCAACATCATTGCTTACGATGAAGAAGGCAAAATAGGCGAAGCAACACACAACAGAGTCATTGTAGAAAAAGATAAATTCTTAGCAAAACTATAATCGGAGGGAAAGATAACTATGGAAGATAATAAGAAATTCAACATGATCGCCAAAACGATGTTTGGCTTGGAAGAAGTGTTGGCAAAAGAGTTGGAAGCAATCGGAGCAGAGAATATAAACGTGTTGTGCAGAGCTGTAAGTTTCGAAGGAGATATGACCTTGCTTTATCGTGCCAACTATTGCTTGCGAACAGCCTTGACAATATTGCGTCCTATTAAAGTTTTCGAGGCAGATAACGAACACGAACTTTACCAAAACATATATTCGATAAAATGGGAGAAGTATATGAACTGCGATGCCAAGATATACATCGACCATTCTGTGAACAGCAGCATATTCAAACACTCACTCTACGCAGCGCAGAAAACAAAGGATGCAATATGCGACAGATTTAGAAAGATGTTTAACATACGTCCGTTGGTCGATAAAGACGATTACGACATCAAATTAAATCTTCATATCTATGAAAACATGGTTACAATCTCTTTGGACTCATCAGGAGACAGCCTTCACAAGAGAAATTATCGGAAAAACAACGGACAAGCTCCTCTGAATGAGGTTACAGCTGCAGGATTGATACAATTGAGCGGATGGCAGAAAGATTGCAACTTCTTCGACCCTATGTGCGGAAGCGGAACGTTGTTGATAGAGGCGGCAATGTATGCTTACAATATCCCTGCTCAGTATTACAGAAAACGTTTCGCATTCAAAAAATGGTCAGACTTCTCACTGCCGGAATGGAAGCGTGTTCAAGAAGAAGAAAATAAAAAAATACAAGATTTCGATTACCTTATATGCGGCAGCGATGTGTCTCAGAACGCTGTAAACGAAGCAATGGAGAACATAACTCACGCAAAACTTCACAAAGACATAGATGTGGAACGATGTGCTATCGAAGAGCAAATGCCACCTGAAGGAAAAACGCTCATAATTACCAATCCGCCATACGGAGAGCGAATCGAGGTAGAAGACATCATTGCTTTGTATGAACGAATAGGCAATGCGTTCAAATCCAAATACGAAGGCAACACTGCTTGGGTAATATCTTCAGATTTCTTTGCTTTGAAAAAAATCGGACTAAAGCCAAGCCGAAAAATCACGGTTTACAATTCCAATCTTGAATGCAGGTTCTGTAAATTCGACTTATATCATGGTAGCAAGAAAATGAGCAAACAATAAAACAAAAAGAGGAACTCAAAAACAAGTTCCTCTTTTTCTTTTCCTCAAAAAAGGTTTCTTATTTATATTCCTTACATTCAATTTCGTTGTTTAGGAACATCGTCGCATTCATTGCCAAAGCACCCATTTCGTCTTCGCCTGCGTAAATTTCAACAGGGGCAATGAATTTAACTCTTTCTATAACTTCTTCATCAAAAGGCTTACCATAAGCGATACCACCGGTCAAAATGATTGCATCAACCTTTCCATTCAATACAGTAGCTGCAGCACCGATTTCCTTAGACACTTGATATGCCATCGCAGATTGATAGAACGCATGTTCCTTACTTCCTTCTTTTGCTTTAACTTCAACTTCATAAGCATCGTTTGTGCCAAGATATGCAACGAATCCGCCACCTCCGACAATCATTTTCTTAACCTCAGCCTTTGTATATTCGCCAGAGAAGCAAATATCCACAACTTCGTTTACAGGCAATGAGCCAGTTCTTTCAGGAGAGAAAGGACCTTCTCCGTCCAATGCCTGATTAACATCTATCACTAAGCCGTTTCTGTGAACTCCAACGCTCACTCCACCGCCAAGATGCACAACAATCAAGTTCAAATCCTCATACTTCTTGCCATGATCTTTTGCATATCTTCTTGCAATAGCCTTTTGGTTCAAAGCATGGAATATACTCAAACGAGGGAATTTAGGATGTCCGCTCACCCTTGCAAGATCGTGCATTTCGTCCACAACAACAGGGTCTGCAATGATTGCAGGTACTCCATCCAAAGTAGAAGCGATGTCATGAGCAATCAAACCTCCCAAGTTGCAAGCGTGTTGTCCTGATACTCCTTTTCTCAAATCTTCCAACATAGCTTCGTTTACGCCCCATACTCCCGAAGAAATAGGTTTTACCAATCCACCTCTACCAACAATAACCTTGAAGTCCTTAACATCAAATCCTGCTTGAGCAACCTCAGCAAGTATTATCTCTTTACGAAACTCATATTGAGCTGCTATGCAATCAAACTTTGCAATCTCTTCAGCCGAATGCTTGATATTCTTTACAAACAGCTGTTCTTCTTCATTATATACGGCTATCTTGGTTGATGTAGAACCGGGATTGATAGCCAAAATCAACTTTCTTGAATCCATATCTTAAATTTATTATTTGTTATTCTAAACTTATTTGATTCTGCAAAGATAATGCAAATCTTTATTTCTCACAAATATAGTGTTACTTTTTCCTTGCAAATTTGCGTTTTGAACTACCGAGTTACCTTTTTTATTTTTAACTTTTCGAGTTCGGATTTCCTTTCTCGGCTTATCCTCAGACTTTCTTTTGCTTTTTGAATTGCTTTGTTATGAGTCCACGCATCGAGTCTTTGCTTGCTGATAAACGCATAAGCACTCTCATACTGCTTTGTAAGAGCTGTTGCAAAATACCACGCCTGCATCATTTTCAAATAATAATCCTTTCCCTCAACATTAAGAACCCATTCGAAATATTCTTCTTTGAAAACCTCATCTTCAAGATAGTACCGCATAAGATTAAGCATACCGAATCTGCATTCATAAACCCTTGGTGAGAGAATCCATTTCCTTACACTCGTTATCAGTTTATCAATATTGCTTTTGAAACATCGTGGATTGAAAGAATCACAGCTCGCCCAATTGTCTATATGCGGAAGGATTCTTTCTGTTTCCTTTATACACTTATCATAATCCGTTATCTGTTCGACAAGAAACGTGTGCAAGTTGTCCTCTTCGAAATAATCATGAGGAAGATTCGCCATAAATTCTTCGGCTTGTGTGGTGGCATGTATTTGTTTTGCATATTTTCTTAACACAGGCGTACGAATACCTATTATCTTTTCCGAAGCAATATTCGGAATGAGCTTAGCAACAAACGGTTTGTAGTTTTCATCTCTAAGATTGAACAAATCATCTCTTATCATCTCAATGCTTTTTAGAGCAAAGATAATATTTTTTAGATGAAACGAACCATTGCTATTTTGAATTGTTTACATATCTAAGAAAACAAAAAAACTATTATGCCATGAAAAAATTATCATTTATTATTGTCTGTCTTTGCATCTTCGCAAGCACAGAATCGTTTACACAAACACACGAAAAACGCAACGGATTCATTTCGACAGCAGGCTTTTCGATGGGATTTTTCGACAAAACATCTCAACTAAACGCCGTTATACGAGAGCATTATCCGCATTACATTGATTTCAACCCTGTTTTACAAACCGGATTCACACTCGGATTCGGCTATTACTTCATGAACCGATTTTATGTCATGACCGAAAGTTATGCTTCCTCAGCTCCTGCCGTCGGAGTTCACGAAAACCAATATTCCGAACTGCGAAGCTATGGTAGCAAACTGAAAATCGGATATGTTTTTTGGAGACATAAAAACTTCGATTTCGAAATCTCGACAGGAATAGGCGGACAGTACAACAGCTTTTTGCATACCACAAAAATCGACAGAAGTAGCAACAGACCCGAATTAGCTCTCAACTCGATAAATACCGTAATGCCGATCGGGTTTACTTGGTGGATATACAAAAACGGCGTGGCGAGCATGGGGAATAATGCAGTCGGCATAAGCATTGACTATAACATAACCCTGCACAAAGGCGTAACGACAGTAACCGGCTTTAGCGACAAAACGTCCTTTCCAAACATATCGAGCAATCTTCTTTGGCTGGGTATAGTTCTAAAGATGTGATGTAATAAACTTTTCTTTGTTTCTGTTCGATGTTAATTCTATTCGAGAAGAGTGTAAGTGATTTTCATTTTTTTCGAATAGAATTCTTATTTTCATCGATTCGGTTTTGTGGATTTGTGATTACATAACGACAACCTCTGTTTTCACACGATAGAATAAATGTCAGGATCCGACAATATATAAAACTGATTAACAGAACTTTGAAAAGAAAAAAAACGATTCTTTGTTTTAATTTTTTGAATTCAAGAAACAATTTCACGAAATCAAGAAAGAATTTTCTGAATTCAAGAAACAAAAAAGGAGAACATCAAGCGTGTTCTCCTTTTTAATGTTTTGTATGTTCGAAACTATTGTACGATGAATTTCTTCGTTAATGAGCCTTTGTCTGTTCGGATTATGATGAAATATGTTCCCGATTTATAGCTTGCGACATCAAGAGTCAATTCTCTCGAATTAAGTTCCCAATGCTCGATCAAACGATTCATCGCATCGTGAACCTCAATCTCCGTTATGTTATAGTCGGAACGTATATTCAAAACTTCATCGGCAGGGTTAGGATAAAGTTCCACACTCTCATTTGCCAAAACCGTTGCTATGTAACTGTCTTGCGAACCACCGCCCGTTGAAGTCGTATCATCACCTGCCGAACCGCCACCAGTTCCTGTTGAATCATTACCTGTCGTTGAGTTTTCCAATGCTCTGATAGGGCAAAGTCCTATTGCTTTATAAACAACAGAATCACAGATATTCATATCGGGGTATCTAAATCCCGGTTCTTGATTACGTTGATACCTTGACACATACCTATATGTATTAATCGATGATGCCCAATTATTTACGCTGTCAACATGTTGCCAACTTCTTTCACCTTCACAACCAAATCTAACGTAAGGTTTATATTTTGTACACGCCCCATAAGGAGTACAGCAATCAGAATACGCATCTTCTGTTGTACAAGCATAATCACTCAACGTCATAAACATAGGGCCTTGTCCCGGTGCAGGACATCCTTTAGGATATTCAACAGATACATAATAATCTTCATACAATGTTAATGTATCATCAAATACAAATTCCATGTAAGGATGTAAACTTGTTGCAGGAAGTTGATAATTGGCAGAATATCCTCCGTCTACAAAACTCTTTGTATATAGCATATTTGTCAATGTGGTATCCCAAACACTTATAATTATCTCGGTATATCCAAAAATTTCATAAAACGGAGATGATAAATGAGCAAGTAAAAGTGATGCCCCCATTATTTTTACACTATCGTATTTCACCTCATAACGTTGAGCAAAAGCTGTTACCGCTTGTTGTGTACAATCAGGATGACTTCGTGCCATAGCACCAACATAGCTTTCGCCTTCAAGGGCGAGAAATCCTTGTAACATCGTATTTGTACTTGTGTAATTTGTATCCATCAAAGGAGGGAATATATATTGATTACTATACAAATTTGATGCATACGCTGTATCTATTTGTGCTTTTGCAGAAACAGATACAAATACAACGATTCCAAGAATCAAAACTTTCTTTAATACTTTTAGTTTCATAATAATAAAAGTTGAATATTAATCATTACAATATACATTGACTAAATCTCCATAATTTATAGCAACGCCTACACTCCAAGTAACTGTTAATAGATAAGATGATAAAGGAGTATTATTCCATATTCCATTTGGCACACTTGTTAAGTATATATCTTTTTTATGTTTACTTACACAATTATTTTCCAATGCACCTACTTCTTTCACGGAAAACATTTGCATACCTGAAATTAAAGAGAGTGGACGAATTCCAGCAACTGCATATTTCCCATTCATAATCATACTAAAATGATTCAATTGATTCGGATAATCAAATATTTCATACATAGAAGTATAATCCGCTATTGAATCTGGTTCAAGATAAATCATTGTCTGCTCCCTATTTTGTGTAAAGGAAAGAATTATAAACATTAATATTATTATTCCTAAACAAAGAGAAACAATAACGCAATGAATCTGCTTTTTTACTGATACCAACTAAATATATATCTTTATAAGGTTTTACTTTCTGTGCAGATAATTCGACACTAAGATTCGTGTGCATCATTGTACTTTGGTTAACTAACCAATTTTGAGCCTGCAACGAAGAAGTGGCAAATAGTATCAACATTGCAAGCATATAAAAACTTGTAAAAAATTTCTTTCTCATTATTATCGTCTGTTTTATTAAAAAATCATTAAGAATAATCCTTGTTTGGATTTATTTTTCGGCTGTTCGCACAAGGGGATAAAAAGCAAACAGCCTTACAGGCTCAAATTATTCTTGCCGAGTATTTGAATAGAATTTGTGTTCATAGCGTTTGAGAGATTTCAACTTTGCAAATATATAAATAAAAAATTGATTCACAAACACAACTCAGTGGGAAAAATAAATATTTTTAGGATTAAAGCAAAAGAAAACGACGAAAGCACTTTTCTATGTGTTGTTACATCTTATCAAATCAGAGATTAAAACATTCAAAATACGCTTTTGATTTACAGTGTCTTGAATAGGCAAAAATAATTCTTGATTTCAGTAAATTGTTTCTTGATTTCGTTCGAGCGAAACTTGACTTCAAGAAAATGAAACAAAGAGTTATTTTCGGGATTTCAAGAAAGAAAAAAGGGAGAAGCCGTTTGGCTTCTCCCTTTGAGTGTTATCGATTGTTCGTTATTACTTTACAATCAATTTTTGTGTGTTCACTGCGTTTCCGCTGATGATTCTGATGTAGTAAACGCCACTTGCGTAGTTGCTTGTGTTGAGTTCGTATGTGCTTTCGCTCATCTCATCGCTCAAAATTATGCGTCCTTGCATGTCGCTTACAACAATCTTAGTTGCATTCATCAAACCGTTTACGCTGATAGTAGCTTTGTCTTCTGCAGGGTTTGGATAAACGTTTGCAATGATGCTTACAGAATTTACATCGCTTAATCCGCTCAATGTAGTGAATGTTAATTCTTCACCTTCTGTTGTACCGCTTGCAGTGGTTGCAAATGCTTTGAATACGTATTCAAGTTCTGCTTCCAAGCCTTCAACTGTCAAACTCATTGTTTCACCTACAGCAGCTACGGTTGCCCAATCTGTTGCAGTGCTTGCTTTGTACATGAATCCTTGTGCGATTATGTCTTCGCTGCCTGCTGTGATTGTTCCGTTCAATTTAGCTGTTGCATTGGTGATTTCTGTTGCTGCAAGAGTAACTACTGTTGGTGCTACGATAGGAGTTGCAGATGTTGTGAATGTCATCGCTGTTCCTTCTACCGTTCCGCTTGCTGTTGTTGCAAATGCTTTGAATGTGTATTCAGTTTCAGCAGTCAAAGCTGTAAGAGTTGCAGTGATTGTTTCGCCGGTTGCGTTAACGGTTGTCCAATCTGCTGCTGCAGTTGCTTTGTACATGAATCCTTGTGCTGTGATTGTCTCACTGCCTGCTGTGATTGTACCATTCAATGTTGCACTTTCGTGATCTACAGCTGTTGCTGCCAATGTTGTAACAACAGGTGCTACGATAGGAGCTGCAGTTGTGG
>JAZNQE010000009.1:0-11718 GCA_045590015.1 Candidatus Onthomorpha sp. | reverse complement strand
CACCGACGCAGGCTCATCATCAGGATTTTGCGGAACAAGTTTGCCTTGTACTGCTTGTTGGAGAATGGATTTTTTGAGCTGTGTGGGGAATGTAGTATTTAGGGCGTTAAGCTTTGTTTCTACTTCAGTGTAGTTTTCTATGTGTGGTAATAATTCTTCAATTTTTGCCACAATACGCTTCTGCTCGGCAAGAGGAGGGAGCGGGATTAACATATTTGACAATTTTCCAACTGACACAAAATTAAAAGTCGTTTTCCCAGCCCTATCAATCAATGATCCTTTTAATGTTTTAGCATATTCAAAAACATATAGCGGATAAACTGCTTTTTTATAATGCTCCTTTAACACAAAAGCATTGAACTGCTGGTTTGTTGTTAGTGGGATTTGGGTATATGCATATTCTCCAACTGATGCGGTACAGCACAACAACACCGTATCAGCAGGCACAATTCGTTCTGTGTTCTTAGATAAAGCTTTTCTAGTTATAAATTTCTCGGTAGATGATATAAAGCGTCCTTGTCTTCGAACATCTTCAATAGTAAACCAGGGAATATCGCCATCTTCCCAAAACTCAGGATTGCTTTTGAGAGGCGTAAATCCATTAACGATGTTGAACAGTTCTCCCAGTCTATACCACTCCCAACTTTCAGGGATATCAAAAGGAATTTCATCAGAAATATCCCTTACTTCATCTCCGATTTTCTCCAAAAAGGTATAAGGGCTATTATCGGTACTTCTGAATATTACAGATGGATTTTTTTCTTTTTTTATTTTCTTTTCCTTAATCAAGCGTTCTTTCTCAGCACGAATACGTTCAAGCAATACGCTTGCTGGCTCGTCATTTGGGTCTTGAGGAACAAGTTTGCCCTGAACAGCCATCTGCAATATTGAATTTTTAAGCTGTTGCCCGGTCATTGGTCATCCTCCTTCTTGGCCTTGAGTTTGAAATCTATTATTTTACTCATCCTTTTAACAATCAGCATTAATGTTAGAAGTATAACTGTAAATAAATAATAAGCGACTCCAGAAACAAACATTTTTATGATGCCCCATACTGTTTCATTAATTGAAAAAGCGGTAAAATCTATTCCGCTAATTACTGTAACTACTAAACTATATAACATTAAAGCTAAACACAATATACTGTCAAAAACGATAGCGTTTACGGTTTCAAGAACAACTACATTCGCTTTATCTTTTTGGCTTTTGTTATATCCTGAAAAATCAACACTTGACAAAATACTTAAAATTGCAAATAACATTGATATCAATATTCCGAGGATAACACTCATATTGGAATAAAATGTAATATCAGCGCAATATATTAATGCAAGTCCTATTGAAAAAAATAAGGGCATTATATAAAAAACAACATATTGGCTTCTGCAGTTTTCAAACAATGAAAAATGTTTTTTAACTACATTTCTTACGTTAAAAAAAGACTCATTTTTGCGAAGTAATAAGAAAAATATAATAGCTGATGATAATACGACTAAGGCAAAACCAGTTAATTTCAAATAATCCATTATACCCCTCGCTTCACTATTTCAAATACCATCTTTTCTTTGTAAGTTTCTGCTGTTTCAATCATGTATTTAATCAGTTCATCTTCAATATAAGTACCGTTATTAAAAATATCATCTGGCAATTCTTCTACAACACTAAATCTATCAATATGTCTTAATGCCACAGTTCGCATACTTTTGCCAAGCTTAAATGTTACCTTTATGTCCTCATAATCCTCATCATCAATTTCAAAGATTTGAGTTTTATCAATGGGATGTTCTAACAAATGCAACAGTTTTGAAAACCAACTTTCTTTTAAATGCGGTCTTAAATATGAGTGCTCTTCTCTACCTGTAGAAATGAAAATATTGTCTGAACTGTCTCTAGATACTCTGTTTTTGATAAGAGTCAGTTTCTCAAGTTTTCCTTCATCTACAAGTTTTTCGATAAAAGCACGAACAGATACACTTCGAGTTTCCAATGTCAAATTCTTTTCTGCAAAAAAATCTTTCATTTTTCTTACTGTTACGGTTTTAACACCATATGTTGCAATCGATTGAAAAATAATAATTCCTTTGTTAATAATTATATCCGGAGTGTCCTTAGGTACATAAATGAGACATTTAAAAGCTTTTATATCTGCATCTTCAACAGAACGCTCATAATTAACTCTTTGAGTAGTGCGGTTAGTCAAGCTTCCTTTTAATCCGTAAACTCCAGATTTTATTGTAAATGATACTGATGTATAATTTTCATTCATATGTTTTTGTATAGAACTTTCATCTATGCAAAACATACGCATGTGTTTAAGGTCATCGTCAAATGAAGAGTATTTTTCAAAAAATTCTGATAGCATTTCAAACACACTGTTATATGTAATGATTTCCTCTTCGGTTTCTATTTTTCTAACTTGATTTAGCGAATACAGCTGTTCCTCTCGCAAATGTCGCGTCTTTAAATAGAAACTGCATATCATAAGTCCGCTGGTGCTCATTTTTATTCCTCCGTAAGGTTGATTCCAAGAATATCCGTAATCTGACCGAGAATACGGTCAATATCAGCATTATAGCTTGCTCTCTTTTCCTGATATTGCTGAATAAGCTCCTTCGGAGGAAGAATTTCTTCTTCCTCGTGAGGATATCCGCAAAGGTCAATGTTATAATTCTTTTCTGCGATTTCTTCAGCGGTGTATTTTTTAGCTTTGTCAAATCCGTCAACAGTGATTTCTTCTCTGTTATTCCACCAATCCATAGCAGGAGTAAAGTGTTTCAGCCCCATAGGCTTGGTCTTGGAGAAATTCTTATATCCTTCAGGCATATCAAGACGGTAAAACCAAGTTTCGCTTGTAGGCTTTGTTCTGTCAAAGAACAGAATGTTTGTTGTGATAGATGTATATGGTGCAAAAACGCTGTGAGGCATACGGATAACTGTATGCAGATTAAATTCAGAAAACAGCTTTTTCTTTATAGCAATCTTTGCATTATCTGTTCCGAACAAGAAACCATCGGGGAGAATAACAGCAGCTCGTCCATTTTCTTTCAGACGATACATAATAACCGACATAAACAAGTCCGCCGTTTCACTGCTTGCAAGGTCAGACGGGAAATGATTTTTAACTTCATTCTTTTCATTTCCACCATAAGGAGGATTCATCAGAATTACTTCGAACTGATCGTCAGAGGTATAGTCAAGAACATCTCTTAAAAGCGAGTTGTCGTGATAAATCTTTGGCACATCAATTCCGTGAAGAAGCATATTTGTAATACAAAGCATATACGGAAACTGCTTCTTTTCAATGCCGTAAATAGAATTATCATATTTTTCCTGAGCTTCGGTTGTACCCAGTTTTTCTTTTTCAACTTCAAGTTCTTTAAGCCAACTTGTAAGAAATCCACCTGTACCGCAAGCAAAATCCGCAACCGTTTCTCCGATTTGTGGTTTAATCATCTTCGCCATAAAATCTGTTACAGCACGAGGCGTATAATATTCACCTGATGAACCAGCACTCTGAAGTTCTTTCAGAATTGTTTCATATATCTCTCCGAATGCATGGCTTTCTTCATAATCTCCTAAATCAAGTTCATCTATAATATTTATTATCTGACGAAGAAGAACACCATCCTTCATATAGTTGTTAGCGTCTTCAAAAGTGGTTTTAACAATAGATTTCTTGATAGGGGTATCCTTGCTGACTTCAAGATTTTTCAGCGTAGGGAACAGCGTATTATTCACGAAATTTAGAAGCGTATCGCCTGTCATTGCATCGCCTGAACGGTCATCAACAGCCCAATTACTCCATCGACAGTTTTCGGGAATGATAGATTCGTAGTTTTCTTCATCAAATTCCCAGTCGCTTTCCTTTGCGTCATATACTTTCAAGAACAACATCCACGCCATCTGTTCAATACGCTGTGCGTCACCGTTAATGCCTGCGTCATTACGCATTATATCTCGTATTCTTTTTACAAAATTCGATAAACTGCTCATTTATATTAACCTATACTTTCTTAAAATTCTGAAAAATCAAGAGGCACATCAATCCCCAATATCTCTTTTATTTTACGATTTTGTTCAACAAGTAATTCTTTAATCATTTCCTTTGGAGGATATATTTTGACAGGTTCATCGTTATCCGATGTACAATCAAATGCAACATAAGGTGGCATATGATTTTCTGCATATAGAAATGGGTCATCATCGTCATTTTTATTATGAGCGCTGGAATGACAAAGATATTCGAAATGATAGTCTGTCGCCTTAATCAAAGCAATACCATGAGCTTTGCCATATTCTATCGCTCCACTTTGAAAATCGCTTGTTGAAATTAAGATGCCTTTTTGAGCGCCAATACTTCCGAGCTTTTGATGCAAAATTGCAACTTTATCTCTATTTACACGGTTTTTGTATTTCTTGCATTCACACAGAACTTTATATCGTGCCCCCATAGCGGTAAACTCGGCATAGACGTCAATTTGATATCTGCCATCTGTTCTTTCCAATATTTTGTTGTGTGTTATCTCGAAATCTTGTAATTTTTCTTTCTCGGCATACCCAGTCAAAAATTTGCAACAATGCTGCTCAAATTCTATTGGTGTTAAATCATATATACTCTTGTGTTCCATTATATCACCTTGTCTTTAACCTGCCTTATATAATTCTTCTTCGAGTTCTTTAATGGCTTTCAGATATCCCGCCTTGCCTCCGAAATAGGCAGCAATTTTAGCAGGCTTTCCAAGTCGTTTGAATGGGTCAAGCTGTAAGATTTCAGTCTTTTCAATATCATAAATGCCCGTATTCATATACTTGTCCAGTAAAGCTTCAAGAACTTCTCGTGCAACACCACTGTATTTACTGAGAAAATCTCTCTTCTTAACGTTATTTGCACGTTCTTTGCGGGTTAATGGCTTTTTATCGAAAGCAATGTGACAGATGAAATCAAAATCATCCACATCAGACATATTACGTTCTGCTTTTAAAGCTTCAAGGTCAATGCCCTTTTCTTTGAATGCGGCTTGAATTTTCTCCTTTTTTTCTTCAGTTGTCCAACGATTGATAAAACCATCAAGAGAAGCGTATTCTCCGACAATGTTATTCTTGGTATAGTCTATAACGCTCTCCTGACGTAAAAGTTTTCCATCTGCATCATAAACAGAAACTGTTTTATTGATAATCGAAACCTGACAGCCGTTTACATCAACATAGGGCTTGGGTATGCCTGGAGTAGGAGTAGAGCCATTTCCTCCTGTTTTTTTCGGAGATGTTATAGGAGATTGGTTCCCCCAACCTTCAACTTTCTCTATTTTTCCATCCCATCCATCATCAGCGAACAAACGTGATACTCCACGGAAGTCCATAACAACAAAATGTGTCTTGCCCTCTTTTTCACGCAAACGAGTACCACGACCGATAATCTGCTTGAATTCTGTCATAGAACCGATTGTCTGGTCGAGGACAATAAGCTTTGTCATTTTGCAATCTGCACCTGTAGACAAAAGCTTTGATGTCGTAGCAATAACAGGATATTTTGCAGATACGGAAATAAAGTAATCAAGCTTACTCTTGCCATATGTATCACCGCCTGTAATTCTGACAACATAATCGGGATTTTCCTTACACATATCAGAATTAAGATTAGTAAGTGCTATTCTCATCCTTTCGGCATGTTCTTCCGTTGCGCAGAATACAATGGTTTTCGCCATACGGTCTGTGCTTTTCAAATAATTTGTAATTTCAGAAGCAACCTGATTGATGCGGTCTTCTATAACAATGTTATAATCGTAATCGCTATTGTTATAAATGCGGTCTTCAATTTCATTGCCATATATATCAAGCTGTCCCTTTAGCGGTCTCCAGCAATCACCGATATCCGTAGTTATATTTATTACCTTGAATGGTGCAAGGAAACCGTCCTGAATACCTTCATTCAAACTATATGTATAGATAGGGTCGCCGAAATAATCAATATTGGAAATATACTTTGTTTCTTTTGGAGTAGCGGTCATACCTATCTGCGTTGCTGAAGTGAAATATTCAAGAATTTTACGCCAATTACTATCTTTTTTCGCACTGCCACGATGACACTCGTCTACAATTACAAGGTCAAAGAAATCTTTATCAAAGAGTGCTTCGAACTTAGATACAGAGTCTTCGTTTTCATCGTCACCCTCCTCATCACTTTTTCCAGCAAGCTGCTGATAAAGAGAGAAATATACTTCGTAAGACGAAATGGTTGTAGGGTCATCTTTTGCAAAGTTTATCTTATGGATAGTCTTTTCAAGCGGTGCAAAATCCTGCTGTATAGACTGGTCAACAAGAATGTTTCTGTCCGCAAGATACAAGATTTTTTTCTTCAATCCTGATTTAAGCAGACGATATACAATCTGAAACGCAGTATATGTTTTACCTGTACCTGTTGCCATTACAAGCAAAATACGCTCCTGTCCCTTGGCGACTACTTCAAGAGTTTTATTTATGGCGTTACGCTGATAATATCTAGGTGGATATGTATTCTGGCTCGAATAATAAGGCTGTTTTATTACAAGTTCCTCTGTTGCAGACAGACCAGTACCTTCATTTGCTTCAGCTTTAAAACGTGCGTATAAATCTTCTGGTGAAGGAAATTTATCAAGGTCAATCTGACGTTCTTTACCTGTTAAGAAGTCGTGTTCCATAAATGCATCACCGTTTGAACTGTATGCAAACGGTATTTTCATCATTGTTGCATATTCCATAGCCTGCTGAAGCCCGTGAGAAACTGAATGCTTATTATCCTTTGCCTCTACGATAGCGATAGGGTTATTTGCATTTATATAAAGAACATAGTCTGCCTTTTTAGGTGCTTCTCTGGAAACAATGTTCCCGCGAAGGTTGATTTTGCCGTCTGTGAACTTCACCTTTGTTTCCATAGTAATTTTATCTTTCCAGCCGCTTGTTAAAAGTGCAGGAGTGATATAATTGAGCTTAATATCTTCCTCGGTCATTTCCTTTTTATTCAGTATTGTCATAAATACACCTCGCTTCTGATAATTTCAAGTTATGAGAAGTTGTTGTTTAAAAAAGTTCTTCCGAAATTATAATCCGTAATAGTAATCCTTAATTTTCTTTGCCATAAGCACACGGCGTTTCTGAAGGAATTCTTCGTAATCGTTATGTGTCATAACACAAACTTCAAAAGGAATACAGTTTGCCGCAAGATTTGCTTTTAACTGCTCAAGTTCTGTAATTGAGCCACACTTGATTTCCTTAGTTTCACACTGCTTAATAGCCTCTGAGAAATACTCGCAAGGAGCCTTTTTGCCAATGGATTTGTTTACTTGAGTGTCAAGGTAAGCGTAGTTAGCATCCTGGTTGTAAAGATTCTTATCATATCCATTTGATTTTAAGTATTCCTTAGGGAAGATGTGATGAACATCACCTGAGATTTCGATTAAATCCTTAACTGTAATGTTGTTTGACAGTAAGGACATGTCATTGCCAGCAACCTGAGCAGCAAGGTACACCAGATATGTTGGATTGATAGGAGATGTGTATGCAAGGTCCTGAACAACTTTTACATCCCAGAAATTATCCGAGAGAATAGCTGCTTCAATGTCTTCAAGTGTTTTAACAACACCGACTTCATTGATTTTTCTTATATCTTTGTAGAATGCAGTTTCCGGGGAAGCACTGTATCTTCCGGTAAGGACGGAAAGAACGTACCACTTCTGAACAATTCTCTTGATTTCGCTGACGTTTACTTCTTTGCTGACAGCAAGTCTTAGATAGAGTGCATACGCAAAATCAAGTGCCATATATGAATTTACAAGTTTATCTGAAATAAAACCAGCACCTCGGATGGCAAGCATAAACTGGCTGAAATTGTTTTTGTTTATAACGTTAAGTACACCCTGGGTAAGCTTGTTATAAGTTTCTTCAGTGATTTCAATTTTGAATTCTCTTGTTTCAAAATCTCTTCCGGAAAGAAGGCTTACCAAATCTGCAAGCTTAGCTCTTGGATACATATGCATGAATGCAACTCTGAGAATATCATCGCATTCAGGGTCATAAACAGTTTCCTTGTCATCTTTAAGCCAAGCAAGTTTTGACATGTATTCGGATTTAGCAAAATCCTCATCATTTTCTTTGATGAAGTCATAAAATGATGGTTCCACACAAAGATGAGCAAAGTAGTCAATAGCTTTTCTGAGCATGTTGCCACCGTAGATTTCATCAGCAGCAATTTTAGACATAACGAAGTCGCCTTGACTTAATGCAGTACCCTTAGAATTTATTCGAATAAATATGTCTGTTACAATGTCAATGTCAAGATTTTCTGACAATTCAATAACACCGATAAGTCTGTTACCGATAGCTTTAAGGTTAGTAAGAATTTTGTCAAGAGTTTCGGGAGCCATATCCGGATTTTCGGAACAGTATTTGTTGATGAAAGAATATACAGAAAAATCATTTTTAAATATCTCGGCTACATCAGGAATCCACTTCTTGCCCTTTAAATGACTCTGGTCCTGAACTTCAAAGATTTCTGCATCCTTATCTTCTGATAATGCCTCAAACGGATTGAAAGCGATTTTGATGCGTTCTTTTCTGTATTCGCTATTGATGACAGGGATGCCAGCGATTGCAGTCATAAGTGCTGTTACACGTTGTTGACCATCAATCAATATTTTCTTTCCTGCAGATACTGAGCCATCTTTAAGCTTAACATTAGGATTCTTCCAGACAATGAGATAACCGGTAGGGTAACCTTTGTATAAAGAATCTAGAAGGTCACGAACCTGCTTTTTCTTCCATACAAAAGGACGCTGTATTTCTGGGATGGCTATATCGCCTGATGCAATAAGTCCTAATATAGCACTTACACTTAAAGAGTTAGGGTTGTATTTTTCAATTAACATAATAACACATCCTTTATGGCACAGTTATTTACAATTACTCACCTTGCATTATACCACAAAATAACTGTAAAATCAAGGGGAACGAGTCCGTAATATTGTACAATATGCACTATTTTGTCTTGTTTAGTATAACGAGAAAAGGGGAGTCCGAAACGGACACCCCTTGCTTTATTTTTCTCTGTCAAGCCTGATAACCCTCACCTCAACCCCAAGTTTCTCACAGCTATCAATCACAAACTTCGTCCCTCTGGATTTCCCGTCCCAGAAGGCGAGCACAAGGTCGGCATTTTCGATGATTGTTATGTTACGCTTAAGAGGGGCAGCCCTGCCAAACCTCTCGTATTCGGAGAAATCCGAGTACAGCTTTTTAATTGCTACTATGATTGAATTTTTGAGGGAAATGTGGTATAATGATTGTATTCAAGAAGTCAGAGAGGTGCGGTTATGGTTAAAGTGGATTTTAAAGACTACTCCGACTATATTCCTTATGCTCAGCAATGCAGATGTGGAAATGTTTACCCGCTTTCTATTGCTGAGGGTTATCAGCAGGGAGATATTTTTGTGAGTTCAAGGACAGACTGTAAGACAGTGCTTTTTTGGCATTACAGCGGATTTGCATTTATTTCGGGTGAATATGATAAGACTTTTCTTGAGGAAATATATGATATCATTTCTGACAAGAACGAAATAAATCTGCGTCGCTTTATTTTATTTACTGATGAAGAAAGAATAAAGTCTTTTTTCAGTGATAAAGAAAATATTGATATTGAACGCAGATACTTTTTTGAATTTAATAAGGTTTCCGCTGAAATACCTGACTTGCCATCTGACTGTGAATTAAGGATTATTGACGCAGAAATTCTCTCAAAAATGGAAGGGAGAATTACACCGTATTTTTCTTGGAGCAACGCAAATGATTTTCTTTCAAACGGCAAAGGATACTGTGTTATAACAAATGGAGAAATTGCAGCTTGGGCATTTTCTGCTGCTGTCAGCGACAACGAAATAGACATCGGAGTTGAAACGCAAGAAAATTATCAGCACAGAGGATTTGCCGCAATTGTTTCAAAAGCTATGTTAAAATATATCTTGGAACATAATAAGAAACCTGTCTGGGCGTGCCATTATAAAAACCTTGCTTCCGCTAAATTAGCAGAGAAGATAGGCTTTGCGAAAATAGCTGAATGCTTTGTTATAAAAAGAAGTGAGCATTGATTATATTATAATCGCTCCGTTTCGTTACGCACCCCCTGAATATAAAAATTCGCCGTTGTGTTTTTATTGCACAACGGCTTTTTCATTATACTTTTCAATCGAGCAAAAGCAAGATTTTCTGTCAAGGGGTTTGGGGTTGTCTCGGCTGTCGCCTCGGTCGGTGCTTCTGCTTCGCAGGGGTCTCCGCCGGGGGCCCGCACCCCAACAAGTTTTTGTGTTTGTCTGCACTGACGATTTTCGGAGAAATCCGAGTACAGCTTTTTAATTGCTACTATGATTGAACTTCTTGGGTTGATGTGGTATAATGTAGGAAATCGGACAGACCAAATAAGGAGTTATAGGAGATTTATAATGGAAATCAGGTATATAAATCAGGATGATGATTTGTTTGAAATAAGCAATATATATGAATGTAGCTGGAAATCTGCATATAAAGATATTATTCCGCAGAGTTATCTCGACAGCATTCCTGAAGGTCGCTGGGCGAACAGAATAACTAAAGAAGGGATGAACAATCTCGTTTTGATTGAAAACGAAATTGCAATAGGCACTGCAAGTTTCTGCAAATCAAGGTGGGAACAGTATAGTGACTATGGTGAGATAGTGTCAATATATTTTTTGCCCGATTATATGGGAAAAGGTTATGGAAATCATCTTTTAAAAAAATGTATTGAAGAATTAAAATCTCTTGGTTATGATAAACTGCTTTTATGGGTTTTAGAGGATAATCTGAGAGCAAGAAAGTTTTATGAAAAGAATGGATTTGTTTGTTCTTATGAGTACCTTAACGACAACATCGGAGGGAAAGAATTGCGAGAAGTGATGTACACATATTAAATATAGAATCCCAATTTATCAAACAGTTTACACACTAAACTCCCCATTCTGCTCAGAACGGGGAGTTTGCTTTTTGTGTTAGTTTGTAGTATAATAAAGAAAATCGCACAGACCGATAAATAAGAAGTTGGAGGTAGGTTATGAACGTAACACCGTCAATAGAAAAGATAGAAGAATACTTAAAAGAAGATGATGTGATTGATTACAGCAATGATATTATCGCTCAACTTGCTAATTCGTTATTCCAAAAAGCAGATAGTGAGATTGAATATATCAAAGCAGCATACGAATATGTACGAGATAACATTTCTCATTCAGCAGATATAAACAGAGATATTATAACTTGTACCGCATCTGAAGTGCTGAGGGCAGAACACGGAATATGCTTTGCAAAATCTCATTTATTGGCAGCTTTGTTGCGTTGTAAATCTATCCCAACAGGCTTTTGTTATCAAAAGCTGATTTTAGATGATGAAACAGCTCCAGTTTTAATATATCATGGGCTTAATGGTGTATATATCAAAGAGTATAGAAAGTGGATACGCCTTGACGCAAGAGGAAACAAAGAAGGAGTAAATGCACAGTTTTCGATAGATAAAGAACAGCTTGCTTTTCCAATTCGTCTTGAAAAGGGTGAAGAAGATGGTTTTACGGTCTATCCTAACCCTGATATGAAAATATTAGAAAAATTAAGAGAACACAAGACAAGAACAGAACTTTGGAATGACTTGCCGACCGAACTTCTGTATAATTCGTAACGGCAAAT
>JAZNQE010000008.1:0-60616 GCA_045590015.1 Candidatus Onthomorpha sp. | reverse complement strand
TTGAACGGAGGCGTCATTATATGGGATGCAAACAGTCTTTTAAGAGTTCACACCTTGAAAGGACATACCTTCGGCGTTGAATCCATTTGTTGGAGCCCTGACGGAAAATATTTAGCAAGCGGAGCATCGGACGAAACCATTGTTATATGGGATGCGAACAGCGGAGCAAAACTCAAAATCTTGGAAGGACATGAAAAAACCGTTACTTCAGTTAGTTGGAGTCCCGACGGAAACTATTTGGCAAGTGCTTCAAAGGACAAAACCATTGTTATATGGGACGTGAACAGCGGAGCAAAAATCAAAACCTTGACAGGACATACCAAAAACGTCAATTCGGTTTGTTGGAGTCCCGACGGAAAATATTTGGCGAGCGGTTCAAGAGATAAAACCGTTATCGTATGGGATGCAAACAGCGGAGCGATACTCCAAACCATGAAAGGACACAGTTTTGGCGTCAATTGCGTAAGCTGGAGTCCCGATGGAAAATATCTGGCAAGTGCCTCATGGGATATGAGCATCGTTCTATGGAATCCGAACAACGGAAAAAATCTCCAAACCTTGAAAGGACATACCTTTAGCGTCGAATCACTTTGTTGGACTCCCGACGGCAAATATCTGATAAGCGGAGCAGGAGATCAAACCGTCAGAATCTGGAGCGAAGAAACCGAATACATTTATAGCGAAGAAATCGAATTCATTTATATAGATGTGCCGTTTCCGGACAAAAAACCTGTAAGAGATACAGTAACCACCGAAAACAAACCCGAAAACGGTGTTGGGGGAACTACAGCCTTAGAACCTCCGGTTAGAAAACCTGCAAGAGATGTAGTAAATACCGAAAACAAACCCGAAAACAGCGTTGAAACAGAACAAGTTCAAGATAGCAAACCAGAAGACAAGCCTATCTCAATTGTAAAACCTACAAAAGATATAGTAAACACCGAAAGCAAACCCGAAAACAAGCATATCACAAGTGTAAAACCGCTTTCCGAGCAAAATATAATAAAGTTCAAATTACTCAAAACCTTAGAAGGACATTCCAATGTCGTCTATTCTATTAGTTGGAGTCCTGACGGAAAGTATTTGGCAAGTGGTACAGGGGATAATATCGTTATTGTATGGGATGCAAACAGCTGGAAACAAATTAGAATCATGGAAGGAAAATGCAATAATGTCAATTCCATAAGTTGGAGTCCCGATGGGAAATATTTGGCAAGCGGAGCAGGAGGATGGGATGATATTACTGGAGTGTATGGAGAGTTATTTATCTGGGATGTAAAGAGCGGTAAAAAACTCCATATTTTAGAGATAGATTCCCATCTCGTCAATTCCGTAAGTTGGAGTCCTGACGGAAAGTATTTAGCAGGTGCTATAGGGGATAGTATCATTTTTATCTGTGATGCAAACAGCGGTAAAAGAATTAAAAATTTAAAAGGAGATAACATTGGTATGAATTTTGTTTGTTGGAGTCAGGATAGCAAATATTTGGCTAGCGATTCAGGAGACAAAACCCTTATTATATGGGATGCAAACAGTGGTCAAAGACTCAAAACTTTAAAAGGATTTGCAGGTCTACCTTCTTCCCTAAGTTGGAGCCCCGATGGAAAATATTTGGTAAGCGGAATATCAGTAGTAAACACTATTGTTATATGGGATGTAAACTCTGGGCAAAAATTCAAAACCTTGAAAGGACATTCTAATACCATTACTTCCGTAAGTTGGAGTCCCGACGGAAAGTATTTGGCAAGCGCTTCATTAGACAAAACTGTTATTATATGGGATGCAAAGAGTGGAGAAAAACTCCAAACCTTGCAAGGACATTCCGGATGGGTCTATTCCGTAAGTTGGAGTTCCGATGGAAGATATTTGGCAAGCGGTTCACAAAACGGAACTATTAAAATCTGGGGCGTAGAGAAAGTTATCAAAAAATCAACTGAGAAAAACGGAAAGGATATCCTTATTAAAGAATATGACCAACAAGGAAATCTGATTAAAATAACAAAGAGAGATACTGATTTAGAATCATCTATAGAATTCTCTTTCAAGGATGGCAAGATAGCATCGTCAAAAGGAGATGGTTTGTTTAACTCTGTAGGACCTATAAATAAGCAAAAAAATACTGCAACGTACGAATTCGGCGGTGAAATCGAGGTTGAATTCAATCAATTCGGATATAAGAAAGAATATTCCACCAATGAATTCGGTGAAATCACTACTAACTATGAATACAACAAAGATGGATTATTGGTAAAGAAAGTAGTAATTGATAATAACACCGAGGCAGGATATACAAACAAGATTACAACAACTTATACCTACGATGTGATGAGCCAAGATTGGACAACAAGAACGGGAACTGACGATCAAGGAAACAAAACCGTTACTACACGCACTGTAGAGTATTGGTAGAATTTGCCAAAAGCTAACGGCTGAAAGCCAAAGTAAAGAATAACGAGCGTAAGTCTTGATTTGATTCGGACGAACGCTCGTTTTGTTTTTCTAAGACAGCACTATGCCGAGAATATCTTGGGATTTCATCATTCTGCCGTCGGTTATGTGAATGGCGTAAAAACGTATGAGTGCTTCCAAAAGGTCTTTGCGTTCGTTTCTGTTGCTTGTAACTTTTTCGGGACTTGCTTTTCGGTGGCTTTGCAGCAGATTGTGGAGTTTGAAAGAGGTTTCCGAGTCGAGCGTGTCGTGATTTGAGGGTGTGGAGACGAACTTTCCGCCGATTGTGTCGAAGAACGGCGTTTGCGAATCGTGATTATCGAACGGTTCAAAGCCGAGTATGGCTCCGAGAGACAAAAGAAAATGAAGATGAAACTCCGCAAGAGAGTTGCTTTCTGCCTGTTCCAAGGTGTCTATCTGTCGTTTGAGAAATTCGAAAAGCTCTTCGTTTGCCGTGTTTTCTTTGATCGAAAGATTCAAAACTTCGGTCATGAATATCGCAAGGGTGGTTTTGACTATGTTACACGAAGTATCGTCGCAACAAAGCATCAATGCAGAAGATTTAATGCTATGTAATCGGGCTTTGGGATTTGATGACAACTCCAACTGAACAAGTCTGAGCGGTTGGAAATGCTGTGCTTTGGTTGTTTTGCCTTTGTTTGAGCGTGCCGAACGCAGTATGTAGCTTTGCAAACCGAAGTCTTTGGTGTATGCTTTGACTATCAGACTCGAATCGGAGTAAGGAAAACTTTTCAGGATTACCGCTTCGGTGGTTTGAATCATCGTCCTATCGTATTATCATGAGCTTTCCGCTTGCCGTCTGCTTGCCTTGCTCGGCTGAAGAGAAGATCAGATAGACTCCGCTGCCGACTTCGTTTCCGTTAAAGTCCTTTCCGTCCCACACAGCCTGTCCTCCGATGGATTTAAGATGGGCAACCATTTTGCCGGAAACGTCAGTGATTCTTACGTCCGAGTCTGCGACGAATCCCTTTATTGCTATCGTACCGCTATGATGAGGTCTCAAAGGATTGGGAAAAGCTGTCAGCTTTCCGGATTCTTCCATGCCTTTGATAGACTCAGCTCTGTAAGAAACGATTCCTCGATCCGTGCCGATGAAAACTTCTCCGTTCAATCCGTTTTGAGCCATACATAGAACGCGGTTTGAGATCAGCGGACTGTTTTCGGCAGTGAAGTGATACAATTGCTCGTCTCCCGATGGTGAAAGCACGTAAATGCCGTTTCTTTCCGTGCCTACCCACTTGCGATTCCCGCCATCGATCATCATACATGTTACATTCTCGAAATTCAAAAGGTATTGTGCTATGCCGTTTTCTTGATATATTATGTTCTGACACTCGGTTGTGGATGTTATTCCGTCGTTTGTTTCGAATATATCGGCGATGTTGTACGCTACCTTAATGCCTTTGTCCGTTCCGATCCAGAGTTCGCCGTCCATATCTTGAATTATGCAATTTACTTTGGTGCTTTGATCATACGAACCGTTGTTCGGATTCAGTATAATCTTGTTTCCGTCGTTGTCAAGCACGAGAATCTTGTTGTCAGACGTCCAAAGGAATTTGTAATGATGGCGTTTGTCGAGTGTCATTCCAAGAATTTCGCTCTCGCCAATCAAGGAAAATGTTTCGAAATTGCCCCATACGTTGTCGTAAGTAAGGTAGCAGAATGCGTTTTGCACCATTGAGTTTGCTATAAGCAGGTTTGCCGACTCGTCATACTCGACTTTTGAGATTCGAAAGCAGTATGGATGCGGTACAAGCATGTTGTCGGTGTTGTTTTGCGTGTAAACGTTTATTATCTCATTGTCTAAGATTTCCACAACGCCGCTCCACCATGATGAAGCCATGAGATGTTTCGGATTTCTCGGGTCTATGGTTACGTTAAGTATGTCTTTGATTGTGTCAAGTGCGGCATTGCGATTCAGAGCCTGCCAATAATATCCGTCAAAGGTGTAAACGTTTGCTTTGATCCCTCTCGGAGCGTTTTGAATCGTGCGTCCGCCCGGTGCAACGTAGATTTTGCCGTCCTCGGATGCTGTTATGGAAAACACATCGTTGCTCATGGGACCGTCAGGAAAGTATTTGTCGACGTTTTGTGAGCCTTGGCGGAAATTCTTGTAGTGCAACAGACCTTCGTAGTCATGAGCCAGCCAGATGTCGTCGCCGTCCAATATTACGTCATTAACATCCAATTTTGTATCTCGTAGAGGATTCCATTCGTCGCTAAGGTGGAAAAATTCGCCTCCGCTGTTCACATTGTTTCTGTCATAGAGATTGATGCTTCGGTAGGCAATCAAAACCAACGCATCGCCGCTTAGTTTTATCGAAGCGATGTATTGGTTGTCGAAAACGGTTCTCCAATTCTGTCCGTCAAAGCCATAAACTGTGCTATTGGTGGAATTGTCATCTGCAACGCCTATCAGGATTTCGTTTTCGTTGGGTTGCAAAAGGAAATTGATGTTGTAGGCATCGCGTCCTGTGTTTGCTATGTTTTTGACAAGAGTCCATGTTTCGCTTGTGCTGAGTGCGTTGCTGTTTTTAGGCGCATAAAGCAGTCCATCGACGGTTCCTGCAAATATTGCGGTGTCGTTGATGATTACGTTATTGACTTTGATTTTCGCATTATTGACTCCGACATAATAAGTGTCGTATATTTCGTTTCGTTTCAAGTCTAAGACAACTATTCCGAAGCCACAAGAAAGGTAAGCCTTTGAATCGTGAAAATAAATGCTGTTTATAGACTTGCTACCTTCAATACTGCGGATTTTGATGTCGGAGATATTATACACTTTCCCTTTTTGGACAATGTCGATGTTTGAATTGTCGTAGGTGATTACAAGAGATTCGGTTTGTGGATCGTATGCCGTTACTTTGATTCCTGCATCGGAAAGTCCGTTTACTTTGGAAAAACGTTCCATTTTCAAGGTTTGCTTGTTCAAATAGAAAAGCGAAGACTCTGAAGCAACCAAAATAGAATTGCCTGTCGAGAAGACAGCGTGCGTAGAGTAATAAGAAAGATGATCTTGCCATTGTCCGAGAGTGGAATTTGCATATTGAGCATTCGCAAAGCAGAATGAAAACAAACAGATGACTAAAAGGGTTAAATATCTCTTCATATTATATATGCTAAAAACAACATCAGGGAGAAAACGCAAAATTTCCCCCTGATATTTTATCGTTATATGCTTTTGTTTCTTTGATTAACTTACGGCTTCTTTCAAACGCTCTGCATTTTCCGCCAATTGGAGTGCATCCAACACCTCTTGGATTTCTCCATCCATAAACACAGGCAGATTATACATCGTCCAGTTAATACGATGGTCTGTAACACGTGACTGAGGATAGTTATAAGTACGGATTTTCGCAGAACGGTCTCCCGTAGATACCATTGTCTTACGCTTAGACGCTATATCGTTAAGGTATTTGTTGTATTCCAATTCGAATAATCTTGTTCTCAAAACGGTCAAAGCTTTATCGAAGTTTTTGATTTGAGATTTCTGATCCTGGCAAGAAACAACGATTCCTGTAGGTATGTGAGTCAAACGGATAGCTGAATAAGTCGTGTTCACCGATTGCCCTCCCGGACCTGAAGAACAAAAAGTGTCTTTTCTGATGTCGCTCATCTTCAAATCGACATCAAATTCCTCTGCCTCAGGAAGCACAACGACAGAAGCGGCTGAGGTGTGTACGCGTCCTTGTGTTTCGGTTTGCGGAACTCTTTGCACACGATGCACTCCCGATTCATACTTCAACTGACCATAAACGCCTTCTCCCGAAACATTAAGCACAACTTCTTTGTATCCGCCTGCCGTTCCCTCTGTGTAATCCACAAGTTCGGTCTTCCAACCCTTCTTTTCGAAAAACTTAATATACATTCTGTAAAGGTCGCCTGCAAAAATACCGGCTTCATCTCCTCCTGTGCCTGCACGAATTTCAAGAATGGCATTCTTTCCGTCTTGAGGATCGGAAGGTATAAGCAAAAGACGGATCTCTTCTTCCATTTTTTCGCGTTTCTCAGTCAATTCCGACAACTCTTGTTTAGCCAATTCCTTGAAGTCTTCGTCTTTTTCGTTACCAAGAACGTACTTTGCGTTGTCTATGTTCTCCAAAACGTTCTTGTAAGTTTTATATGCTTCGATTATAGGCTGCAAATCTTTGTAGTCTTTGCTGATTTTTACATAGTGTTTCATATCCTGCATCACTGCAGGGTCGTTCATTTCTTTTTCTATTTCCAAATACTTCTCGTTAATGGCTTCTAATTTTTCTAACATATTATATCGTTTTGAGGGTGCAAAGTTACGAAATTTCGCTTAATAGACAAATCGTACCTAAATCAAAGATGTTACGACTGTATTGAAGAATGAAGATGTATTGCTTTTGTATTTGTTTTCAGTATGTTAAGAAAGATGTTTCTAATTTTGGAAAAAGGTGAAAATGAATCTTTGTTTCAGAAAAATGGATTCAAGAAAGAATTTTACGAATTCAAGAAAGAAAAAAATGAATTCAAGAATTATTTAAGGCATGTTTTATTTGTTGGTTTTGACTCTTGTTTGCAAGTTATTTTTGTAATTTTGCACTTTTATTGAATCATTAAAAACGGATAAGAAATGCGTATTTTGAAATCATTATTTTTTGTTTGTGTGCTTGCAATCGGGCTTGTGTCTTGCTCAAAAAAAGAGAACCCGCAATTTGTTGAGAATAAAGGTCTGCCTTCTTCGGGAGGAAAAACTTTGGAGGTTGTTTTGGTAGTGCCTGATGAGGTTTATAAGGGAGAATTGAAAGATTCGATTGGTCATTACTTTATGAAACCTTGCGAAGGTATGTCTCAACCTGAGCCTTGGTTTGATGTGGTGCAACTAAGACCCGATGGATTTTTCAATTCCGAAATGTTGCAAAAACATCGTAACATAATGATTGTGGATTTGAAAGCAGGAAATTCCAATAAGTTGAAATCGACAATAGATTATAAGGCTTACCCTCAAGCATATTTTGTTTTTGAAGTAGATAACAGAGATAGCTTGTTCTCTTTGCTTAATCGCTATTCGGAAGTTATCAAAGAACAATTCTATCTCAATGAACACAAGCGAATGGCTGCTGCTTTCAAACGAATAGAAAATACAAAGATTACGCAGACTTTGAAAAAGAAATTTGGTTTTTGGCTGACGGTTTCTGAGGAATTTTATATTGCAACAGACAAAGAAGATTTCGTTTGGATGAGAAAAGAACCTAAAGATGGCGGTATGAGTATAATGATATATACAAAGCCGTTTGAGGGTGAAGGATTGTTCAGAGAGGAAAAGATAATCGAGTTGAGAGATCAGATTGCCAAAGAAAATATTCCCGGACCTGCGAGAGGATCGTATATGGGTACAGAAAAACGATTCCCTTTGGTAAGACGTAATGTTAAAATTGGAGAGTATGACGCTGTTGAGACAAGAGGATTGTGGCGTTTGTTTGGAGATTGGATGGGAGGCTCGTTTATAAATTATTGTTTTGAAGATAAGGCTAACAAAAGATTCGTTATGATAGACTGTTTCCTTTATTCTCCAAGACATCCTAAAAGAGATCAGTTAATGCAACTTGAATCTATAGTTTTCGATATAAAAACCAAATAAAATCTATTTAAGAATTGGATAAAAGAAATAGTGAATAATTTATTTGACTTTTAATTTGTTCAGAATAAAAAAAGTCTGTAATTTTGCAACTTTAATTTTTAATCATTTCGAAGTAAAATAATAATAATAAAAAATACATAAAACAATGACACCAACACACATAGAACACATTGGTATAGCCGTTGAAAATTTGGAAGAGGCTATAAAGTATTGGGAAAATGTTATGGGATTGAAGTGCTATAACATTGAAGAAGTAGCAGATCAAAAAGTAAAGACTGCATTTTTCAAGATTGGAGAAGTTAAAATCGAGTTGTTGGAGGCTACAAGCCCAGATAGCACAATTGCTTCTTTTATAGAGAAAAAAGGTCAAGGCGTTCACCATATCGCGTTTGCAGTTGAAGATACCGATAAGGCGTTGAATGATGCTCAAGACAACGGAGTAAAATTGATAGACAAGCAATCAAGAGGCGGTGCTGAAGGATTGAAGATCGGTTTCTTGCATCCAAAATCAACAATGGGAGTTTTGACAGAGCTTTGTTGTAAATAAATCTGTTGCAATTAAATTTAATAACGTATTAAGCTTAAAGTAATGGCTTTTGAAGAAAAGATCAAGCAATTGCTTGATAACAGAGAAAAGGCAAAGTTGGGAGGTGGAATAAAGAGAATAGACTCTCAACATGCAAAAGGTAAATTAACCGCAAGAGAAAGAATAGAACTATTGTTAGACCAAGATAGTTTTGAAGAATTTGACATGTTTGTAACTCACAGATGTTCAGAATTTGGAATGGCTGACACTAAATTTCTTTCTGATGGTGTAGTTACAGGGCAAGGAACAATTAACGGACGTTTGGTATTTGTCTTTGCACAAGATTTTACCGTGTTCGGAGGTGCTTTATCTGAAATGATGGCAGAAAAAATCTGCAAAGTAATGGATAAAGCTATGACAGTAGGTGCTCCGGTTATCGGATTGAACGACTCAGGTGGAGCTCGTATCCAAGAAGGTGTGAATTCACTTGCTGGATATGCTGAAATATTCGAGAGAAACATCTTGGCGTCAGGAGTTGTTCCTCAAATATCTGCTATCTTTGGCCCTTGCGCAGGTGGAGCGGTTTATTCACCAGCCTTAACTGACTTCATTTTAATGTCTGATCAAACATCATATATGTTTGTTACAGGACCAAAAGTTGTAAAAACCGTAACAGGTGAAGATATTACAACAGAGGATTTAGGAGGAGCAGAAATCCACTCAACAAAGTCTGGTGTATCTCACTTCTTAGCACAAACAGAAGAAGAAGGTATTGCAACTATTCGTGAATTACTTTCATATATTCCAAGCAATAACTTAGAGGAAGCACCGACAACAGTATGTAATGATCCGTTTGATAGATTGGAAGACAGATTGAACAGTATTATTCCGGACAATCCAAATCTTCCTTATGATATGATGGAAGTTATTACAGCAATTGTTGATGATGGTAAATTCCTTCAAGTACACGAACGTTACGCTCGCAATATAATAGTAGGATTCTGCCGTATGGGTGGAGCATCTGTTGGAGTTATCGCAAACCAACCAAACGTTTCTGCCGGAGTTTTAGATATTGAAGCTTCAAGAAAAGCAGCTCGTTTTGTTCGTTTCTGCGATTGTTTCAATATTCCTATTCTTACACTTGTTGATGTTCCAGGATTCTTACCAGGAAGAGTACAAGAATATGGCGGAATCATAACTCACGGAGCAAAACTCATGTTTGCTTACGGAGAAGCAACAGTTCCAAAAGTTACTGTAACATTACGTAAATCTTATGGTGGAGCTCACGATGTGATGTCTTCAAAACAATTAAGAGGAGACTTCAATTACGCTTGGCCAACCGCACAAATCGCAGTTATGGGTGCGAAAGGAGCAGTCGAAGTGTTGTATGGAAAAGAAATGTCTGCGATAACAGATCCTGAAGCAAAAGCAAAATTCGTTGCAGATAAAGAAAACGAATACAATAACGCATTTGCAAATCCATATAAAGCAGCTTCGTATGGTTACATTGACGATGTAATCGAGCCAAGAAACACACGCTTCAGAGTGATTCGAGCATTCCAATCTCTTCAAACAAAACGTGTAACTAACCCAATGAAGAAACATTCTAATATACCATTGTAATTATGTTATTATTAAATAGTATAAATTGGGGATTTGCCGGAGTGGTTTGTGGAATCGGTGTTGGAACTACATTTCTCATACTTGTAGGTTTGATTTTCTTTATCAAATTATTGTCATGGGCAATAAACCGTATGGAGAATCGCAAAGTGGAAGAAGAAAAACCTCAAGTCAAAGCAGTGGAAAAAACATCCACGAATGAGCATCCTACATCTCACGAGCAAGCTGCAATAGCTATGGCAATGCATCTTTATTTTGATGCACACGATGAGGAACCTCACGTGATCACGATAGAAGAAGTGGAAAAGAGATACTCTCCTTGGAGTTCTAAGATTTATAATATGAGAAACTTTACTAAGTAATAGAAGTTATGAATAAGTTTAAGATAACCATAGATGAACAACCGTTTGATGTAACGGTGAATGTTACCGAACACAACAAAGCAACTGTGGAAGTAAATGGTATTTCATACGACGTAGTCTATGAGAAAAAATCTGCACCTAAAGCAGCACCTGTTGCAAGGAAGGCTGCAATTCCTTCTGCTCCACACATGCAGACACCAAATCCGAAAGGAAATACGCCTGTTGCACCTGTACAAGCAGCAAGCAAACAAGCAATCAAATCTCCTTTGCCGGGAACAATCGTTTCAGTTAATGTGAAGGTCGGAGATCAAGTTAAAAAAGGTGATGTGTTGATAGTAATGGAAGCCATGAAGATGGAAAACAACATAATGGCAGGAAAAGACGGACAAGTTAAAGGAATTTATGTTTCAGTCGGTCAAACCGTTGCTCAAGACGACGCTTTAGTAGATTTGGAATAATTCATAAAAAAACAAATTCAGAAATGAAACAATCGAAATCAAATTTAATAAAGTGTTTAGCCTTTTTGCTTGTGATGTTTCTTGTGCCTACTCTTGCAATGGCAGAAGAAATATCGGTAGGAGAAAAGATGAACGATTTTTTTGGAAGTATGGGTTTTGCACAACTTGAAGGCAATTGGTTATGTCTTGTGATGATTGCTGTATCACTTGTTTTGTTTTACCTTGCTATCGTAAAGAAATTCGAGCCTCTTTTATTGCTCCCTATAGCTTTTGGAATGCTTTTGACGAATCTTCCGGGAGCAGGATTATATCACCCTGAACTTTTTGCGGAAGGACACGTTCATTGGAAAAATTTTGCAGATGCAAATAACGTAGGTTTACTTGACTACTTGTATCTCGGAGTTAAACTCGGTATTTACCCATGTCTGATTTTTCTTGGCGTAGGAGCGATGACAGACTTCGGACCGCTTTTGGCTAATCCAAAGAGTTTCCTTTTGGGAGCAGCGGCTCAAGTTGCCATCTTTGCAACTTTCTTTGGTGCTTTGGCGTTGGGATTTTCATACGAGCAAGCCGGTTCGATCGGAATCATAGGTGGAGCTGATGGTCCTACGGCTATCTATCTTACATCCAAGTTGGCACCGGACTTATTGGGACCTATAGCCGTTGCCGCTTACTCTTACATGGCTTTGGTACCGGTTATTCAACCTCCTATCATGAAAGCTTTGACTACTCAAAAAGAACGCGAAATTGTAATGAAGCAATTGCGTAAAGTGTCAAAGACCGAGAAAATCATTTTCCCTATTCTTGTAACAGCAATCATTGCTTTATTGTTACCTGCCGCAGCACCGCTTGTCGGATGTTTGATGTTGGGTAATTTATTGAGAGAATCGGGAGTAACCGAACGTTTAAGCAAAACAGTGCAAAACGAATTGATGAACATTTGTACAATATTTTTGGGAATATCTGTCGGAGCAACAGCAACGGCTGATTCATTCCTTAATCCGCAAACATTGTTCATTCTCGTACTTGGAGTACTTGCATTCTCTTTAGGTAGTGCTACAGGTGTGTTGTTCGCAAAATTGATGAACGTATTTTCGAAAAACAAAATCAATCCTTTGATTGGTTCTGCGGGAGTATCAGCTGTACCGATGGCAGCCCGTGTTTCTCAAAACGTGGGTCAAGAAGCAAATCCAAACAACTTCCTTTTGATGCACGCAATGGGACCAAACGTTGCGGGAGTCATAGGCTCGACAGTTGCAGCAGGTGTATTGTTGGCATTTTTAGGATAATAGCAGAGACAAAGCGAATAAAGCAATTCGTATAGCAGTGTAAGACTTTGCTACAATATAAACAAAAGAGCATTGAATCCGAGTAATCGGCATTCGATGCTCTTTTTCTTTAGTTTAACCTGAAGATTCGTTTCATTCCAATCAAAGAAACAATTTACTGAAACAAAGATTCGCTCGACTGAATCTTGATTTGAGTAAATTAAAACAAAGATTCGCGAAATAGGATTAAAAGAGTGGTGCTGTAGCAATAAATAGCGACTTTGCAACGTTTAGGTATGATGCGGTTATTTAATGCAATGAGAATTTGACCAAGCGAAAATCCGAAATCGAAACAAGAAATGAATAAGTCGAAAGAGCAAAGCCTGCAACCGATAGTGATAAAAGGAGCAAGGGTTAACAATTTGAAGAATATAAGTCTTCAAATACCAAGTAACAAACTTGTTGTGATTACCGGTGTGTCAGGCAGTGGAAAAACTTCTTTGGCGTTTGATACTCTTTTTGCCGAAGGTCAGAGACGTTATGTGGAGAGTCTGTCGTCTTATGCGAGGCAATTTCTCGGCAGAATGAACAAACCTGAGGTTGATGACATAAGCGGAATTGCTCCTGCAATAGCTGTCGAACAGCGAACAGCGAATCGTAATCCTCGTTCTACAGTCGGCACAACTACAGAGGTGTATGAATATATCAAAGTATTGTTTGCAAAAATCGGACGCACTTTTTCACCGATTTCGGGCAAGGAAGTAAAGCGACATAGTGTGAAAAATGTCGTCGATTCCGTCCTTTCATTGGAAAAAGATGAAAAGATAATGATTCTAAGTCCGATAAAACTGAGAGAAAAAGAGACTTGGAAAGAACGATTCGATGTTTTGATGCAATCGGGTTACATAAGAGTTTCGTTCGATGACAGAGTGCATCTGATAGAAGACATAAAAGACAAACCGCTTTCAAAAAACACTGCACTGAGTATAGTTGTCGATAGACTCAAAGTCGGAGATGAAAGCGAGGAGAACATAATGCGAATATCCGATTCGGTACATACCGCATTCAATGAGTCAAACGGTTATTGCGATGTGCAGTTGTCAAGCGGAGAAGTTATGAACTTTTCAAACCGATTCGAAGCCGATGGAATGGCATTCGTAAAGCCCTCGGAGAATTTCTTTTCTTTCAACAATCCTTACGGAGCTTGTCAATCTTGCAGTGGGTCTGGAATGATTGAAGGCATATCTGAGGATTTGGTAATCACGCGTCCCGATCTTTCTGTTTATGATGGAGTGGTTAATTGTTGGAAAGGAGTGGTGATGAAAAAGTTTCAAGAAGAGTTCATCGCAAAAGCATACAACAAATTTCCTATACATCGTCCGTATAACAAGCTTACAGAAGACCAAAAAAACTTTTTGTGGAACGGAGACGGCAAAGTAAAAGGCATAAATGCTTTTTTCGATATGTTGAAAGCCGAAAGCTATAAGATACAATTCAAAGTCATGCTTTCGAGATACACAGGCAGGACGATTTGTCCAGATTGTAAAGGGACAAGACTCAGAAAAGATGCTTCGTATGTCAAAATTAACAACAAGAGCATTGTGGATCTGATGCTTATGCCGATAGATGAGTTGAGTGATTTTTTTGAACATATCGAGCTTACCGAATATGAACAAAAAGTTTCTGAAAGACTTCTTGCTGAAATCAGAACACGATTGTCTTATCTTCGGGAAGTGGGACTTGGTTATTTGACTTTGAATCGTCAAAGTTCCACATTGTCGGGAGGAGAAAGTCAAAGAATTGCTTTAGCCACCTCTTTGGGAAGTCCTCTTGTTGGAAGCATGTATGTGTTAGACGAACCTACAATAGGATTACACTCATGCGATACCGAAAGCTTGATAAAAGTGCTTTTGAAATTAAGAGATGCAGGAAATACCGTTATAGTTGTCGAACACGATGAAGAAGTCATAAAAGCGGCTGACTATATTATCGATATAGGTCCTTATGCGGGAAAACATGGAGGCGAAGTTGTTTTTTCGGGAACTTTCAAAGATTTGATTGAGTCGGGAAAATCATTGACGGCAGACTTTATAAATGGTACGCAGTCTATACAATTGCCTGACAGACGTCGCAAATGGAAAGAATATATCAAGATTGAGAATGCGTGTGATAATAATCTGAAATCGATAAACCTTACTTTGCCGTTACATGTCAAGACGGTGGTTTGTGGAGTTTCGGGTTCGGGAAAAACAACTCTGATAAAGAAGGTTTTGTATAATGCAATGTGCTCGCATTTCGATGTTCCGGTTGCAGATTTCCCTAAATGTTCACCTCCGAGTGGCAGTTTGAGTTGCGTGGAATCAATAGAGCTTGTGGACCAAAACCCGATCGGTCGTTCATCTCGGTCAAATCCCGTAACCTATCTTGGAGCCTTTGACGACATTCGTGCATTGTTCGCAGAGCAACCGCTTGCCAAAAAAAGAGGTCTTAAAGCAGGCTACTTCTCTTTTAATGTAGAGGGAGGAAGATGCGAAGAATGTAAAGGCGAGGGTGAAGTTACGATTCCTATGCAGTTTATGGCAGATTTGCGATTGCCGTGTGAGAGTTGCCAAGGTAAGCGTTACAAAGATGAAGCCTTGGAAATAACTTACAGAGGTAAGAATATATATGATGTTTTGATGATGTCGATTGAGCAGGCTTTGGATTTCTTCGCTCAAGACGATAGTAGCCTTTGCAGAAGAATAAGACAGAGGTTAGATGCTTTGAGTAAAGTCGGCTTGGGGTATCTTCAGTTGGGGCAAAGTTCGATTACACTTTCGGGAGGTGAAGCTCAGCGTGTCAAATTGGCGTATTTCCTTTCCAAAGGTGAGAGTGAGAAAAAGACACTCTTTGTTTTCGACGAGCCATCGACAGGTCTGCATTTTTATGACATTGTAAAACTGAACCGTTGTTTTGAAGAGTTGGTAGATCTTGGGCATAGCGTTGTGGTAATCGAGCATCACATGGACATAATCAAAACAGCAGATTGGTTAATCGAACTTGGACCGGAAGGAGGAAAGAACGGAGGAGAAATAATCTTTGAAGGAACGCCCGAAGAATTGGTTGCAAAGAACTCAACTCAAACAGCAAAATACTTAAGCGAGAAATTAAGAAAATGAAATCAAGAAACAATTTACTGAAATCAAGTTTCAGTAAATTAAAATCAAGTTTCAGAAAATTGAAATCAAAAAACGATTGAAAGATTTTGCGGACTGTGAAAATTTATCTTACTTTGCACATTGCAAAACGCTAATATAAAGAAAGAATGCTTGAATTATGAGAAGTGAAAAGATATGTGTGCTAACCCAACCTTTGTGGAATAATTATGGAGCTTTGTTGCAGGCTTGGGCATTGCAGAGAGTGATTTCCAAAGCAGGGTATGAGGTTGTTACAGATAGGTTTCCGAGACGTTTTTCTTCGTTTTTGAGTAATAATATCGATAGAGCAAAACGCATAGTGGCACATTATCTTCTCGGACGCAAGAGTGTCAATCCTTTTCCTTTTTATCCCTCTGAAAGAGATTGGAAAACGATTAGTGAAAACACAGAAACCTTTGTGCAGAACAATATATCGACAATTGATTTCTTTGAAGGAAATGTCTTCCCTTCGGAAAGCAATATAGCGAAATTTGATACTTTTATCGTAGGTTCTGATCAGGTTTGGCGAGATTCTTATGGTAGGGTGGAGTCTTACTTTTGTGATTTTGCGAAAGGAAAAAATAAAAAACTGATTTCCTATGCGGCATCTTTTGGATTAAGTAGTTGGCAATTTGATGCAAAGAGAACGGAAAACCTTGTGCGGTTGGCGACAGATTTTCAAGCGATAAGCGTTCGGGAAGACGATGCAGTAGCTTTATGCGATAAGTATTTGAAAAAAGAAGCTTTGAATGTGCTTGATCCGACTTTGCTTTTGAACTCCGAAGACTATGATAGACTTATAGAAAAGGCAGATTTGTCCGAATCCGAAGGAGATATGATGGTTTATATCTTGGATAAAAATCAAGAAAAGCAGGATTTGATTGATAAAGTTTCAAGAAAACTGAATTTGAAAGCCTTTACCGTTATGCCCGACAAAGTATTGGGAAAAGACACAAGGCGTTGCGATTCTCGCTGTGTTTATCCTAAGGTTGAAAAGTGGCTAAAGGGATTCAATGATGCAAAATTTGTTCTGACAGATTCTTTTCACGGCATGGTCTTTTCAATAATCTATCGCAAGCCTTTTGCTGTTATTGCTAACAAGAAAAGAGGCGTCGCACGCTTTACTTCATTGCTTTCTGCCATTGGCTTAGAAGATAGATTGTTTTTTGAATCTGACTTGGAAAATCTTGATTTGATTGTAACAAAATGCGATTTTGAGGACGCCGAACGCAGATTATACGAACTTAAAAACTTATCTTTGCAGTTTCTAACTTCAAATTTGGAAAATTAGACGATGAAAATATCTGTTGTAATTCCATTATACAATAAGCGAAACTGCATAATCGAAGCCTTAAACAGTGTATTCAATCAGTCATATACTGATTTTGAAGTCGTGGTTGTTGATGATGGTTCGACAGATGGTAGTCTTGAAGTTGTAAGAGAGTTCTCCGACAAACGCTTGCGAATAATCGAGAAACCAAACTCAGGAGTCTCTGCAACAAGGAATGCAGGTATTGCGGCGGCTGCAAATCAGTGGATAGCCTTTCTTGATGCCGATGATATTTGGACGAGCTTTCATTTGGAAACATTGGTAAAACTGCACGAGAAGTTCCCACAAGCAGAGGTGCTTTGCTCGAATTATGAAAAGTTTACCTCAGATGAAAATTATATAGACAAGTTAGAGACAATCGAACAGAAGATGAACTGTTTTATTGTTGAGGATTATTACGAGAGGTTGTTGTCCGGAAAACATGTTATTTGGTCTTCAACTGCACTTGTCAAAAAAGAATGCTTGGAAAAGATAGGTGGATTTAACGAAAAGCTGATAAAGGGAGAAGATTTGGACTGTTGGGCAAAGCTGTATGAAAACTTTGTTATGGCACAAACAGAATTTGTTACGGCGTTTTACAGACTTGACCCGACAGATGGAAATGCAACAAAAAAGGTTTCTTCGGTTAAGAAATACGCAGTCTATTATTACAAACCGCAACTTTGGAAAAGCAGTCATAAATCGATGTTTGAGTGCAAAGTGATTTACAATTATCTGAAACATTTCTTGGTTTATCGTCAGCCGAAGAACTTTCTGCTTTTGCTTTTCAAACAAAACATAAGGCTTTTGAGGATATTACCGTACAAATCAAAGGCAAAGAAAATGGGAATTAAATTTTAGAAATACAATATAAATAATGAAAGATATAAAGATTGCTGTTATCGGATTGGGTTATGTAGGGCTTCCATTGGCTCGTCTTTTTTCAACAAAATATCCTACAATCGGATTCGATATGAATAAGTCTCGAGTTGAGGAATTGATGAAAGGACACGATGCAACTTTGGAAGTAGATGATAAACTCTTGCAAGAGGCTATTGAAACTTACGGATTTCGTTGTACTTCGAACTTGGAAGACATCAAAACCTGCAATTTCTATGTTGTTGCAGTGCCTACGCCTGTCGATGAAAACAATCGTCCCGACCTTCGCCCGTTGTGGGGAGCGAGTGAAACGATTGGAAAAGTTATCTCAAAGGGAGACGTTGTCGTTTACGAATCTACGGTTTATCCGGGCGTTACAGAAGAAGAATGTTTGCCTGTTGTGGAAAAAGTAAGCGGCTTAAAGTTCAATCAAGACTTCTTTGCAGGTTATTCACCCGAAAGAATCAATCCCGGAGACAAAGAACACACGGTTGAAAAGATTAAAAAGGTAACTTCAGGCTCAACTCCGGAGATTGCAGACTTGGTCGATGAGGTTTATAACAGCGTTTTGATAAACGGAACGCACAAAGCACCGTCGATAAAGGTTGCCGAGGCTTCGAAAATCATCGAAAACAGTCAGCGAGACGTCAATATAGCGTTTATGAACGAGCTTGCAAAGATTTTCAATGCAATGGGCATAGACACGCATGACGTTATAGAAGCGGCGGCATCAAAGTGGAATTTCATTAAGTTAAGTCCCGGATTGGTGGGAGGTCATTGCATAAGTGTCGATCCTTATTATCTGATTCAGAAGGCTCAAGTCTATGGAGTCTTGCCAAGAGTGATGAGTTCCGCACGCCGATTGAATGACGGAATGGGCGAATATGTGGCAAACAGAACGATAAAAGCAATGAACAAAAAGGGCGTTATGGTTAAGGATTCAAAGATTTTGATTCTCGGAATAACCTTTAAGGAAAATTGTCCCGACATTCGCAACACCAAAGTCGTGGATATTTATCACACCTTGCAGGAATACACCGACAACATAACGGTTTACGACCCTTGGGCAAAGGAATCGGAAGTCGAACACGAGTACGGAATAAAGACAACCAAGGTTTTGCCGGGCGGAAAGTTCGATGCTGTGATATTGGCAGTTGCTCACAAAGAATTCGAACGCCTTGATATAGCTTCTATGCTTGAGAAAGTCGGCGTGGTATATGATGTTAAAGGCGTGTTGCCAAGAGATATTGTCGATGACAGGTTGTAAGAAAACATTATAAACAAAGAAGCAGGCATCCAAGCCTGCTTTTTTTTTGTCGTAAAGCCTACATCCGAAATCATACTCTTGATTTCCATATCCTTGTCCTTTGATTTTCAGTGGTTTTAACGTTTTGAAAAGATTGCGAATCAAAGCCTTGAAAAATTCAAAAGAAGTATCAAATTTTTTCCGCTTGTTGGTACTGCCAGTACCAGTTAGCGATACTGCCAGTACCAGTTAGTGATACTACCAGTACCAGTTAGCGATACTACCAGTATCAGTTAGTGATACTGCCGGTATCAATAAGGGAAACATTCCGCAAAAGAGGCTCCACGAATCTCACGTATCGACACGTATCTTTTTAACTTGACAACGGACTATGGACAACAGACAACGGATTTTATAAGCGAAGAAAGAAAAGATTCGTGTAAATTCGCGTGATACGTGGAAACTTATTTGCGTTCTTTGCGACTTTGCGAGAGGTAAATAAACCTTTGCGAGAGATAATTTTGTCGGTTTATGAAAGTTTTGTACCTTTGCTTTTGTAAACTGAAACCAAATTAAAAAAGGAGGAAACGGTAAACAGAAAGATTATTATTAAGACTTAGTTAAATTTTAACGACATAAAAAAGCGTTTTTGCTTATACTTGGTGATCTGAAACCTGGAAAATTTCAAATCAACACATCTTGGTAAAGCAGTAAACGCTCACGATGGTTTTCGTGGGCTTTACTTATTAGATGTGTTAGGTAGTTCCAGGACCTCAGATTGCGATAAGAAAAAAGTCCCACGTTTTTTTATGCCTTGAAGTCAAAGAAAGAAATTAATTAATCGCCATTTGGGACTTGGGCAAAGGAAGAAAAAGAAAAATAATAATAAATTAAAATTAAAAAAATGAAAAAAGTAATTTCTTTAATCTTTTTCGTATTTGCTTTATCGACAAATGCGGTTTTTGCAGAAAACGACAATGATAAATTAAATCAAGGTGAGATGTTGCCAATTCAAATTGAAATGTTAGATGCAAATGATGAGGAAACGAAAAAATTGTACATCAATTCATTTATGATGATGAATGGTAAAAAATTCTCAACCGCAGATGTAATGATTGTTAAGCAAAAATTAGAATCTTTAACCCCTGAACAAATTCAATTGCTTGCAACAGGAGATTACTTAGACCCTACTCTAAATGTAGTAGTTTCTATTTTAGTTGGTTCTTGGGGCGTTGATAGATTTTTAATTGGTCAAACAGGTTGGGGAATCCTTAAATTACTTACAGCCGGAGGTTTAGGAGTTTGGACAATCATTGATTGGTTTCAAATAAGTAGGCTTACGGAAGAAGCGAATATGGAAAAATTTAATGAAAATTTAATGTTGATAAATTAATTCTTTGAATTGAAATTTTTATTTAAAAGAAAAAACGCTCGTGAGTCTTTGTTTTATTTTGACAAACGAGCGTTTTGTTTTTTGCTTTCTTTGTTTTGAGAAATCCTTTCTTGAAAATAGTTCTTTGAAATAAAGTTTCAAACTCCTATTCTTATACATTATATATATAAGGTAAACAAAAACGAGCGTTCGGTTTGCTTTTGCATTTGCGAACGCTCGTTTTGTGTTTTGCAAATCTGCATAACTGACACTGAAAAGCAGGTTCGGATATGACATCTTGTCAGATTATTGGATTTGGAACGGATTTTGATGTATTGAAAGCGTAGATCACGATATTTAATCATTAAACAAAAATACTGAAATGAAAGGTTCGATAAACGTAAAGACGGAAAACATTTTCCCTGTCATTAAAAAATTTCTTTATTCCGACCACGAGATTTTCTTGCGTGAGATTGTGTCAAATGCAGTCGATGCAACACAAAAATTAAAGACGCTTTCGTCATTGGGAGAGTTTAAGGGCGAGTTCGGAGACTGCACAATAGATGTGAAAATCGATGAGAAAGCAAAGACTTTGACCGTTATAGACCGAGGAATCGGTATGAGCGAAGAAGAAGTCGAGAAATACATTACTCAAATCGCTTTTTCGGGAGCAGAAGAGTTTGTTGAAAAATACAAAGGTAAGAGTGAATTGGAGGCAAATGCCCTTATCGGACACTTCGGACTTGGTTTCTTTTCTTCATTCATGGTGTCTGACTTGGTTGAAATCAGAACTAAATCGTTCAAAGATACACCTGCCGTTCATTGGACTTGCGATGGTAGCACCGAATATAACATTGAAGAATGCGACAAGTCTGATAGAGGAACTGAAATCATCATGCACATCGATGAAGACTCTGCGGAATTTTTGCAAGAGCACAGAATACTCGAGCTTTTGAACAAATACTGCAAGTTTATGCCTGTTGCAATTCGTTTTGGAGAGGAAAGCGTTTGGGAAGACAGCGAAACAGAAAAAGATGAGAACGGAAAGGCAAAACGAGTTGAAAGAAAAAAGGACAGAATCATAAACGATACGAATCCTCTTTGGAAGCAAAAGCCTGCCGACTTGAAGGATGAGGACTACAATGCTTTCTTCCACAAGTTGTATCCTATGAATTTCGATGAGCCTTTGTTCCATATACATTTGAATGTCGATTATCCGTTCAACTTAACCGGCGTTTTATACTTCCCTAAAGTAAAGAAGAACATAGATCCTAACAGAGATAAGATTCAGTTGTATTGCAATCAGGTGTTCGTTACCGATAGCGTTGAAGGGGTTGTGCCTGAGTATATGATGTTGCTAAGAGGCGTTTTGGATTCTCCTGATATTCCTTTGAACGTTTCTCGTTCCTATTTGCAGGCTGATGGAAACGTCAAAAAGATTTCTTCTCACATTTCAAAGAAAGTTGCAGAGAAATTGGAGCAAATGTATAAGGACGACAGAGATGCTTTCTTGAAGAAATGGGATGACCTTTCTATCTTTATAAAGTATGGAATGATTAGCGACGAGAAGTTCTACGAGAGAATGAATCGTGTTTGCCAATTGAAGAATGTTGATGGCGAATATTTCTCTTTTGAAGAATACAAAGCAAAAATAGAAAACAATCAAACCGATAAGGATAAGAAACTCGTTTATCTTTATGCTCAAAATGTGGAAAACCAATATCCTTACATTCAAGCGGCGAAAGACAAGTCTTATGATGTGTTGCTGATGGACGGAATTTTGGATAGCCACTTTATTCAGGCGTTAGAGCAGAAGTTTACCGACGCAAGATTTGTCAGAATAGACTCCGATACAATCGAAAAGCTTATTCCGAAAGATGAAGTCGTGCCTTCGAAGTTGAATGAGGAAGAATGCAAGAAGGTAAAAGAAATGGTAGAGATGATATTCGACAAAGATAAATTCACCATTCAAACAGAAAGTATGGAGCAATCAGCTCAGCCGTTCACGATTACTCAAAACGAATTCATGAGACGAATGAAGGAAATGAGCGAAATGGGAGGCGGTATGGCTTCTTTCTATGGTGAAATGCCTGAACATTATAACCTTGTGGTGAATACAAATCACGAAATCATTTCTCAGGTTTTGAACGAACAGGATTCTGAAAAGCGTGTTCAGATATTGAGTCAATTGAAAGACCTTGCTTTGTTGCAACAAGGACTTTTGAAGGGAGAGGCTTTGGACAGCTTTATCAAACGCAGCGTTCAAATCATTAAATAATTGGAAATTTAGTTTGGTTTTTCTGATAGCTTGTTTCGCTAAATTGTTTTCAAGAAACAAAAAAATGTTTTCAAGAAATAAATTTGCGAAGCAAGCTTTTGTTTTTTCGGATTCAAGTATTATCTTTGCAGAGTGAAATTCAAGCAAAAGAATTTGTTATGATATTTTTTCCAAACTGTAAAATAAATCTCGGATTAAGCATTGTAGCCAAGCGAGATGATGGTTTCCATGAGATAAAATCTGTTTTCTATCCTGTGGATTTGTGTGATTCGTTGGAGATTCGCCCAAGCGATGAGGCGGAAAGCAGATTTGAACTTACGGGTTTGGATATTGGAGAAAGTAATTCGGAGGATAATCTTTGCATGAAAGCGTTGCGGTTGTTGCAAAAAGACTATCCGCAAATCGGAAACGTGAATATACATTTGCATAAAACGATTCCGGCATTTGCAGGCTTGGGAGGAGGAAGTTCGGATGCAGTAAGTACGTTGAGGTTACTTGATTTTCTTTATTCTTTGTCGCTTTCAAAAGATGAACTCTTGAAATATGCAACATCTTTAGGCTCAGACTGCGCATTCTTTGTTGAAAACAGTCCGATGTATGTAAGTGGCAGAGGAGAAGTAATGCAAAAGAGTGATTTAAGCCTTAAAGGTAAGAATGTTGTATTGGTAAAACCGGATATTAAAATTTCGACCAAGGAAGCTTACGGCAGGGTTTGCCCGAAGCCTTCAGTGATAAACTATAAACGTTTGCCCGAATTGAATCGATGGAAAGAAGAATTGAAAAACGATTTCGAAGATTCATTGTTTCCATTGTATCCTTTGCTTGGAGAAATCAAACAAATGTTGTACGATAATGGTGCAATATATGCTTCGCTTTCAGGAAGTGGGGCGACGGTGTACGGAATTTTTGAAAAAGAAATTGATTTGGAAAGAATAAACGCAGGAAAAAATACGTTTGTTTGGCAAGGAGTTTTACGTTGATTTTAATAAAAATAAAAATAACAAAGAATTATGAGCGAATTATTGAATTTGGAACCTAAGGGATTGTGGAAACATTTTGATAATATTTGTTCCATTCCTCACCCATCAAAACATGAGGAAAAGATTGTTGCGGCTTTGGTTGATTTTGCTAAGGCTAACAATATAGAATATAAGATTGACGAAACAGGAAACTTGATTATGCGTAAGCCTGCTTCGAAAGGAATGGAGAATCGCAAAGGTGTGATTTTGCAAGCACACGTTGACATGGTTCCTCAAAAGAATAACGACACCAAACACGACTTTGAGAACGATCCGATCTTGCCTTGGATAGACGGAGAGTGGGTTAGAGCAAAAGGAACCACGCTTGGAGCTGACAATGGTATAGGAGCAGCTGCCGCTTTAGCTGTTTTGGAAGACAAAGATCTTGTTCACGGACCTGTGGAAGCTCTTTTCACAATAGACGAAGAAACAGGTATGACAGGAGCTTTTGGTTTGAAAGCAGGAGAACTTGATGGCGATATTTTGTTGAACTTAGACTCTGAAACAGAAGGCGAATTGTATGTTGGCTGTGCAGGAGGTATAGATGCAACTATAAGATTCGACTTTAAGAAAGAAGCAATGCCTGCAGGTTATGCAGCATACGAATTGAGTGTTAAAGGAATGAAGGGCGGACACTCAGGAATGGATATAATACTTGGCAGAGGCAATGCGAATAAAACTTTGTTCAGATTGTTGAAATCGTTGGAGAAAGTTGACTATCGTTTGGGAGAAATCAATGGAGGCAGCTTGAGAAACGCTATTCCGAGAGAAGCGTTCTGTACAATAGCAGTTCCAACTGACAAAGCTCAAGAAGCAATGAATATTGTTAAAGAATTGGAAACTGTTGTTAAGAATGAATTGTCTGCAGTTGAGCCTGATTTGACTATAACAATGACAGAGGCTTCTTCTTGTGAGTTTGTAATGGATACAGATGCAGCAAAGAGAGTTGTGAGAGCTATTTACGCTTGTCCAAATGGCGTTTACAGAATGAGCGATTCAATGGAAAATCTTGTTGAAACTTCATCTAACCTTGCCATTGTCAAGACTGACGGAGAACAAATCTTGGCTTGCGCTTTGTTGAGAAGCTCAGTGGATACGGCGAAAGCTGATTTTGCTGAAATGATGGCAAGTGTGATCGAATTGGCAGGAGAAAACATAGAATTCACAGGCGGATATCCGGGATGGAAACCAAATATGCAATCCCCTATATTGGAAACCATGACTGCTACATACAAGAAAATGTTCGGTAGAACTCCGAAAGTCATGGCTATACACGCAGGTTTGGAATGCGGACTTTTAGGAGGAGTTTATAAGAATTGGGATATGATTTCATTCGGACCAACAATTCAAAATCCACATTCACCAGATGAAAGAGTGAATATAGCTTCAGTTAAATTGTTCTGGGAATACTTGACAGAAACTCTAAAAAATGTTCCAACGAAATAAGAATATATTTAAGCAAAACAATGCAAACCCTTTCGTAAAATCTTACGGGAGGGTTTTGCTATTGCTTATCCTTTTGCTTACTGTTGGTTTTACGAAAACCTATGCTCAATACAGCGTAAGCGAAAATGATGACAGCCGTATAAAGTGGCGAGAGATAAAAACGAATCGTTTCAGTATTGTTTACCCTGATTGTTATGAGCGTTCGGCTCAGCGATTGGCTGTTGCATTAGACACAATCAGTTGGCATGTAGGAAGAACGCTTGGAACGGATGCTCCACACATTCCGGTTTTGATTCATACCAACAGCAGTAAATCAAATGGTATGTTGGCGTGGGCTCCAAAGAGAATGGAGTTTTGGACAAATACACCGCCGACTCATTATGCCTATCCATGGAGTTGGCAGTTGGCAATCCACGAATACAGACATGCTTGTCAGATGCAGGCATTGGACAAAGGTATAACAAAGACTCTTGGAAATATATTTGGGGAACATATAGTCGGGGCTGTATCCGGTTTGATTGTTCCTTTGTGGTTTATGGAGGGAGACGCAGTTGTGGCAGAGACATCGATGTCTCCGACCGGCAGAGGACAGACTCCTGATTTTAAGATGCAGACCAAGGCAATGCTTTTAGAAAAAGGTGTACCTGATTTCGATAAAGCAAAACTTGGTTCAAGAAAGGATTTTGTTCCGAATCATTATGTGTTCGGATATTATTTGGCAACATATTCTCGAGTGTTGTACGGAAAAGACATATTTGCCGATTTGTCGCAAGCAACTGCCGAAGGTTGGTGGAAAGGTGCTTGGTTCACAAAGAGAAAACAAGGAAAGTATAAAGATAAAATAGTATATGAGTTGCTTGCAGATACGCTTTTGAAAGTTTGGACGAAAGAGAAAGCAGATTGGTTGCAAGAAGGGGATATATCTGTTTTGAAAGAAATAAGCGGTGAGAAAGAAACCTATTCTCATTACAAAAATCCTATTGAAATAGGTGAAGATAGCATTTTGGCATTGCAGACAAGCCAATTTGATTTGCAGACTTTGGTGCTGATAACAAAAGAAGGAGTATCACGACTCAAAGCCTTGCCATATTTGAAACACTCTTACTTTGATTATAATGCAGGGAAGATACTCTATACACAAGATGCGATAAATCATCGTTGGGAACAACAAAATCGTTTTGATATAATAGAGTATGATGTTCTGAAAAAACGCTATAAAACCCTGACTTCAAATGAAGTATTCTTTAATCCTGTTTACAATCCTAAAGATTCAAAGTTGATAGCAGCAATAAGGACAAACAGAGACGATAGTCAGTCGCTTGTAGTCATGTCTTCAGATAAAAATCTTTTGGATTCAAATGCCGAAGTTCAAAAAAACAAGAAATTATATACAACTTCGATAGCTACTGAAAGTGAAATAGCGTTCTCGTTTCCTTGTTGGAGCAAAGACGGAAAGTCGTTGTATGTTATAGAAACATCGACTGAAGGCAAGTGTATAGCAAATTATGATATACAAACAAAAGAACGTAGAGAGATAAGCAAACCTTCGTTTGACGATATAAGTCGTTTGCAAGTCAGAGATTCGAAATTGTACTTTTTGAAAGACGTAAAAGGTAAATACGAGCTTGTAAGCATGGACTTGAATAACGGTTCGACTTGTTTGGAGACTAATACAGAATATGGAGTTTGCAGTTTCGGCTTTGCAGATAAGCAAGCGGATAATCAAAACAAAGAGATATTGCTTTCAACCTACAATTCCGACGGATTCAGAGTTGTAAAAACAACGGCATTGAATAAAAACATTGATTTGAGTCAAGAAAATCCGGAACAGCTTTTTGTAAAACAATTGAGAGAAGAAGAGAATTTCTGTTTGAATGCAGAAACGCTTGCAACAAAAGATACATCCTACGAAAGTAAACCATATTCAAAGATAGCTCATTTATTCAATTTCCATTCTTGGGCACCGTTATACTTGAATTTATCAAAGTTTGATTTAGGCTTAGGTGTGTGTGCCGCTTCTCAAAACCTGCTTTCGACTTCTGTTTTGCACTTTGGCTACAAGTACAATGTGAGAGACGTCAAGCATGAATTGTATTTGAATTATACATATAGCGGTTTGTATCCGATATTCGACTTTATAAACAGCTATAAGTTGCGTTCGGTATCTTTGAATAAAGAAAAAGGTAAACAAATCAAGGTATGGGACGAGTGGGCAAGCGAAATAAATATGTCTGTTCCTTATTCGTGGAGTACGCGACGAAGTGTGAATACGATAAAATTTGATGCTGATTATTCGATTAGAAAATTGGATAACTACAACACAGAACCCGAACAAAGAAATCAAGCATTCGATTTATTCGGTTCTGTTGGCGTAGGGCTTAATCTGAATATGCTTTCGGCACAAGCTGAAAATGATTTAGTGCCTCGCATAGGGGAAATGTTCGAAGTGCATTATAAAAGAACGCTTACAAAAGATGTTGCCGATTATTTTGCAATCGCCAGCACATCTTACATACCTTTTTTCGGTAAAAACAGAAGCCTTGAACTGACTCTTGCTTATCAAAAGAACTCTCCTGACAAATATTATTTCTCAGAGGAAATCGCTTTAACGAAAGGTGTTTACGATATTTTCCCAAAAAGATTCGCAGGAGCATCTCTTGCATTGCACACTCCGATTTGTTATCCGAATTTCAAGTTAGGGGCATTTGTTTATTGCAAACGAATAGCTGTTGCTCCGTTTTATGAAATCGGCTCGTTCGATGGAAAGTTGTTGCAATCGATAGGCAGTGATATTAACTTCAATATACACGTTCTGAGAATCATGAAAGGAATCGAGCTTGGTGTTCGTTTGGGTTATCTTCCCGAAAGCAAGCAAATGTTCCATAATTTCTTGTTTAGCATCAATCTCTAAAACAATAGTTTGGATAATTGCCGAAAGGTGAAAATTCTTTCTTCGTTTTAATTTTTTAATTCTTGAATTCAGAAAATTGTTTCTTGATTTCGCTCGACTGAAACAAAGAAACAATTTTCTGAGTTTTGTATGTATTGAAACGACTTTTTTTGCTATTTTTGCAAGTTGGTAAAATAGAGTGGCGAAAAAATATAACAATAAAATATGGACAGCAAATACAGAGAGTATAAGCAGCTTAATTTGACTCAAATAAGCAATGAAGTCCTTGAAAAGTGGCAAAAGGAGGACACTTTCAGGCAAACGTTGAAATTAAGAGAAGGCTCAAAACCGTATATCTTTTTTGAAGGACCGCCTTCTGCGAATGGACAACCGGGTATTCACCATGTCATGGCAAGGACTATTAAAGATATTTTCTGCAGATACAAATCCCAAAAAGGCTATTATGTAGCGAGAAAAGCAGGTTGGGACACTCATGGATTGCCTGTTGAATTGGGCGTGGAGAAAAAGTTAGGCATTACCAAGGAAGACATAGGCAGTAAAATCTCTGTTGATCAGTATAATGCCGAATGCCGTAGCGAGGTTATGAAATATAAGGATATGTGGGATAGATTGACGACTCAGATGGGTTATTGGGTCGATTTGGATAATCCTTACATAACTTTCAAAAACGAATACATTGAGACGCTTTGGTATTTGCTTGGAAAGATGTACGAAAAAGGCTATCTGTACAAAGGATACACCATTCAACCTTTTTCGCCTGCGGCAGGCACCGGATTGAGTTCGCATGAGCTGAACATGCCCGGCTGTTACAGAGATGTAAAAGACACAACGGCAGTCGTTCAGTTCAAAGTTAAGCAACAGCAAGAGATAAAAGAGAAATTCAATATAAAGATTGACGAAGATGTATGCTTGCTTGCATGGACTACAACGCCATGGACTTTGCCATCAAACACAGCTTTGGCTGTCGGACCTAATATAGATTATGTTTTTGTCAAGACTTTCAATCCTTATTCCGGAGATTTGGAAGTTGTTGTTATGGCAAAGGCACGTTTGAATGCTTATTGCCCTGAAAAGAATGCGGGATTGACTTTCGAAGAATACAAAAAAGGCGATAAGGATATACCGTTCGAGGTGCTTGCAGAGTGCAAAGGTGCCGACTTGATAGGATTTGGCTATGAGCAATTGATGAATTTTGTTGCTCCTATGGGGGATGCGTTCCGAGTAATAGGCGGTGATTATGTTACAACAGAAGATGGTACGGGTATTGTGCATATTGCTCCGACTTTTGGTGCGGATGACGACCGTGTAGCAAAGCAAGCGGGTATCGTTCCTTTGTTTATGATAGATAAAGAGGGAAAGAAACAACCTATGGTCGACAGACAGGGTAAGTTCTTTAAGATAGAAGACCTTGATGCTAAGTTTGTGGCTGATTATGTTAATGTAGAATCTTACGGAGCTTTCGCAGGACGTTTTGTAAAGAACGCTTACGATCCCGAATTGACGGAAAAAGATCCTACATTGGATGTTGATTTGAGTGTTCTTTTGAAACAAGAGGGCAAGGCTTTCAAAATAGAAAAGCATGTACACAACTATCCTCATTGTTGGAGAACAGACAAACCTATTCTTTACTATCCGCTTGACAGTTGGTTCATAAGAACGACAGCAATCAAAGATAAACTGATAGCACTTAATAAAACAATCAATTGGAAGCCTGAAGCAACAGGAAGCGGACGCTTTGGGAATTGGTTGGAAAACCTTGTTGATTGGAATTTAAGCCGTTCGAGATATTGGGGAACACCACTTCCGATTTGGAGAACTGAAGATGGAAAAGAGGAAATCTGCATCAGCTCTGTCGAAATGTTGTCTAATGAAATCGAAAAGAGTATTGCGGCAGGCTTTATGACAGAAAATCCATATAAAAACCATAAAGACTATGATAGTTTCGACCTTCACCGTCCTTATATCGATAATGTGATATTGGTAAGTCCTAATGGCGAAAAAATGTTCCGTGAATCGGATTTGATAGATGTTTGGTTCGATTCGGGTGCAATGCCGTATGCACAGGTTCATTATCCGTTTGAATGTAATGATGAGCAGTTGAAGGCTTGTTTCCCTGCAGATTTCATTGCCGAAGGTGTGGATCAGACTCGCGGATGGTTCTTTACGTTGCATGCAATCGCAGCTTTGTGTTTCGACAATATTGCTTACAAAAACGTGGTTTCAAATGGTCTTGTCTTGGATAAGGTAGGCAATAAGATGTCTAAGCGTTTGGGTAATGCCGTTGACCCATTTGAAGTTTTGCAAACTTACGGTCCGGACGCTACTCGTTGGTATATGATAACCAATACACAGCCTTGGGAAAATCTTAAGTTCGATCAAGCCGGTATAGATGAGGTTCGTCGTAAGTTCTTCGGAACTCTGTACAATACTTATTCGTTCTTCGCTCTTTATGCAAACATTGACGGATTCGCATATAAAGAAGCAGATATAGAATACTCGAAAAGACCGGAAATAGATCGCTGGATATTGTCTGAATTGAACACTTTGATAGAATATTGCGATAAAAGCTACAGCGATTATGAGCCTACAAGAGCCGGAAGAGCAATTGCAGACTTTGTCGATGGCTATTTGAGTAATTGGTATGTTCGTTTGTGCAGACGCAGATTTTGGAAGGGTGAATACACTGACGATAAGATTTCAGCATATCAAACACTTTACACTTGCTTGGAAACACTTGCGAGATTGGCAGCTCCGATTGCTCCGTTCTTCTGCGACAGGCTGTTTAACGATTTGAATAATGTGAGTGGCAGATTCGAGTTTGATACAGTTCATGCTTGCGATTTCCCTGTTGCAAATAAGGAATTGGTTGATAAAGACTTGGAAAGCAGAATGCAAATGGCACAAAAGATTTGCTCGCTTGTGCTTTCGTTGAGAAAGAGAAATAATTTGAAAGTACGTCAACCGCTTTCAAAGATAATGATTCCAGCAAAGGATGCTCACCAACAAAGCCAGATCGAAGCCGTTAAGGATTTGATTCTTTCCGAAGTAAATATAAAGAACATCGATTTCTTGACTAAGGAAAACAATGTTTTGGTTAAGAGTATCAAAGCGAACTTTAAGACTTTGGGACCTAAGTTCGGACCGAAGATGAAGGCGATTGCCGCTGCCATAACTGCATTCGGTCAGGACGATATCGCGAAAATAGAGTCCGAAGGCAAATTTGTGTTGAATATAGACGGAAGTGACATCGAGCTCGCTTTGACTGACGTTGAGATAATCACACAAGATATTCCGGGTTGGGTGGTTGCAAACGAAGATGCTTTGACTGTGGCTTTGGATACAACGATTACAGATGACCTTCGTATGGAAGGAATTTCTCGTGAGTTGGTAAACAGAATCCAAAACATAAGAAAGGAAAGCAATTTCGATGTTACAGACAATATAATCGTAGAAATAGAGCAACACAACTTGCTTTGTCCGGCAGTGGAACGCTTTATGGATTATATATGTAGCGAAACCCTAACAAAGGAATTAAAGTTTGTTGAAAAGGTTCAAGAGCCTACGCAAATGATTGACGTAATCGATGGCGTGGAACTTGGAATCAAAATAATGAAGGCTTAATTCATGCAACTGAATCTTGAAGACTGGGGATTGATCCCTTATGATGTCGCTTTGAGAAAGCAAGAAGATGTTTTCAATCGAAAGGTTGAACAGAAATTGCTTTCTCAAAGCGGCATAACTCAAGATTTCATTGTTTGCCAACACCCACATGTTTACACTCTTGGCAAGCATGGTAAGAGTGCAAACTTGTTGGCGAATGAGGAATTCTTGAAGAAGATAAATGCTACCTTTCATCACATCAATCGAGGTGGTGATATAACCTATCATGGTCCGGGACAGATTGTCGGTTATCCGAGTTTGGATATAGATTCCTTAGGTTTGAGTTTGCGAACTTATATTGAAGCCGTAGAAGAAAGCGTAATCAGATTGATGAAAGACTATTCTATCAATTGCGAACGCTTGAAAGGAGCTACTGGAGTTTGGATTGATGCACATTCAAGCAAAGCAAGAAAGATCTGTGCCATAGGAGTGAAGGCTTCAAGAGGGATTACAATGCACGGATTCGCACTGAACGTAAATACGGATTTGACTTATTTCAACTATATCAACCCTTGTGGATTTACGGACAAAGGAGTAACATCTATGAAGCAAGAATTGGGAGAAGAAATCGATATTTCATTGGTTGAAAGACAGCTTTTTGAAAAATTTACTTCGCTTTTGTGATATTTATTTCTTGAAAACAACTAACTTTCTCTTTGTTTAAGTTGTTGTAAATCTGCGAAAGAAGAAAATAAAACAAAGAAAAGTGAAAATAAATTTGTGAGATAGTAAAAAAAAACGTACCTTTGCAAACGCAAAACGAGAAGGTCTCTTGGCCGAGTGGCTAGGCACCGGTCTGCAAAACCGTTTACTCCAGTTCGAATCTGGAAGAGACCTCGAAAAATAAGAAAAGAGATGAGGTCGCTTCGGAAAACGGAGCGACTTTTTTTGTTAGAAGAATGAAATAATAAAGAACTGTTCAGCGTTTTTGAAGAAATGTTGATTATAAAATTAAGATAAGGTGAAACGGATTCAAGGTTTATTTTTTTCTTTTTTGATATTGGTCATTTCGTTTTCGTGTTCAAATTCGGGAAATGAAGATTTGGGCGTAAAGCTAACTGATATGTCTGCTTGTGTTGCAGAGACGCAGAATGTGGATTCGGTAAAGGATTTATCGTCTTCAAGTTATCATTGGATAAGTAGCGGAAAAATGGAATTGAAGCGAAACAATGTGCAATTTGGTTGTGGGAGTGAAGCGGTTGAAGTCGAGGCAGAAATCGATGACAATAAGATTAAAATCACAGAAAAGCCGATTGCAGAAAAGGATGCTTGTGTTTGTTTGAGGAATTACAGAGTAGAGATAGACAATATACCCGAAGGCGATTATCTTGTTGAGGTTAATGAGAGGGTTTTGGGAAAATTGAGAATTTATTAAGGCAATCATTTAGTAATAACAATAAAAAATAAATAGGAAATGAGAAAAGCGATAAGTTTTGTTGCAATAGCGATGGTTTTTTGTTTGTCTGCGTCGGTCATGGCACAGAAGAAACCGATTGAAATAGGAAAGAAAGAATTTCTTGCCAAGGTTGTGAATTATGAAAAGAACACAACAACTTGGGAATACTTGGGAGACAAACCTGCAATCATCGATTTCTATGCCGATTGGTGCAAACCATGCAAATTGGTTGAAGGACCGTTGAAAGAATTGGCAAAAGAGTACGAAGGAAAGATTTATGTGTACAAAGTAAATGTGGATAAACACAAAGACCTTGCGAAAGAAATCGGTATAAGCAGCATTCCGACAATCATCTTTGCACCAATCGGACAAGACCCTCAAATATTGATGGGAGCGAAATCAAAAGAGGAACTGAAGAAATACATAAACGAGATTTTGCTTGGTAAGCAAGAATAGTCGGAAACCAAAAATCATAGAGACTGCATATTGTATTGATTTACGATATGCAGTTTTTAATTTGTGTAAATCGGGAATAAGATTTACCAACTCTTTGTTTCATTTTTCTGAAATCAAGTTTCGCTCGAACGAAATCAAGAAACAATTTCCCGTTTCTTTGTTTTATCGGACCTATCTCAAAATGTAAGGAAGCAACTCATCGATTTTGCCTAATGCAACTACTTCAATGTTTTTGAAATCAGTGCTTAGGTGTTTTGAATTGCTTTTTGCGATGTATATTCTTTCGAATCCCAGTTTTGCGGCTTCGTTTATACGTTGTTCGATTTTGATTACTCCTCTCAATTCCCCGCTTAGACCGATTTCTGCCGCGAAACAATGCTTTCGATTTATTGCAATATCTTCGCCCGATGAGATAAGACCTGCCACAACAGCCAAATCGATTGCAGGATCTGCAACTTTCAATCCTCCGACTATGTTAAGAAAAACGTCTTTTCCGCCAATCTTTACCCCGACTCGCTTTTCCAATACAGCCAAAAGCATACTCAGCCTTCTCAAATCAAATCCTGTCGCATTCTTTTGAGCTGATGAGTAATAGGAGTTTGCAACCAAGGCTTGCGTTTCAATGAACAATGGTCTGTTGCCTTCGATTGTGGCTGCGATTGCTGTTCCAGAAAGTTCTTCATTGCTGTTGCTCATCAGTATTTCCGAAGGGTTGCTCACTTGCTTCAAGCCGTATGAAAGCATTTCGTAGATTCCCAATTCCTGAGTCGAACCAAAACGATTCTTAATCGAGCGAACAATCCTGTAACCGTAGTTTCTTTCTCCTTCAAATTGAAGAACGGTATCGACCATGTGCTCCAATATTTTCGGACCTGCAAGAGATCCGTCTTTGGTTATGTGTCCGACCAATATGATAGGGGTAGAGGTTTGTTTGGCATAAAGAGCCAATCGTGCGGTACTTTCTCTTATTTGCGAGATACTGCCTGCCGACGAATCGATATCGCAGGTCGTCATCGTCTGTATAGAGTCTATGATTATGATTTGTGGTTGTACTTCTTTGGCTCTTTCAACTATTTCTTCAACGCATGTTTCTGTCAGAACGTAACAATTACCGTTTTCTTTGTTTATGCGTTCGGCTCTCATTTTTATTTGATTAGCACTCTCTTCTCCGCTGACATATAACACTCTTTTGTCTTTGCAATTCAATGCAATTTGCAGAAGAAGCGTGCTTTTCCCTATTCCGGGCTCTCCACCAATCAAAACAAGACTGCCAATCACCAATCCGCCTCCGAGAACTCGGTTTATCTCCTCGTCTTTCAAGTCGATGCGTTGTTCGTTTGAGCATTCGATGTTGCTCATCAGCATTGTAACGGATTTGCTTGCGGAAAGGTTTTTCAGTTGTCCGGGTTTGTCTCGATGAATGACTTCTTGTTCGTATGTGTTCCAAGCTCCACATTGCGGACAACGCCCAATCCAGACTGCAGACTTTGCTCCGCATTCCCTACAAAAAAAAGCCGTCTTTTCCTTAGCCATTTTAGCTTGGTTTTACATTGACTTTGTATTTCATTTCTTTCTTGTGGGAGAATCTTTTTTGATCTAACAAGTAGTCTTTGTGGTATGGACCGATCGGAAGGTCGGAAAAGGCGTAGCGTTGCATTTGTTCGCTTATGCCGAGAAAGTGATTTTCTTTCTCATCATCGATAAAGCCGTCTGAACTTTTTGATTTCGGCGGCATTTGTGAGTCATAATTGAAATCGGCATGGCGAGAGAATAAAACCTCTCCCGTTTTCGTGGAAACCAAATCATACTTGGCATTCATATTTACGTTGGTTGTCCACCATTCTTTTTTGACTGTGAAAATCGTTACGTACAAAACGGCATCCACTCCATGAGAAGAGCGAAATTGTTTGGCGTCCGATTGTTTGCTATAGCGAGAATTGAAAAGTGTATCGGCCTTATAGTCGGTCAAAGTGCTGAGTGCAGGTAATACATAGTAGCCTTTATCGACCAATTCTTTACAAATCGAAACATAAAACATCTCATCGGCATTTGCATCCTTGCTTCTGTTCCAAGGATACATTACCATGATTGTCTTAGGTTTTTCTTTATACATCAGACTGTAGGATACGTCGCGTTCAATCTTTTTAGGAAATATCTTATACCAGGTTCGCGTGATGAAATTATCTTTTTTTTCTTCGGTCTGTTCGTGCTTTTGTTCAAGCTCTTTTTTCAATCGCTTTTGCTCTTTCTTGCTTAAGACCGTTGCTGTGGTGTCTTGTTGTTTTAGAATCTCTTGAATTTGAGCGAAACCTTCGTTTGCAGACAACAGCATGCAGAATACCAAAAATAAAACTACTTTTTTCATAAGCCCAATTTTCGCATTAACGATTCAACATAAGTTTTGCTTTCAGGATATGTAACATATTCTTTTTGGAAAAACTCTTTCGCTTTCTCGGTTTCTCCTTGCAATGTCAGCAAATAAGCATAGTCTGCATAGGATCCTGGAGGAGGGACATTGTTTTCTCCTTTTGGATTAGCGACTATTTTTTCGTATGCCTTCACAAGCTTTTTTACGTCTTTGTTTTCAAGTTCTTTATCTGCTTTTGCATAGAAATATACCAACTCATCATAGTTGTAGTGAGTGTAAAGCACCTTTTGACACCCTGCAAAACAAAACACAGATAATAAAATCACCAATATGCTCTTTTTCATATCAAGTACTATTTCTAAGAAAGTCCAAAGTTACGCATTTTCTTTTATTCTGCAATCTTTCTTTTAAGCAATTATTTGAATATAGCCGTAACTCGCTCGAATATTCCGTTCATATAAGCGATTGCCAAGCCGTAATTACTTACCGCAATTCCCATATCCAAAGCGGGTTTCAGCCTTGAATGAATTTGTTTTGCGGTAGCTACACAACCGCCACATTGAATGATCATTGCGTATTCAGAAAGCGGAGTTTCGACTCTGTCTAATCCGCTTACGGCTTCGCATTTTATGTCTTTGCCTGTGTATTTACGAATCATCATCGGCAGTTTTACTCTTCCTATATCTTCACAAGTCGGTTGGTGAGTGCAACTTTCCAACATCAAAACCTTATCGCCGTCTTTTAATTTGTCAAGATGACACGTTCCTTTCAAATACTCGTCAAACGCACCCTTCATTCTCGAAAGCAAAACCGAAAAGCTTGTCAATGGAATTTCGTTCGGAACGATTCTACTTACAAAACCGAATACCTGAGAGTCAGTTACAATCAAATCAGGCTTTATTTTTTTTGTTTCAAGTGTGTATTGCAATTCGGTTTCTTTGACAACGATGCAAATACACGCCTTATCCAACGCATCTCTTATTGTTTGAACTTGTGGTAATATCAATCTGCCTTGCGGAGCGGACGAATCAATCGGAGCAACCAAAAGAACGATGTCGCCTTGCTTTACAATGTCTTGTAAAGGTGTGCGTTTCTCTATTTCGTTTTCTTGTAATATGGTTTTCAAACGCTCGGAGAGTTTTTCCATTTCCGTTTGCGAATGATCTGAAAGTATGAATGGTGTGTTTTTTGTATGTTCTTGAATTTTTGTAATTGTGTTTTCGGCTGCCTTTTCGATGTCTTGTTTGTTATAAACCACGATATAAGGCACTTTTAGGCTGTTGCATTTTTCTAAAAACTCTATTTCGAGTTCTGAAAAGCGGTTTTCGCTTATCACAAGCACAGCCGCATCAACCAAACTCAAGGCATGCTTACTGCTTTCAATTCTTTGTTGTCCCAATTCTGAGATGTCGTCAAGCCCAGCTGTGTCTAAAAGTACTGTTGCACCGATTCCATGCAGTTCGATACTCTTTTTGACTACGTCAGTCGTTGTTCCGCTTTGAGAAGATACGATAGATATTTTCTGACCTGCCAAAGCATTTATCAGACTGCTCTTTCCTACATTACATCTTCCGAAAAAGCCTATATGTTTTCTGTTGTCTTTTGTTTTATTATCCATATCGACTATGCTTTTGTTGCTTTCGATTCAACGAAACTTTGAATCAAAGTAATTTTTCTGCAAAGTTAATAAATAGATTGCGAATTTATCCTTATTGAAATGGTATTAAATTGCTAAATATCGCTAATGAAATTTCCTAATATCAAAAAGAAATGCCGCCATATTTGTAAACAATCTGTTATCTTTGCAAAAAAACATTTTCAAATGAAGCAAGAAATCGACCCTAATAAGACTCCTCGTGCTGAAGCTTTTGAGCTGTGGATTAAATCTCCGATGCCGATGGTTACAATCACAAAAACATTCGATATAAGCCGATTGTGTAGGTTTGCGAAGCGAAAAAGACTCAAGCCGAATATGCTTTTGTGTTGGTGTATTGGTAAAGCCGCAAAAGGAATCGAAGAATTTTATCTCTTACCTCAAAAAGAAAAATTGTTCAAATACGATTCTTTGGCAGTGAATGTGATTGTCAATAATGTGAAAGGAGGAATAAACTCTTGCGATATTGCTTTTGATGAAGACTTATCACGTTTTAATGCGGATTATCTGCGATTGACTCAAACGGTGGCAAAGTCTTGTGAAAGCGTTTTTTTGGAAGATTATATGATTATAGGAACTTCGGCTGTTGTTGCAACAGAATTGGATGCTATTGTCAATCAATACACAGATAAATTCTCAAATCCTATGCTTATGTGGGGAAAATACCGTAAGCATTTCTTCAAAACCTTATTACCGATCTCCTTTCAATTTCATCATGTGCAGATGGACGGAGGACAGGGAGCCAAATTTCTTGAGCTATTGCAAAAAGAAATAAAGTCTTTATAAAGGGAAAAAACGATAATACATTATCCTGAATTAACAACATCAAGTTTTAGAAAAACAACTCTTTGTTTCAGAAAATTGTTTCTTGATTTCGCGATATTCTTTCTTGAATTCAGAAAATTAAAACAAAGAGTTGTTTTTCTTTTATTTTTTTTCGTTGTTTCTTTCTGAAAAGTTAAATTTTTGTATTTTTGTGGGAAATTTCTAACTTTTCAAACTTATGCAACAGAAAGAAGAAAAATATATCTTTGGCGTAGTAAAGGTCGGAGATAAGGGGCAGATAGTTATTCCAAAAGAAGCAAGAAAGGTTTATAACATTAAACCGGGTGATGCACTCCTACTTCTTGGAGACAAAAATGGGATGGCATTGGTGAAAACCGAGATATTCCAAAGTGCAATTGATGATATAATGGAAGGAGGGGCAAAATGAGAAAATATTGGTTAGACAATCTTCGGTGGGTTGTGGTGCTTTCTGTTTTGTTTTATCACGTTATATACTTCTATAATAATAAAGGAGTATTCGGAGGCATTGGTGGATTTGGCGGAAATCAATATCAAGACATCGTAATGTATGTTTTGTATCCTTGGTTTATGATGTTGATGTTTCTTATTGCAGGAATAAGTTCGCGATATAGTTTAGAAAAGATTTCCTCTAAACAATTCCTTGCTTCAAGAACAAGAAAACTACTTGTGCCTGCAACAGTGGGACTATTTATTCTTCATTGGATTACAGGCTATTTCAACTCGCAAGGAGCTTCTTTGGCTAATGGAAGTCCTGTTTTCCCCGAAGAAATGCCTGTATTTATAAAATATTTCATTTGGACTTTAAGTGGTACGGGCCCTCTTTGGTTTATTCAAGATTTATGGTTGTTTTCAATCATTCTTCTTTTGATTCGTAAATTTGATAAAAAGGATAAACTATGGCAAGCTTGCGAAAAAATAGGAATTATTCCTATTATACTTTTAGGCGTTTTGCTTTACGTAGGCTCATTCACTCTTATTTCAAATCCAAGAGAAGAATCTTTTGACGGACTATTGAATTTGTATAAGCCGTTGAATTATTTAATTCCTTTCTTAATGGGTTATTTCGTTTTCTCTCACGATAAGGTGCAAGAGATTTTAGGCAAGTATGCTTTGTATCTGATATCTATTGCTTTGATTTTAGGTTTTGTGCTTACGATAACAACATTTGGACAAGATAATACGTCTCCGAAATATTTACAAAGTCCAATGAATATTGCCTATACTTGGTTTATGATGTTGGGACTTTTAGGCATATTCCGTCGTTGGGGAAACACAACTTCCAAATTTGCAAACTATATGACTAAATCAAGTTTTGGAATATACATTGTGCATTACATCCCGGTGGCTTCAATAGGCTATATGTTGAAAGTTTACACAGATTTACAGCCTCTTGTAATCTATGTTGTACTAACAATATCTGTCTTTGTATTGTCGCCAATTATTTATGAGACACTAAGACGTATTCCGTTTGTTCGTTGGTGCGTATTTGGAATTAGCAAGAAGAAAACTTTGGCTTCAAACAATATGAAGGAGTAAACCCGAATCGTTTGATTTTGTCTTTATTTTCGTTTGCCAAAAAGGGTTCTGCGTTTATTGCTAGGCTGTATTCGAGACTTTGAATCTTTGTCAGCTTTTCTTAAAGCAGCCTTTTTAGCCCAATAAGACGAGAGGCTGTGTCGCTTTCTTTCATATTGATAAACTGAAACCTCGTTTTGTTCTTCTGAAACTTGATTTGAAGGAGCTGAAACGGCGAAAGAATTCGTTTGATTTATAGCTTCGTTTTGAGCGATTGCCGGTTCGGTTTTTTCATTCTCCATATTGTCTAACTCCTGAAGGCTATATTTCTCTATTAAATCAATAAGCAATTGAGGGTATTTGGGATTGGTTGCATAGCCTGCTTGTTTCAAACCCTTAGCCCAGCCTTCGTAATCTTTTATGTCAAGATCGAAAAGATCAGCATAGCGTTTCTTTTTTAGGAATAAGGCATGGTCTTCGAATGATTCTTCGGGAGTGTCGTATGCTCTGAAGCATTCGTTTTTCTTATCATCGTCTTTGTAAAATGTATTGCCTTGCCAATTGCTGTGACACTTGATTCCGAAGTGATTGTTTGCCTCTTTGGCCAAACGACTTGTGCCGCTGCCCGATTCCAATATGCCCTGAGCAAGAGTTATGCAGGCGGGGATTTTGTGGATTTCTTCATGTGCTTTTGCTATGTGTTTATAGCGTTCGATGTATTCCAAAGTCGTAGGATCTTTCTTTTGATTTGTTGTTTGCGAATACAGATTGCATGAAGCATAAATGCCGAACAATCCCATGATTAAAAAAGCGTATGTTTTCATTCTTGATTTTTTTTGTTATCTTTGCCGACGCGAAAGTAATGATTTTTTTTCTGATACGTTTGTATTGAAAACTTTTTTTGCTTTTACGCTGAAATTAAACCTTTATAATTTATTTCAGTCTAATGAATAAAACATAAAAACATACAGCCATGAAACGTACGACACAATTATTTGTATGCTTGGCATTATTTTTTGCAGGCATATTGGTTGGTGAAAGAGCAGAAGCAACTTGTTTCAGAGGTTCTTCGCCATATGGAAAAAGCAAAGCGAGGAATGTGATAAATAAGACTGCTTATATCATCGATCAGGCTTATGATATCGCATATTATTACGATTATTGGACGACTACCTATCTTTCGAGAGCGGTTTATTACAATGATTACGCACAAAGACGTTACAGACACAGAGCATATCGTTCTGCAATCGACTATTCGTTGAGGGCAAGGGAGTATGCTTTGTATGTATTGGACAACTGCGACGATTATTGGGAGTTCTTCTATTATACATACTACGGTTGGAGCCATGTTTACGGATATAATCCATCTTTTGCTTACGCTGCAGGCTACAGAGACGGATATTATGACGGCTATTATGCGGCTTATTGCCACAGACACCATCATGACTATCGCAAAGACCCGCACTATCGTCCTAACGGCCACTATGACAAGCCTCATCACGGAGGTCATCACGGCGGACACAACAATGGCGGAGCTGTAATCGGAAGAGGAAACACCGGAACAATAATCAACGGTGGCGGAACGCTAAGCCGTCCGGGCTTTGTACCAAGCAAAGATGGTTCTTCAAGCAATTACAAAAATCTTAATTTGGCAGAATATTTCTCTGATGAAGAAGTAAAACTTTTGAAAGACATTCCAAACGAAACAACTTTGGAAAATGATTTCAGAAAAGAAAATCCGCACATCGAATTCAATGACAGGAGCCTTTCAACCAATAAAGCGGTTTTGTCGAGAAACAAAGAGAAATCTCAAGAATTTTCAAAAGAGAAAAATAATGAAGGAACCATCGGAGCGATTCAAAAACCGGGAAAAGTCGTTGGTTCAAACAAAGAAACTGCAAAGCCTGCCGTTAAACCGACTATTCAAAAGAAAGATGATGATTCAAACGACAAACGTTTGTCTAAGCCAAAAGATGCAACAACCGGCAATGCCACATTAAACAGAAACGCATCCGGTATGACGAATGAAAGCACAAGACCGGCAAGTGGCAGTCTCGGAAAAGAACAAGAAAGCAATAGAAACAGCGATATAAGAAACGAGAGAACGAACGAAAGACCCGGCAAGCAAATTCAAACTAATGGAACAAACAGTGGAAAGACCGGAGAGATGAATCTAAACACCTCTAATAATGAATCAAACAACAACTCAAGAACTCTTAATTCTAAGCCATCGAAATCAAATAACAGCAGAGCGGTTTCAAAAAGCGAAGATACCGATTCAGGTAAGAATATGAGATCCTCAGGTAAGAGCGGTAAGACTTCAGGCAAAAGTATGAGATCTTCAGGTAAGAGTGATAAATCATCAGGTAAGAGCAGTAAATCTTCAAGCAAAAGCAGCAATAGTTCAAGCTCCAAGGGTGCTCGAACAATGCAAAGAAGATAATTTACAACAAAAAACAAATGAATTTTATGAAAAGAATAGCTTTGTTCTTTGTTTCAATATTCTGTGTCGGCAGTTTGTCGGCACAGAACTTGTTTAAGGCAAAGACTGATAAGGTTACCATGTATTTCGGACAGGCATTGGTCGAAAAAAGCGTAAGAGTCGATTTGCAGAAAGGAGATAACGTTTTGTTATTAGACGGAAACAGCTCCTACTTACAAGACAACACCGTTCAATTTGCCGTATCGGAAGACTTTATGTTAACCGATTACAATGTCGTAATGGTATCTTCGGAAAATCTTTCGTCCTATGAAGAAAACCTTCCTGAGAAAGAACGCCGTCAATACAAGAAACTATGCGACACGATAACGATTCTGAAAGAGCTGTTGCGGGAAAAGGAAAGCTATAAAGCCATTTTGAAAAAAGAATCCGCCACATTGTCGGGTTTGAAGGTGATAAGCCAACCGCAAACCGTCGATTCGTTGCCCGGAATCAAATCCACATTGGATTATTACCGCAAGAAAATGCTTGAAATCACCAAGGAAGAAATCGCAAACGACAAGAAAATAGAAGAATACACCGAATCCTTAAAGCAACAAGAACATCTGTTGAAAGTATTCAAGGAAAAACACCCCGAGAAGCAGGTTGCGGGAAAATTCAACGGCAGAACGAAACGCATAATCGCCAACATCTACGCCGAAAAACCTCTGAGCGGAGTCGACTTTTCCTACTCTTATCTTTGCCCTGCTGCATATTGGTCGCCTCAATACGACATTCGACTCTCTTCAGACGAGGATAGGATTCGTTTTGTGCTCAAAGCAATAATGCAAAACCTGACTTGCGAAGATTGGAACGAAGTCGATTTGGTTTTTTCAAGCGAGATAAATCAAGGCAACGCCGATCAAATATCACTCATGCAGCCTTTCAAACTCAGCAACAAAAACAATGAAATCGCAGAACGAAACATAGGCTTTGTATCCCGTGCAAACAATCTTAAGAAAGAACAAGCTATGATGTTGACGGCAGAAGAGGAAGAAATGGAAGAGGAAGCAATGTATTCGATATCAAACTACACCGCACTCACTCGCACCTCCGACGGACTCTTTGGCAAGGAATACGTTGTCGGACGCAAGCATGACATAAAGGCAGACGGCAATCTGAAAACCATACCCTTGAAGACAGTGGACGCAAAGGTCGAATACAGATACATAATCAAGCCTAAGATGGCACAGAAAGCTTACATGCAGGCGGCAATACCCGATTGGCAGAAATTGGAACTTACAGATGCACCTGCGAATGTTTACTTTGACAACAAAATGTCGGCGACAACGCAAATCAATCCTTCGCAAACACAATCCGACACCTTGTTATTGTCATTGGGAACGGACAAACGAATCGCCGTAAGCAGGAATGTGAACAAGACAACGCCGTCAAAGACATCCATAATCGGCAAAGAATTGGAAACAATCGTCGAAGTAAAAATCCAAATTAAGAACAACAGCATGAAAAACGCCGACTTGGATTTGGAAGACCAGATTCCGATAACCGACGATGCGAACATAAAAATTCAGACACTCGACTTGCAAGGAGCAAACTACGATCCGATAAGCGGAAGCCTCAAATGGAAAAAACAACTCAAAGCAGGAGAGAGTCTGAACCTCAAAGTAAAATATTCGGTCAGGTATCCGAAAGACTATAAGCTCGATCTGAATTAGTTCTTTCCGCGCATATCGTTTGTAAGGTCGGGCTTTAATGAGGGGAATCGCCGTTTGGCGGTTCCCTTTTTTTGTTTGAGCAGTGAGTTGTGAGCTTTGAGCAGTGAGTTGTGAGCTTTGAGAATCGTAAAACTGCTCATGGCTCATCGCTCTCGGCTCATGGCTCACCGCTCACAGCCCAAAAAATTCTTCTTCCGGGATTTTAAGTTTTTTTAACGCGAGGATTTGCGAATTTGTCGGCGAGTTTGAACTTGTGATCAAGGACGCGATTTATCGGAAGTTTGGTAGAAAGTTGAAAGTCAAAGGTTTAAGGAATTTTGTCCTGATTTTGGACATTTTAGACGGCGTTTCGGCTTATTCAAACGGCGTCTGAGCGTTTTCAAACGGCGTTCAAAATTTTTCAAACGGCGTCTGAGAAATTTCAAACGGCGTTTGAATTTTCAAAAGTCCGATTTTGGCACTTTCGGACGCCTTTTCGGTGTTTTCGAACGCCTTTTGAGCCCAAAAATACGCGACTAAAAAAATGTTAAATTTGATGTTAAAATTCGTTAATGAGGGGGCGGTGAGCTATGAGCAAAGAGCGGTGAGCCGAGAGTTGCTTGAAAAATTCTCACAACTCATTGCTCACCGCTCAAAGCTCACCGCCCATTGCTCAAAGCTCATTGCTTATTCCCCGAACAGCTTTGAAAAAAATCCTTTCTTCTTTTTCGGTTCTTCGGTCTTATTTTGCTGAATTTCTTGTGCTACTTCAGGTTCTTCGGTATTGCCTTGCGATTCTTCTTGTATTACTTCCGGTTCTTTAACCTTTTCTTGTGGTGTTTCTTGTACTATTATTGTTTCTTCGGTCTTGCTTTGCGATTCTTCGGACTTTTGTTTCACAAACGCAATGTTTTGTAAAACCATTTGAGTGTAAGGATGTGATTCTCCCAAGACTTCTTCGAATATTTCCCAAGCTTTGTAATGAAATCCCAAAGCTTTGTTGTAGTCTCCTAATTTAGCGTAAACAACTCCTATGTTAAAGTAAGAGGTTGCGGTATCGGTATTATTTTCTCCCAAAACGTCTTTAAATATTTCTAACGCTTTATTATGATATTTCAAAGCGTTATTGTAGTCTTCTGAATCAAAGGAATCAGCTCCTAAATTACTGTAAACACATCCTATATTATGGTAAGAGTTTGTAGTATCGGGGTGATTTTCTCCCAAAACTGCTTTTCTGATTTCCAAAGCTTTGTTATAATGTTTCAAAGCTTCGTCGTAGTTTCTTAAATAAAGGTAAACAGTTCCTATGCTGTTGTAAGAGGTTGCGGTATCGGGGTGATTTTCTCCCAAAGCTGCTTTTCTGATTTCCAAGGCTTTGTTATGATTTTCCAAGGCTTTGTCGTAGTCTCTTAAATGTTGGTAATCAATTCCTATGTTATTGTAACAACCTGCTATCTGAGTGTCGTTTTCATCCAAAACTACTTTAAATATTTCCAAGGCATAAGAAGAAAATTTTAATGCTGTGTCATATTCTTCTAAACCTTCGAAAACAATTCCTATATTATCGTAAGAAGCTGCTGTACTACGGTGCATTTCACCATAGACTTCTTTTTTTATTTCCAAGGCTTTGTTATGATATTCCAAAGCTTTGTCGTATTTTTCTAAATAACTGTAAATAAGTCCTATATTATTGTAACAAGTTGCTATAAGAGGGTTGTTTTTTTCCAAAACTACTTTGTATATTTCAAAGGCTTTGTTAAAATATTTCAAAGCATCGTCGTAGTTTTCTGATTTATAATAAACTTGCCCAAGATTATTGTAAGACATTGCAGTCATATCGTTTTTCCCATTTGTCTCCTCGCTTATTTGTATTGAACGCAGGTAAACGTTTTCTGCCTCTTCGTAATAAGCATAGTAAGTGAGGTGTAAGCCATATATATTCAACAAATGGATATATTTTTCCGCAGGGCAGTCGATTTCTTGTGCCGTTTTGTCGGCTTCCCGGAAGGCATTCAAGGCTTCGGATATTCGTTCTTCTATTGCTTTCTCGGTGTTTGTCAATACGGTTTCGGCTTTCAAAAGCAAGGCATCGATGTCCGTAAGAAGGTTTTTCCTCATTTGCTCACCCGTTTTCTTGTGTTCGATATATTCTTCACGCCTTTGAGCGACTCCTTGTGTAGCTTCGGAAAGAATGATGTCGGCTTTATTCACTTCTCCTTCGGCGAATGCTTCCATCGCTCTTTTGACTGCTTCGTTTATCTCTTGCCCTTGCAACTCTATGATGCGGCGTTCGATGTTCAAAATCTGCTTTCGATAATGCTCGAACTCTTCCTGCAATGCATTTCTTTTGTTCTGTTTTTCCTGAATGCGGTTTTTGAGGTTTTCGTCTTCGGGTGCGGAGGCTTGTCTGAGGCGTAAATCCCTTATGTCTTCGTTCAAGTCTTTCAAGTCTTCACGCATGCGGATGAAGTCTTTGTTTTTGGCGAAGAAATCGATGTTGTCGGTCTTTGCGATAGGCTCTCCGCAGAATGTAATGAGGTTTCCGTCTGTCTCCACCTGCTCCGAACGGCTGTTTTCCAAGAGTTGCAACTGCATGACAAAGTGCAGATTAAGCCCGTCTTCGTTTTTGTATCTCGCAAAGAAGTGTCCCATTTCGGCAAACAGCCTTTGCTTAAATTCCGTAAGCGTTGCGTCTTCCGTTTCTCCTTGTTCTAAGTCCCTGCAATAAACATGCGGCTTTGGTAAACCTTTTTCGCGATGTTCGTTTCTTGCCAATTCGAACTCTTCGACGGTGAATTGACCTGCCTTTGTGCGGAATAAGGCAAGGAAAAGGTCGCTTTGCTTTATGTATTCGTTGTATTCGTCTTGTTTTCTCTTGTCGTTGTATGCCGCATCGAAGTCTTCCCATTGGAAAAGCCTGATTCGGATTCCTCTCTTCTCGTATATGTTATCCAACTTGCGGATTAAGTCGCTGAATGCCAAGCGGTCGTATTTCAATTCTTCGCTCGAAGCCAAAAACACTTTGATTTCTTTCATTCTCTCTTGGTTTTGATTATTTGAAAGTTCGTTTCGATTCTTTTATGCAAAGATACATTTTTCTGCGATAATCTATCATCGATTCTTTATTTTATTTCGGAAAATTCTTTCTTGATTTCGGAAAAATAATTCTTGATTTTAGAAAAATAACTCTTGATTTCAGCGTAGCGAATCTTTGTTTCGGAAAATTGTTTCTTTGTTTTATTTTTCTCTGCTCTCAAATGCGAAATCGCTTGCGGGAAATGACAAAAATCAGCTCAAAAATCCCTCTTCGGAAGTCTGCTTGCGGAGTTTGAAATCAAAATCTTCGTTTTTCCGAATGATTATTTCGCAAAATTTATTGCCAAGTTCAAATAAAAGAAGTAATTTTGCAGTCTGAAAAGTGTGCGAATGCTTTTCGGCAGATTAAACGAATAATAATTAAACACTTCTAATAATGAGACCAAATTTTGCAAACATCGACTTCAAGTCTTTTGCGCCTGCAACAGATTTTGGAGCGTGGGAAAAAGAAGTTGGTAATGCTAAATCATGGATTACCACTGAACAAATCCCTGTTAAGCCTGTTTACGGCAAAGCAGACCTTATGGGTATGGAACACCTGAACTATGCGGCAGGTATTGCACCTAACTTGCGTGGACCTTACTCTACAATGTACGTTATGAGACCTTGGACAGTACGTCAGTACGCAGGTTTCTCGACTGCAGAAGAATCAAATGCGTTTTATCGTCGTAACATAGCGGCAGGACAAAAAGGTTTGTCATGTGCTTTTGACCTTGCAACACACAGAGGATACGATGCAGACCATGAAAGAGTTGTCGGAGACGTTGGAAAAGCCGGCGTAAGCATTTGCTCTATCGAAGACATGAAAATCTTGTTCGATCAAATTCCTTTGGACAAAATGTCTGTTTCAATGACAATGAATGGAGCTGTATTGCCTATCTTGTCATTCTATATCATAGCAGCAGAGGAACAAGGTGTGTCAATGGATAAACTTTCAGGTACTATCCAAAACGATATCTTGAAAGAGTTCATGGTAAGAAACACTTACATTTATCCTCCTAAACCTTCAATGAAGATAATCGCAGATATATTCGAATTCACTTCAAAGAACATGCCGAAATTTAACTCAATCTCTATCTCAGGTTACCACATGCAAGAAGCAGGTGCAACATGCGATATCGAGATGGCTTACACTTTGGCAGACGGTCTTGAATATATCAGAGCAGGTATAAATGCAGGAATGAGCGTTGACCAATTCGCTCCACGTTTGTCTTTCTTCTGGGCAATAGGTATGAATCACTTCATGGAGATTGCAAAGATGAGAGCAGCGAGAATGTTGTGGGCTAAGTTGATTAAGCAATTCAACCCTCAAAATCCTAAATCTCTTGCATTGCGTACTCACAGCCAAACATCAGGTTGGTCATTGACAGAGCAAGATCCTTTCAACAACGTTGGAAGAACTTGTATCGAAGCAATGGGAGCTGCATTGGGTCATACTCAATCACTTCACACAAACGCTTTGGACGAAGCTATCGCATTGCCTACAGATTTCTCTGCTCGTATTGCAAGAAATACTCAAATCTATCTTCAAGAAGAAACAAACATTTGCAGAAGCGTAGACCCTTGGGCAGGAAGTTACTATGTTGAAAGCTTGACTCACGAAATCGCTCACAGAGCTTGGGGACATATTCAAGAGGTTGAAAAACTTGGTGGTATGGCTGCGGCAATCGAAAGCGGTATTCCTAAGATGAGAATCGAAGAAGCATCTGCAAGAAAGCAAGCAAGAATCGATTCAGGTAAAGATACTATCTTGGGTGTTAATAAATACAGATTGGCAAGCGAAGATACAATCGACACATTGGAGATAGACAACACAGCGGTTAGAGAACAACAAATCAAGCGTCTTGCAGAGCTTAGAGCAAACAGAAATGAAGCAGACGTACAATCAGCATTGGAAGCATTGTCTAACGTTGCTGCATCAGGCAATGGCAACTTGCTTGAATACGCTGTTGATTGTGCAAGAAAGAGAGCTTCATTGGGTGAAATCTCTTACGCATTGGAAAAACATTTTGGTAGATATAAAGCAAAAATAAACTTGATTTCAGGCGTGTATAGTGCAGATGCTAAAGATAATGCAAGCTTTAAGAAAGCACAAGAGTTGTGTGAAGAGTTTGCAAAGGTAGAAGGAAGACAACCTCGTATAATGATCGCAAAAATGGGTCAAGATGGTCACGACAGAGGTGCAAAGGTTGTTGCAACAGGATATGCAGACCTTGGATTCGATGTTGATATGGGACCATTGTTCCAAACACCGGCAGAAAGTGCTAAGCAAGCTGTTGAAAACGACGTTCACATCGTCGGAGTATCTTCTTTGGCTGCAGGACACAAAACGTTAGTGCCTCAAATCATCGAAGAATTGAAGAAATTGGGTAGAGAAGATATAATGGTAGTAGTTGGTGGTGTTATTCCTCCACAAGATTACGAATACCTATATCAAGCAGGTGCAGCTGCAATCTTCGGACCTGGTTCAATCATCTCTGAAAGTGCAACCAAAATGCTTGAATTGCTTTTGGAAGCAAGAAAGTAAGAATCTTTTAAGTACAGAATAACCAAAACCGACTTGGAAATCATTTCACCAAGTCGGTTTTTTGTTGCTTCATATCTTCGATACCCTACAATCAAACAACGATTGCTCAGTCGATGTCTTTGTTTGAAAACCTCACAATAGGGGCTGGGTTTTATTGAATCTTTATTTCAGGAAAATAAAACAAAGAATCAAGGCGACGAAATCAAGAAAGGATTTTCTCTTTTCAAGATTCGTCGCCTTGATTTTGATATATAATCGATTGATTATTCTTCGGCTTTTTGTGCTTCTTCAGTTGATTGAGCTTGCTTTTCGCTTTCAGCAGTCAAGTCTTCATTGTTTTGAGTCGTTTTCTTTTTTGCTCTGTTTCCACCTTTGAAGAAGAATTGCAAAAATATGCTTATGCGAGGGTATTTTTCGATTAGAAGAATCATTATCGAACATAACAGAATCGAGAAGAAAACAACGGAGAATGTGATGTATTTTATGGCTTCTCCTCCTGCAATTCCGAGTTGTTCAGGCACAGAAGCAAGAACCGCAGCCGCCAATCCTTTCGGTATCATCGTTGCAATAACGCTCTTGTCAAAACCATTGGACGATTTTGGAGAGAAAAAGGCAGCGATAATTATTCTTACAACAATCAAAGACAATGTTATAAGTCCGCCAATCATTATGCACCCAAAATCAGAAAAAGGAATGCTCAAACCGATATAGACAAAGAAAAACGTTTTTAAGACAAAGCCGATTTCGCTTATGAAAGCATTTTCGTTGTCGTTCAGTTTTAGATTTCTATTTTTTTGATACTTTTCTATGAATTTGAAGTTGAAATACTCCATATTTGCAATCGTGATACCGAAAGCAAGAGACGCAATCGCACCACTATAACCCAATACTTCCGCAAGCCCATAAATGATAAACAAATAAGCAGGGGTGAGGAACATTGAGTTACGCAGCTGACGTATCTTTTGCAAAAGGCTCGACCAAACAATGGCTCCTATGAATCCAAGCAAAGTTGCCAAGACGAAAGACGAAACCACATTTCCCACAACCTTACCAACATTCAAACCATTTCCCATAAGCTGAGCATTGATGAAAGCAAAGGCAAACACAATACAAAGGACGTCGGTTATGGCTGACTCAAGAATCAGAGAGGTCTTTGTTTCCTTTGATACTTTCAAATGTTGAGCCAAAGGAATGACCACTGCGGAAGAAGTACCTGCAAGAATGCAGCCGAGAGTAAGGCTGTTAAGCAGACCGTTTCCAAAAGCATAGGCAATAGCAGCAACAGCCACAGCCGAAATTACAAAACTGCTTGCTGTCAGATTGACGGTTGAACGCCACGAATTTTTCAAATCGCTCAAGCTTATGCCCGTTCCACCTTCGAAAAGAATGACCACGAGAGTTATGGAAGTGAATACGCTACCCACACTGCCGAAATCTTCAGGCGTAACCAAACCCAAAACAGGTCCTATCAAGACTCCGATTACCAATAAGAGTAAAACATCCGGGATTTTCTTCTTGCTGAATATCATTGAAAAGAGGTGTGCGGAAAAAACAAGTATTCCCAAAAATATAAGCACGCTTCCCATATCTGTTTCCTTTTTATGTTAGTACTTAAAGTCGCAATCGAACGTTTTTAATAAATCATTGATAACCTCTGATTTCTTTCTGAAATATTCAAGAGTATCTTCCGGAGTATAGATTTTTACTTGCTGTTTCATTTCTTTGCATCTGACTTGCAGATAGTAATCATCCATACCCGTCTGCTCTTTAACAAACGCTTTTATCTTTTGTTTATTACATTCCAACTCGTGTTCTGAGATCTTGTTTGTTACCTCCAAGACAATAAATTCATCGTTGAGTTGTATGCATTCGGCTTTTTTTAGAGAGAAAGCAAGGTTCGGAAAATCAGTCTCATATTCCTCAGCCATCTTTTCAATAGTTGCCTTGAACAGATTGAAATCATCAATTTTCTTTTGTTCGATTTGCTCGATGTTTCGTTGCTCTAAAATTCTCGTCTTGTCGATTGCTTTGTTTATTGCAAAGGGACTGACTATTTTTATATTGATATCTGTTTTTGCAGGTGCCGATTCGACTTGCTTATCTTTAGTTTCGCTCGTTTCTTCTAAAGAATCATTTTTTTTTTAGCCTCAGCCATTGCTGCATCGGCAAGATTCTGTTGCATCGGTTGCGTTACAGATGGATTCGGATAGGGTTGTTGAGGATTGCCTTGAGCTATCGGTTGTGCCGATTGAGCTTGCGGTTGAAGCTTATTCATTATATATGCCATCTTCATAAGTCCCAATTCAACACAAAGGCGTTTGTTGAAACTTTCCTTATATTCCAACGCACAACTGTTTGAATATTCCAACGCTCTAAGCAAGAACAATTGAGGTGATTTCATGGCTTGGGCAACATATTTTTGAGCCACAGCACCGCTTACTTCCAACAAAGATGCTGATGCAGGATTTTTGCAAACCAAAAGGTTGCGGAAATGATTTGCCAAGCCACCTATGAAATGACTTCCTTCGAATCCTTTTTTCAAGATATGGTCAAACAACATCAGACACGAAGTTACATCGCTTGCCAATAGTTGTTCGGTCAATTGAAAGTAATAATCATAATCCAAGATGTTGAGATTGTCGATTATGTTCTTGTAGCTGAGATTGCCTTGTGTGAAAGAAACCAATTGATCGAACATGCTCAACGCATCACGCAAGCCTCCGTCGGCTTTCTGTGCGATTATGTGCAACGCTTCCTTTTCATAAGCCACATTCTCTCTTTGTGCTATGTACTCCAAATGGTTGGCTATATCGTCGTTGCTTATTCTGTGAAAATCGAATATCTGACAACGAGACAAGATTGTAGGCATTATCTTGTGCTTTTCGGTAGTGGCAAGAATGAACTTTGCATAAGCAGGCGGCTCTTCCAAAGTTTTGAGAAATGCATTGAAGGCAGCTTGCGACAACATATGAACCTCGTCGATTATATACACCTTATACTTGCCGTTTTGCGGCGGAATGCGTACTTGTTCGATGAGAGAGCGAATATCTTCCACCGAATTGTTCGAAGCGGCATCAAGCTCCACAATGTTGAAAGAAGCATTTGAATTGAACGAACGGCAACTTTCACATTCGTTGCAAGCCTCTGTTTCGTTTGTAACATTGGTACAGTTTATCGTCTTTGCCAAAATTCTCGCACAAGTGGTCTTTCCCACACCTCGAGGACCGCAAAAAAGAAACGCTTGAGCGAGTTGGTTGTTTCTCAACGCATTCTGCAAAGTCGAAGTAATATGGCTCTGTCCCACAACCGAATGAAAATCACTCGGACGATACTTTCGGGCTGATACAACGAAATTCTCCATAATCTCTTTCTTCGTTTTATTTTTCTGAATCTTTGTTTCGTCGAATTGTTTCTTTGTTTCATTTTCTCGAAATCAAGATTCACGACTGCAAAGTTAAGAAATAATATCAAGCCGACAAAGAAACGAAACGTATTTTCTTTCATCTCATTCTGATAAATCGAAAGTCTGATGAGTCTGAAATCCTGCGAGAATGCTCCCGATTGCCGATTCGATGTTTACGATTCAAAATAAAACATTGAAATATCAAGCCATGTTTTTGCGTTACGAATATCCGACATCGCACAAGCAAATAATCGATGTGTCATTCGGCAAAAAATAATATGTCGATGTTGATGGATTTGCAATGAATGCAGACTCTATTATTGTGAAACCAAAAAACCTGACGGGCAAAGTTTGCAGAAACATGAATATTCATCACTTTGACGAAATTTCATGCAGAAAACATTCTTCAATAAAAGGCATTAGGGAAAAATAAAACAGTAATATAAAAATCGGATACATTATGAAAGAATTACCGGAAACAGACATCAATCGTTTCGTTGAAGCACAAAACACACCATATCTCAGCAGCTACCGACAAGCATTGGAAGAAGTGAAAAACGGAAGGAAAAAGAATCATTGGATTTGGTTCATATTTCCATGCTTTCGTTGTTTCGCTCACAGCCATCGTTCACACTACTACGGAATACGAGACTTGAATGAAGCAACGGAATATCTCAATCACCCCATTCTTGGCAACAGACTCAGGGAAATAACAACGGCACTGTTGAAGCACGAAGACAAGACGGCGATGGAAATATTCGGACCTATTGATATTCATAAAGTCCGTTCCTCAATGACAATGTTCGATGCCATTTCTCCAAACGACATATTCAAAGAAGTCATCAATAGATTCTTTCAAGGAAAGTATTGCGAAAAAACACAGAAGGTGCTCCGGAAAAGATAGATCGATTCTCCGAACTTTTGCATGAAAAACGGCTTGATGAAATCTGTTTTCTTGAAATGGATATTTATTTTTATTGATTGCGATTTTGTTGGAAATATCTTTTTCAAAAGTCGATTTTTCGGGAGTTTAAGGCTCTGAGAATCGCGAAAATGAAGCCAAACTTATCTTTTGACCAAATTTCGCCGAAATTTCGGCTTTAACGTAATTTGCATTTAATCAAGCAATTACAAAATTCGCATCCAAAATTTGGACAATTAAAGTTGGTTTTGAAAGAAAAATCTTGAAACGAAAGCACGTTTTGTCGATATAAAAGCACGTTTTATACCCTACAAAAGCTTGTTTTCGGGGGTATAAAACTTGCTTTCGTTTTAACAAAACGAGCTTTCGTTTCGGTAAACTCATTTTTTGTTGCAAAAATTCTTGAAAACGATTGTTTTTTAACGAATTTTAGGAATATTTTTTCACCATTTTGAAAACACGAAACTTTAATTCATAATAATCTTTATTTCCTATTTTTTAACATAAAGCAAAAACATGGATTTTCAGTCGTTTTTTGTGCGTTTTTGAAATAAAGTTTTCGGCATAAAAACTAAGGAGGAAAGAATAAAAAAAAGGTTTTCTTTTTTTTCTTAAAAAAAATGAGAAATCTTAGAATCAATAAAGAAAAAATAAAAGATAATGTTTATTTTTGCAGTAAATAACTAAAACGTTAGTGAAATGTTTTGTGAGTCAACACGAGTGCAGATGCCGGCAATGGTACACCTGACAAGAATAGGTTATTCATACTTCGGTAAGATTAGTGAAGATATGGCGGGCAGGGTGTATGATAAAGATACAAATATTCTTTTAGAGGTTTTTGAGGAACAGTTCAAGAAATTGAATCCAGACCATGAGGGTGAATATCAACAAGTGTTTAAGGATATAAAGAAAGAACTGAACGATGATGATTTGGGACGAGGCTTCTACAATCGCCTAAAATCGGTTTCTCCAGTAAAACTGATTGATTTTGAGAATATCAAAAATAATATCTTCCATTTTACGGCTGAATTTACTTGCAAGAATGGGCAAGATGAATTCCGTCCGGATATAACTTTGTTTGTAAATGGTCTGCCTCTTTGCTTTGTTGAAGTAAAGAAACCAAACAATCATGGAGGTATGGTTGCGGAAAGTTCACGAATGAATCGAGAACGCTTTCCCAATAAAAAGTTCCGCAGATTTATCAACATTACGCAGTTGATGATATTCTCCAACAATATGGAATATGATGCATTAGGTGGTATTGTTCCTATTCAGGGTGCATTCTATTGTACTGGTGCACGTTCATCAGCTCCATTCAATTGTTTCAGAGAGGATAATATCAGCCAACAAAAGATTGCTCCATTCCATCGGGATTATGTATATAAGGATATTAACCCTGCCGGGGAAAAGAAAATACTAAGTGATTATAACTGTCAGGTTATTCATACAAGCCCCGAATATCATACAAACCTTGATTTCAATACTCCAACAAATAGAATATTGACCTCAATGTGTTCACCGGAGCGTTTCTTGTACATTTTGAAATATGGTATAGCATATGTGAAGATGGAACGAGAAGTGGATGGCAAAATAGAATCTACCGACCAAAAGCATATAATGCGTTATCAGCAGTTGTTCGCATCGTTGGCAATTCGTCAGAAATTGTCTGAAGGTGTAATATCCGGAGTTGTATGGCACACGCAAGGTAGTGGAAAGACTGCGTTGTCTTATCATCTGACCTATATGCTCAATGATTATTTTGCAAAGCAGAATAAAGTTGCCAAGTTCTATTTTATTGTTGACCGCCTTGATTTGTTGGAACAAGCAACGCAAGAATTTGAAGCACGTGGACTTGTCGTTTCCACGGCTAATTCAAGAGCAGAGTTGATGAAGCAATTCCGCAATAATCAGGCACAGCAAGGAGTTAGTGGACAAGCTGAAATTACGGTTGTAAACATACAACGGTTTGCAGAGGATAAAGAAAAGGTACGCATTAACGATTATGCAACTAATCTGCAACGTGTGTTTATTATGGACGAGGCACACCGAGGTTACAAGCCAGGCGGTTGTTTCCTTGCAAACTTGTTTGAAGCCGATACTGCCGCTATTAAAATTGCTCTTACGGGTACTCCATTGTTGAAAGAAGAACGTGCTTCATGCAAAGTGTTTGGAGATTATCTTCATACATATTATTATGACAAGTCCATTGCCGATGGTTATACCTTAAAGATAATCCGCGAGGATATAGAGACATCATATAAAGAAAAATTATCGGATGTTTACGACAAATTAGATACATTGGTGCAGAAAAAGGACATCAAGAAGTCTGAGATTATTGAGCATCCTAACTACGTCAATGAATTAGCTCGATACATAGCATCCGACCTTCGAGAATTTCGCAAAATCCAGGGTGATGAAACATTAGGTGGAATGGTGATATGTGAAACCAGTGAGCAAGCACGCAGGCTTTACGAAGTGTTCCAGGAAGAATGGGAGAAACATCAGCCTAAGTCTCAAATGTTCAGATTACCTGATGGAACAATGCTTGCTGCAGAACCAGTGATTACATACCAAAGCAAATATCGTCCACTGAAAGCAGGTATCATATTGCATGATACGGACGATAAGGAAACTCGCAAGCAAATAGTCAAGGATTTTAAGAAGAATATGACTATTGACATCCTTATTGTATTCAATATGTTGCTTACAGGTTTTGATGCTCCACGCTTGAAACGCTTGTATTTTGGTCGAAAGTTGAAAGACCATAATCTGCTCCAGGCAATTACACGTGTAAATCGTCCGTACAAAGAGATGCGTTATGGTTTCTTGATAGATTTTGCAGATATTAAGCGAAATTTCCAAGAAACCAATGAGGCTTACTTGCAAGAGTTGAACCGTTTTAACGATGTTGATGAAATAGGGGAAGGAAACTCTACAGATACATTTATTCAGGTAATCGAGGATAAAGAAGAGATTCTTGAACAAATGAAGCAAATACGCCAGACTCTGTTTGATTATTCATATGATAATGCGGAAGAATTTTCATATGAGATATCGACAGAAGAGGATAAGGCGGTGTTGCTTGATTTGAAGCATGCCCTGACTGCCGCTAAGAATATGGCAAATATTGTCCGCACATTTGGTGATGATGACATGAAAGAAAAGTTTGCAAAATTGGAAATATCCAAACTTCCGGAACTTCTATCCGAAGTGCAACATCGTATTGATATCATCAATCAAAAAGAAGCCTTTGGTTTGGGAGAAGAGACTAAAACACTCATTAACGAAGCAATGATGGATATTGAGTTTAACTTCTCAAAAATTGGCTCCGAGGAGATGAAACTCATTGCAGGCGGTGTTGAACTGAAAGAAAAATGGCAACGTACCATTACATCGTTCACTCAGAACTTCGACCAAGATGATCCTGAATTTATTTCATTGCGAGAAGCCTTCATGCGACGCTTCAAAGAACATGGTTTTGTTATTGACACTATCGCCAAGTTTAATGAAGAGACAAAAGCTCTTGATGAAATCATCCAACGTTTGCAGGATTTGCAGAAACGTAACAATGCATTGATAAAGAAATATAAAGGCGATGCAAAATTTGCACGAGTTCACAAACGTATTCGTGAAGCAAACCAAGAGCGAAAAGAACAAGGTAAACAACCTATATTCTCATTCCTTGATGATGAAATTATGGTAATCCTTAATATCATAAAAGATGATATTGATTCAAAAGTGTACGACAGAAACGACATTTTGAAGAAAGACGCCTATTTTAATCGTACAGTCTTGGCTTTGATCAATGATTGTTTATATCAATTCCCTCAAATTAAACCGGATATGGAAGATTACAAGTTCATACAATCAAAAATATCACAACAATATATTAACCAGTATAACGCAACATACGTAACAGCATAAAGAATATGTCAAATATAAAAGAAAAGACTTTACAGCTCATTGATGCTCTCAAAAGCACTTGTCAAGCTTATGGAATGGGTAATGATGGTAACGAGTACAAGATTATCACACAGGTGTTCTTATATAAGTTTCTTAATGATAAGTTTGGATATGAAATAAAGAATGTCAAAAGCGATATTGCGAAGAAAGTTCGTGATGCAGAAAAATGGGAAACGGCATACGCAGAACTGTCGGATAACGAACGTATGCTTTTGCAAAGTGCAATTTCCCCTGATGTGCCTATGCTGGAACCATATCACTTGATTTCCAATCTTTGGAACCAGCAAAGCAAAGGTGATTTTGATACGATATTCGACTCTACTATGACGGATATCGCAGAACAGAATGCGGATATATTTTCCACACAAACTACTGCAAACACAAAGATTCCTTTGTTTGAACCACTGACACAGTTTGTAACTGATAGTGCTCAGCGTGCACCGTTTGCACGTGCGTTGGTTGATAAATTGGCAAACTTCTCATTTGAAGAGGCTTTTGTGGAGAATTACGATTTCTTCTCAAATATCTTTGAATATCTGATTAAGGACTACAATACCGCTGGTGGCGGCAAGTATGCCGAATATTACACTCCACATGCTATTGCAACCATTATGGCTCGCTTGCTTGTTGGAAATAATACAGATTTGCATAGTATAGAGTGTTATGACCCATCGGCTGGTACAGGAACATTGCTTATGGCATTGAGTCATCAGATTGGAGAGGATAAGTGTACCATCTTTGCACAAGATATTTCTCAGCGTTCCAACAAAATGTTGAAACTTAATCTGCTTCTCAATGAACTTGTATCATCATTAGACCATGCGATTCAAGGTGATACATTAGTGGCACCGTATCACAAAAGTGACGATAATCAACAACTTCGTCAGTTTGATTTTGTGGTAAGTAATCCTCCTTTCAAAATGGATTTCTCTGATACAAGAGAAAAGATCGCTGCTATGCCTGCTCGTTTCTGGGCCGGTGTGCCAAATGTTCCTTCAAAGAAAAAGGATTCAATGGCTATCTATACTTGCTTTATACAGCATGTTATCAATTCATTGAAAAAAACGGGTAAGGGTGCCATTGTTATCCCGACAGGGTTTATCACGGCAAAGAGCGGTATTGAGAAGAATATCCTGCAAAAGATTGTAGAGGATAAGATTGTGTACGGTTGTGTTTCTATGCCAAGTAATGTTTTTGCCAATACGGGTACAAATGTAAGTGTGCTTTTCTTTGATAAATCGGCTTCGGGAGAGGAAGTTGTCTTGGTTGATGCAAGTAAATTGGGAGAGGAGTATAAAGATGCTAATGGACTTAAAAAAGTTCGTTTAAGAGAAGAGGAAATAGAAAAGATTATAAATGCTTTCTTAAATAAAAAAGTGGTTGATGATTTTTCGGTTGTTGTGAGTTATGAGCAGATTAAAGAAAAGGGGTATTCCCTTTCAGCTGGTCAATACTTCGATATTAAGATTGACTATGTGGATATAACCGAAGAAGAATTCAATAAACGAATGACTGATTATAAGAATACTCTTACGCAACAATTTGAGGAAAGTCATCGCTTGGAGCAAGAGATAATGAAGCAATTGGATTCTTTGAAATTTAATAAAATAATTACGGAATAAATTATGGGAAATTTATACAATATATATTGTGATGAAAGTTGTCATTTAGAGCATGATGGAGAAAGTGCAATGGCAATAGGTGGTATATGGTGCCCGCAAAGCAAGAAAGATGAGATTTTTCATCGCATACGTGAAATAAAGGAAGAACATGGATTAAGTAAAATGTTTGAAATTAAGTGGAATAAGGTGTCTATAGGCAAGCTTGATTTCTATATGGATATTGTTAATTATTTTTTTGACAACAGCGATCTTCATTTTCGTGTATTGGTTATCCCTAACAAACAAGAATTAATGCATGAGTTATATAACCAAACACACGATGACTTTTACTATAAGATGTACTTTAATATGCTAAAAACACTTTTTGAACCGGATTCTGAATACAATATATATATTGATATAAAAGATACCCAAGGTCAACGTAAAGTGAAAAAACTTCATGAGGTATTATGTAATAACCATTATGACTTTGACCGCAATTTAATACAAAAGGTGCAACAAGTGCGTTCCGAAGAAGTTGAGTTAGTAGCTTTGGCTGATTTGTTAATAGGAGCATTATCGTATATCCATAGAGGTAAAACTACAAGTGAAGCTAAATTAAGATTGATTGATCGTATTAAAGCAAGAAGCGGTTATAATTTGATGGCCAGCACTCTCTATCGTGAGAATAAATTTAACATCTTTGTTTGGAGAAGCGGATATGGGAAATAACGAATACTTTAATCTCCCCGACTTAATTGAATTGAGTGAGTTTAGTGGAGACTTTCATAAATATCTTGAGGCAGTGTATGAATGCTTCAAACAGGACTTTATAGCTAAACGTCCTATGTTTAGAGGAATAAGATTGGGATTGAAGAAATATCCATTATCGCAAGACAAGGAGGCTACCTTCTGGCACATGACATCTGAGGGTGAAGATGAAGACACAAGAGAACCCGATTTGAGACGCATGGAGAGAATCAAATGGCCTGCTCCAATGATAAACCAATCAGAACATCCTTATTTGAAGGTTTGGGAGAATACTCGTGGTAACAAAACAAATGTTCTTATCTTTCACGAAGATGAGGGCTACCTGGTCGTGTTACGAAAGGCAAAAGACTATATTTTACCCTGGACAGCTTATTTGGTAACCTATAAATTTCG
>JAZNQE010000007.1:0-36551 GCA_045590015.1 Candidatus Onthomorpha sp. | reverse complement strand
GAGTAATTATTTCGTAAACTATGAAACAACGATGTCAGCAGCTGAAGGTGCGTTTGCTTGGATGTTCTATAATGGTGTTGTAACTTTCTCTACATACGATTTGGGACAGAATGGTATAAGCTATCCTGCTAATGCAGTTGCCGATTACGTATTAAACAATACAGATGTAACCGTAACAGAAACCTTAAGAAATTCAGAAAGCTCATCGGGTTATTGGATGGCTTTGGCAAACCCTTACCCTGCAAAACTAAATGTAAGCTACTTCTTAGGAGATAATAATACACTTCAAGGTAATTGCGTATATGTATTCAGAAACGGAACATTTGATATGGATGCAGGTACAAATGGAACTCAAGGGTTATCTTCTGGAAATATTGAAATGACGGAAGGCTTCTTTGTAAACTTTGGTTCAGCAGGAAGCCATACAGCAAACTTTAATAAAGAGCAATTGACAAATTATCCATCTTCGTCATCGAAATCTACAAACGCTTCTTCAGAGTTTATCGAATTGACTTTGGTAAACGGCAAAGATAAGGTTAGAGTTTACTTTGCACACAACGAAGATGCAGAACAAGGATATGATATCTTAGATGCAAATAAGATGTTCGCTACAACAGGAGTTGCAGAGCCATACTTCGTAACCGACGGTATTGCTTTGATAAAAGAAGAAGTCAGAGACTTGCCTTACTATGCTACAATGAACGTTCGCAGTCAGCAAGACACAGTTATGAACTTCGTTTTGACCAACTTGCCTGAGGGATATGCAGTAAGCATCATCGACGGCGAAGAAGTAATAGACTTGGTTGAAGGCGGAGTTTACTCAACCGAGATTGCAAGCGGAGAAAACGCAGATCGTTTCAAAGTCTTGGTTAAGAAGAATGTCGGTTTGGCAGATGTAGAAGAGTTGGATGTAAGAATCACCAACAGCAACCGCCACATCACAATCACAGCACAAGAAAACGTTCGCACAGAAGTTTACAATACTTTGGGACAAAAGGTATTCGAAACAGAAGAAACCAACTTTGTCTTGAGTGGAGTTGCATCAGGAGCATACGTTGTGAAAGTACAAGGAGCCAAGGCTTCGAAATCACAAAAGATAGTCGTGGAATAACACACACATCCTATATATAATATATAAGGAATAAGGAAAGCGAGCGTTCGAAAGGGGGTAAACTCCAAACGAACGCTCGCTTTGTATTATCTTTTCAGAGTAGAACAGAAATAAAATCAAGAATCATCCGACTGAAATCAAGAAACAATCTTCTGAAACGAAGATTCAGTTTTCCGAATCTTTGTTTTAATTTCTTATAATCTATGAATGATTATTTGTGGTTTAGAATCAGTGATTTGATTTATTGATTTGAGAAAAAACAAATTAAGAACCAAAATTCTGTTTATTTGTTTTGACCTTTTTGTTTGGCTGAAAAACGTATTTTTAGTTTAATTTTTCGCAATCGAATCTTTAATTCAGCATTTTTTTGTACCTTTACACTTTCGTTTTGTTCGGAATAAGATATATAAATTGACGATGAGGTGTAGATTTTTTTGTTTTGTTTTATCTGTTTTGATGTCTGTGCTTGCCGTTTCTCAGAACGGCTACGATGAAGATGTGTTCAGAGAATTTGAAAGAAACTATGACAGTCTTCTTCAGGGACATTATATGAAGATGAACTCTAAACTGCTGGACAGAAACCTAAGATATACGGGCCAGAACTTCACTCCATCTCAAAAAGCGGCTGATTTGCCCGACAGTGTCTTTATCAAGCGTTTACGTTCCATTCCTTCGGTTGTTCCATTGACCTTTAACAGTAAAGTAAAGTCCAATATAGTTTATTATATCGACCGAATAGGAGACAGAGTCGGGGTTATGTTGGGATTGAGCAAGTATTATTTCCCGATATTCGATGAGATATTGGACAAATATGGCGTTCCGTGTGAATTGAAATACCTTGTTGTGATTGAGTCTGCATTGAATCCGCAAGCTGTTTCAAGAGCAGGAGCAACGGGATTGTGGCAATTTATGTATGCAACGGGAAGAATGTACGACCTTCGCGTGAATTCAATTGTTGATGACAGAAGAGACCCACTCAAAGCAACGGAAGCAGCAGCCAAATATTTGAGAGACTTGCATAAAATATATGATGATTGGACTCTTGCAATAGCTGCCTACAACTGTGGACCGGGAAATATAAACAAAGCGATGAGACGTTCGGGTAAAAAGACGTTTTGGGAGATTTATGACTTCCTTCCAAGAGAGACAAGAGGCTATGTGCCTGCTTATATTGCAGCTGCCTACGTTATGAACTTTTACAACGAACACGGCATTACTCCAACCAAATTGACAAAACCTCTAACGTTTATGTCCGATACGATAATGCTTCAAAAGGATATGTATTTCGGGCAGATAGCAGAGGTAATGAATATTCCGATCGAGCAATTGAAAGAGTTGAATCCTCAATACAAGACAGAATTTCTTCCCGGTGAGCAAGGAAAATACAGCCTTAAATTGCCGTATCGATATATCAATGATTTTATTGCTTTGGAGGACAGCATATCTAACTATCAGAGGGAACGTTTCTCGCCAGACGGTTTGTCAGAAGAGCTTTCTGATGCAGACGTAGAGTATAGGGAAAGAGTGATTTACCACAAGGTGAGACGAGGAGACTCATGGTATAGCGTGGCAAAAAGATATGGTGTTACGATTTCTCAATTGAAGTCATGGAATCCTAATTCGAGAAGAAAGCAAAAGTTGAAAATTGGCGATCTTTTGGCTGTTAAGCAAAAGGAAGCTTACAAAAAAGCCGAGCCTGCACCGCAAGACAGTGTTGCTGCAACAACTCCGAAAGAGAAAGCTTTGGTTGCTTCGGACAATCAAGCAATAGACAAGCGACAGACCGCAAATAGCTTGAAGAAAAGTTCGGATGGAAGCAAGCCAAAGCAGAATGCAGTAAAGCATAAGGTTAAAAAGGGTGAAACCGTTGCAAAGATTGCAAAAAAATATGGGGTATCCGTCGATTCTATTTGCAAGTTGAATAATATGACATTCAAACAAGCCTCGAGGATAAGGGTAGGACAGGTTCTCAGAATAAAGTGATGACACCTTGGAAAGTTTTTTTGTATTTATCCATTGTGCTTTTGAGCCTTGGAGTCTTGATCTTGGTATTTCCGCAACAAGGGTTTGATTTATTTGGTGTAAAAATCAAAATGCCGACTTTTGAAGAGATTTTTCTCAACAAAAAGCCGCAATATGCGAATATAGATAAGATTGTTTCCGAAGAGAAAGTTGAACCTGCTGATACCCAAAAGCAAACAGCAAAGAAAGATAACATCGTTTCCTTTCAAAGTTCTGCTGAAACGAAACAAAGATTGGAAAAATTCTTTCTTGAATTCGAGCAAGCGAAACAAAGAAACGGTTCGATCAGAATTGTACACTATGGAGATTCTCAAATAGAGGGCGATAGGGTTAGCGGAAAGATTCGTTCGGAGTTGAGAAAAGAGCTTGGCGGCTATGGGCAAGGGATGATTCCGATTTACACACAATCTGTTCCGAACGGTGTTTCTTATACTTATTCATCGAATTGGGAGTTTTATTCAGTGCTAAAACCGATCAAAGGCTTCAATCGCTATGGTCTTCCGTTGTCGGCTGTTAAAGCAATCGAAGATTCCTCCTCCGCAAAGGCAAGTTTGAGTATTCATTTCCATCGCTTACCGCAATGTGATTTGAAAATATATTATTCTTCACCGAATAGAGAGAATCGAATCCTAATATCAAATGACCAAACTCAGATTTCTGATGTTGCCGTTACGGCAGGTGCGAATTTGAAACATATAGTTATACCAAAGGAGCAAATAACTACCAACTTGAAATTGGAATGTGATGCAGGTTTGGAGCTTTATGGTTTGGATATTTCGGCAGATGTCGGGGTATACGTCGATAATATTCCGCTAAGAGGTAGTTCTGGTTGGGGTATACGTAGCAGTAATCCGTATTTGCTTGGAGCATTCTTCGGAGAATTGGATGTTGATATGATTATAATGCAGTTTGGCGTCAATGCAATCCCACAAGCAGAAGATGAAGTAGTTGATGATTATGGCTTTTACAAAAACGAATTCGGAAAACAATTGAAATATCTTAATTCTGTTGCACCTGATGCGGTTATTGTGGTCATTGGCGTTTCGGACAGAAGTATTCGTTCGGGCAGTAACTATATTACAAATCCAAATATCCTCAAATTGAGAGAAGCACAGAGGGAAGCAGCTCTCGAAAATGGTTGTGTGTTTTGGGATTTATTTATGGCAATGGGTGGAGAAAACTCTATGCCAAGTTGGGTCTTAAGAGAAACTCCTTTAGCCAATAAAGACTTTATTCATTTCAACAACAAAGGAGCAGAATTGGTTGCAACAATGTTTCTCAAAGCTCTATCAAAAGAAGCAGAGTCTTATAAAGCAACAAACAATACAATCAAAATACACTCCAATTAAGAAATTCTTCATACCTTTGCCCATTATGTGTGTTCAAGAAGTAGAAATAAACGGACATTGTTTCAAAATAGCTGTTTCGGACAGCCAGATAGAAAGCATAATTACCGCTCTTGCCGAGAAAATCAACAAAGATTATTTCGGAAAGGAAGTTGTGTTTCTTGTTGTTTTGAATGGAGCATTTATGTTTGCGGCAGATTTGTTGCGGAAAATTGAAGGCATACATAAGGTTTGCTTTATAAGATTGTCCACTTACGAAGGAACTCAAAGCACAGGAGATTATAAAGAAGTAATAGGAATAACGGAAAATCTTGAAAACAAAGATGTTGTCATAATAGAAGATATTGTTGATAGCGGTTTTACTATGGGTAAGTTGTTGGAAAGATTGAAAGAGATGAATGTTAGGAGTAGCGAAATATGTACGCTGACTTTCAAACCGAATAACTTTAAGGGAGATTATAATGTGAAATACGTCGGTATGAATATCGGAGATGAATTTATAGTCGGTTACGGTTTGGATTTGGATCAGAAAGGTAGAAACCTTAAAGGAATATATCAGAAAAAATAAACAAAAGATAGATATGATGAATATAATATTGTTCGGAGCACCCGGTGCGGGAAAAGGAACACAATCAAAAGAGATTGTAAAGAAATACGATCTTGCGTATATCTCTACAGGAGAGATATTGAGAAAAGAAATGGCTGAAGAAACCGAACTTGGTTTGATTGCAAAGGATGTTATAAACAGAGGGGAACTATTAAGTGATGAGTTGATAATGGGTATAATTGAGCATGCAATTGAGCAAGCGGGAGATAAGGGTGTTTTGTTTGACGGATTTCCAAGGACGGTTAAGCAAGCCGAATGTTTGGAAGAATTGTTGGAACACCATCAACGTCATCTTTCAATAGTGTTAAGCCTTGAAGTTCCAAGAGAAGAACTTATCCAAAGAATGCTTAAGCGAGCAGAAATCGAAGGAAGAGCCGATGATAATGAAGAGGTGATTCAAAATCGCTTCAAAGAATACGAGGCAAAGACCAAACCAGTTGCAGATTTCTATGAAAAGGAAGGAAAATTGCATAAAATAGAAGGTATAGGTGCGGTGGAAGAAGTGTTTGTTCGCTTAACAAATGAAATAGATAAAATAAAATAATAAACAAGGTAAATAATGGCTTCCAATTTTGTTGATTATGTCAAAATATGTGCTCGTTCCGGAAAGGGGGGAGCAGGTTCTGCTCATCTGTTACGCACACGTTCAAACGCCAAAGGCGGTCCTGATGGTGGCGATGGCGGAAGAGGAGGTCATATAATATTGAGAGGTAACAAACAATATTGGACTCTGTTGCATCTTAAGTACACTAAGCATCTTATTGCTGAGGCAGGAGGAAACGGAGGAGAGAATAGACTGCACGGAAAGAACGGAAAGGATGTTATTGTCGATGTTCCTTTGGGTACGGTCTGCAAAGATTTCGAGACAGGCAACATTGACTGTGAGATAACGGAAGATGGTCAGACTGCAATCATAGCCAAAGGTGGTAGAGGCGGACTTGGAAACGATCATTTCAAAAGTCCTACCAACAGAACACCACGTTATTCTCAGCCTGGTGAAGATGGCGAAGAGAGATGGAAGGTTATCGAACTTAAAATCTTGGCTGATGTTGGCTTAGTAGGCTTTCCGAATGCAGGAAAGAGCACTTTGTTAAGCGTTGTATCGGCTGCAAAACCTGAAATTGCCGATTATCCGTTTACTACTTTGGTTCCGAATCTCGGGATAGTGTCTTATAGAGATGAAAAGTCGTTTGTGATGGCAGATATTCCGGGAATAATTGAGGGAGCTTCGGAAGGAAAAGGTTTAGGCTACAGATTTTTGAGACACATCGAAAGAAACTCGGCTTTGTTGTTTATGATACCTTGCGATAGTGATGACATATTGAAAGAATATGGGATATTGCTCAACGAACTCAAAGTTTACAATCCGGAATTGTTGGATAAGGAACGATTGTTGGCGATTACAAAGTGTGATATGTTGGATGAAGAAATGATGAATCAAATGAAGGCTAACCTTCCGCAAGGAATCAAGAGCGTGTTTATTTCATCTGTGTCAGGGAAAAACATAGACAAATTAAAGGATCTTATTTGGGAAACACTTAATAAAGAAAATGGATAAACTGATTGCTTGTGATACGCAGTTGTTTTATTTGTTAAATGGAGCACGAAGCAGTTTCGGAGATTGGTTTTTTGCCATAATATCATCGCATCTTTTTTTTGGAATATTCATTTTTGCGATGGTTTTATGGCTTTCTGTTTCTCAATTCAAAAAATCTTTTTGGCATATTCTGATTCTTGTGGCGGTATGTTTTTTGTTGGCAGACAGAATATCGGTTCTTTGTTTCAAGGATGTGTTTATGCGACTCAGACCTTCGCATGCTTTGGAAGGAGTGAATTTGGTAAAGTTCAGTGATTTTCAATTGATATATGACAGCAAAGGAGGCTTGTATGGTTTTGTTTCTTCGCACGCTACAAATGCACTTTGCCTAACTACCGTTTTTGCTACAATATCCCGTCATAGAAAATCTGTGATTCTGATAATGGGAACTTGGTCGCTGCTTACCATGTATTCGAGAATTTATTGCGGAGTGCATTATCCGACAGATGTTATTTGCGGAGCGTTGTTGGGAATTGCGATCGGTTTGTTTGTCTCGTGGGGATATAATTTTGTAAGAAAGAAAATCAAGTTAAAAACAAAATAAGACAGAGGCTATGTTGGTAAAGGTCTTTGGGAGTGCAATATCCGGTATAGAAGCTCTTCCTGTTACAATAGAGGTTAACACAGATAAAGGAATCAATTTCCTTTTGGTCGGTCTGCCTGACAATGCCGTTAAAGAGAGTCAGCAACGCATTTCTTCGGCACTTAATATCTATGGATACAAAATACCTGGCAAGAAAATAACCATAAATATGGCTCCTGCCGATTTGCGAAAAGAAGGCTCATCGTATGATTTGCCTTTGGCAATAGGTATATTGGCTTCTTCCGAACAAATATCCGACAGCAAACTTTCTGATTACATAATAATGGGAGAGCTATCCCTTGATGGCTCAATAAGAAAAATCAAAGGTGCTTTGCCGATCGCTCTTGAGGCGAAAAAGCAAGGATTCAAGGGAATAATACTTCCGAAAGATAATGCAAAGGAAGCGGCTATCGTTTCCGATATTGAAGTTTATGGAGTTGAGAATATTTTGGAAGTAATCAACTTTCTTGACGGAGTAATAACGCTTCAAAGCGAGTCTTTTGATATAAATGAAGAATTTGCTCGAAGTTTGGATAATTACGAATTTGATTTCAAAGACGTAAAAGGGCAAGAGAGTGTTAAGCGAGCTATGGAAATTGCAGCGGCAGGCTCACATAATATTCTCATGATAGGCTCTCCTGGAAGTGGAAAAACGATGCTTGCCAAGCGATTGCCTTCTATCTTACCTCCTTTAACGATAGACGAGGCTCTTGAAACGACAAAAATTCATTCTGTTGCAGGAAAAATGACTGCAAATCAATCTTTGGTTTCCGTAAGACCGTTTAGAAGTCCGCATCATACGATAAGCGACGTTGCTTTGGTTGGAGGAGGAGCATATCCTCAACCAGGAGAAATTTCCCTCTCGCATAACGGAGTGTTATTCTTAGATGAGTTGCCTGAATTCAAAAGAAGTGTTTTGGAAGTCTTGCGTCAGCCGATGGAAGAACGAAAGATAACGATATCGAGAACAAAACAGAGTTCGGAATATCCTGCAGGCTTTATGTTGGTTGCCGCAATGAATCCATGCCCTTGCGGATATTACAATCACCCGACGCAGCCTTGCACTTGTGCTTCAGGAGCTGTGCATCGTTATTTGAATAAAATATCCGGCCCATTATTAGATAGAATCGATATACAATTGGAAGTAGTTCCCGTACCTTTCAAAGAGTTGTCCGCAATGCGTGAAGGAGAATCGAGTGCCGTTATAAGAGAAAGGGTAATCAAAGCAAGAAAAATTCAACAAGAAAGATTCAAAGATTATCCCGACGTTCACTGCAACGCACAGATGAATACGCAGATGATGAAAGAGTTTTGTAAAATCAAGCCTTCAGGATTGGAATTGCTGAAAACAATAATGGAAAAACTGCAACTTTCAGCCCGTGCATACGATCGAATATTGAAAGTATCGAGAACAATAGCCGATTTGGAAGGATTTGAAGACATACAAGATTCTCATTTAGCCGAAGCAATAACATACAGAAGCCTTGACAGAGAAAGCTGGGGCAGATAATCCGATAATTAAATCATTTAATACCTTTTTGATATGAAGAGAATAATTTGTTTGATGACATTGTTATCTCTTGCGTTTGGTTATACCCTGCTTGCTCAGAGTGAACCGCAAATTGAAACGACTTGCACAACTGCAAGATTGAGTTTTGAAACTTCTCTTAATAGCGAAACGATTTCAATAAGCATTTTCAAGGATACCCTTATCTTCGAAGAGAATTTTGAAAACTTTTTAAGCGATCAAGTAAATAATTCCACCCCAATAGGAGGTGCGGCTTGCTTGGTTGAGATTCCGCACAGCCTTACTCAATTTCCCGGTTGCAGAGCTCAGAATATTAAAGTCAATGATACGAATTGGGCTGTATTATATCAAGGGAAATTTGTTACACCTCAAATAAACATTCCTCAATCTTCAAAAGCGTCAATAAGAATTAAATCTGGAAGTTCTGATGCTTTGAAGATAAACGATGAAGTAATATCAAGTAATAGTGGAATAAAGAATTTGTTATATGAAGTTAGCGAAAATTATAATGGAATGCTATTCTCATCTAACGGTAGTAAGACTCTATACATCGATTACATCAAAATAATTTCTCCAAGAGAGGTTTTGCCTGCTCAAAACTATGATGTGGAGAATAGAGAACTGTTGATAGACAGCCTTTTACCTAATACAGGATATTATGTCGAAATAACGGATAATCAAAATCAAGTTTCGGAAAAATATTTCTTGAAAACAAAAAAACGAAATCAAGAAATAATTTCGCGAATTCAAGATCCGAACTCGGTCAAATTGGAATGGGAAAATTGTGGTGATTGTTCGCCTACATCATTAAGCCTTTACAAGGTTGAGAACGCAACAAAAGACCTTTTCTTTTCAAGAATAGCTGTAAAATCTTATGATTTTGGTATAGAAATATTTAATGGTACGGGTAAGGATATTTGTTTGGGTGATTATGAAGTGTCGTTTTATCAAGAAGGGGATACAACAGTTGCAGATAATTACAAATCTAAGTATAGGTTTTCAAATAAAGATACCATTCGAAAGGATTCTTATATAATGGTATTAAGGAAATTAGATTACTTATTAAGTTATGACTATCTTACTTTCCCCATAATAGGAAATTATGCTACGGCTACTGGTAACGATGCTTGCTTATTGTTGAAGAAAGACTCGGAAGGAAATTACAAAGATACGGTTGATTTATTTGGAAGTTTGGGTGCAGGAGGCGGAACGGTTATTCCATATAACAATACAATACTTACTCGAAAGCCAACAATAAGACAAGGAATCAAAAAGAATCTTCCGAATAGTCAAATTCCTTATTTCAAAGATACAAATAGTGAATGGGATTCTGTTCCCTTTAATACAACGAATCTGAATAATGTATCTTTGAGACATAGTTTAGCAACACCGGTTACATATACTTATGTCAGAGATGTGAACTTGGAAGTTCCGGACAACGAATTAGTTTTAAGTGATTTGGAATCTCAAACGAAGTATCTGTGTATCCTAAAGCGTGGAACCGATACTCTTTTCACGCATACGTTTTCCACAGGCAATATCGTTGAAACTCAAAGCAGTGGCAGTTGGAGCGAATCTTCGGTATGGTCTAATGGAGTTGTACCAGAAACTTATGACAAAGTGATTGTAAACAAGGGACATAAGATTACGATTGCCGAAGGAGAGAGTGTGAGTTGTTCTGATTTGGTTTTGTGTTCTGATTATTCTGCTTTGCCAATGTATAACGATAAATCGGAATTGACAATTGAGGGGGCTTTTTCGGTAAATAATGTTGAGGTGCAAGCATCTTTTGGTAAATATACTGAAAATACAAATGGATGGCATTTGTTTGGTGTCCCGATAGATGTGAACAGCAGTACGAAAGAAAAAATAGCTGAATCATTCAACCGAGGAGATGAAGACGATTTGTATTATTTGGATGAGGCTCGCTATGCTTGGATTCCTTATTTACAAGAGTTTGAAGATACGAATTTCTTTACCAATACGCATGGTTATCTTGTTGCATACAAGGAAGATAAGACTCTATCGTTCAAAGGAGATTTGTTTTTGGAAGACTCTATCGTATTGTTGAATAATGCAAGCTATAATCAGTCGGTTGGGAACGGCTATCATTTGGTATGCAATCCGTATCCTTTTTCTGTGGGTTTGAATAATTTTACGTCGAATAATGTAAGTGGTATGTGGTTGTTGAATCCGCAAACGGGAGCCTATGTTCCAAATGATAATAACTTGCCCGAAGATTTTACTATTCCTCCTTTCAGTGGGTTGATGACAAAAGTCGATAACGCAACTAATCGTCTTGTTTTGAGAAAAAAAGCAGTTGAACAAAATCAAACTTCAAATGCTAAATCAGTAATAGAGAATCTGAAATTCAGACTTTTATCTGACGGAGGCTATGATGAGGTGAAAATATATTTTAGAAGTGATTCAGATTCGTTATACGACAAATACGATACTTATAAGATGTTTAGCATAGGCTCTGCTCCCGATTTGTATTGTTCTATCAATGATTTGTCTTTGTCGATTGTCTCGTTAAGTGATTTAGATGATAGTTTACTCCTTAGAATCAATGTTTTATCGAAAAATGTCGGCGATTTGAAATTGCAGTTGTGTGAATATACGGGTGATTTTGAGAGAGTGGATTTGCTTAACGCAGACTCTGAATCGTTGGTTTGCAATCTGTTAGACGATAGCTTGTATTCGATTTCTTATAATTCTGCAAATGAGATAAGAACGTTTGATCTGCTTTTGAAGAAACGTGTTTTATCACCTGAAAACAAGGAGGATAATGAAATAAAATATGTTCAAATCGGACGTAGTATTGAGATAAAGAATCCGCAACAAATAGATGAGGTTATCTTGTTCGATATTCAAGGTCGTGAAATCTTACGCACCGAGACTGAATTTTTGACTTTACCTTGTGAAGGTAGCTTTGTCATTGAGGTAAAGAGTAATGGAAAAGAATATTTCACCAAAATAATAAGCATTTGATATGAAGAGGATTTTGATTGTTGTACTTTTGTGTATTGTAAGTTGTTTTGCGTTTGCTCAACCACCTGTTCCAAGCACGCATGGCGGATGGAATTACAGAGAATCGGTGGAATCACCGTATCAATACAAGTATTATAATGTCGCTACTAATAGTTTCGAACCTATGCAAAACACTGTGCCTTTGGGAACTTGTGTTTCGCTGTTGATAGCCTTGTCTTGTGGTTATGTTTGTGCGAAAATCTATCGCAATACTAAAATTCGAACCGAAAAGTAACGGAGTTTGTTGTTTGTGTTGCAAATTCTTTATATCTTTGCACGAAAATTTTTGAGTAATGTTTTCAGATTCAAACAAATTTGTTGGAGAGGGATTGACGTATGATGACGTGCTACTTGTCCCTGCTTATTCGGAGATAATTCCGAGAGATGTTAAGATAAATTCTATGTTCAGTCGCAATATTGCGATAAACGTTCCGATTGTTTCTGCTGCGATGGATACCGTTACTGAGGCAAAGTTGGCTATTGCAATGGCTCAAGAAGGTGGTATCGGTGTGTTGCACAAGAATATGTCGATAGAAAAGCAAGCTGCTGAAGTGTCAAAAGTTAAGAGAGCTGAGAATGGAATGATTTCAGATCCGATTACTTTGGACGAAACTGCTTTGGTCAGAGATGCTTTGAGAATGATGAAAGAGTTTTCAATAGGTGGTATTCCTGTTGTTGATGATGCAGGTAAGCTTATTGGAATTGTTACCAACAGAGACTTGAGATTTGAAAGAAATATCAATCGTCCGATTGTTGAAATAATGACTCGTGAGGTTATTACAGCTCCGAGCGGAACAGATTTTGAGCAGGCTGCAGATATTCTTCAGGCTCATAGAATCGAAAAATTGCCTGTTGTCGATAAGGATGGTAAATTAGTAGGTTTGATTACCTATAGAGATATCATAAAGCTTAAAGAACGACCAAATGCTTGCAAAGACAAATTAGGAAGATTGAGAGTTGCTGCAGGTATTGGGGTAACGGCTAATATGGATGAAAGAATTGCTGCTGTGATTGCAGCAGGTGCGGATGCTATTGTTATTGATACGGCTCACGGACACTCAAAGAATGTTGTTGATACGTTAAAGAGAGTAAAATCTCAATACTCTGATGTTGATGTTGTTTGTGGCAATATAGCAACGGCTGAAGCCGCATTGGCATTAGCAGATGCAGGTGCAGATGCTGTGAAAGTCGGAATAGGACCTGGAAGTATTTGTACAACAAGAGTAATGGCTGGAATCGGCGTTCCTCAATTGACAGCAGTGTATGATGTTGCTAAGGCTTTAGAAGGAAGAAATGTTCCCGTGATTGCAGACGGAGGAATAAGATATTCAGGAGATATAGTAAAGGCTTTGGCTGCGGGAGCAAGCTCTATAATGGCTGGCTCTTTGTTGGCAGGAGTTGAAGAAAGCCCTGGAGATACTATCATCTACGAAGGAAGAAAGTTCAAATCGTATCGAGGAATGGGGTCTTTGGATGCAATGCAACAAGGTTCGAAGGACAGATACTTCCAAGATATGGAGGATGATATAAAGAAACTTGTGCCAGAAGGAATTGTTGGAAGAGTCCCTTACAAAGGCACTGTAAGCGAAGTAATCTATCAATTAGTAGGAGGTTTGAAAGCGGGAATGGGTTATACTGGTAGTCCTGACATTGAGACTTTGAGAAAAGCGAAATTTATCAAGATTACAGCGGCAGGTTATGCTGAAAGCCATCCGCATGATATTACGATAACTAAAGAAGCTCCTAATTATTCAAGATAAAATGCTTTTATGAAAAGATTTTTGCTTTTTTGTGTTGTTGCCCTTTTTCAATTAGACGTAATTGCACAATCGGATAGTGATGTGGTTATAGAGGTTGCAGGAGAGAAAGTTTTGAAAGAAGATTTTGTCAGAATGTTCAAAAAGAACTCTCCTTCCAAAGGTGCATCGTTTTCTCAAGAAGAACTTGATGAATACTTGGAATTGTTTATCAATTATAAAATGAAACTTGCACAAGCTCGCGAATTGGGTTTGGATACATTGAAGTCTTATTTGGATGAAACAAAACAATACAGACAACAATTAGTAGCTCCATACCTTAACGATGCTACTGTAAGCAAGCAATTGATTGAAGAGGCTTATGAAAGAACAAAAGAAATCGTCTCGGCTTCTCACATATTGATAAATATACCTGCAAACGCTACTCCAAAAGATACGTTGTCGGCATACAACAAAGCAATGAAGATTCGCAAACGAATAATAGAGGGAGAGGATTTTGCAACTTTGGCAAAGGAATTCTCAGATGACCCGTCTGCAAAAGACAGAACAGATGAGAAAACCAAAGTAACAATACCAGGAACAGGCGGAGCATTGGGGTATTTTACCTCAATGAGTATGATTTATCCTTTCGAGACTGCTTGTTATTCGATGAATGTTGGCGAGGTGTCTATGCCTATTCGAACACGTTTCGGATACCATGTAATCAAACTATTCGATAGAGTACCTGCTTTTTGTAGCACTATGGATATTGCACACATTTGGGTATCGTTTGATAAACATGGAGAGACGGAAGCGGAGTCTTTGATAAATAAAGCATGGAATGAATTGTCAAATAATTCATCTTTTGTGGATGTTGCCAAGAAATATTCCAATGATGCTTATTCTGTAAACAATGGTGGGGTACTTAACAAACAAACAATCTCATCTTTACCTTCTGAATACATCGCTATGCTCAAGAATATGAAGCCAATGGAAACATCAAAGCCGTTTAGGAGTAGCATAGGTTGGCATATAGTTAGACCTTTGAACTATAGACCGATACCGACTTTCGAAGAGCAGAAGGCAAATATAGAAAACAGAATATCAAAGGACGAAAGAAGTTTCAAGACCATAGAATCGTTTGCAGAGAAGGCAAAAAAAGAATATGGATTTCAAGAATCGAAAGAATTTTTATCTGAAGTTGTAAAAATAGTTAATGACTCCATATTTGCAGGAACCTGGAAACTGCCGTCGGATTTCAATAATCAAGAAGAACTTTTCAGAATTGGTGATTATTCATTCACAGTTTTGGACTTTGTAAGGAAGATTGAAGAGTTCCAATCAAAGCAAACGCCTAGTTATATCCCAGAATATATAGAGAAAATATACAATGATGTTGTTTTGGAGCAGGTTGTAAAATACGCAGATAGCAAATTAGAAAGCAAATATCCTGATTTGAAGGCAACTATTGATGAGTTCAGAGACGGAGTTCTTATTTTCTCTATAACAGATCGAATGGTGTGGAATAAATCTCTGCTTGATACTATCGGTTTACAAGAGTATTTTACGGCAAATAGAGCAAAGTACAATTGGGAACCAAGAGTGAGTGCAACTCTTTGGAGTATTGACTCAGATGAAAAGCCTGCAAAAATCGAGAAACTATTGAATAAATACATTCGCAAAGGTTTATCGAATGAAGAAATCAAAGAAAAGTTGGCAAAGAAATTGAGAATTGAAGATGGTAAAGATGAGAAGATCGTTTACAAGTGGAAAAAATACGAAAAAGGCGATAATAAAATCATAGACTCTTTGCTTTGGAGTGATGCGAGTCAAAAAAGAGGTACATTGAAGTACTATAGCGATGCAGGCAAAGAAAAAAGAAAGATATTTGTGCTGTTGAATGATTGGGTTGATATTGAACCTAAGGAGTTGAGTGATTGTAAAGGTCTGGTTACTTCTGATTATCAATTGTTTTTGGAGAAGCAATGGATAGAGGACTTGAGAAATAAATATGACTATAAGGTGAATCAGCAAGTTTATAAAAGCATAAAATAGTCTGAGTTATTGTATGAATAGATTGGTTTTTTTTCAAATTATATTGTTTGCGGTGATTGCTTTTTGCAGTTCCGCATCTGCGTATTCTCAAACTGAAAACACAGATAATCTTCAAGTTGTTGATAAAGTTATTGCCGTTGTCGGACAAAATATGGTTAAAGAATCCGAATTGGAAACTGCATATCTTCAACAAAAATCGAATAGAGGAATTATCGAAGATGCCTTCATGGTGCGTTGTGATTTGTTTGAAGGCATGTTGATCAATGAATTGATGTTGCATCAAGCCGAAAAAGATTCCATAGTTGTTACAGATGAGGAAGTGAACAGAGAAATGGATAACAGAATTAAGTATATGGTTCAAATGTATGGCTCTGTTGAGAATTTGGAAAAGCAAATGAAAAAATCCATTAGTGAGATCAGATCATTTTATAGCGATGTTATCAGAGAAAACATAATGATTGGCCAGATAGAGCATAAACTTACGGGTGATGTAACTATAACTCCGCAAGAAGTTGCTGACTTTTACAAATCCATACCTCAAGATAGTCTTCCTATAGCTGAGGAAGAATATGTTTTTTCTCAAATAGTGAAGTTGCCAAAAGTGTCGGAAGAAGAAAAAAATGCAGTAAAGGATAGGTTGAACGACTATAGAGATAGAATACTTAAGGGAAGTAAATTCTCTACTATTGCATTGCTGTATTCAGAAGACCCAGGCTCTGCAAAAAAAGGAGGAGAACTTGGATTCTTTTCAAGAGGGGATATGGTCAGTGAGTTTGAAAACGCTGCTTTCGCTTTGCAAGACGGAGAGATTTCTCCTGTTATAGAAACTCAATACGGATTTCATATCATTCAAATGATAGAAAGACGAGGCAATCAAGTTAATTGCAGACATATATTGTTACAACCTAAGGTTTCGGATGCTCAATTGCTCGAAGCCAAAGAAGAGCTAGAAAGAATCAAATCAGAAATAGAGAAAGGTGAAATCACATTTGAAGATGCTATAGTCAAGTATTCAGATGATGAATCAAAGATAAACCGTGGTTTGATAATAAATCCGTATAATGCAAGCGCCTCTTTCACAAAAGATAATATAAATGAAACTATGTCTAACTTGGATAGAGTGGACTTCAGTTCAATGAAAGAGGGTGATATAACAAATCCTGTCTTATTCAAAGCAGAATCAGCAAATGCTTATCGTTTGATAAAGGTTGACAAAAAGGTAGATGCACATAAAGTAAACCTTGTTGATGACTATGGAAAGATACAAGAATCGGCTCTAAGTTCAAGAAAACTCGATATAATTAAAGAGTGGGCAGAAAAAAGAATAGCGAAAACTTATATAAGAATAGATAAAGACTACCAAGACTGCGATTTTAAGTTGAATTGGTTGAAAAAATAAGAATGTCAATGGCATCGGAAGTAGAACAACTTGATATATTGTCAGCAAAGTGTAATGACCTTAAAGCAGAGATTGCAAAGGTTATTGTAGGTCAGGAAGAGGTAATAAACCAACTATTGGTTACGATCTTTTCTCGCGGACATTGTCTGTTAGTGGGTGTTCCGGGGCTTGCGAAAACATTACTCGTAAATACGATAGCAAAAACACTTGGTCTGAGTTTCAATAGAATACAATTCACACCCGATTTGATGCCCTCCGATATTATTGGTAGCGAGATATTGAATCGAGACAGAGTATTCGAATTTATAAAAGGTCCAGTTTTTTCAAATATAGTTTTGGCAGATGAAATAAACAGAACCCCGCCCAAAACACAAGCCGCATTGTTAGAGGCAATGCAGGAGCATAGTGCAACAGTCAATGGAAAGATATATCGATTGCCTGAGCCGTTTTTTGTTTTGGCAACCCAGAACCCTATAGAACAAGAAGGTACTTACCCATTACCCGAAGCTCAACTCGACAGATTTATGTTTATGCTTTGGCTTGATTATCCTTCATTTGAAGAAGAGGTCCAAGTGCTTAAGCAAACGACAACCGGAAAGCAAGTTGAGGTTCGACAAATATTGAGTTTGGAAGAAATCCAAACCATGCAAAGGCTTGTGCAAAGCATACCTGTCAGTGATAATGTTTACGAATATGCGGTAAGACTTGTTGCCAAGACAAGACAGAACGAAAAAGCAAGTCCGTTAGCTAAGCAATACCTTTCTTGGGGAGCAGGTCCGAGAGCATCGCAATACCTTATCATCGGAGCTAAGTGCCATGCAGCTTTGCGAGGAAAGTATTCCCCTGACATAGAAGACGTAAACGCAGTAGCCATATCGGTATTGAGACACAGAATAGTTTTGAACTATGCCGCACAAGCCGAAGGATATACTGCGGAAACCATAATAAAGGATTTAATAAACGAAGAACTATAAAGCCATGATTAAAAGTTTACTATCTGTTATCTGTATAATGATGTTTTGCATAAGCCTTTCGGCACAACCTGCGAGGGCAAGGACTCCACAGAATCAACAACCGCAAAACACCAATATGCAAACGATCAATATACCTGAAGACGGATGCGATTTCATTATAATGCCGCAACCTCCGAAGAAGAAAAGAACAGCCAATCGTCGCGAACAAGTGCCTGTTGATCCTTATCCTGACAGAATGGAAGCTTATATCTGCTTCGAACCTGCCTCAGCCTATTACACAGAAGCAGGATTGGATATATTGGATAGCATATATTCGATTGCTTTCAATAAAGAGAACAACAAGTTTTATAAGATGACTATCGAGGCATACGATGATGCCGAACCGTTAAACGAACTCAACGCTTCATTGGCAAGAGACAGAGCTGTCATGATCTTCAATTATTTTTCCTCAAGGGAAGAATCAGAGTTTATCATAAAGCGTACGCCAAGCACTTATACACATTCTTGTAGCGGAGAGATGCCTTATTTCATCAAATACAAAATGCCGTTTGACTTCAAGTGGATAAATCTTTACAAAAAGAGCGAAGAAGAAAGGGTAAGCAACGGAATAAGCCTTGTTGGTAAGGTTCACATAGTCATAGAAAACGATCCAGAGGGTTGTTTGGGAGAATACTTCGATTATTACTATCCTTCAAATGACAGTGTTTTGAGTGCAAGCTGTTCGGAAGTTATGATACCAAAAGGAGCATTGGAATCAATTACACACACCAAAGACACGATAGAATATAGTTGCAATATCAGCTACAAGGAATATATGACTTTTGAAGACCTTACTTCGAATTATCACCTTATTCCGCACAAAAAGCAATACATAATCAATGCAGGCTATATAGTAATCGACGCAGAACATCAGCCAGACTACGAAAGCTGTCAAAACAAAGAGAACTTCGAACCGATAATCAGTGTAAGAGTTCCTATAGAACTACAACAAAACGAAGCGAGACTTAAATTCTATGCCAAGACTTACGATGCCAAAGGACGCCCTGTTTACAAATCCATACCTACAAAGAAAGAAAAAGACAAGGAAACCAAACTGCAAACCCTTACAACAATGATTAACGCGTTCCAATTGGACACTATCTACATAGGACGTAAGATAGAAGAAAAAGAAATGTCTGATTATTTCTTTCCTGCCAAAGAAGGAGAACCCGGAGCCTTTCAAGCAATGGGAGGATGGTTGAAACCATACAAATTAGACAAGCGAGGCTCATACGTAATCAAGAAAAACATGCAGATGATTCTCAGAAAACCGGTCGGACAAGTGATAGAAGAATAATCAAAATAAGTTTCGGAAAAGAAAAACGAGCGTTCGAATGTGCAAAAGCAAATCGAACGCTCGTTTTGTTTTACTTTGGCTTTTAGCTGTTGGCTATTGGTAAAAATTGCAGGCTGAGAGTATCGAGCAATGTGCCATCAATCAAAAGCCAATAGCCAACGGCAAACAGCCAAAGTAAGAAAAACGACAGCCAAAAGTAAAGCCAAAAATATGCGGTAAAATCAGCGAAAATTCTTTCTTGATTTGAGCAAAATGGATCTTTGTTTCATTTTTCTGAAATCAAGAAAGAAAAATCTGAAATCAAGAAATATTTTTCAAGCTATTTGATTGCGGATATTTTATCATTCAAACCAATATATAGAACTTTGTTATACCGATATATCTATTGAAAATACGTATTTTTTTGTCTTTTTTATTTGATAATTCGAAGAATCTGTTTATTTTTGTACGTTTGAAGCGAAATGAATAACAGATAAGAATATGAAGAAAAAAGCATTATGGATTTTATTGTTGATGATGATGTGCATCAATACGGGTTTGTTTGCCGTTGTTGCTTACCCATACCCATTAGACTTTGTTCAATCGGACAGAAGTACCGTTACGGTTGTTTTGAAAGGAGATGAAAAAGTCAGTTGGGCTAAAAGCACCGACGGATTTACTTTGATGAGAGCCGATAACGGAGATTTTGTTTACGCAATCTCAGATGGAAAAGGCGGAATGATGCCTTCGAATATCTTAGCTCACAATCCTGAACAAAGAACCGCTGAGGAATTGACGTTCATCTCAAATTTGGATAAAGCTTTGTTTTATTCTCCGGAACAGATATCTTATTTGAAACAATTGTGGTTGGCGGTTGATGACTTTGAAAGTAGAAATACCGTCGCCAAAAGCGGAAATCAGGAAATCGAAACTTACAAAATGGTTGTCATTTTGATGTCTTATACCGACCTTGCTTTCACTACGTCTCGCGAAGAGGTGGATGCTTTGTTCAATCAGGTAGGATATTCGGTTAACGGCCATCAAGGAAGTATTCATGACTACTTTATGGCGTCTTCGGCCGGCAAATTAAATGTTGAAGCCACTGTTTTAGGACCATATACCGCAGCAAATGATTTGAATTATTACGGAGAGAATTATCCGGGAACAAACGCCGACATGAGAGCTCGTGATTTGGTTATCGAAGCTGTTGAACATGCGAATGTGGAACTTGATTTCTCGCAATACACTAATGGAGAAGGTAATCAGGTTTCTTGTGTTTATGTCATTTATGCAGGACCTTCTGCCGCTTCAGGGGGAGCCGCTAACACTATATGGCCACATCGTTCTCATCTTTACGAACCTTATGCTGTCGATGGCGTGTATGTATATAACTATGGCGTATCTTCTGAGAACGGAGGTTCGATGTATTATCCGGAACCGATGACCATAGGAACCATCTGCCACGAATTTTCTCACGTTTTGGGACAAGCTGACTACTATGACACAGATTACGAGGAACAAGGCAGCTTTGCCGATCACGGAGAATGGGACTTGATGTGTTCGGGCAATTATAACAACGGTGGAAAGTGTCCTCCGCTTTGGTCAGCTCACGAAAGAACGGTCAGAGGCTATATAAACATCGAAGAATTGGCTGAAGACGGAAGCAAAACCCTGCCTCCGTTGCATTCAGACAACAAAGCATATAAGATGACTATAAGTCCGGATGAGTATTTCATATTGGAAAACAGACAGAAAGTTGGTTGGGATTACTATCTTCCCGGACACGGAATGTTGATTTTCCATGTAAATAAATCTGTTGCAGGTTGGAACCACAATTGTGCGAACTGCATCCCAACAAGTCCTGGATTGGATTTGGAGGAAGCAAATTCGAATCCATACTCTCGAGCAGGCAATCCGTTCCCCGGCACAAGCAATAAGACAATGTTTACAGACACTTCAACGCCAAACAGTCATACTGTCTCAGGTGCTCCATTGAATCGTCCGATAACAAGCATTGCCGAGAACAATACGACAAAAAACATCACCTTTATTTATGGTACGGTTGACAATACAAGACCTGTGGTTACAACCGTAAGTGCAGAAGGATTCTCTGACAGCATCAGCGTTGTGGCAAGTGTAAATAACGGACAAAGTCTTAGTATCATAGAACGCGGTGTTTGTTTCTCCGATACTACATCAATTCCTACGATAGCATGTAACACAGTTGTTGCAAGCGGAACAGCTGATAACTTTACTATAGGTTTGAATGCTTTGATGCCGAACACAGAATACTATGTCAGAGCTTACGCCAAGACTGCCGATAAGGTGGGATATGGTGAGATAATGAAGATAAGGACAGCTTGTTCTGCAATCGATGTTGTTCCTTTTGTGGAAAGTTTCGAGGAAGGTATGACTTCGTTCGATTGTTGGGGACATGAATACGGTGTATTCGTATCTAATAATTGGTCTTTGACCGATTCGGCATACGAAGCAGGCGGAATAGCAACTGCGGCTGAGGGTTCCAAGTGGGCATTCATTCGTTCGGATTGGAATGGAACGCAAACGACAAAATTGGTTACTGTTCCGATGGATTTATCTGCCATAAGCGATGCAAAATTGAAGTTCTCGTATGCACAAAAGGCTAAATCAGGAAGACAAGATAACCTTAAGGTTTACTATAAGACCTCTTCAAATGATTCATGGACGCTTTTGAGTTCATATACTTCAAATACATCGACATGGACTGAGGTAACAATCGATTTGCCTGAAGTTTCGGAAAATTATTTCATTGCTTTCGAAGCCGTGTTAAAAGGAGGTTATGGAGTATGTCTTGATAATATTGAAGTATATGAAGCAGATGTGGCAGCGTTCCCTAATGTGAGAACGATATCTTTTGATAACCTTACAGACATTTCTGTTGAGGTTTATTCAGAACTTCTTTCTAATGGAAACAATGCAGTTTATGAATTAGGCGTTTGCTATGCTACTCATGCCATGCCGACAATAGCCGATCACGTTCTTAATGCTTCGTTGACCGATCAATATGTTCTTACTTTGTCTTCTTTAGATCCGAATACGACTTATTATGTTAGAGCGTTCGCTAAAAATAACGGTCACTTGGCTTATGGAGAAGAATTACAAATCACAACAAAATGCGAGAGAATAAGCACATATCCTTATGATGTTTTGGGAACAGAATGTGTTGAAACAGGATCTTGGAACTATTCAAGCGAAGATCAAAGCTATACATTTACTTCTTCTGTTGCGGGAAGCAAAGATTTGCTTGTTCTGCCTTTGTTTAACTTGCAGAATTTCGAAGGAACGGCAATCTGTTTTGATAGGAAACAACCAAGCAGTTCAACATCTGCAATCGATACTTTGAAGGTTTTGTATAAGTCTGCAGTAAATCAGGCGTGGCAAACTTTAGCTACATTCTCTACTGCTACAAATGATTTCACAAGAGACAGCATTCCATTGATTGGATTGAGCAATGAGTATTTCTTGGCTTTCGAAGCGACAAGCAATCTTTCATCAATAGAACTTAAAAACATTGTTGTGAGAGCAATTCTTCAAACTCCGCTTGTTCAAACAAGTGTCCCAACCTTGTCAAGCTATAACAGCATTAGCGTATCGGGCGAAGTTATTTACGGAGGATTAAGCGATGTAACGGCAAGAGGCGTATGCTGGTCATTGGAATCAAATCCTACTCTTTCCGACAATGTGATTTCTCTTGGCAGTGGCTTAGGAGAATTTAGCGGAACGATGAACAATCTGAACGAAAATACGTCTTATTATTTAAGAGCCTTTGCAACAAATTCGTATGGTACTGCTTATGGCGAAGAATACATGGTAACAACACCTTATACTCCGATTTTCAACAACACCATATCAGGAGACCAAGATGTATGTGAGGGAGTTGTTGCAAATACTCTTATAGGTAGCACACCTACCGGAGGAGATGGTTCGACATATACTTATCAGTGGATAATGAGTACTGACAGTATAACTTGGACAGAAAGTACCATGTCATCACTTTCAACAGGTAAGGATTTGGAAATGAGACAACTTTTCACAACAACTTATTTCAGACGAGTTGTTTACTCAACCATGGTATCGGATACAAGTAATGTTGTAACTATTACAATATCTCCGACAACAAAAGGAGGAAACGTATTCTTGGTAAGCGAAGATCCTCGTTCGGGACAAGAATTGAGATTGCAATTAAGGGCTTATACCGGAGAAATTCTCTATTGGGAGAAACGCAAAGCAGAATTTAATTGGGAAACTATTGAAAACTCTCAAGACAGTGTTTACCTAACCGATATACCTTCTCAAGACGGATTGTGGGATTATAGAGCTGTTGTACAAAGTGGAACATGTGATTCAAAAACATCGGGATACCTTACAGTGAATGTTGCATTGGGAGTTGGCTTGGATGGAGTTGAATTCGACCAAAACTCGATTAAGTTGATTCCAAACCCATCTGATGGAAATATTTGTTTGCAATCGACAGCTGATTTGGCAAATGTGAAAGTCGAAATCATATCTTTGAACGGTAAGGTAATGTCTGAACTCAACAACGTAAGCATACGTTCTGGAGAAAACAGATTCGATTTCACTCATTTGCGTGCTGGTTCATACGTTATAAGACTTTCTTCAGACAAAATCGCATGGGAAACCATCATGATAATCAATAATTAGATATGATACTTGATACCGAATACATAAAGCAACATATACTTACGGCACTTAAAGAAGACGTAAGAGAAGGCGACCATTCGTCTTTGGCATGCATAGATCGTTTGGCAACAAGCAAAGCAAAGCTTGTTGCCAAACAAGATTGCATAATTTGCGGTGTGGATATTGCAAGAATGGTTTTTGAATTGGTCGATGACAAATTGCAATTTCAAGCCTTTGCAAGCGACGGACAAAAAATTAAAAAAGGGGATATAGTTTTCAAGGTCGAAGGTTCTGCCATATCGATTTTGACAGCGGAAAGAACGCTTCTCAACTATATGCAACGTTTGTCGGGAATCGCTACAACAACATCGGAATATGTCAGTCTTATTGCAAGAACTTCGGCTCGACTTCTTGATACCCGCAAGACTACCCCAACGATGCGAATATTGGAAAAATATGCCGTTAAAACAGGAGGAGGAACCAATCACAGAATAGGTTTGTTCGATATGATAATGCTTAAAGACAATCATATCGATTTTGCAGGCGGAATCGAAAAAGCAATAGACAGAACTCTGCAATATCTTAAAGACAAACAGCTTGACCTAAAAATTGAGATAGAAGTAAGAAATTTTGAGGAACTACAAAGAGTGCTTGCTAAGGGTGGAGTAAACAGAATAATGCTTGACAATTTTAGTGTTGAGGATACTCAAAAGGCTGTCAAGATGATTGATCATAAATATGAGATTGAAAGTTCGGGAGGAATAACTGCCGAGAATATTCTGTCATATGCTCAAACCGGAGTTGATTTTATTTCGGTCGGAGCATTGACTCATCAAATCAAAAGTATTGATTTAAGTTTGTTGGCAGAGGATTGATGAAACAACCGGCAAAAACAAAGATTCTGCGGAAACTGATCTATTGGAGACCTATTCGGAGTTTGCTTCACGCATCGCGAATGATTGTTGTGCCAGGTTTTCAAGGGATTCCGCTTTTTGATGTTGCGGTTTTCTTTGTCAAAGGTCTAATGAGAGGAGTGTTAAGTCAGCGTGCAGCTGCAACCTCCTTTCATTTCATTTTGGCTTTGTTTCCTTTGCTCTTGGCATTCTTCACACTCTTGCCTTATTTCGATACAACGTATTACTCGACTCAACTTTTCGACTTTCTGAAAGAAACATTGCCCGAAACAATCTATCCTACAATAGAATCTACCCTTGTTGAAATACTTCATCGTAAGCATAACGGACTTCTATCGATAGGTTTTATTTCGTCAATCTATGTTGCCTCGAACGGAATCAATGCGATGTTGCTTTCGTTCAATCAAACGCACCACACAATTGAGAAGAAGAGATGGCTGAAACGCCGTTTGATGAGTGTGCTTATTGTGATTCTTATTGCCATTGTGGTGATTATCAGTTTTACTTTGACAGGAGGATTCAAGCACTTTGTGAACTATCTTGAGGCAGAGGGAATTCTTTACTCCGAAGTAAGGTTGCTGATGCTTAAGATTGCAAAATGGGTGCTTCTTATCGGGATTACATACTTCTCTTTTGCGTCTTTGTATTATTTTACCCCTGCAGTGAGAACTCACTATACGTTTTTCTCGGCAGGAGCTACGCTTGCAACGTTTTTGTTCCTGCTTACAACACAAGGATTCAACTTTTACATCACCCACTTCTCGCGATACAATGCCCTATATGGCTCTATAGGAGTTTTAATCATAGTCTTGTTGTGGATATACCTCAACTCCTATATTCTTCTCATAGGTTTTGAACTCAATGCCAGCATAGCGGAAGCCCATATCTTGAAGACAAAAGAGTCGAGCGACGATTTGCCGACATTAAACCGTACATCCCGTACTTCATCTCCGATAAAGCGTTGGAAAAAGTGGAAACGCAGACGCCAACTGCTTCGTTTGCAAAAACAAAACAAAGAAACAATTTCCTAAAATAAAGATTCATTTTTTTCTTTTCAAGATTCAGTAGATTCTTTCTTTGTTTTAATTTTCTGAAACGGCGTTTCGTGTCGCTGAAACTTCGTTTCATTAGAGCAAAATTAAAACAAAGAATATCAATACTTTAAGCTACCAAGCTCAAATGAGCAGTCTCTATCCTATTCTCGAAACTCAGAAAAATCGTAACTTTGCCTCGATATGAATATTGCAGCTTTGGTTTCAGGCGGAGTTGACAGCAGTGTAGCAGTCGTTCGCCTAAAAGAAATGGGTTACGATCCCACCATCTTTTATATAAAGATTGGAATGGAGGATAAGGACGGTTATATCGACTGTCCTTCGGAAGAAGACATCGAAATAACATCTTACATTGCCAAAAAGTACGGTTGTAAGTTTGAAATAGTATCTCTGCATCAGGAATATTGGGATAATGTGGTCAGCTATACGATTGAGGCTGTCAGAAGGGGACTTACGCCAAATCCGGACATGATGTGCAACAAGCTGATCAAGTTTGGCAGTTTCGAAAAGAAGTGGGGACATTGTTTTGACAAGATTGCAACCGGTCATTACTGCACTACGTCTCTTGTAGATGGGAAAGTGTATCTCTCAACGGCGAAAGACCACGTCAAAGACCAGACTTACTTTCTTGGACAGATAAACTACATGCAGGTAAGCAAGCTTATGTTTCCTATTGGCGACATGCTGAAAAGCGAAGTCAGGACCAAAGCAAGGGAATGCAAACTTCCGTCAGCCGAACGTAAGGATTCGCAAGGTATATGCTTTCTTGGCAAAATCAATTACAATGATTTCATTCGTCGATACCTTGGAGAAAAAGAAGGAAAGATTGTCGAATTGGAGACAGGCAAGATTTTAGGAACGCACAAAGGCTATTGGTTTCACACAATCGGGCAACGCAAAGGCTTAGGCTTGTCGGGAGGACCGTGGTTTGTCGTTAAAAAAGATATGAACGAGAATGTGCTGTATGTATCTCAAGGTTACGATCCCGAAACTCAATACGGAAAAACCATAAACCTTTCCGCATTCGAATACATCACCGAAAACATTTGGGGAGACTTCGAAGACGAGAAAGACATCTTGTTCAAAATACGCCATACTCCCGATTTCACACGCGGAAAGTTGAGAAAGATAAACGATATCTACAGAATAGAAAGCGAAGACAAGATTCAAGGAATCGCGGCAGGACAATTCGGAGTGATATATTCCCCTGATGCGAAACTATGTCTTGGAAGCGGAGTGATAATCGATGATTAGCCTAAAACCTATGGAAAGAAAAAAGATAGTACACATTACAATAGTACACAAACGCTACGATGTGCGAATCTTCCGCAAAGAATGCGTTTCCTTATCCAAAGCAGGACATGACGTAAGTCTGATTGTGGCAGACGGATTAGGCGATGAAGAAACACAAGGCGTCAAGATAATCGACATAGGCAAAGCAGAAGCGAGCCGAATCAAAAGAATGATAAAAACGAGTCGCAAGGCTGTCGATACGGCACTTGGAATTAATGCCGACATTTACCACTTTCATGACCCCGATTTGCTGATAGAAGCTCTCAGACTAAAGAAAAAAGGCAAAGTAATCTTTGATTCGCATGAGGATCTCCCTGCTTTGATGTTGGAAAGACCGTATATACCGAATGCATTCAGGAAGATATTGTATCATGTTGCTGAGATAGTAGAAAAGTTTGCGGTAAAAACTTATTTAAGCGGAGTTGTAACAGTGTCGGATTATATAACCGATAAATTCAAATCTTATGGGGCAAAATTTGTAACAAGTGTGAAGAATTTCCCTCTAACTTATGGTGCAACCTCTCAAAGTATTTATAATCCGAATACAAATACTGTTTGTTATACAGGCGGTTTGACTCGTATCAGAGCAATAAAAGAGATGGTTATAGCTTGCTCTCGAGCCGATGTAAAGTTGATTGTTGCCGGTGAATTTGATGATTCTGAATATCAAAAAGAAGTTATGTCTCTTCCGGAGTGGAATTCGGTTGAATATTTAGGCTTTTTGCCGAGTACGGAATTAAAAGAAAAAGTTTTGGATCGAGCATCGATAGGAATCATCCTTTTTATAAATGTACCGAATCATGTGAATGCGATTCCTACAAAGGTGTTTGAATACATGCAGGCGGGGCTTCCGGTGATTGCAAGCAGGGAAGTGTTGTTTTGCAAGCAAGTTACCGAAGAAGAAAACTGCGGTTTGGTTGTAGATCCTTTGAATATAGATGAAGTAGCTCAAGCAATCAGAACCATAACATCCGATTCAGAACTCGCAAAACAAATGTCGGCAAACGCAAAACAAGCATCCGCCGACAAATATAACTGGTTGAGTCAAGAGAAATCCTTGCTCGAATTTTATCAAAGTTTGTTTGACTAATTGTCTTTCTTGTATTCTTTATACTCTTCGTTGAGTCCTTTGATTATCTCTTCGGTTATGTCCATCGTTTCGTCGATGTAAAGAACCGGAGAGCTGATGTAAGACTTTGCAAAGATGATATCGAACTTGTCATGCTTAAGATTATAATCCTTAATGAAAGCATAAACAGCATCTAACAGCTTTTTGTTGTCATTGATCTGTCTTTCCTGCAATTGAGTCGCCAATTGAGGTTGCAATTGTTGCAATTCGTTAGCACGTTGTTGCAATTTCTTTTCTGTTTCCTTTTGTTGGGTAAGCGTAAGGCTTGCACCGTTTTTCATATAGTCCGCATAATCATTCTCAAACTTCTTTTGCTTGGACGCAAACTCATTTTCGATTTGTTTTTGGTAAGCTTTGAGACTTTCTTCCATATCCTTAGCCATATCATACTTAGCCAAGACGCTGTCAGTGTCTATATATGCAACTCTCAAACCTCCGTTTGTCAGGCTCTTGTTTTGCTTCGAACTCTTGGCAACAGCTTTCACATCTTCTTTTTCCCCGTTTCCGTCGCAGAAAACAACGCACATCAAAACCAAAGAGCAAATCAGCGACAGACAACAAACAATCCACAACGCCACATTTGATTTACCGTTTTTCTTTTCGGGAATCATTTCGTTCATTTCATTCTTTATCTCTTCCATATCAATATGATTTTTATTTGAAACACTGCAAAAATACAACAAACTAACGAAACACAAAGCGTTTTATTTCAATATAACATCTTCAAACACCGTTTTAGTCGCTCGTTTTCAGATAAGGAATCAGTTTTTCAGCCTCTTGTTCGCTCAAAAAGTGAATATAACGAATCTCTTCCGCCGATTGAAAATCCTTTCCGTAGTCTTTGCGAAAACGAATCAAAGCCTTGGCAAGCTGAAAATCGATATAAGGATGCGAAGTCAGGTATTTGATTTCGTCCGAATTGATGTTTATCTTTCTTATATCGGTTTTCCCGACCTTGAAATGCCCTTTGATTTGTTCGAAAAGCTCGTTATCGATTCCGTAAACCTCCTTCAGTTGCTCCACATTCACGTATCCGCCAAGCCGTTTGCCGTATTTGTAAATTCTTGCAGCCCTTACCTTTCCTATACCCCTGATTTGTTGCAAGTCCAAGCTGTCGCAGGCGTTCAGATCCAAGACCAACACCTCTCTGACTTTGCTCTGTGCTTTCGATTCGCTTTTTTCCATCTTCGCCTCTTCGATTGCAATGTTTTCAATCGGACTTTCTGCCTTTGATTCGAAAACAAGATAAGGTGAAATCAAAGCAAACAACTCGTCAGTCATACAATACAACTTTCGAAAGTGAGCCTTATCCCTGAAACCTCCCGATTTGTCGCGATAATTCACTATGTTGGAAGCCTGAGCCTTGCTTAAACCAAATGCCAAAAGCTCTTCGAAAGATACGGTGTTAGGATTGAACGGTTTGAAACGATACTTTGTAACCGTCTTTTCTGCATTTGTTTTCTCGAATTGCCGTTCGGATTTTTTGTCTTGACGTTCAGCCCTCCTGTTTTGAGCATCCACAAACGCAAAGTTGTCTTTCACGAAAAAGAAAACAACCCCTGCACAAAGCACAACGCCTGCACAAAACGCCAACAGCAAACGATAAGTCCTGGAAACAAAGGGAAACCGCATCCGAAACTTATTCAAACAATTCCTTGACAGCCTTTCGAATATCCTCTCCGAAGAGTTCTCGTTTTATAACCTTGCCCTCTTTGTTTACTATAATGTTCATAGGAATCATCTCGAAATCATAGCGACTTGTAAGCTCCCTTCCGTCTCCGATAAGCGAAAGCCAAGGCAACGGATTCTGCTTTGTGAACTCTTCCCACATAGCAGGAGTAGTGTCGATCGAAATGCTGACAATCTCCAAGCCCTTTGCATTGTATTCAGAGTAGAGTTCCTTCAACAAAGGTATCTCTTCCCTGCACGGAGAGCACCACGAAGCCCAGAAACACACCAACACATATTCATGAGGCTTTATGTCCCTTTCCGTAAGCGTGTTTCCGTTTATGTCAAAAGCCGAGAACGAAAGCACCGATGAGCTTAGAGCGGTTTTTTTGCGTTCTTTCATCACATCGCAAAGGAAGTTCGCCCATTTGTTTTCGTAGTTTACGTTCAGACAAAGCCCGTCGCAATAATCCGTAACAGGATCAGACTCCCTTGCATCGCTTTTCAAAACCTGTCCGATAAGCAATGTGTAAGCCGAACCCGAAGCAGGATATTTCTCAAATATCTCCTTATAAAGCTCAACCTGCTTTTTACGAATCTCGTTCTTCTTTTGAGAGTCGTTTTGCGTAACAATCATTTCCTCAAAGCCTGCCAACTTGGAATAGAATGCCGAAAAATCTTCCGCATATCTGTTTCCCGAATATCCGATCGTCAAATAGCTTTCATTATTCAAGAACCTGACAACATCTTTCACCTTTACCACAGTCTGTTTCCCTCTTTCCAAAGGCAGAACCATATTGCCGGCAATCTTACCCTCCTTTGTACGAATCAGAACCGAGCAATCCATATATTTATCCTCAAACTTCAAAGAATCGAAAGCCGTTTCGAACCTTCCGCCGTCAAACTCTGCAAACGCCAAAGTGTCCATTGTACCCGATTCGATTTGCTCGGGATTTGTCGAAACAACCAAAACCGTTCCTTGAGTCAGCTCCGGAATCTCCAAAACGAAAGATGCAGACTTCGAACACGAACAAAGCAGCACACATACCGCCGCACAAAAATAAAATAACCTCTTCATAAATCTTCAAATTAAACACTGCAAAGATAAGCATAAAGTCGCAAAGCACGCAAACTTTATCTGCGAATCCTCTTTTTTACTTTGGCTTTTGGCTATTAGCCTTTGGCTTTCGGCTGACGCAGTGTGAATTTTGCCAATGGCTAACAGCTAACAGCCAAAAGCCGACAGCAATTCTTCTTCCGAACTTTTAAGATTTTTTAACGCGAGGATTTGCGAATTTGTCGGCGAGTGCGGAGTTGCCGTCAAGGACGCGATTTATCAGGAGTTGAGTAAAAAGTTGTGAATCAAAGCCTTAGAGAATTTTGTCCTGATTTTGGACATTTCAGACGCCGTTTCGCTCTCTTCAGACGGCGTTTGAGAGTTTTCAAACGGCGTTCAAAATTTTTCAAACGGCGTCTGAGAAATTTCAAACGGCGTTTGAATTTTCAAAAACCCGATTCCCGCCCTTTCGAACGCCTTTTCGGGGATTTCAAACGAGATTTCAGCCCAAAAACACGCGACTTAAAAAATGTTAAATTTAATGTTAAGATTTCATAACGTCTCCGCGTATCTCGCGAATCTGCACGGAGGGGATTCTCGCAAAGACGCAAAGTTCGCAAAAGAGGCTCCACGAATCTCACGTATCGACACGTATCTTTTTAACTTGACAACGGACTACGGACAACAGACAACGGATTGCCCGAGCGAGGAAAGAAAAGATTCGTGTAAATCCGCGTGATACGTGGAAAAGAAAAGAGAGAATTTTGTCGGTTTATGAAAGTTTTATATCTTTGCAAAGTAGTTATTAACCTTTAAAAGGGATGTTGAAAATGAATAAAATAAAGATTTTTAGTTTGATTGCAGTATTTACTTCGTTATTTACAGGTTGCGAAGAGCCAAATGAAAATAATGGAAATACCTCCGACGGAAATAACAGTAAGTTTCAATGCCTTCAAACCTTGGAGGGACATTCAAGTTGGGTCTGTTCCGTAGCCTATAGTCCCGATGGTACAAAAATTATCAGCGGTTCGATGGATAAAACCATTAAGATATGGGATGCAAACACAGGACAATGCCTTAAAACCTTGGAGGGACATTCAGTAAGTGTCAATTCCGTAGCATATAGTCCCGATGGCACAAAAATAATCAGCGGTGGATTTGATAAAACCATTAAGATATGGGAAGCAAACACAGGACAATGCCTTAAAACCTTAGAGGGACATTCAGAAAGTGTCAATTCCGTAGCATATAGTCCCGATGGCACAAAAATAATCAGCGGTTCAGATGATAAAACCGTTAAGATATGGGGTGCAAACACAGGACAATGCCTTAAAACCTTGGAGGGACATTCAGATGATGTCGAATCCGTAGCATATAGTCCCGATGGCACAAAAATAATCAGCGGTTCAAGTGATAAAACCATTAAGATATGGGATGCAAACAGCGGAGAAGAACTCCAAACCTTGTACGGACATTTATATAGTGTCAATTCCGTAGCATATAGTCCCGATGGCACAAAAATAATCAGCGGTTCATATCCTGGAATCATTAAGATATGGTATGCAAACACAGGACAATGTCTTGAAACCTTGGAGGGACATTCAGGTACTGTCAATTCCGTAGCATATAGTCCCGATGGCACAAAAATTATCAGTGGTTCAACGGATGAAACCGTTAAGATATGGGGTGCAAACACAAGACAATGCCTTAAAACCTTGCGAGGACATTCAGATGTTGTCAATTCCGTAGCATTTAGTCCCGATGGCACAAAAATTATCAGCGGTTCATGGGATAGAACCGTTAAGATATGGGGAGAGGAATAAGCTCTCTATATATAAGGTAAAGGAAAACGAGCGTTCGACCTGCTTTTGCATTTGCGAACGCTCGTTTTGTTTTTTGTGAAAAGACGATGGACGACAATCAACGGACGATGCTCAAAGCCCAAAGCCCACTGCTCAAAGCCCGAATCAGATATAAGGATTGTCGAATGTCGGTTTGTGTTTTGCAAGAACGGACATATAGTCTTCCAAGTCAAAGAGCAGGTTGTCGAGTTGCTTTGCCGACATCTTCTTATCGTTCTTTGCGGATCTGTTTTTGGCTTTTGCGGGTTTGCTTTCGACCGCTTCGCCAAGCAGATTGAGCTGTACGCTTTTCGTTTCTTTGACCGGCGTATTCGTTTCCAAGGTTGCACTGTGCAGAAGTTGCACAAGCTGTATCGTTTCCACCGTATTCAACTGCCTGACCAAGTTTGCGGCAAGTTCGGAGTTGCCCGTGCCGACAACAAGCAGGACATAATCGAACGCAGACCAATTGTCGATAAGTGCAGGCATAGAATTGGAAGTCTCAATCAAAAGATGGTCGCATCCGGACTCGTCATCGTGCCAATGAAAGGTTGCCAGACGGTCTGTTTTCTCTTCTTCGCTCCAAACAAAAAAGTCTTCGCTTTTCACAAAGTCTGCTTTCATCTTTCTGTTCATTCCTCCCGCAAGCACAAAGCCCGATTCCTTGCATACGATACCGACGATGCTCAAATCGTTTCCGTTGTATGATGATTCGTTGTAGGCGTCTAAACGTATTGTTGTCTTCATTCGAAAAAAAGTTTTTGCAAAATTAGAGAATTTTTTCTTTGTTTGAATGTGAAAAATCTTTATATTTGCAAATTGAACTCTCGTTTGAGAATATTTTTACAAACAAAAAACCAAATAATATGAACAACGCAACATTTTTCTTCGCTCAACCGAAAAACGAACCGGTGTTTTCGTATGCTCCAAACTCGAAGGAAAGAATCCTTTTGGAGAAAGAATTGAACAAGCAGTACAATGAATGTATTGAAATACCGCTTATCATCGGCGGTAAGGAGATTAAAACCGGCAATATGACGGAAGTGGTTATGCCGACGGAGCATTCGCACGTTCTTGCCAAGTTTCACAAAGCCGACAAGGAGCATGTGAGAGCTGCAATAGCCTCTGCGTTGGAGGCAAGAAAGAAATGGGAAAAGGTGGACTGGATTGATCGTTGCAGTGTGATGCTTAAAGCCGCCGAACTTTTGGCTACGAAATACAGATATGTGATTAACGCTTCTACGATGCTTGGTCAGGGAAAGAATCCTTTTCAAGCAGAAATCGATTCGGCATGTGAGACTATAGATTTCTTGAGATTCAATGCTTACTACGCCTCAAAGATATACGCACAGCAGCCTTTGAGCGACGCAGGTGCAATAAATCGTTTGGAATATCGTCCTTTGGAAGGATTCGTTTACGCAGTTTCTCCGTTTAACTTTACTTCCATAGCTTGCAATCTTAACATCTCACCTGTCTTAATGGGAAATGTAACGATTTGGAAGCCGGCTACGACTGCCGTTTTGTCGAATTATTATCTTATGAAGGTGCTTCAAGAAGCGGGAGTGCCTGATGGAGTCATCAACTTCCTGCCTGGAGACGGTGAAACGATTTCCGAAATAATCTTCTCTTCACCTGACTTTGCCGGAGTGCACTTTACGGGCAGCACAAGGACGTTTAACAACTTCTGGAAGCTGATTGGAGAAAACATAAACAACTATAAGACTTATCCAAAGATAGTTGGAGAAACCGGAGGCAAGGATTTCATTTTTGCACATAAGAGTGCGGATTGCCGACAATTGGCAGTTGCCATCGTGAGAGGAGCTTTCGAATATCAGGGACAAAAGTGTTCTGCCGCTTCAAGGGCGTATGTGCCTAAGGAAATCTGGAATGAAACTTTTGAAAACATAAAAGAAATGATTCCGGAGATAAAAATGGGATCGTCGATGGGCTTAAGCAATTACATGAACTCGGTTATAGACGAGAAGTCTTTTGATACGATTATGCAATATGTCGAAAGAGCGAAAGCAAGCAAGGAAGCAGAAGTCGTAATCGGCGGAAACGCAGACAAGAGCATCGGTTACTTTATCGAGCCTACCATTATATTGACATCAAACCCTGAATACGAAACCATGTGCACCGAGTTGTTCGGTCCGGTCATTACTATATATTTGTATGACGGCGACAAATACGAAGAAACCCTTGCATTGTGCGATTCAACTTCCCCTTACGGATTGACAGGTTCGATTTTCGCACACTCACGCTACGACATAGAAACAGCAATGCAGGCGTTGAGATATGCGGCAGGCAATTTCTACATCAACGATAAGCCAACGGGAGCGGTAGTCGGCAATCAGCCGTTCGGCGGAGCAAGAGCGAGCGGAACAAACGACAAAGCCGGTTCGGAATTGAACCTTTACCGTTGGGTGTCTCCTCGTTGTATTAAAGAAACTCTTAATGCTCCAACCGACTTTTCTTATCCTTTTATGAAGTAATCAGGCTTTAATAAAAATCAAGCGGGCGTTTGAACTTACACAACAAGTCAAACGCCCGCTTTTGTTTTGATCTGGGCAATCTTCTTTTTGTTTGAAAAAAATACTTCTTGATTTCAGTCGAGCGAAACAAAGATTCAGAAAATTGTTTCTTTGTTTTAATTTTCTGAAATCAAGAAAGAATTTTTAAAACAAAGAGTTATTTTCGGGATTTCAAGAAACAAAAAAGGGAGAAGCCAAACAGCTTCTCCCTTTGAGTGTTATCGATTGTTCGTTCTTACTTTACAATCAATTTTTGTGTGTTCACTGCGTTTCCGCTGATGATTCTGATGTAGTAAACGCCGCTTGCGTAGTTGCTTGTATTGAGTTCGTATGTGCTTTCGCTCATCTCATCACTCAAAATTATGCGTCCTTGCATGTCGCTTACAACAATCTTAGTTCCATTAGCTACGTTGCTTACGCTTATCGTTGCTTTGTCGTCTGCAGGGTTTGGATAAACGTTCGCAATGATGCTTACAGAGTTCACATCGCTTAATCCGCACAATGTAGTGAATGTTAATTCTTCACCTTCTGTTGTACCGCTTGCAGTAGTTGCAAATGCCTTGAATACGTATTCAAGTTCTGCTTCCAAACCTTCAACAGTCAAACTCATTGTTTCACCTACTGCTGCTACAGTTGTCCAATCAGCAGCGTTGCTTGCTTTGTACATGAATCCTTGAGCAACTATTTCTTCGCTACCTGCTGTGATTGTTCCGTTCAATTTAGCTGTTGCATTGGTGATTTCTGTTGCTGCAAGAGTAACTACTGTTGGTGCTACGATAGGAGTTGCAGATGTTGTGAATGTCATTGCTGTTCCTTCTACCGTTCCGCTTGCTGTAGTTGCAAATGCCTTGAATGTGTATTCTGTTTCAGCAGTCAAAGCTGTAAGTGTTGCAGTGATTGTTGTTCCTGTTGCGTTAACGGTTGTCCAATCTGCTGCTGTGCTTGCTTTGTACATGAATCCTTGTGCTGTGATTGTCTCACTGCCTGCTGTGATTGTACCATTCAATGTTGCACTTTCGTGATCTACAGCTGTTGCTGCCAATGTTGTAACAACAGGTGCTACGATAGGAGCTGCAGTTGTGG
>JAZNQE010000006.1:0-2134 GCA_045590015.1 Candidatus Onthomorpha sp. | reverse complement strand
TTAAGATGCTTTTCAAAATCAGGAGATTTTGATATTTCAAGAGAAGAAAAAAGTTCTTTTGAATCACAGCCTTTGCTGTAATAAGCATCGATCATACGAGCGGCCTGAGATTTTCCGAATCTTCGTGCATGGCTTACAGAGATACAATTTTTTTCAGAGCAAAGTTTTTTATTTAGTATATTTAAAAGACCGCTTTTATCAATATAAATTTCGTCTTGTGATGATTTTTGGAAACCTTCATTTGAAGGATTGAAGTAAGTCCCCATTTTATCCTCCTCCTTTTTTATTTAGTTACTAGCCTTGAGCAAAACTCATAAGCCACGTAAAATCGTTGTTTTTTAAACAAAAAAATTTTTTTATCACTATAGAAACAACCAGCTATTTATGTTATAATATAAATAGACGAAATTCACAACAATAAGGAGCTGGTTGTTATCTATCGACAAGAAATAATACAGGACATTTCGCTATTCACTGCTGCACCTAAGGGAAACTTTTATGACAAACTATTCTTAAACCTTGATTTATCAGAGTTTCCAGATTTCACATCTTCCACTGGAAGAAAAGGATACTCAAAAAGGTCTCTACTTTGTGCATTTATTGTTATGAAATGCGAATGTTTTACCCATATTACTGATCTTCTTGATTATCTGCAGAATAATCTTTTAATAGCATATTACTGCGGTTTTAACATCATGGAACCTCTTCCTTCTTACTGGACTCTGGATCGCTTTATTAACAAAATCGATCATTCCATTCTGCAAAAACTAATGCATTCTCAAGTTCTGGATTTAGCATCAAAAGGGATAATCGACACGTCATTTATCAGCCTGGATTCCACTCCTGTAGCTGCTAATACATCTCACAATAATCCTAAATCCTTTAAAAAGAACAAGTTTTCAAAAGACCATCACCCCAAATCTGATAAAGATTGTGGATTAGGGGTACATACCGCATCAAATCAAGTCAACGAAAGAAAATTTGAATACTATTGGGGTTACAAAAATCATGTGCTGGTTGACTGCATTACAGGTTTACCGATCTACGAACTTACTACAACTGCTGATAACGCTGATTGCAGTGTTGCCGTCGATATTTTAAACCAAACCAACGAGTTTATCTCTATTGATGAATGTACTTTTCTTGCTGATAAAGGTTATGATATTAAAGCTATTTACAATACTGTAAAAAACACTTATCACGGTGAATGTGTCATTCCACTTAATTCTCGTAATACTAAGAATCCTAAGAAACTTTCAAGTGGTCATCCTATCTGTGATGCCGGATTTGCCATGCATAAGGATGGAAAATTCAGCGACAATAATAGAACTCGACAGAAATTCTGCTGTCCTTTCAAAAACTCAAAATCAGCTGAATGTCCTTGTAATCATAAGAACTGGAATAACGGGAAGAAAAATCGTGGCTGCACTAGATACACCACTATTCCCGATGATTACAGACTTTCTATCGATCGCAACTGTCTTTCTTTTAAAAAGCTGTACTCTCTTCGAACTGAAGCTGAAAGATACAACTCGAGATTTAAACAGACCGGACAGGAACGTTTATGGGTTCGTAATTTCAATTCTGCTCAGAATCTGAACACGATTGCTCATATTTCTTTGCTTGCAGTTGCTATTGCTACTGTCAATTCAAAGTTAAATTATTCTTACCGTTCACTTAAATCTTTAAAACGACTTGCTTAATCAGTTTCTGTTTTGCTATACATTTTGTTAAACATCAGTGTGATTTGCTATGATGTTAGCTTTGCTATGCCTTAATATCTATCAATTTCTGTTAGAACGCATTCAGGTTTTTCATTTTTCATAAATGCACTGATTTTTTACGGCGTTTTGCTCATCTCTAATTTAGTTACAGTTATCCACACTTTCAATGATACACTCATGCTTTTTAGTGTCTTTATCATAATTTACGCCGACAAGAAGAATTTCTTTGCCATACCCTTTAAGAGTACCTGAGTAACGTTTTTCTTTGATTTGTTTAATAGCAGTATCGGCATCTTTGTCCCATTTAAGTTCGATTATCATAGCAGGTTTGTTGCCCGAGTCGGCTCTTGGTATAAGTGCAATATCTGCAAAACCTTTGCCCGTCGGGAGTTCTCTTATTACATTGTAGT
>JAZNQE010000005.1:0-237195 GCA_045590015.1 Candidatus Onthomorpha sp. | reverse complement strand
ATAATCATGGTTCCGCAACAAAGCAGTCAGCTTACGGAAGTCGAATTGCAAAAGATGTGTTACTTGGTTCCGAATCCGACTCGCGATTACTTCAAAGCATTGAGCCATTACACGATAAACAGCGTTCAGGTCTTCGATTTGGCAGGCAAACTCTTGATTGAAGAGAAACTCAATCACTTCGAAGCCCTAATCGATGTAAGTGATTTTACGGCGGGAACATACATCGTGAAAATCAACACCGTAAAGGGCAGCGTGGAAAAGAAGATGATAGTTCAATAGACGTTAATATTTGTTTGACAAACGCAAGGCACGCAAAATCAACCCTTTGCCTTGCGTTTTTTATTTCTTGATTTCGCTAAATTGTTTCTTTGTTTTATTTTCTTGAAATCAAGATTTATTTTTCTGAAACAAAGATTTGGTGTATATATGCTTTGTTTTGTATTTTTCTTATGAAAGGAAATACAAAAAATTCGTAAATTTGCGTTTTGTATCAGTGTGCATGTCGCATTTTTTTCTTTGTATGGCGTGCTTGAAACTAACAATAGGTGTGATCGAACGTTATTTATTTCGAACTTTTTTTGGTTTTACTCTTATACAATATGAAAAAATATAGCATTTTTGACGATAATCTTGCATTGTTCAATTCCATACTGAACGATATTCAGAATGCAAAACAAAGCATCTGGATAGAGATTTATCGTTTCGGCAAAGATGCTATGGGAGAACGGTTTCGCATGGCATTGGAATCAAAAGCCAAAGAAGGGTTAGAAGTAAAAATTCTCGTCGATGCTTGGGGAACCGGTGCGGATATTTCGTTTTTCGAACCGTTAATCAAAGTCGGTGTAGATGTAAGGATATATCGTAAGATGAAACTCGAGAAGGGGTTTCTTTCAAAGAATCATTGTCGCAACCATCGCAAACTAATTGTAATCGATTCTTCAATCGGATATATCGGTTCAACCAATATAACTGCCTACTGTTTGAATTGGAGAGAACTGAATCTTCGAACCACGGATTTGAATCTTCTTTCCATTTTCAGACGTTCTTTCAAAGATAGTTATCGTTCTTTTGAGAGATATACGTTCAATAAGATCGGAACAAAACGAGATTTGCATTCGGGTGATTGGGTGTTCATTCAAGACATTCCGGGTATTTACAGGCAAAAAATCAAAACAAAATACGAACGAATGATTTCGAAGGCGGAGAAAGAGATTCTTATAGAGACTCCTTATTTTCTGCCCGGACACTATCTCCGAAAGTTGTTATGTGAGGCCGCTCAAAGGGGTGTGAATGTCGTTATCATAACTCCGATTCATTCTGATGTACACGTTGTAGATATTATACGGAGACATTATCTCGGAGGTTTACACCAGGCCGGTGTAAAGTTGTTTTTCTATACTGCGGGCAACTTGCATGCCAAGGGAATAATGATAGATCAAGATGTTTTTTCGATAAGCTCTGCCAATTTCGACTATAGGAGTTTTCGTTATCAATATGAGTTGGCATTGATCGGCAAAGAAAAGTCTTTGATTCCTCAATTAAGGGAACATTTCGATTCAAGCCTTAAATATTGTACGTCTTTCGACTATCAATCTTGGAAAAAACGTTCAACCGTTGAAAGAATCATTGAGTTGATGTTGCTTCCGTTCAGATATTTATTTTGAATCGCTACTCAAAAAAAAGGCATTATAATACTAATTGTGCAATGTTAAATGTGGCGAACGCAAGAATCCATGCCACGACTGTTGTGTATGTTACAACGAATATTGCCCATTTCCATTTGCTTTCTTTTGCCACTGCTGCGAATACTCCTCCGCATGGGAAATAAACAAGAGTAAATATAAGAAAACTAAGTGCCACCGGCTTGGTAAAGACAGGTTTTGAAATTCCTTCCGCATTCGGCGGATAGGTTGCCGCTTTCAGTTTCTCGCCCAATACTTCTGTGCTTGTGGCAGGGTTATCCGAGTAAAGCACTCCAAGATTTGAAACTATCAATTCTTTTGCTGCAATACCGCAAATAAGAGATACCGAAATTTTCCAATCAAAACCAATCGGCTTCATAACAGGCTCGACTACCTTTCCAACTGTGGCAATATAACTTTGCTCTATCTGTTCTGTATCTCTTTGTGGAAAATACATCAAACCCCAAAGCAAGACAGATGCAATAAGAACCACTCCACCCATCTTTTTAAGGTATTGACCAGCATTTAATCCTATCATTTTCATTACAGAAACAAACTTCGGCGTTTTGTATTCGGGCAGATTGTCTGTATATGGCGTATGATTGGTTTTATTAAACGTACGCTTGAAAAGAAGAGCGAATAAAATGGCAAGCACAACTCCTATGACGTATAAAGAGAACATAACAAGGGTTGCATTATCGGGGAAAAAGGTTCCTGCAATCACTATATAGACAGGAAGACGTGCCGAGCAGGACATGAAAGGTATGATAAGCATTGTTACCAAACGATCCCGCTTGTCTTTGAGTATTTTTGTGGCCATTATAGCCGGCACGTTGCAACCAAAGCCCATTATCAACGGGATAAAACTCCTGCCGTGCAATCCTATAGAGTGCATAAACCTATCCATAAGATGTGCCACCCGCTCCATATATCCTGTTTCTTCCATCAAAGATATGAAGAAGAAAAGTATCAATATGTTCGGCAGGAATACTATTACGCCGCCCACTCCTCCTATTATGCCTTGCACAACCAAGTCATTGACCAATCCTTGCGGTATTTTCTCGGCAGCGAAATCAGCAAGCAGGCTCACACCTTGCTCCATCAATTCCATGGGATAGTTTCCCAAAGTAAAGGTACAAAAGAACGTAAACCAGATGAAAAAAAAGAATATAATATATCCCAATATCGGATGTAGTAATATCTTATCCAATTTTTCTGTTTGGTGAGTTGTCATTTCAGTTTTTTGTTTAATATGTTTTTGTCTCTATTCCAATCGCTCTAATTCTTTCGGCGAATTGTTCAAGTTCTGGTATCAGCAATTTTTCAAGCTGTTTCTCAGGCGTTTCTCTGTCGATGGAATAAAGCATTACTGAGCGTGGTTTTATTTGTTTGACGATTTCAAGCCATGCCTCAAATTCTTCATTGTTTGTGTTGTCAATCGTCTGTCCGTCATTCTCACCTCGCAAAAGCAGAGTTTGAATAACGCACTTGCTTCCGAACGCTTTAAGTTTTTCGACTATTGCATCGAATTTTGCAGATACTGGTTTATTTATTCTGTTGTACATTTCTACCGTACCTGCATCTAATTTCAATATCGGATTATCTATCTTTTGCAATGCCGAAAACACATCCTCTCTCAACAAATTGGTAGAATTGGAAAGTATAGTAATCTTTGCTTGCGGGCAATATTGATTTCTTAATTCTATAACATCATCCACAATGCCCGAAATTTCGGGATGCAGTGTTGGTTCTCCGTTTCCGCTGAATGTAATCGAATCTATCTTTGCGTTCTCTTCGCAAGGGTTCGATTCAAACTTCATTTTCAACGCTGCTTTTATGTCCTCTCTTTTGTGCAACGGCACATTGATTGTTGTATCTATTTCATTCCAACCACACTCACAATAAATGCAATTAAAACTACAATATTTTTTTTCGGTAGGAAGCACATTCACTCCAAGCGATGTGCCTAAACGTCTTGATTTTATCGGTCCGAATACAATGCTTTCAAATAACATAATCAATAATATTTTAATCTAAAACACTGATACATTTATATATTTTTTCGGATTGGCTTTTATGTCTTCTATCAACGCATCGAGTTTCTTTGCACTCTCGTCAAGACTTTTGTATAATCCCTCATCGTTAATCAACAAACCTATATTACCCTTGCCTTTCTCGATTACGCCAAGAACATTGTTTAATTTCTCAAGTGTTTGCGTTGTTTGTAAGATAGTACTTCCCAACTGAGCTTGTGCAACCGTGTCGGTAATTTGTCCTATCTTGCTTATGATATTGTTCAATTCATCATTGTTGTTTTTCAAATTTGAAGTGATGCTTTCGGTATTTGATATTATCTTGCCGATTTTTTCTTTCTCGTTTTTCATCAAGTTATCGAACTGATTGGATATTGAACTTAATCGTTCGCTTGTTGCTTCAAGGTTGGCAAATGTATGTTGCAGATTATTCTGTGTTTGTTGGTTTAGGATATTTTTTGTGGCAAACAAGATGCTGTCCAGATTTTGAGCCATCGGAGTAAGGCTTGAGCCTAATTTATCCAACATTCCAAGCTCTACGGCTCCTGATATGGTGTCTTTGTTTTCAAGAATGCGTTCATTGTTTCCAAGTTCTATCTTAAGAGCTTTTGAACCGAGCAAGTCTGCACTGAAAAACACCAATTTGGAATCGTCTGTTATTTTTATCTTACTATCAACCGCAACAGTAACAAGAAACTTTTCAGCTCTCTCTCCCATTGCCTCTATGTCTTTTACATACCCCACTTTCATACCATTAAGATATATGTAATTACCTTCATACATCCCACTAACATTATCGTAAAAAACATAATATGTTGTCTCCTTTTGAAAAACATCTATGCCTTTTAGAAATTTTATTCCAAAAAATAAAAGTAATAAAATACCGAAACCAACTATTCCTATCTTAATCTCTGTCTTCATTTCTTTTCTGTTGACTATTGTTTTTTCTTTTCTAACGCTCGAGCCTGCTCAAAGTTTATTCGCTTTCCATTGTGGAAAACGACAACAAAGGCATCTTTATGGCCCAAACCACGAACTTTTTGCATATAATTTGATGCCTCTTTCTGAGTTGCGAATAATCCTGCGCAATACTTCCAATAACCATCAAACTCGTAAAGCCACACATCGTCCAATCCTGCAAAGCGTGCATCGGATGTTGATAGCTTATTTTTCATTGAGGCAAATTGAACCCTATATATAATTTCTAAACCTTCCGATTCTGCTTTCATTACAGAATCTTTTTTCATTTGTTCTTCCTTCGCATGATGCTCTGCTTTCAATCTCTCTTCCTCTTTTGCCTTTGCAAGTTGCTGTGATTGCTTTAGCTGTTGCTGTTTTTGCAATACGCTTTCCGGTATGAGGGAAGCAAGTTCGGGTATAGACATTTTTATATTGTCCTTATGCATTTTGTATTCGCAAATAGCGCGAAAAATAGACGCTGCAATCTCATATTGACCTATTTCAGACATTAGGTATTCCTCTTCTTCGGCATTTGAAATAAATCCTATCTCTACCAAAACCGATGGCATGGCTGACTTTAAGAGCACAACGAAATTTGCTTGTTTAACTCCTCTGTTTGAAATCGGAGTATTGTTTGTAAGTTGCTTTTGAACCTTATCAGCAAACCACAAACTACCTTCCATATAGGCATTTTGGTAAAGAGAAAACAATATGTCATTTTCGGGAGCATTTGGATCGAATCCATCATAGTTTTCTTCGTAATTTGCTTCCGATAGAATATCTTTGTTTTCTTTTTTCGCAACTTCTAAATTCTGAGCTGCCTTTGTAAGACCAAGGGCAAAGGTTTCGCTTCCTTTCGGAGTCTTATTTGTAGAGCTATTACAGTGTATTGAAATGAATAAATCAGCTCCTATTTTGTTAGCAATCTGACTTCGTTTGTATAGCTCAATATCCTTATCGATAACTCTGGTATAGTAAACCTCAACATCTTTCAAATGTTCAGTTACCATCTTTCCTAATTTTAAGCTAACTGCTAAGGTAATATCTTTCTCTTTTGCTTTGCGTCCGACCGCTCCGGGCTTTGCTCCACCGTGTCCTGCATCAATAACAAGCTTATCAAATTTGTTTTTAGTAGCAACCTGTTGTGCATTGACTGAGTTTATTCCAATAAAAACACTCAGCAAAACAAAAAAAATAACAACAAAGCTTGTTTGTTTCATCATTTAATCTTTCAATATTACAAAAAATCTTACATTTGCAAATCGGTTACAAAGGTACAAATTAAAATTAAAAACGATTGAGAAAGTCGAACTATATATGCACTTTTTTATTCTTCTTTGCTGTGATTCTGTGTTTTAACACACAGAACGCATACTCACAAGATTCGCTTTTTGTTCAAAAACAAGACTCCTTAAACTTGAAAAAGAACAAAAAGAGGACCGTTTTGGACGCACGAATCGACTATAGTGCAGAAGATTCTCTGACTTTTTTCCTTGATAACAAAGATGTTTTTCTTTACAATAAAGCTAAAATCGACTATGATAAAATGAAACTCGAATCGGGTTTTATGACAGTGAATTTCGATACAAAAACGCTTTTTGCCGAAGGAGTAAAAGACAGCACAGATACCATTGTACAAGCTCCAATTTTCAAAGAAGGCAACGCCGAATACAAATCTAAAGAACTGAAATATAATTTTGACACAAAGCAAGGCATAATCAGCAATGTGTTTACAAAAGAAAGTGATGGTTATTTGCATGGTGAGAAAGTAAAGAAAAAAGATGATCGTACCATGTATATATCTTCAGGAATGTTTACCACATGCGACAATGAGGAGCACCCACATTTTGGAATTAGTTTTTCGAAAGCTAAAGCCATAACAGACGACAAGATTGTTACAGGCCCAGCTTGGTTTTCTCTTATGGAGATTCCTCTTCCTGTAGGAATACCTTTTGCATATTTTCCTTTCACAGACGGCAAGAAATCAGGCTTTCTTATGCCTTCATACGGAAATGCTGCAAACAGAGGTTACTATCTTCGCAACATAGGTTGGTATTTTGCAATCAATGACTACATCGACTTGGCCCTTCGTGGAGATATATATACCAATCTTTCGTATGCGGTGAATATTTCTTCAAGCTATTTTAAGCGATACAAATATCGTGGAAGCATTGAGTTTCGTTACGAAGACAATCACACAGGTCTGAAAAATACTCCTTCGTATAGTTCATCTTCAGACTTCAAATTCAGGTGGACACACTCTCAGGAAGCAAAATCACACCCCTATCGAACTTTTTCAGCCAATGTAAACTTGGTCAGCAGTAAGTTTAACCAATACACAACCAACGTTTCGGATTACTTTAACAACACAACAACTTCATCAATCGCATTTTCAACTCGTTTTGGTTCAGCTTGGTCATTCACAGCCAACCTCGGAGAATCTTACAATGTCAATTCGGGAGCCATAAGTTTGGATTTACCATCTATGACCTTGTCTTCAATTCAGTTTTATCCATTTAGAAAAAAGAAAAGTAGCGGAAAAAGAAAATGGTATGAAGATATATCGTTTTCATACCGTGCAAACCTCATCAATACCATAGACACATACGATTCTCTTTTGACTTCATCAGACTTGATTAAAAATTTCCGCAACGGGATAATGCATTCGATTCCTATCTCAAGCAATGTAAAAATCCTAAAGCACTTAAACTGGACAAATTCTATAAGTTATACCGAACGCTGGTACACAAACAGTTTGAGCAAAACATATAATCCAGAAACAGATCTTATCGACAAAGATACGATTTATGGATTTATTGCAAATCGAAATGCGAATTTTACAAGCAGTATCAACACACGTCTTTATGGAATGTTTACTTTCAAGAAAGGATTCATAAAAGCAGTTCGTCATGTAATAAATCCTTCTATTTCATTCAATTATACGCCCGACTTTTCTGAGCCTTCACTCGGCTTTTACGACTTTTATACAGACAAAGAGGGCAAGCGTGTTTACTATTCAAAAACAGAAAACGGTGTATTCGGTTCTCCTCCGCAAGGAGCTTCGGGTGTGATAAATTTTTCTTTGGGAAATAATCTCGAAATGAAAGTTCCAGACAAAAATGATACGGTTGAAGGGATGCGAAAAATCGTTCTATTGGAAGCATTCAATATAAGTTCGGGGTATGATTTAGCAAGAGATTCTATAAATTGGCAACCGCTTAGACTAACTGCAAGAACAACGCTTTTCAAGAAACTTTTGATAAATTTCTCTGCATCTTACACACCCTATGTCTTGAACGAGAAAGGAGCATTGACCAATGAATTGCTATGGCATAAAGAAGGACGTTTATTTCAAAAACAAAACTCACAATGGACTTTGAATTTGAATTGGAATCTCAACTCAAAAGCGAATAATAATCAAACAACAGGCGATTACCATTCTCCGACAGAAATGCAATATAGTCCTTTTTCAAATCCAAACGAGATTTTATCCGAAAATGTTGACTTTTCAATACCTTGGAATTTGACTCTCGGAGTAAATTACAGCCGATTGAGTTCGTATATCGTCTCAATAGCAGGCTATCAAACCAATCAATCAGCCACATTGACCGCAAGAGGAGATTTGAACCTTACTTCAAAATGGAAAATCGGCTTTTCGAGCGGTTACGACTTTATAAACAAGGACTTCACTTACACATCCATTGATTTCTATCGCGATTTGCACTGTTGGGAAATGCGAATGAACTGGATTCCTTTCGGTCCTCGACAAGGTTGGAACTTCTCAATATCGGTTAAAGCTCCAATGTTGCAAGATTTGAAATATGAAAAACGCAACGACTTCCGTAACAGAATGGAATATTAGGAAGATTTGCCTTGGGCTTATCTTGTTTCTGTCCTTTGGTTTGCAATTTTGTAATATCAAAGCACAGACTCTCGATTCAGATTCTGTAAAAAATGCAATTGAAAAGCAGTTGCAAGATTATCCGAACTCCACTTTATGCGACATTTACAAGAGTTTCTTTCAAGACTTCTATGGTCCGGGGCATCTGATTGCAGATAGCGTCTCGGCAATTCGCTACATGGAAAAAGAAATCGAACAAAGCCACCTCAGCCTCTGCAAATCGTACGAAAAAGTCGGCATAGGAAAAAATTTCTACCGCATAAACCTTTCTTTGGTTAAGGAAGGAAAAATATCCGTTTCCGCTTTATTTGATGCCTTGCAAAGAAGTATTGCTCTGACACCTCAACCCGACATCAGCGAATGGAAGAAAGAATGGCTCGAAATCGAAAAGATAACGTTTTTATTTCAAAATCAAATTGCGGGAGACTACGAAGCAGATAAGCGTTTCATTGATAAAATGTTGTCCGAAGGAGATTACATAATGCGACATTCAAAAACATACAATACAAATTACCACCCCCACTATCGTTTGATTCATCGCACAATTTTCGAACAAGAAATCCTTCCTCTGATCAAAAACTAAAAATCATCCGTTTAAGCACTCGATAAGACATGATTTTGTTTTGATTTCATTCTTCCGAATTCGGCTTAAACGAAACAAAGAAACAATTTCCTGAAATCAAGAAACAATTTTCTGAAACAAAGAAACAAAAAAATCTTTCTTTGTTTTATTTTCACCCCTCTTTATTGTATAAAAAACAAAAGTCGAATCGCTGATTTGAGTTCAACAATTCGACTTTTCCAAATATAGTTTTACTGCTTTATTTTTACTCTTCGGACGACTTATCCTCTTTTTTCTCTAATGCATTGTTGATAAAATCGGTTTCTATTTCCTTATACGATTCGACAACATTCGTTTCTATTGTCTTGTATCCGTCAACCACGCCTTTCTCTATTGATTTGTATCCGTTCACAACGCCATTCTCAATTGCCTTATAGCCATTGACCACCGCTTTTTCTACTTTTGTTGATTTTAACTTAGGCTTTCCGGTTGCAGTGTCTTGTTCCAAAAATTTTTCACTAAACTTGTCTTCTATCTTTTTGTAAGTGCCAACCACGCCATTTTCAATCGCTTTATAGGTTTTTACAACCGTTTTCTCGATAGGGGAACTTTTTAATTTCAATTCTTCTTTATTCATATTCGTATCTTGAATTTGTGCATTGCTTAGCGACAATGCCGATAATAAAACAACTGATAAATTCATCATGACTTTCCACTATTTTGTTTATCCTTAGAATCTGTAACCTATTCCTATGCTTGCGGTGTTTTCTATCATGTTTGCAACATCGGTGTTTTGCAAAGAATTGAACATTGCATACTTGTAATTTACGTTAAACTGCAATCCGCATTTCAATTCAAAACCCGCAATCATTCCAACGCCCAAATTCCAACGGCTTAATGAGAAGTAATCATTGTCTTTCAAGACATCGACATCATTCATTTCAGCAGTGAATAACGCAATTCCATAAGGACCTGCACCGAAATAAAACAATCCGCCACCGACTCTGAATTGTCCCATTATGTATGCAGGAACTTCTATTCCCCAAGTAGACATTTCCAACTCGCTTATCAAGGTTTGAAATCCGGAATTCTTGTATTGTCCCAATAATTCCACTTGAAAGGCAAGGTTTTCCAAGATGTCTCTCTTCAAAAACACACCTGCATTCGCTCCAAATCCGTTTGTGGTTTCTCTTACCAAAGGAAGATTTTTGCAGATATTGAAACTGCTGTTCACTTCTCCCTTAACACCGAAGCTTATTTTGCTTCCATCGTTTTGTGCCATTGTTGCAACATTTCCCATTGCAAGAACCGACATCACAATCATTAAAAACTTTTTCTTCATACTTTGTTCGATTTTATTTGTTCTTGTTTTCGGTTGCAAAATTCGCCATAATACAGAATGTGATTTTGAAAACTAATCCCTAAAATTAGAATAAAAGTCCGATAACACTTGCCATTAAAGAAAAAAAAGCTAATTTTGCAAGAAATAAACACCATTATGAAGAAAGTACCTCTACTACATTGGAAAGAAAATCTTGCGAGGATTTCCATGGAAGACCAAAGAGTCGATACGGATCTTATATATATTGATAGCTATGAAATACCTAAAGCCGTGCATGAGCCATTCCGCATAGACGTTACAACAACCATGATATACGAATCGGGAAGTGTCGAAATATCAATTGACATGAAAAGATACAAAGTTACATCGCCTTGCATGGTTGTTATGTTGGCTGACAGCATTCTTCAATTGCATTCATACAGTGAGGATTTGAAGATAAAGGCTTTGGTATTTTCGAAACGCTTTAGCGATGATATGTTTCAGAATATACACAAACACACCCATCTTTACATATCTACGCACAGCAGACCGGTAATTAAGTTAGATGATATAGGGAAAAACGTTCTCAAAAACTACCTTGAAACCATGCGAATGATTATTGCAAACAAGGAAAACCCATATCGATTGGAGGCAGCCAAACATTACACCTTGTCTTTATTCTTTTCATACGCCTATAACATGCACTCGGAGGATGAGTACATCGAAAGCAGAGGCATAGTTCAAGATTTCATTGCATTACTCAAAGATAATTATCGCAGACATAGGGATTTGGCATTCTATTCTGATAAATTATCAATCACACCTAAATATTTGACAACTCTTGTTAAGAGTTCAACAAGCAAAAGTGCACACAAATGGATAGAAGACTATGTTATAATCGAAAGCAAAGCCCTTTTACGTTCAAGCAACAAGACTATTGAACAAATAAGTTTGGAGTTATCGTTCAATAATCAAGATATTTTCAGTAAATTCTTCAAGAGAGCCACCGGAATCTCGCCTTCGGAATACAGAAGAAGGTTTTGAAAATGTTTATCTTTAGAAATAGTAACTTAATCCGAAGTATGAGCCTCTGTAAGTTATCTTTTCATTTTGATTATACCTGTCTAAAAATCCGTATTTACTGCCTATGTTGAAAGCGAGTTTGTGAATTCTGAATGTAAATCCAAAAAGGAAAGAAATATCATGAGGATTGAAATCGCTTTTGTTTAATTTTTCTCCTGCCAATCTTGCATTGAAGATGTAGTCATAAGCAATTCCGAATTTAATTCCTCCTCCGCCCATAGGGACAAAGTATCCAAAGGTGTAGTTCAAAGGAATTGATATTTTGCCTCCCTCAAATATACCTTCAAACTGCTTAGTCCGTTCGTATTCTGCAAAGATTCCGAAATCAAAACGTGACAATTCGCCAGTATTGTATTGAAACATCAAACCAACATTTGAAACAAATCCATTCTTTCCTGTCATGTAGCCGCCATGATAAAATTGACATGCACTTCCTGTTGAAATCGTTAAAGCGGTTTCAAATTTGCGCATATTCTTTCGGTGCTTATATGCAATATCTCCTGAAAATCCTAAATCCGGATAAGCACTTGCATTGACGGTAAGCCCATATACAAAATCACATATTTTATCCAAGCCATCGTAATCTATCAATTCTGCATCGTCTTCAGGTTTGTGATATGGTGATTTAGTACCTGTGGTCATTGTAATGGCAGCTATTTCTTTTGAAGCAAAAGAAGAGTGGTCGGAATCGGTGAAAAAGGATTTTTCAAAGTCAGAAACATCTATATGAATATTCCTTTCTGTTTGATTAAATATCGTTTCCCATCCTTTAAGCATCTTTACACCGGCAATTTTCAAACTTCCATTCTTGTACCACCCTACCATATCGAGATTAATCATCAATTTGATTTCTTCTCTTTTGTTTACACACAAAGGATACGAAGCATAGTGATTACTACCGACCAATCCTATTTCCTCGGCATCAAACCAAACCAATATGATGTTTCGATCCAGTTTGTCTTTATTTGCTTTGAAAAGTCTGGCTAACTGTAATAACACGGCAGAACCAGAAGCGTTGTCGTCAGCTCCGTTATATATTTCCCCATTCCTTACACCCAAGTGATCATAATGAGCACCTATGAGGATATATTCGTCTTTGAATTTTGGGGTTTCTGCTTTTATTTCAGCAATTATGTTCTGCCCTAAGCCTTTATGGCATACCTGAGTGGTGTATTCAAGAGATATATCTCTCAACTGTGAACAAATGTATTCTCTTGCTTTTTCTCCTCCTATTGTTCCGACTTTTCTTCCCTCTAAACTATCGCTACTCAAAACACAAACATCTTTTCGGAGATTTTCTTTTTGTTGAGCATTTGATAAAAAGGGGAATAAGAACAATAACGTTAAAAACAAACTTCTTTTCATGGCGATAAATAAAAACGGAGTATGAAAGCGAAAGTTTGCTTCCCTCTCATACTCCGTAAAATTATTGATTTATAATCTTAGAACGGCAAATCATTCTCTTGATCGAATGATTGACCAGAGTCGAATGTTCCTCCCTGCATTTGTTGCTCAGGATATACCGGATTTTGTTGTGCAGGTTGAGCCATTGGTTGCTGTGGTTGATACACAGGTTGTGGCTGTTGCGGATACGCTTGTTGTTGTGGATACTGCATTTGTTGATATGGCTGTCCGTAAGCAGGAGCAGGCTGTTGCGGATATGCATTTTGCATGTGCGGTTCTACTCTAAAACAACTCAAATCTGTATACCAACGTTCTTGATACTCTCTTGAGCGTACTGAGAATTGAACTCTGACCATTGAACCTAGCTGTAAACTCTTCACCATGTTGATTCTGTTCTCTCCAAACAAAGTAAAGGCCGCATTAGCAGGGTATTCCCCATCTTGATATTCAACAACGAATCCTCCTCTTACCCAAGTTCCTTTTTCCGACTGTCCTGATTGTTCAGGCAATACTTTAATCAATTTTCCTATTAGTTCCATATGCTATATTTTTTATTATTTCTATTATTTTTATTTTTGAAGTCATCTTTGAGAAACTTCAAATCTATTTACTCTTTATTTATTTCTTCAACCACATATCCAACCAATCGAAGAAGTTTCTTTGCCACAATACTCCGTTTTGAGGTTTCAACACCCAGTGTGTTTCATCCGGGAAGTATAAATAACGGGCAGGAATTCCTCTTATCACAGCTGCGTTATATGCTGCCATACCTTGAGAAGCCACTATTCTGAAATCAAATTCCGAATGTATAACCATAAGCGGCGTATCCCACTTATCGACAAACAGATGTGGAGAGTTAGCGTATGACTTTTGAGCAGTCTTGTTATCCTTTTCCCAATATGCTCCGCCTAAATCCCAATTTACGAACCACATCTCTTCTGTTTCAAGATATTGTTGTTCAAGATTGAACATACCATTGTGTGCAATGAAACATTTGAATCTCTTATCGTGATGTCCTGCCAACCAATAAACAGAATAGCCTCCGAAGCTGGCTCCCACAGCTCCCAATCTGTCTTTATCAACGTAGCTTTCCTTGCTCAATTCGTCGATTGCAGTAAAATAATCTCTCATACACTGTCCGCCATAATCGCCACTGATTTGTTCATTCCACTCTTGACCGAATCCTGGTAAGCCTCTACGATTTGGAGCTACGACAATATATCCATGAGCCGCCATTATCTGGAAATTCCATCTGTAAGACCAAAATTGAGATACTGTAGACTGTGGACCGCCTTCGCAATATAACAATGTAGGATATTTCTTTGTTGAATCGAAATCAGGTGGATAAATAACCCATGTATGTAAATCTTTTCCGTCTGTTGCTTTCAACCAACGCTCTTCAACTTTTCCCCACTTGATTTTTGCCATCAATTCATCGTTACAAGAAGAAATCTTCTTTTGTTCTTTGGTTTGTTCATTAACGCTCCAAATTTCATTCGGATGAGACATACTCATCTTTTGTGCAATCAGCTTTCCACCTTCGGCAAAGTCGATTGAAGTATAGTCATGTACGCCATCAGTGATTTGCTTTATTGCTTTGTCTGCAACGTTTATTTTATAGATATTATCAACTGCATGATAGTCTGAAATGAAATAAATCCATTTGTCGTCGTTTGAGAATTTCAATCCACCTACATTTTGATCGAAATCAGGTGTATAATATTCTGCCTTAGCACTTTCAAAATCATAAATCATCAAACGAATCTTGTCGGCTTCATATCCGTCTCTTTCCATACTCTCCCAAGCGATCATCTTACCATTGTTTGAAAAGACTGGATTTTGATCATAGCCCATCATTCCTTCTGATAGGTTTTCGGTGGTTTGTTTTTCTATGTTGTATAGATAAATATCGGAATTGGTAGAGAAGGCGTAGTCCTTGCCGACTTTCTTTCTGCATGTGTAAGCAATCGATTTGCTATCCGGACTCCATGCTATTTGTTCCATACCACCCCAAGGACGCATTGGTGATTCAAATTCTGTGTTCTCCAAAATATTCTTTCCTTCTCCGATTTTTTCTCCATCAAAACTTGCTATAAACGGCTGAGGAATTGCATCAACCCAATTATCCCAATGTCTGTAAGCAAGATCGTCATTGATTCTTCCAGTGGTTTTATCCAATCCTTCTTTAAGTTTTGCATACTTATCTTGCTTTGGCACCGCTCTTACATAAACAACCTTCGTTCCATCAGGAGAATAAGAAAATCCTTCCAAATCTCCTTCTTTCAAATCTGAGATTGCTTTTCTTCCTGTGCCATCTGGATTCATTTCGTAAATGTTTACCCCTGTTTCATCAGCATAAATGAAACCAATTTTGTCACCTTTAGGATTCCAAATTGCGTTCCACTCACTTGAAGCGGTAGTTGTTAATCTCTGAACATCGCTTCCGTCTATGTTCATCGTATAAATCTCGGCATTTCCTTTATTTTCGCTTATGCTGTAATAGGTTAGTGTGTACAACACTTTTTTTCCGTCAGGAGAAACCGAAACATCTCCGATTCTTCCAAAGCTCCAAAGAGCCTCAGGGCTTAACTTGCCATCTTTAATCTCTATCGCAGGTTTATCAATTATGTTTTTATCCTGTTCTGGACGTCTTTTGCAAGCGGAAAACATTAAAACCGCAACTGCCATCAAAATAATGATTCTGTTTTTCATATACATACTGTTTTATTATTTCGCAAGAATTATTTGTTGTCAAACTATATCTGATAGAAAAAGTATTTACGTATTTCCTTTGAAAGAAAATCTCTATCCAATTGGTCAGAGGCTTCACATATCTCTTTAACACTTCCGTCTTTATACAAAATATTTATGCCTGTGTCTTGAAAGTTGTAGGCCTTATTGTGCAATTGTGCAGAGGATGTAAAATATCGTTTTTCTTCTTCTGTCTTATATTTGCATAGTTCTTCTTTTTGACTATCGGTAAAGGGTGTATCTTGTATCGTTATTTTACCTAAACGTCGATTAATCAAAGACGAGGACAAGAAACTCAAAATAGCATCTTCATGTTCGCTCCATGTCTTAACGCAACTCCAAACATCCGAATCGTCAATCAAGACATAGTGATGTATTGCTTCGTTGTCTTCTATCGATCTCACACCATGCTCCAAGAAATACGCCAAATGAGGGCTTATCATATAGTTTTCTATTTTCAACCTACCGATAGATTGGAGGTCTCTTGCTCTTTTGAGTATATTGGTCATAAGATTATCCGCAGCAACTACCGTTTTGTGCATATAAACCTGCCAATACATCAAGCGACGTGAAATTATGAATTTTTCAATCGAGTAAACACCTTTCTCATCTACCATAAGTTCACCGTTGCCTACGTTAAACATTTTAAGGATTCTTTCAGTGCCTATAACACCTTCGCTAACCCCTGTAAAAAAGCTGTCTCTTGTCAGATAGTCTAAGCGATCGGTATCGAGCTGAGAAGAAACCAATTGATGAAGAAACTGTTTCGGATAAGTATTTTCAAATATTTGACGAGCGGTTTGGCTTATCTGCATTTGGCTCATAAACATTGACGAAAGTTCTTCGTGTGAACAATCAAAGAAGAAATGTTCCAAGCAATGTGAAAAGGGAGAATGTCCGACATCATGCAACAAAATCGCTGCCAAAGCACCATTGTATTCCTCCTCGGTTATCACAACGCCTTTTTGTATCAACACATCTAACGCCTGAACCATCAAATGCATGGCTCCGAGAGAATGAGAGAATCGGCTGTGTTCCGCTCCCGGATAAACCAAACAACTAAGCCCCAATTGCTTTATACGTCTTAATCTTTGCAAAACAGGACTTTGAACAATGTCATAAAGTTCTTCGTTCGGTATGTTGATAAATCCGTAAACGGGATCGTTAATTATTTTTTTCTTATTCTTGGTCATCGCAAATATTTTCAGTTTGCAAAGTTACTATTTCGAAACAAGAAAAACAAAAACCAAAGCAAGAAAAAAATCATTCTTTTTTCCACATTCAAAAAACAATTGAACAAATCCCTCGTTTTTGCTTGCGTCTTTTCAAAACTAAGATTAGAAAAATCGAAATGTTAAATTAAAGATTTATTAACATACTATGGTCAAAAATTACAAGCAATGGCAAACTCTTTGTCAAATTTCAAAATATAGACACTCTACCAAAGTGCTACAAATCAACACCTTAACAATTTATATCAAAATTTCCTATTACCAAAACAGCGTTTCAGGTCAATTTTATCTGCATTTAAGCCCATTCAAACGCTGTTTCAGAAAAATAAAACGCTGTTTTGGTCTGTCGAAACAGCGTTTTATTTTTCCAATTCTTTGTTTTACTATTCTCAAACTTGATTTCAGCGACTTATTTCGAAGATTCAGTCGAAAAACACACCAATTTGAATTGTTAATTTTTCAACCCAAGATTTTGAATATTTTATTTGCTAATTTTGTTTACTTAAATAAAAGGAAGCTTATCGCTTAACGTCCATGACTTTCCTCAATCCGCTTCCCAAACATATGAAAGCCAAGACGAGAATCATTATTGCAAGTCCGGGAATTATTGCCATATAGGCTGCATCTAAGATTATGTATCCGTAGTTCTCCTTTATCATACTTCCCCATGAAGGCATAGGCGGCTGAACTCCCAATCCGAGGAAACTCAAACCTGCTTCTTGTAAAATGGCTGTTGCAAAGTTCGAAGCGGTTACAACACTTATCGCACCGACTACATTAGGCAGAATCTGCTTTAGTATTATGCGAAAATTGCTTTCACCAAGTGCTTTGGCGGCTTCAACAAACTCTTTTTCCTTAAGGCTTCTCACCTGCCCACGAACAACTCTCGCAATATCGACCCACATAGTCAATCCGACAGCTACAAAAACTTGCCAAAAGCCTTTGCCTAATGCAAATGTGATTGCAACAACTAACAAAACGGTTGGCACTGACCACACCACATTTATTAACCACATTATCACGTTATCAACTCTTCCTCCGTAATATCCTGCAATCGCTCCAAGGGTTACTCCTATAAATATCGCGATTATAACAGATATAAAACCGACTGAAAGAGATACCCTCGTTCCGACAATCAGTTGCGAAAGCATATCTCTACCGTATCTGTCCGTTCCAAGAAGATATTTCTTTGTAACGACTTTATAATTATCTGATTCTTGCAAACAAATTATTTCTCCTGCGTTTGGAGTATCTCCTGTGTAAGTTTCAAAATAATGCATTCCCTCCTTGCTCCAATGTTTGTAAATAGGAACAGATGTGTATTTGGAAGGTGAACCAAACAAAAGGTGTTCTATCCAATTGGTTTCTTTGACGGTTTTATTCTCTATTTGCAACATATCAACCTTAAAGCCGGGTTTCTTTACTGCAATCTCAAGATGTTGCTCGTTTGCAAAGGGTGTGCTATCAGGAGATACGAAATAGGCAAACAATGCCAAAAGAGCAAACAGTCCGATAACGCATATACTTATCAGACTTAAAGGATCTTTTAGCAATTTCGCCAAAATACTTTTAGAGCATTCCGAGTGTGAGTTTCGCTTCATCACTTAGATTTTCCGGAGTCCAAGCCGGTTCGAACGTAAGTTGAACTTGAACATTGTTTACGCCATCTGTCTGTTTCAATGCTTGCTCTACATCCAACGGAAGGTTCTCTGCAACAGGACAATTCGGTGCTGTGAGAGTCATTTCTATAAGAACGTCGTTCGAATCGTTGATGTCTATCTTGTAAATCAAGCCCAATTCGTATATATCTACAGGAATTTCGGGATCTTGTATAGTTTTAAGAACTTGAATTATGCGATCTTTCAATATTTCCTTTGATTCCATGTTGATTTTATTGATTTTGGTTTACACTAAACGCCAAAGCATACGCCTTTAGTTGCTTTATCATGCTCAACAAGCCGTTTGAACGAGTCGGAGACAAATGTGAGCTCAATCCGATTACGTCAATAAACTTCAAATCCGCCGCATAAACATCTTCAGGCTTCTGATGATTGAACACACGCAAAAGAAGAGCAATGATTCCTTTTGTAATCACTGCATCGCTATCGGCTTTTATATCCATCACTCCATCAACCATTTTAGCACTTACCCAAACATTCGATTGGCAACCCTGAATCAGATTCTCCGTTACTTTGTCTTTGGTATCTATAATCGGACAGTCGTTACCTAATTCTATAATGTAGGCATATTTATCCATCCATTCATCGAATGCAGCAAACTCTTCTATGATTTGTTCTTCTATTTCTGCTATTTTCATAAAGTATTCGTTCGGTTATATTAGTTTTAATATTTCTTCTATATACTCTCGGTTATTCGAAAGGCGAGGCACTTTGTTCTGTCCGCCAAGTTTACCTCTTGTTTTCAACCATTGATAAAACGTTCCTTTTGGTACGCTGATAATTTGAGGCATTTTCAAAACCAAATTCTTATAACGCTTTGCCTCATAATCGGAATTGACTTCTTGAAGTGCCTTATCAAAAATTTCTGTAAAGCGTTGCATATCATCGGGAGCTTTATCAAATTCTATTATCCATTGATGGAAAATCGTATCACTGTCTTTCTCGAAAAGCGGAGCAGCTGTATATTCATCAACTCTTGATTCGGTTTCTTTGCATGCTACATCCAATGCTTTGATTGCATTATCGACAATAACTTCTTCACCACAAGCATTGATAAAGTTTTTAGTTCTTCCTGTAATCTTAAATCTGAACGGAGTCTTTTCGGTAAACATAATCGTATCTCCAATCATGTATCTCCATAAACCTGCATTGGTAGTAATAAGCATTGCATAATTTTTTCCGACTTCAACATCGGCAAGATTCAAAACTTTAGGGTTATCACAGCCTATTTGTTCCATCGGAATAAACTCATAGTACACTCCATTATCTAAAAGCAAAAGCAGACTGTCTGAATCAGTGCGGTCTTGCAATCCAAAAAAGCCTTCGCTCGCATTATATGTTTCCATATAGCTTAGGCTTTTAGGCAAAATCTCCTCAAATTGCTTTCTGTAGGGAACAAAACTCACTCCACCATGAAAGTAAACGTCTAAATCAGGCCAAAGTTCCTCTATTCTCTTTCCTGTTTTTTCTTCTATGTTTTTAAGCAACACCATCATCCAAGAAGGAACCCCCGAAAGGCTTACAACATTTGAATGGATAACAGTATCGATCATTTTTTCCAATTTACTTTCCCATTCTGGCATAAGAGCGATTTCTTTTTTCGGAACTCTGTATAATTCTGCCCAGAATGGCAAATTGTCGATTATAATCGCAGATACATCTCCACAAAATATCTCACTATTCAATTCATTTTCTTGACGAGATCCACCCAAAGCAAGATTCATACCCGAGAAAACTTTATTCTTCGGTTTATTGTTACAATACAATGCAAGCATGTCTTTTCCGCCTTTGTAATGACAGTCATTCAAACATTCTGTGCTTATAGGTATAAATTTGGATTTTGTAGATGTCGTTCCCGATGACTTTGAAAACCATTTGATTTGAGAAGGCCATAGTACATTATCCTCTCCACTTCTTATACGTGTAAAGAACGGCAACAAACTTTCATAATCACTTACTGGTACTCTCTCATTATAATCTTGCCAATTCCTAATACTTTTGTAGCCATAGTAGTTTCCCCATATAGTATTTTTGGCTGTTTTAAGCAAACTCTTCAAAAGCTCATCTTGAACCTCTATAGGGTGATTCATATAATGCTCAATCTGAGGAATCCTCTTTTGCATCAATTTGCTCATAAGATCATTTATCATACGCTTTTATTTAGGTGCTTTTTTAATTAAAACAATTGCAATTATACCATAAAGAAACAACGGCAAAGCAACTGCTAAAATTGCAGGCAGATTCGCATTTGTAGCAAAAACCTGGGTCATTTTCATCAACATAATAAGAGAAAAGGCCAACATTATGCCAAATGCAAGGTTCAATCCCATACCTCCACGTTTCTTTTCCGAAGAAAGTGAAACTCCTATCATAGTTAATATTATGTAAGCAAAGGGATTCAACAACCTTTGATACTTTTCCACTTCCAACTCTGTAACAACACTGCCTCCTCTCAACTTTTCTCTTCCTATAACCTCGTTCAATTGTTTGTAATCCAAAACTTCGGTTTTTATTTGATTCAAATTAAAATCGTTTGGCAGCAAACCAATATCCAGATGTTTTGATTTTCCTGTTTCAATCACCTCTTTCAATCCGTCGATCTTCCTTATGTGATAATTTTCCATTACCCAATCTTTTGCAATTGAATCATAGATAATCTTATCGGCAGATATTTTCTCACAAATCTGCTTATTATTAAACGTTTCCAATGTAAATTTGAATCCGGTTACAGTTGTATTGTTGTAATGTTGAACATAAACTTGTTTATCCTTTGCCGTCTGTATATGAATGTTGTAAAACTGGTTGTGATATGGGTTTCTGTAATACGTTTTCTCAAATTCCAACTTCGGCACATTGACTTTTGGTATCAACACGTTGCTAAGCCAAAGGTTTAACATACCGACAAAAATCGCACAAACAATAAACGGACGCAGAAACCTCGTAAAACTGATACCACTACTCAAAATAGCAACTGTTTCACTCCTCGAAGCAAGTTGCGAACATATAAAAACGACGGAGATAAAAAAGAAAAGATAACCGAACATATTGAGAAAGTGCGGTATAAAGTTAAGATAGTAATCAAAAATAAGCCCTTTTATCGGAGCCTGATTTGAAATGAAATCATCAAGTTTCTCAGACAAATCGAAAACTATGATAATCATACTTATCAATGCAACAGCCACAAAGAAGGTTGCAAGAAGTTTCTTTGTGATATAAACATCCAATATATTGGCTACAAAATACTTTTTTCTATTTCTCATTTACACCCCACTATAATCTTCTTCCCAATCTCTCAACCATTATATTCTTCCACTTCAAGAAGTCTCCTGCCAAAATATGTTCTCGAGCCTGTCGCATCAATTCTAAATAGAAACTCAAATTATGTATGCTTGCAATTTGCAAAGCGAGGATTTCCTGTGATACAAACAAATGTCGAAGATATGCTTTTGTGTAAACATGATCCACTTCTGCCGTTCCATTTGGATCTATTGGAGAAAAGTCTCGCTTCCATTTTTCATTTTTCATATTCATAATACCTTCACTTGTGAACAGCATCGCATTACGTCCGTTCCTTGTAGGCATCACGCAATCGAACATATCAATTCCCCTTGCTATACCTTCTAAAAGATTTATCGGTGTTCCCACTCCCATAAGGTAACGTGGCTTATCCTTAGGCAAAATATCACAACACAACTCCGTCAATTCATACATCATTTCGACTGGTTCACCAACCGACAATCCTCCTATTGCATTCCCCTCTCGATTTAACGAAGCCACATATTCGCAACTTTTCTTTCGCAAATCATTATAAACACTTCCTTGTACAATTGGAAATAATGTTTGCTTATATCCATATTCGCACTCTGTCTCATCAAATCTTTTAACACATCTATCCAACCAACGATTTGTCAATTCGAGAGATTTTTTTGCATAAGTATAATCACACGGATATGGAGTACACTCATCAAACGCCATTATTATGTCTGCTCCTAGCGTCCTTTGAATATCCATCACACTTTCGGGCGTAAAAATATGTTTAGAGCCGTCTATATGAGAACGAAACACACATCCCTCTTCCGTAATCTTTCTTCTGTGTCCAAGAGAATAAACTTGAAAACCACCACTATCGGTAAGCATCGGTTTATTCCATGAATTGAATTTCTGTATTCCACCTGCTTGACGGATAACCTCCAACCCGGGACGCAGATACAAATGATAAGTATTTCCAAGTATGATTTGAGCCCTAACATCTCTGTCCAATTCATTTCTATGAACGGCTTTTACCGAGCCGATTGTGCCAACGGGCATAAATATCGGCGTTTCTATTTTACCATGATCAGTTTCTATCTCACCTGCACGGGCTTTGCAATCATCTGAAACATAGAGTAATTTGAATTCCATCTTCGAGTTATCAACAAAAAGCGTTTATAAATTTTTCGTACAAAGGTAATGCTAAAACTCGAATAAAGGATATTTTTGCCTAAAAATTTGAGTAAATTATGGATTTTCTATTTTACAAACCGACAATCCTTATTTGGATTATATTAGGAGGTCTTGCAGTTGTTTTATTGGTGCAATTGATCTATTATTTTTGTGTATTTGGAAAACTGATATTCAATAAAAAGAAAACAACTCTCACAAGGACAGTTGCAGATGAAGACTTACCTCCAGTTTCCGTTGTTATAGCCACAAAAAACGAAGAATACTATCTCAAAGATAAATTAGCTTTTTTCTTGGAACAGGATTATCCCGAATTCGAAGTAATCGTTGTCAATGATGCTTCGACGGATGAAAGCGAGTATATTTTGAAAGCATTTTCCAAAATATATCCTAATTTGAAGGTTGTAAACATTGTAGAAAACGTAAACAAATTTCGAGGTAAGAAATTCCCGATTTCTTTGGGTATAAAGTCTGCTAAGTATGAGCATTTGGTACTCAGCTGTGCTGATTGTGAACCTCGCGGATTTAATTGGTTGAGAAATATCGCATCTCGCTTTGATTCAAAGCACGAAATCGTACTCGGATTCGGATCATTTGCAAAAAGAAATGGTATTTTCAATGCTTTGTTGCAATATGACAACGTAACGACAGCGATGAACTACATCGGGCTAGCTCTATCGGGACAAGCATACAGAGGAGATTGTAAAAACATAGCCTATACTAAAGAATTATTCTACTCTGTCGGAGGATTTACAAAACACTACAACATAACACTTGGCGAAGATGATATTTTCATAAAAGACATCGCAACTTCAAAGAACGTAACCGTAGCAATGGAACCAGAAAGCTTTGTCTGTTCTTCATCAAAACGAACATTCAAAGATTGGAAAGGTGAAAAGAAAAACAGAATTGCAACATTCAAACAATACAAGTCTTCGACCAAATTCTTGTTAAACTTGCTTCCAATAACTACTTTTTTGTTCTACGCAATTGTAATAACTTTAGCCGCTTTATCGTTTCCTTATCAATACCTTATATTTGCATTGTTATTGAAATTCATTCCTCAAATAATTATTTATTTCAAAGCATGCAAACGCTTGGAAACAAAAAGAATTTCTATCTTTGCACCATTGTTTGAAATTTATTTTTTGTTTTTCAATGCAAAATTAAGGATTGCATCAATATTTACGAAATCATAAATGAGCGAAAGTTGCGTTTTATCGGACAAAGCAGGCAAAGACTATGAGTTAGTCAAAAGAGCGAGGGACAAAGGCGATCAAAAAGCCTATGCTTCTTTGATGAATACATATAGAGAGCCGGTATATTATATGCTTTTGAAGATGACAGGCAACACAACCGACGCTGAAGACCTTACTATCGAAGCATTCGGCAAAGCATTCAAAGCAATAGATACCTACACTCCGAATTTTGCCTTCAGCACTTGGCTTTTTAGAATAGCAACCAATAATTGCATTGATTTTATCCGCAAAAAACGCACTCCGACCATATCAATGGATAATCTATACACAGATATAGACGGAGAAGAGATTGGAATAAACATTCCTTCTGAGAATCTTGACCCCGAAGAGTTGATAATAGATCAACAAAAGAAAGATGCGATGAGAGACATTGTAGCCAAACTCAAACCGCATTACAGAGTGCTGATCGAATTACGTTATTTTGATGAAAAAAGTTATGAAGAGATAGCTGAGCATTTGCAAATTCCAATCGGTACTGTCAAAGCAAAATTATTCAGAGCAAGAGAATTTTTGTTGCAATTGGTAAAAGATTGCATCGAATTGCAATAACGGCAAGGCAATATGAGAACAGCACAACTCAAGCACTTATACGCTACAACCCAAAACGAACTTCGATACAACGAAATCGCAAGGCAGATCTACGAAACATCATTTCCTGAAGATGAAAGGCGGAATTTCGATTTACTAAAAGCCATAGACGAAAAATCCAACTTGGATTTCTTTGTTATAACCGACAATCAGGCCAATGCGATAGGGATTATAAGTCTTTGGTTTTTCGAAGAATTTATTTACATCGAACATTTTGCGACACAACAAAACGAAAGAGGAAAAGGAATAGGCTCAAACGTACTTTCCACTCTTGCAAACAAATATTCAAAACCGATTTTACTTGAAGTCGAACTACCAGAAAATGATTTGGCAAAACGAAGAATTGCATTCTATCAACGACATGGTTTTGCCGTACTACCATACGATTACACCCAACCTGCTTACGACAAAACCAAACAAAGTCTGCCAATGATTGTTATGATAAAAGCCGATTTTGAGATAACAAAAAGATTTTTCGACTCTGCAATTGCGACAATTTACAAAGATGTTTACGGACTTTAATCCTTAAAACACAGCGATATTACAAAGTAATAAACAATAAAAACGCAAAAAACATTTGTCGGTTTCAAAAATTGTTGTACCTTTGCACCGCAAAAGCAGATGGCCACGTAGCTTAACTGAATAGAGTCCCTGATTACGGCTCAGGAGGTTGCAGGTTTGAATCCTGCCGTGGTCACACAAAGGAGTCAATCATAGAATTGGCTCCTTATTTTTTTAATCGCATTTTTGCAAATAAAATACTACGATACTCTTTCTTTGTTTCAGAAAAATAAATCTTGATTTCAGGAAAATAAAACAAAGAAACAATTTAGCGAATCTTTGTTTCAGTAAATTGTTTCTTTGTTTTGCCAGATGTGTGTCAGCAGGCTATTTTACAGACGTTTATTCGAATACTCTAAAAAGACAATAAAAAAAATCGGATATTCATTTCTGAAATACAGAATCAATATCCGAATATATAAAGTTTGGGAAATATTAGGCGAAAGTTGTCTTAATCCAAATGAGGTATCGTTCCGCCATCATCATCTCTGTGATTGCAAGTCGGACGACAAATAAGAATCTGTGCAAACAAACGATCCAATGCAGGAATCTGCTCCGAAGTCAATATGTTTCTTATTTCAAAATATTGTTCGACTGAAAGGTGAAGCAGCTTTCCTTGACATTCTGCCACTTTTTCTTCCATCTGTTTCAACAGAATGCTGTCATTGTTGTTTCGCATCAACTCTCTCATCAGGTTTTCTTGATTTATGTGCAATGAGTCTGCAATCAATATTGCCTGTTGTTGATATTTTTTCTTTATTTGTGTGTATTGCTCTTTTTGTGCTTCGTTCAACGATATTGTTTTTGCTACATAGCAACCTGAATTATGATCATTTGAACATTGTCCTTCACATCCGTTTGATCTATCTGCAATCACCCAGACGTTTATCGCGGTCAATATGACCAAAAGCACGATTATGATTATCGAATAGGTCTTTTTCATCGTTGTTTACTCTCCTTTCATCAATTCTTCGGGATAATAATCCGATAAAATATCAAAATAATTCTCTTTTGCAAAGATGTGATATTCTTCATTGTCATATCCATCAACCGTTTGCACTTCTTCATTGTTCTCAAATGCTATGAAGTTTACCGCTGACAGCAGAATAACAAGACAGCAAGCAAGTTTTACGCTCAGCCCTACTGCAAACGGCAATCTGTTTTGCTGTTCCCTATCTATGCGACTGCATATGCTTTCAAACATTTCTCGTTCGCATGTTTTTATCTTGTCTTTCGCTATAATATCTTCTATTTTTCCCATCCCAAAAAGTCTTTATCAAATGTTCTTATATGATTTTCCATGTTTTTTTTCGCTCTGTGAATCGACACTTCCACCGATGCAAGAGAGCATTTCATTATATTTGCTATTTCTTTCTGCGGCAACTGCTCATACATGTAAAGAACGAATGCCGTACGTTGCTTTGCCGGCAAACGAGACAAGGCTTTGTCCAAATACTCTTTGTATTGCTGTTCTCTTAATTCCCAATCCGTTTCGGCAATACTCCTATTTTGTTCGTTTTGTTTTTCTTTTCCGAGAAATATTCTTCGAACTTTTTGCTTCTTTACAAAGTTTAAGGATTTGTTTATCGCTATTCTGTAAATCCAAGTCGATAGTTTTGACTTTCCTTTGTAACTTCCGATAGAACAAAATACCTCAACAAACACTTCTTGCGTCAAGTCTTCGGCATCAAACTGATTTCTAACAATCGCATAACAAAGGTTCAGAACGCTCGAATTATACTTTTCAAACAGTTCTCTAAAAGCTGCTTTATCCCCCTTTGCTATCCTTTCGGCTTGTGCAAGTTCTTGTTCCATTGTTCTAAAAAAAACGGCAACAACTCCCAAGAGGATTGTTGCCGTATTCTCTTTCAGACAGTTATTATTTCTTTACTGTTTTTTGAGCTGCCTTTGCATCTGCTTTTACTTTGTGATTTTTGCAATCACCTTTACATTTGTGGTTGGCATCCTTGCTTCCACAATTGTGAGTCGTTGTTGCCTTAAGATCTTTCTTGTGATTTTTGCAATCACCTGTGCATTTGTGGTTTGCATCCTTGCTTCCGCAATTGTGAGTTTTTGCATCTGCACCATCCTTCTTGTGATTCTTGCAATCACCTGTGCATTTGTGTTCTACCTTTTGTGCATCCTTTGTAGCTTTCTTTACAGGCTCTTGAGCCATTGCAACAAGCCCTGTCATTGCTAGAGCCATTGCAAATACTATTACTTTCTTCATAAAAGTTTGTTTTTGGTTTTACAATTATTTTACTATTAGACAACAAAGGTAAGTAAAATCTTACACTTCCAATGTTTTTTTTCGTTTTTCTTTTGTTTTTAACAAGTAAACACAAACAAATATATTATCTTTGCAAGCACTAAACAATTAAACAACAACAAAATGTTAATGTTCAGAAAGTCTGCTTTATTTTTATGTATGACGCTTTGCTTTATCTGCAATGCAATGGCACAAGGCTATGATGATAATTTCGAAAAACCAATCGTGAGCGAAGATGGCAAGTTTCGCTATTATGAATTACCTGCCATAAAAACAACCGAAGGAGAATTGATTTTCTTGGATAGAAACCTCGGTGCGACAAGCGGATATGTAGGAACGACCGATTCTTGGGGAGATTTGTACCAATGGGGCAGAATGACAGACGGACATGAAAAGCGTTACTCCGATACGATTTTGACCCTATCCGATACATACGAAGCAGGACACTCTTTGTTTATTGTAGATGAGAAAAAAGCCAACGATTGGATGTTGCATCCTGATGATGACTTATGGCGAGGTGAAAAAGGATTAAGCAATCCTTGCCCTTGCGGTTATCGATTGCCCACTGAAAAAGAATGGAGAGCCTTGTTAAGTCTGGGATATGAAGTAAAAACATCTCCAGAAGGCTTTTACTATCTATCAATTGCCGATGGACAATTGTTATTACCTGCTGCCGGATTGAGAAATGCTTACACTGGCAATTTCCAACACATAGGCACACGAGGATATTATTGGGGTGCGAATGCAATCAGCAGAGGTACTTCGGCATGTATTGATTTCAACAAAGACGATATTACAACCAACATAAGTATATTCGGTTTCAGAGCATTCGGTCGAAGTGTGCGTTGTGTAAAAGACAATCAGTAATTAAACAATTAAAGCAATATGTCTATATTAAAAGCGATTGACGTTTGCAAACAATATTCCTCCCACTTAGTTTTAGATAAGGTTTCAATGGATGTCCAAGAGGGGGAAGTATTCGGTTTATTAGGACCAAACGGAGCAGGAAAGACAACACTGATTCGAATGATCAACAATATAACCGCACCAGACAGTGGAGAGATCCTGTTTTTCAACAAACCAATTCGACAAGAAGACACTGCACTTATTGGTTATATGCCAGAGGAACGAGGTTTGTATAAAAAGATGAAAGTTTCTGAACAAGCACTTTACCTTGCCGAATTAAAGGGTTTAAGTACTAAAGTTGCAAAAGAAAAATTACAGTATTGGTTTGAACGATTGGAGATTACATCTTGGTGGAATAAACGTTTGGAAGAACTTTCTAAAGGTATGGCTCAAAAAGTTCAATTTATCACAACGGTTTTACACGAACCTAAATTATTGATATTTGATGAGCCCTTCAGTGGTTTTGACCCTGTAAATGCAGAACAACTTAAGCAAGAAATACTAAACCTCCGCAAAAACGGCACTACGATTATTTTTTCCACTCACAACATGTCGTCAGTTGAAGAGATATGCGATAGAATCGTACTTATAAACAATGCAAAAAAGATATTGGAAGGCAAAGTCAGCGAAATAAAACGACGATTTTGCGATAACATTTTTGAAATCGTTACTCCCATCGTAAATGACTTGCAATTGCCATGCGATTGTAAAATTTGTGAAAGTAAATGCAATGATTCTCTTCAAACAATCAAAGTGATGATACCCAAAGGTCGCAATGCAGATTTAATAAATCAGATATTGCAACAGACAGATTTGATTTCATACAAAGAGCTTTTACCTTCGATGAACGAGGTTTTCATAAAAACGGTTACGAAAAATGAATAAAATTAAGATTATAATAAAACGCGAATACCTTACAAGGGTTAGAAAGAAGTCGTTTATAGTAATGACATTCCTTGGCCCTATCTTGCTGTGTGCATTATGCGTTGTACCAATTCTTTTAGAAGAATCCGCAGAAACAAGAGCCCAAATAATAGTTGTGGATAACACAAACATACTTTCAAAATATTCCCTTAACGATTCGGATTCCACATCCACGGATACAGAAAGCGATGCCATTCCGTTGTTCAAAGGAAAATTCAAATCAGATGACGCAATCAAATTCGAGTATCTTGATGACATTGAAACAGCACAGCAATTGCTCAAAGATAATTCCTGCGATGGAGTTCTCGAAATCGTGAAAACAAACGACACTCCACCGATTAAAGGATTTATGTATTACGGAGAAAACGAGCCGGGAATGAAAGTGCAGGAAGGAATTAAAAATCAACTTGCCAATATCCTCAAAGACAACATCCTTCGCTATGATTACGGAATGAACAACAAAGAAATAGATTGGATAAACAACCCAAAGGTGGATTTTTACACCAAAAATATCTTAACAGGGGAGAGTTCATTCAACGAAATCAAAATGTTACTGGGTATAACAGGCGGTTTGATGATTTATTTATTTGTTTTCATTTTCGGAGCTTTGATGACAAAAAGCGTAAGCGAAGAAAAAGTAAACCGAATTGTCGAAGTATTGGTTTCAAGCATAAAACCCGTACAATTGCTTCTTGGAAAGTTGATTGCGATTGGCTTGGTTGGACTTACTCAAGTTGCAATGTGGGTTATTGTTTGCGCAGCTCTGCTTGGATTTGCAAAGACTGCTTCTCCTGATTTATTCACTTCGAGCGTCCAAGAAGAGATTGTAGTAAACGAACGAGTGATTTCAGTAGATGCAATCAACTCTGCAGAAGTCAATCCTATGAACGAAATTATTCAAGGCGTAATGTCGATTAACTTTCCTTTGGTTATTTCGATGTTTTTATTCTTTTTCATCACCGGATACCTGCTTTACGGGGCTTTATTCGGAGCAATCGGTTCTCTTATCGACACTGATACCGATGGACAGCAGTTTACCTTACCTATAACAATACCTATGATCATCACAATGGTGTGTATGCCTATGGTTATCGAAAATCCTTCGGGAGATGTGGCATTCTGGCTTTCGATAATACCATTTACCTCTCCTGTTGCTATGATGATGCGAATTCCTTTCGGAGTTCCAATTTGGGAATTGTGCCTTTCAGCTGTTTGTATGATTGTTTTCTTATTTATATCTGTTTGGGTGGCTGCAAAGATATACAAAACCGCCATATTGCTTTACGGAAAACGTATCACCTACAAAGAAATCTGGAAATGGTTACGTTATAAGAACTAAATATTCCTTTAATTCGGATAATTGTTTTCAAGAATTGATTTAACGAAATCAAGTTTCATTTTACTGAAATCAAGAATTAAGATAGCGAAATCAAGTTTCATTATCTTGATTCTTTGATTTTTTTGAGTTTTTCACTTTTTCTGTAGCTTATTTCCTTGACAAAGCTTTCTCTAATTAGTTTTTTTTAGTACCTTTGCACCCTAAAACGGCAGTGGAATGTAGAATAGCAAAAAGAGAAAGGAGGAAGAAGTGATTGAAACTATCAATTTTGAAGAGCTAAAGTGGTTACACGTTATCAACCCTGACGAAAGAGATTACGAATATCTCTCTGAAACATTTGCCTTCCACCCTCTCGACATCGAAGACTGCAAAGCGTCGAATCAAAGACCGAAAATCGACGAATATGACGATTACTATTTCCTTATTCTCCACTTTCCTTATTTGGATAAGACGAATAAATTCATCAGACTGAAGGAAGTAAAAGTCTTTTGGGGAAAGGACTATATCGTTACAATAGGTCGCTCTCATTGGGTTGTAAATAATCTTTTCGAACAACTAAAGACAATTTCCGAACACTACAAAAACGGAGTTGCGGCAAAGGATGAAGAAGAATTGATTGAGACAGTGTCCGCATCTTCCGATGTTTTGCTTTACAATCTCTTGAACAAACTGATGATAGAAACCTATACGCTGATTCTGCGTATTGGAGGCGAAGTGGACAATATCAATTACGACATATTCACAAAAAAGCCTGAAAAAGTCATCGAGCATTTGAGCTTGACAAGAAAAAACATCATTCTGCTCAATACAACATTCAAACCACAAATCAGAGTATTTCACAAATTCGAATCGGGAGGTATCAAAGGATATGCCGAAGATATGGAAGACTACTGGGGAAATATACTCGACCAATATCAACGTATGTTCGATATGGTTGAAGACTACGGAGAATTGATTGAGGGTTTGAGTCAGACATTCGACTCTTTACAGACAAATAAGACTAACGAAATCATGAAAGTCTTGACATTCCTTTCGACAATCATGCTTCCGCTTACCGTGGTTTCAAGTATCTATGGAATGAATGTAGAGCTTCCTTGGCAGAATTCAAATTACATTTTTGTCGGCATAATAGCCGTGATGCTTGTAATCGTAATTGCATTCTTCTTCTACTTCAAAAAGAAACGTTGGTTGTAAAAAAATACTCTCGTAGTTCAATGGATAAAACACAGGATTCCGGTTCCTGCATTGCGGGTTCGAGTCCCGCCGAGAGTACTACCAAAGCTAATTTCACTTAAATTTTATTCCGTTTTTTTCAAAACCTTAACCCTTATAACGGAACGAAGTTTGAGCATCAGCAAAACGGCGTTTTAGAAAATTGAATTCAAGTTTCAGAAAATTAAAACGAAGAAAAAATTTCTTGAACCAAAGAAAGAGAAAACGCAAGCTTCATTTCAAATCACGAAGCTTGCGTTCTCTTTTTTTCAACTCAAAACTATTGAACGACTAATTTCTTTTCTGTTGTTCCTTTTACGGTGTTTATCTTGACGATATAAGTTCCTGCTTCCAAATTATCAACTGTTATTTCCGTCTCAAAGTAATTCACTTCTTTCTCTAAGACTTTTTTGCTCATCATATCGAAGACTTGAATGTCTTTTATTGTGTAATGGCTCATCACTTTGAAGACATCCTTCGCAGGATTCGGGAATACGTAGCACATCTTTTCCAATTCGACTTCCGTAAGCTGACTGCTTTCTTGCGGAACCATGATTATCGGCACCATCTCTATGTAGATATTTCTCCAAATCTCATATACAGGATCTTCTGAGAACTCTATCCACTCTCCATTACGCTTTAAGTATTTCGGATTACGGAAAGAACATAGCGGAATATTATCTTCTTCATCGAATTGTTCAATATATTCAAGCCAAGACCAATATGGGTAATGTGTTTCACCTGCTTCTGGGGGATCCAATATAAAATCATTATACCAATAATCTGCACGATTTATCATTCCCATAAATATAGTATCATAACACAAGCCGGCTTGCCATGCACCTCCCAAAGCATTGATAGAATCCCTTATGCAAGGACTGTAAACATTGCATGTGTGATGCACTTGAAAAGTATTACCATGTCCATACATAGGAACATCAAATGCTATACGAAAATCGGTGATATTTGTTAAAGTATCGTAGTAATTAGATGGAAAATAATAGGTATTCCATCCATGTTTATTCCAATAAATTGTACTATAGGGATCGGCCGGGTTAGAAATAATATTCAAAGTATGGTAGATAGTAGTTGCAATCGTGTCAAAGTTCTCGTCTAAGATAGACAAATCCCTCACGTCATCCAATGCTCCAAATCCTAATTTAATTGCAACTCCGACAACTACATAATTATTATATGGAATATCTTCATCATTAAAATGATATTCTTGTGCAAATGCTTCAGCATAATGAGCGGAAGTGTCCTCTGTACAATTTGCTCCGATTACGTAGCCGTCAGGCACAGGTGCATCGGGATTACACCATTCTCTATTCTTTGCATTATACCACCTAAATTTACTATAAGGTGTTGAATATGGAGTCAACCGAAGTGTATCCCACCATGTTCCGAAATCTACAGGTATCATAGTGCGAAGTGTATCATCTGTTGAAAAACAATTAGCAAAATAATTTGTATCAAAAACATAAAGCAAATCGTATTCAGATGGATTTGGAGGAGAAACAAAATTATACTGAGCTTGAACTTCATGCAATGAAACTCCAAGCCAGAGAAGTAAAAATAAGGTTAATCGTTTCATATGTAAATATTTTTAATGGTGTACAACGATTTAATATTGCAAAATTAAAGAAAATAAAAATAAAATCCAAATTCTCGCAAATGAATCTTAATTTTAATTTCTTCTTTCCTTGTTATTATTGCATTCTCATCAACAAGCAATTATTCGTTTCAATAGATAAAACGACTGTTTCGCTATATGGATATGCCCAAAATAATGCATCGGAACATCAAATTTCGGGTATGATTTATCCTTTTGGCGAAACGAAGTTTGAGTGTGAACGAAACGGCGTTTTAGAAAATTGAATTCAAGTTTCAGAAAATTAAAACGAAGAAAGAATTTCCTAAAACGAAGAGTTATTTTACCGGAAGAAAAATCAGGGCTTTCACAACGATTTGTCATTAAATAAATATTCCCGAAAGATTATATTTTCTTTCGGGAATATTTGACAAAATCTTATTTCGTTTATTCTGAATCGACTTTCTATTTTTTCAAAACTTCCTCAAGGGTTTTGCGAATCTCTTCTCCTCTTAGGTCTCTCTTCACCACAGTGCCATCAGGTGCGAAAAGAATTATCTGAGGAATGCCTTGGATACCATAAATATCTGTAGGTATTTTTTGTGCATCTATGATATGATTCCACGGCATGTCGTTTTGCTTTATGAATTTCTCGGTTGCTTCTTTCTTATCCCAAACTGCCACACTCAAAACGGTAATCTCATTTCCGAAATCTTTATATATCTCTCTCAAATTAGGAATTTCTCTTTTGCAAGGACCGCACCAAGTTGCCCAAAAATCGACCAAAGTATATTTTCCCTTGCCTACAAAATCGGAGAACTTTGCATCTTTACCTTCAAGCGAACCATTCTTGATCGTAAAATCGACAAACATCTTTCCTTCCGAAGTTTTATCCAAGGCAACAAACAATCCATGTACGGCAACCAATGACGGATATTCCTTTGCAAAAGATGAAAGTTTATCATAGTAAGAGAAAAATTCTTCAGGTTTCAAATCTGAACTTTGACTCGCCAATGCCCAAGCGGCAACTTGAGATTTTGAATGACTATCTATCAATTCATCAAGCGTCTTTTTGCATTCCACAAGATAATTTTCGTATTCCTTATTAATCTTTTCTTGTTTTGCTTCATCGCTTATTGCTTCTCGCTGAATTTCTGCGGCTTTGTCATTTAGTTTATCCCCCAAAGCTGTCATCGATGTGCGATAAGACACGAGCAAACTATTTTCTTTACGGCATTTTGTTATACCTTGACGATAGTCAACCTTTATTTCACCCGCTTCAGTCAGCATATCGATTCCCCTCCTATCTCCTTTCATCAATAGCGAGCAAAGTTTGTTTTCAGCCTTTGTTCGAATCTCAAAACTTGCATCTTCTTGCACCATTGCACTATCAAGCACTTGCTTACCGTATGTTAGGTAAACATATTGTCCTGCTTTGTTTTTATCCATTTTACCACTGATATGGCAATCCTTTTGCGACATTGCACCGAATGAAAGCAACAATGCCAAAGCATAAATCATAAATCTATTCATATCGTTCTTTATTTTTTGTGTTTATATCATTTTCAAAATACTGCCATAGCTTGTCTTGAGGAACCGGAGCTATGATTCGAATTTCTTCTTTGCTGACCGGGTGAATGAAATTCAACATTCGAGCATGCAAAGATATTGAAGCATCGGGATTGGAACGAGGAAAACCATATTTCAAATCTCCTTTTATCGGACAGCCTATTGAAGAGAGTTGCACTCTGATTTGATGATGGCGTCCTGTTTTCAAGTTTACCTGCAACAAATTAAAGTTTTCACTCTTTGCAATTTGCTCATAATCCAACTCTGCGTACTTTGAGTTGGGTGATTCTTTGCTTATGTATGATTTATTCTGTTTTTCGTTCCTTATAAGGTAGTTTCGCAAAGTATCTTTAGGCTTTGGAGGAGTATTTTTCACGATTGCCCAATACGTTTTGGCTATTGAATGCTCTTTAATCATTGCATTAAGCCTCTCTAATGCCTTACCTGTTTTTGCAAATATCACAGCACCGCTTACAGGTCTATCAAGACGATGTACGAGTCCGCAAAAAACATTACCAGGCTTGTTATACTTTTCTTTAATGTAAGCCTTAACTTCCTCTTCCAAAGATTTGTCCCCTGTCTTATCGCTATGCACAATCTGCGAAGAGCGTTTGTTTATCACGATTATATGATTATCCTCATACAAAACTTGATTATGAATCGGCAAATCTTGAAAAGAATTTTCCATAATTTGAAAAGAGAAAATCAAATCTTTGTTTCAAAAAAATTAAAGACTTGCCAAAATCGACAAACCGCCTTTCACCTTATCTTCTAAATCGACATGAACGGTCGAATCCAAAGGAATAAACAAATCAACTCTCGAACCGAATTTTATGAATCCGAGTTCAGCTCCTTGTTTCACCTCTTCACCTTCTTTAGCGTAACAAACAATACGTCTTGCCAAAGCTCCGGCAATCTGACGCACTACCACCTTTTTACCATTTTCTGTTTCTATACATATAGTCGTGCGTTCGTTGAGCGTAGAACTCTTTGGGTGTTTCGCTATCAAGTATCTACCGCTGTGATAATTTGTATAAATCACCTTACCGCTTACCGGGTAACGATTGACATGCACATTATTAGGACTCATAAAGGTAGAAATCTGAATACATTCTTCTTTCAGCACCTCGGGTTCAAAGACTTTTTCCACTACAACAATGGTTCCATCTGCCGAACCTATGATTTGATTCGGATTATTGACTAACTCTCGGTTCGGAATGCGGAAAAATCGCACTACAACCCCTGTGAAAATCCACACAGCTGCAACGCAAAGACACCAATAAACGTTCCAACGATCTATAAAATAGACTAAAACCGATGTAACCACTATTGCGAAAACTATTGCAATAGCACTGATTTTATAACCTTCCTTATGTATGTACATATCTTTATTTTGTTTTATTAAATTCAACTATCAATCTTAGAAAACAGGAAAAAATTGTCCCAAAAGACTGAGACAAATCCATACTGCAGGCAATACCAAAAGCAGAATATCGAATCGATCAAGTATTCCGCCGTGTCCCGGCAATATATTGCCACTATCTTTCACTTCCATTTGACGTTTGAACATCGATTCTACCAAATCTCCAAACGTTCCAATGATTGTAGTTACCAAAGCAATGGTCAGCCAAATCACTATACCGTTATCGTAAACCGCATTCAAAACAAAAGCCGCTGAAATCGTACCTGCCAATCCTCCGAAAAAGCCTTCCCAGCTTTTTTTGGGAGAATGACGTTCGAAAAGCCGATTCTTGCCAAACTTACAGCCGACAAGATATGCAAAAGTATCGTTACACCATGCGAAAATAAAGATTGCCAACAACAAATTGCAATTCAAATCATTCTGCATCTCAAAAACAAGATTGCTTATCCCCAATGGCAACGCTATGTAAACGATTGAAGTGAGTGAATAAGCAAGAGAAGTGAACGGAGTTTTGTTTTTAATGTACAAAGAGGCAACAAACAAACTCAGAATCAAGATCGAACTGACGTAAATCAAGATTCGTGCATACGTTTCTTGATTCCACGCAAACAACATCAAGGTTGAATAAACCGCAACAGCGGACAAATAAACCAGGATTTTGTTTTGTTTGATTCCTTTTGCTTCCCCTATTTGCAAGAACTCTTTTAAGCCTAATAAAACAATGATTCCGAAATACACCGCCGCAACATATTTGTTTATACACGTTGCTGCGATCACGCTTAACACGTAAACAGCTCCCGTAATCGTTCTTTTGATAATATCTTTCATGATTCAAACTTGGTTTTTCTTACGCTTAATCTGCTATTACGAACATATACAATTCTCTAATTTCTTCCTCTATCAGTTCTCCCGCCTTTATGCTCACTATCCACTCGGGAGGAGTTTCCGGAAGTTTATTCAGTGTATCTCCATAGCCGTTTTGAATCTGCGATTCGAAGGCTACGATTATCATAATGGGAGTAAAATGTTTCAAATGGCTACCTACTCCTTGTGCAGAAGAGATTATAATCGAACCGGTCCTTGCTATGAGAGAATGACACAAGCCAATGCCGACAGTAGTATCCTCATCGTCAATTCCGATTCGAAGTCCGAATTTCTCCAAATAAGTTTTTAGACTCTGAGAAAAAGAAACTACCTTATTCCACTTTCGATATGCAATCAGGTTTTTCAAGTTATCCACGAATTTTTCTTCATTCTCGCAATATATAAACTTACCTTTGCCTCTCACAAACTTCTCTGCGAAAACCATTATCGGATCATCATTCAACGGAACATAACCACAAGATGAGGCAACAACATTCCCGTTGCACTCATCTTCTTTTTCAAGCAATGCATATCTTAACAATTTCAGTACTTTTTCTTTTCCCGAACTGCCTTTCATCTATTCATCGTTTTCTTTCTTGATTTCGATTTCCTCTTTCTTGGTTTCAGTTTCGTCTTTCTTGGTTTCAGTTTCGTCTTTCTTGATTTCAGTTTCCGCATCCCAAGGTCTCGGACCATAAATAGCCTCCACATCTTCTCTGAATATAACTTCACGTTCAACCAATATTTGAGCCAACGCATCAAGTTTTTCTCTGTTGTCTTTCAAAAGTGATTTGGCTTTTTCATATGCCTCTTCCACCATTGTTCTTATTTGTGCGTCGATTTTTTCTGCAGTCTTCTCACTGAACGGCTTTTGAAATCCATATTCACTTTGTCCGCTCGAGTCGTAGAAACTCAGATTTCCGATTTCTTTATCCAAACCATAGTAAACCACCATGGCGTATGCTTGCTTTGTAACGCGTTCCAAATCGTTCAAGGCACCGGTCGATACTTCTCCGAACACCAATTCTTCGGCTGCACGCCCACCCAAAAGCGATACCATTTGATCCAACAATTGTGCTTTTGTGGTTATTTGTCTTTCTTCCGGAAGATACCAAGCCGCACCAAGAGCCTGTCCACGCGGAACTATGGTTACTTTTACCAAAGGGTTGGCATGCTCCAACAACCAACTGACTGAAGCGTGTCCTGCTTCATGATAAGCAATCGTTTTCTTTTCTCGTGGTTTTATTATTTTGTTTTTCTTTTCCAAACCGCCGATTATTCTGTCCACTGCATCGAGAAAATCCTGCTTTTCAATGATTCGTTTGTTGTTTCTCGCAGCAATCAAAGCCGCTTCGTTACATAGATTTGCTATATCTGCACCTGAGAATCCCGGAGTCTGCTTTGAAAGAAATTCCAAGTCCACTTGCTTATCATCATACTTTAAGTTCTTTGTATGAACCTTGAATATGGCTTTTCTTTCTTCCACATCAGGCAACTCAACATGGATTTGACGGTCGAAACGTCCTGCTCTGAGCAATGCTTTGTCAAGAATGTCCGCTCTGTTTGTTGCAGCAAGAATTATCACACCTGCGTTTGTTCCAAAGCCATCCATTTCCGTCAGCAACTGATTCAAGGTATTTTCTCTTTCATCATTGGAGCCGGACGCAAGGTTCTTACCTCTTGCTCGTCCGATTGCGTCTATTTCATCTATAAATATGATACAAGGAGCTTTTTCTTTGGCTGTCTTGAACAAATCTCTGACACGCGATGCTCCGACACCGACAAACATTTCCACAAAATCAGAACCCGACAACGAAAAGAAAGGAACGCGGGCTTCTCCTGCAACTGCTTTCGCCAAAAGCGTCTTTCCCGTTCCCGGAGGGCCTACAAGCAATGCTCCTTTCGGGATTTTACCGCCCAATTCTGTATATTTGGAAGGATTTTTCAAAAAGTCCACAATCTCTTTCACCTCTATCTTCGCTCCTTCCAAGCCTGCAACATCGGCAAACGTTACCTTAACATCTCCATCTTTGTCATAGAGTCTTGCTTTGCTCTTTCCTACATTGAAGATTCCGCCTCCCATTCCACCGCCTCCGCTGTTGTTTCTCATCATACGGAAAAAGAATATCCACACAACAACCATCAAAAGCATTGAAATCAAAAAGAAAGAATTTTCGCCAAAGAAGCTCTTACGCGTTTCGCTTTCTACATTGATTCTAAGATTGGATATGATTTCCTGCTTCTTCACCTGGCTTTCCACTCCCACCGTATCGGCGGCAATCCATTGGTCTTCCACCGTTTTCAATTGGTCTCTGAAATCTTCATAATCAACAAAACGATAAATGAAAAAGCCTTTTGAATCCGTTTTTTCTCCGTTTGAAAACAATCCTTTTTGAACCCTGAGGTCTTTGTATTCGTCTTTGGTTTTTATTGCTTCGTTTTTGATATACACTTCGGCAAACTCTTTATTCACTACATTGATTCGCGAAAAGTCTTTTGCAACCAAAGCTTTTTTAAGTTTGTCCCATTTAATCTCTTTGCTGACGGAGTTTTCTCCTCCGCCATCAAAAGCAATGTAAGTCAAGACAATCAACACCAATGCGTAAATCCAATAGATGTTGAATTTGATTTTACCGCCACCGAATGACGGTTTTTTACCTTTATTATTCTGTTTGCTACTCATAAATCACTCTTCGTCTTCGTAATGTATTTGTTTTACATCTTTCCACATAGCTTCCAAATTGTAGAATTCCCGAGTCTGAGGAAGGAAAACGTGCATCACCACATCGAAATAGTCCAATAAAACCCACTGACAGTTTTGCAATCCTTCAACTCTTCGAGGGCGTAAGCCTGCAACTTCCCTTGCCTGTTTTTCTATTTCGTCTGCAATCGCATCGACATGAGATGGCGAATTTGCTGTACAAACCACGTAATACTCAAACAAAGAGCCTTCAACTCCATCGAAATCTATCAACGTTATGTCTTTGCCTTTTTTCGATTGAATGGCATTCACTGCTATGTTTGCAAGAATTTGTGCTTCTTTTTTCTGTTTTGTCATGTTTTGAATTTGATTTTAACTGCAAAGATACAAATATAATGCTTATCGGATAACGAAAAAAGGTGATAAATCGTGTTTTGCAAGCGATTATTTTTGTTTTATCATTACCCTCTTTCGGGTTGATTCCCTTTTCTCAAAGGCACAAATGGCACAAAAAAGCTTCGCAGAAATCGAATCTTTGTTTCGCAAAAATAAATCTTGATTTCAAGAAAATAAAACAAAGAAACAATTTAGCGAATCTTTGTTTCAGTAAATTGTTTCTTTGATTGAAGAAGACAGTGTTCCTTTTGACAAAAAACAAAACAGCGTTTGAACTGAATACACAAAAGTGATTTACCGGCTTTCCTTATTCCACACCCCATATTTTAATGGTGGCATCATTTGATCCACTTAATAAATATCTTCCATTTGGAGTCCAACATACAGATGTTACTCTATCGTTATGCCCTTGTAAGGTTTGAAGATAAAGGAAATCCGTAGTGTCTGTTTCCGGATTGGATGTGTTTCCTCCCGAAGAAGATGTCGAGTTTCCGTTTCCGTGCATATTTCCTTTAGTCGGCTCTTCACATGCCACAAAAGCTGAAAGAAAACATAAAATCAGTGATAAAAATAAAAATTTCTTCTTAATAATAAGTGTTTGTTTTGTATAAAGACATTGAAAAGAGCGTATTCGTTTGTTGTTTTTGTAGTTTTTTTTGTAATTTTGAGCGAATTAATTATTTTTCAAATGTTTAACGATATGGAGATAAATGATATTGATTTTTCCTCAAAGCCTATGAATTATAGGTTGTGTTTTAATGAGAAATGTTTGCTTGCTCAAAAGTGTTTACGGTTTATTGCGACTTCTCAATTGGAGGATTGCAATCCTATTTTGGAGGTTGTCAATCCTGCAATGTTTAATGAAAAGAATTGCAGGTTCTTTGCCGATTGTGAGAATGCAAGCATTGCATATGGTATGAAAAAGGTTTTTGAAAATATTCTCGTGAGTGATGCCAAAAAGATAAGATTGGAGATGATTCATCTCTTTGGTCAGGCTGATTTTTATCGCAAAAAAAATGCTAAAAAACCTATTTTACCAAAGGAACAAAAGCTGATTGCCGACATTTTTGCAAAGTTCGGCTACTCTGTAAGCTTTGACGAAATTGTGAAAACCACCCTTTGGAAAGACTGATTTTTGATTTCCGATTTTTATCATCGGGTTGATAAAAAATTATCATCGGCGTGATAAAAGATTATCATCGTGTTGACAATAAATTACCATAGGCGTGATAAAAAATTATCAAGGCGAGAAAATGATTTAAAAACGGATTTTCAAGTTGGTTTTACAAAGAAAAATAGTTTGAATGTCTTGTTATTTATGCCTCTAATCAAGGGAATTGGATATTTTTTCTTTGGTTGTGTGTATGTTTATCTTGCTTTTAGATGTGTGAATCTTATGTATAAAAAAAAAGCATGCAGGCTTTGACACCTGCATGCACTCGTGGGCTTAAGCAGAAAACGCTCAAGTTTATTTTACTTCCCAAGTTTCACCGCTGTTCAACAAGTCATCAACACATTTAATCTTAGGATTTTCTTGTGCTTCTTGCATTTGTTTTTCGAACAATTGGTTGTATGTTGGTTGTTTGTAAGCTCTGATAACACCGAACGCCATTGGGAATTGCGGCGGACGCATTTGAGCAAGCATCATGTGAATTCCTGTGTTTTCGGTTGTTTCATCGTGTACAAGGATGTCATCTTCCGTGATTCCGTTTTCTCCGATCGTTACAACTTCGAGGCGGGTTCCGCGTAATACGATGCCTTTGTCTCTGTTTTTTCCGAAAATCATTGGTTTTCCATGCTCCAACCAAAGCTGTCTGTCGTCTCTTACTTCTTTATCAGTTACCTCTTTGTGGGCTCCATCGTTGAAAATCACACAGTTTTGCAACACTTCCACAACTGCGGCTCCGTCATGTGCCGCCATATGTGTGCAAACCTCTTGCAATTGTTTTGCTTGTGTATCGATTGCTCTTGCAAAGAAGGTGCCTCTTGCTCCGATTACCAACTCTCCAGGATTGAAAGGATAGTCTATCACACCGAATGGAGAGGTTTTTGTGATTTGTCCTTGCTTTGTTGTCGGAGAATATTGTCCTTTTGTCAATCCATAGATTCTGTTGTTGAACAAAATATAGTTCACATCCATGTTTCGACGCACCACATGTATGAAATGATTTCCTCCGATTGCTGTTGCATCTCCGTCTCCTGAGTTTATCCAAACAGATAAGTTCGGATTAGCAATCTTAACTCCTGTTGCAATAGCCGCAGCTCTTCCGTGTATTGAATGGAATCCGTATGTATTTACATAATAAGGGAATCGGCTCGAACAACCTATACCCGAAACCATGCAAAAGCTTTCTTTCTTATATCCTATCTTAGGGAAAACATTAAGAACTGAAGCCAATATCGAATGGTCTCCGCATCCGGGACACCACTTAACCATTTGATCACTCGCGAAATCCGCTTTGGTTAACTCTACATTTGAATGTTCTATAGCCATCTTTATTCTCCCAAAATTTTATTAAACTCTTGTTTTAACTCGCTCACTTCAAAAGGAAGTCCTTGCACCTTGTTGTATTGGTGGAATCTAACTCCTTCGAAATTCATTCGCAAATAGTTTACGAATTGTCCCATGTTCAACTCACAAACCACGATTTTTTTGTGACGTCTCATGATTTCCTCGGTATTTTTTGGCAAAGGCATTATGTAATTGAATTGAGTAAATGCAACACTCTTGCCTTCAGCTTGCAATTCTTGCACTGCACTTCTCAAAGCTCCCATTGTACCGCCCCAACCTACAACCAACAATTCAGCGTTTTCATCTCCTTCGATTTGTTGTTCAGGTATGCGGTTTGCAACTCTTTCAACCTTTTCCTTACGATAGTTAACCATTTCCTGGTGATTTGCACTATCTGTAGATACACTTCCTTTTCCTGAAAGTTTTTCCAAACCTCCGATTCTGTGTCTCAAACCTTCCATTCCCGGAACAGCCCATTGTCTTACTAATGTTTCAGGATCGCGGTTGTATGGTGCGTAATTAGGGTCGTTAGGTGTTGCAAAAGGTGGATTAATCTTTAGAAGGTCAGCCATCTTTGGTATTCTAAACAATTGAGAACCATTTCCAAGGTATCCGTCTGTCAAAAGAATCACCGGTGTCATTGTTTCCAACGCCAATCTTCCTGCTTCGAATGCCCAATCAAAACAATTGGCAGATGAAGAAGCAGCTATGACAATGCAAGGTGCCTCTCCGTTTCTTCCGAACAAAGCTTGAACCAAATCGGATTGTTCTGTCTTTGTAGGCAAACCTGTTGACGGACCACCACGTTGAACATCGACAATAACCAAAGGTAATTCCGTCATAACGGCCAAACCTATCGCTTCACTCTTTAATGACAAGCCCGGACCGGATGTTGATGTACAAGCCATTGCTCCTGCAAATGATGCTCCTATTGCAGAACAAATGCCTGCGATTTCATCTTCTGCTTGAAATACTCTTGCTCCCAATGATTTGTGTTTTGCCAACTCGATAAGAATATCTGTAGCCGGCGTGATAGGATAGGAACCCAAGAAAAGCGGAAGTCCTGCCTTTTCTGCAGCTGCCAACAATCCCCAAGCAGTTGCAATGTTTCCTGTTATGTTTCTATATTTACCTGCAGGCATTGTTGCAGTCTCAACCTGCATTTGATATTCCATCACATCGGTATTCTCACAGAAATTGTAACCTGCTCGAATCACTGATTTGTTTGCTTGAACCACCTCAGGTTTCTTTGCAAATTTCTTTTCCAAATAAGCATCTGTGTGATCCAATTCTTTACCAAAAATGAAGAATATCATACCCAAGGCAAACATATTCCTACATTTCAATGCAGCTTTTCTATCTGTAAAGATTTCCTTCACTGCTTCAATCGTGAAACTTGTGATAGGAGCTTTTATCAATTTGTAATTCGACAAACTATCATCTTCCAACGGATTGCTCGAATAGCCGGCCTTTTCTATGGCTCCTTCTTCGAAAGTATCGGCATCAACAATTATGATTCCTCCTACTTTGACCCATTTCAAATTTGCTTTCAACGAAGCCGGATTCATCGCAACCAAAACATCTGCCTTGTCGCCTGAAGAGTAGATTTTCTTACCTATATGAACTTGAAATCCGGATACGCCTGCCACAGTGTTGTGTGGAGCTCTGATTTCTGCAGGATAGTCAGGGAAAGTCGCAATATCGTTTCCGTCTAACGCAGATGTATCAGAGAAAAGCGTGCCTGTGAGTTGCATTCCGTCGCCTGAGTCGCCGACGAATTTGATAACAACATCATCTTTCTTTATAACATCTTTTGCTGTCATAATATCTATACTTTTTTATTTGCTTCAACGTCTCAAAATTATTGCAAAGGTAAAAACTTTATTTCATTTGGTAATCTCTTTCTTTGTTTTTTTGACATTAAAATAAAGAAGCAGCAAAAAACATATAGAATTTCATTCATCTTATCGAATATAAATCAGCATAAATAATGCAACGCCCCACTCTAACAAAAAAGCAGCATTTTATTTCTTAAAAATCAGAAAAATCTTTCACGAAGTCATCGACATTATACCACATTTAACGATAGCTAAACACAAAAAAAATATGTTTTCCTGCGTTTGTTTGCCACTTTATCAATAACTTTGCAGTCTAATTTTTATTTCGAGTGTTATGGCAGGCAATTCCTTTGGCAGGCTTTTTACTTTCAGTAGCTTCGGAGAAAGTCATTCCGAATGTATCGGCGGAATCGTCGAGGGCTTTCCTGCAGGCACAAAATTGGATATGGAATTTATCCGAGAAGAAATGAACAGACGAAAGTCTCAAAACAAGTTTACTACCGACAGAAGAGAAGACGATGAAGTTGTTTTTTTGAGTGGCTTGGATAAAGGTATAACTCTCGGAACTCCTTTAGCATTCGTAATTCGCAACAATAATATTCGCAAAGAAGATTACAAAGATTTGGAAGGATTTTTCAGACCATCACATGGAGATTTCACCTATTTCTGCAAATATGGCTTGAATGCATCTTCTGGAGGTGGCAGAGCATCGGCACGAGAGACTGCTTCAAGGGTTGTCGGCGGTGCTTTGGCAAAATTGTATCTTGACAAATTCGGAATTAAATTTGATTCTAAAATAGTAGAATTAGGAGGCATCGATTACATTTCCGACAAAGATAACGCTGAGGCAAAATTAAAACAAACTCTTGCAGAAAGAGATTCGTTAGGTGGAGTAATTGAATGCACTGTATATAATGTTCCTGCCGGATTAGGTGAACCTGTTTTCGACAAACTTTCATCTGTTTTGGCACATGCTGCAATGAGCATTCCTTCTGCAAAAAGCTTCGAAATAGGAGACGGATTAGAAAGTTGCAAACGCAAAGGCAGCCAAGACATCGACCATTGGAACGGAGCGATTGGCACGAAGACAAATCATAGTGGAGGAGTGCAAGCAGGGATTTCAAATGGCGAAGACATAGTTTTCAGAGTTGGATTCAAGCCTATTGCAAGCATTGGAACATTACGCTGCAAGGATGCAAAGGGAACAATCAAAGAAATAGTTAATCGAGGACGACACGACATCGCTCCCATATTGCGAGCGGGTGTGATTGTGGAAGCAATGGCAGCATTGGTCATTGCCGATTTTATAAAAATACAACAAAGCAATAAAACGATATGAGGAAATTTTCAAACCTGATTACAATTGTCGCAATCGCCGTTTTAACTTTCGGTTGCAGCAAAACACAAAAGCCCGACCAAAATTCATTCTTATTAAAAGGTAATATACAAGACTCGGATGCGGAATACATGATTCTAAGCGAGATTGGAAAGACAGGATTTATAGCCTCTGACACCATTATCTTGGATAAAAATGGTAATTTCTCACATTTGGTAAAAATGTCTGAAGAGACGCTATACTCTCTCAGTCTTAAAGACGACTATATCACTCTTTGTCCAAAAGCAAAAGAAGAAATAGAAATAAAAAGTTCGGCAAACGATTTTTCAGGTACCTATTCGGTGAGTGGATCTGAAGAATCAACTCTTCTCAAAGAGCTAAACAATCGAAGCAACCAGGTTCGCAAAACACTAAAATCAATGAGCGACTATTTGAAATCAACAAACATCGACAACTTAGACTCGGTTAAGCATGTTTTTGTTTTGCGTTTGCAAGATATCCACGCACAAGAGTTGGCGTATAGCGAGAATTTTATTCGCAAAAACAAAGGTTCACTTACCACACTTATCGCTCTATATCGTACATTCGAAGGAAGACCGCTTTTTGATTATAGAAACGATTTAAGCATCCACAAAGAAACATTAGAAGGTCTTAACGCAACTCTTCCAAATAATCAACACACTCTCATACTAAAAAAATTCATCGAACAAAAAGAAGCTGAAAATAATGCAAGACTTGCAACAAGAGAAGAAAAGTAAGGTTTACTTTGCAAGCGACTTCCATTTGGGTGTTCCAAACCGCAATCAGAGTTTGGAAAAGGAAAAACGTATCGTTCGTTGGTTGGAAAGCATTGAGCATAATGCCAAAGAATTGTATTTGCTCGGTGATATATTCGATTTTTGGTTTGAATACAAATATGTAGTTCCCAAAGGGTTTGTGCGTTTTCTTGGCAAATTGGCACAAATGTCGGATTGTGGTTGCACGATTCATTATTTTTGTGGAAATCACGATATTTGGCAAAAAGATTACTTGGAAAAAGAGTTCGGATTCATCATTCACCACGACTACTATAAGGTAAAGATTGACGAAAAAACCTTTTTACTCGGTCATGGCGACGGATTGGACTCTTCGGATAAGAAATACAAACTGCTCAATCGAATTTTCAAAAACAAATTCTGCATATCAGCATTTGCATCTCTTCATCCTCGTTGGGCGTTTTCAATAGGCACATCATGGAGTTCAAAAAGCAGAAAATCCCATTCCGAATCAGACAAAATATCTCTTGGAACCGAGGAACCTATTTACAAATATTGCCAAAACAAACTCAAAACAGAAGACATCGATTTCTTTATTTTCGGACATCGACACATAGAATGCGACATGGCTTTGAACGAAAAAAGCAGATACATCAACACAGGATTTTGGGAGATTAAAAGTCCATACGCAGAATGGGACGGAAAAAACTTAATGCTTAAAAACTTTGAATAACCGCAACAAATTAGTACTTTTGCAGATTCAAACAAAGATTTATTGAAATAATATTATTGTTAAATAAAACACGGATTTAGAATGAAAACAACACCATTCACACAAAAGCACATTGATTTAGGTGCAAAGATGGCAGAATTTGCCGGATTCAACATGCCGATTTCTTACGAGGGATTGGTAATCGAACATAATAATGTTAGAAATGCTGTCGGAGTATTCGACGTTTCTCACATGGGAGAGTTCAGAGCAAAAGGACCAAAAGCCTTTGAATTTGTACAACGTTGCACTTCAAACGACATAGCTACACTATTTGACGGAAAGGTTCTTTATACTGTTTTACCAAATGGTCAAGGCGGTATAGTAGATGATATGTTGGTTTACAGAGTTTCTGAAGAAGAATACTTTATGGTACCAAATGCAGCCAACATAGACAAGGATTGGGCTTGGATGAGCAAGATAGCAGAAGAGATGGGCTTGACTCTTGGAACAGAATTCACAAACGAAAGCGACCACTACGGACAATTGGCTGTTCAAGGACCGTTAGCGTTGAAAGCAATGCAGAAATTGACCGATACTCCGATAGAAGACATGGAGTATTACACATTTAAGTATCTTACATTCGCAGGTATAGAAAACGTATTGTTATCTACAACAGGTTATACCGGAGCTGGCGGATGCGAAATCTACTTTGACAAACAATATGCTGACAAAATATGGGATGCAGTTTTTGAAGCAGGACAAGAATTCGGCATTAAACCTGCAGGATTAGGCTGTCGTGATACATTGCGTTTGGAAATGGGATTCTGCCTTTACGGACACGAAATCGACGATGAGACATCTCCAATCGAAGCAGGCTTGAACTGGCTTACCAAATTCGTAGATGGAAACGACTTTATCGACAGAGCACGTTTGGAAGAGCAAAAAGCAAACGGTGTAAGCAAGAAATTGGTAGGTTTCCAAATGATTGACAAAGGTATTCCACGTCAAGGATATGAAGTTTGCGACAGTGAAGGAAACGTAATCGGAAAAGTTTGTTCAGGAACTCAATCTCCATCTTGCGGAATTGCGATAGGAACAGCACACGTTCAAACAGCATTCAGCAAAAAAGACACAGAAATATTCATCAAAGTAAGAGAAAAATTATTGAAAGCAGTTGTTGTAAGAATGCCTTTTTATAAAGGATAATTCTTCACACAATTGATTCAATCCAAAAGCACCACCGCAAAAACAGACGGCGGTGGTGCTTTTTTCATTTTGTAAATCAATGAAACCAATTCGAGCCACCAATCAACCAAAAAGCAAAAGCAGGGCAAAAAGTCTTGCATTACTCTTTTGCATGCTTCCAAACATAGTTTTTTCTCAAAAAGACGTGGTGGTTTTTCACAATTGCGAAAACCTCTTCCACCCATCCAACGATTCACTTTCACAAGATGGAGATTTCACGCTTGAAGGCAAGAAACGCTGGACTTACGAACGATACAAAAAAAAGCTGAATCTGCTCGCCAAAACTTACATTGCAACATCCGAAGGCTCATTCCCTTCGATTATAGGCTTATGCGAAATTGAAAATGACAAGTGTCTGAACGACCTTTGCAAAGATACCCCGCTCAGAAAAGGCAATTACAGTTTTATTCACTACAATTCGGACGATCTTAGGGGAATCGATGTCGCTCTTCTTTACCGTCCTTCACGCTTTAAGCCGATTGAACATTACAAAATCACATTTCCCGCAAGCAATGACGCAGAACGCACACGCGATGTTTTATATGTGAACGGTGAAATGAACAAAACGAAACTGCATCTGTACGTTGTGCATGCTCCTTCGAGAAGAGAACACAACGCAAAGAAGATGCTGCGAAAATCTATCTTCGATTCGATATACAGCCACATAAAACAGCTCAAAGAAAAGGGAGAAGAAAATTTCATCATAATGGGTGACTTTAACGACAACCCATGGGATTCGTCTGTAACAAAGGGATTTCACACCGATTCGAAGCAAGCGTTTCTCGTTAATTTGATGCAAAACTACAAACACAAAGCAGGCTCGTATGTTTACAACGGAGAGTATCTTTGTTTCGACCAATTCATAATCAGCCGTCCGCTTTTGGAAGCCTTGGACAAAGAATCGGCAGATTATATTTTCAGAAAAGATTTCCTAATCGAAGACAACCCGAAAAACAAGTTGATAACACCATTCTCAACCTACAAAGGAATAAGGTATCAAGGCGGAATAAGCGACCATTTTCCGATTGTATTAAAACTTGATTTTCAAACAAATAAACAATAGCAAAGAATCATCCAATCAACTCTTTGTTTTAATTTTTTCTTTCTTTGTTTCGCTCGAACGAATCTTTGTTTCAGAAAATTCTTTCTTTGTTTTATTTTCACGCTTTCAAAAACAGCGTCTCGTGCTTGTTGATTCGGTGGTTTTTCATTCAAAAATCAACCAAATATTTCTTGATAACAAAGCCCCGAATTAAGCTTTTGCAACATCAAACAGCCTTGTTGAGAAAACCAAACCGCAAAAAAAACAAAAAAAACTGCATTTTTCCCGAACATTTTCAAAATTCGCAGTGTCTATTCTGTGTTTTTTTATTAGTTTTGCAAAATTGCTTGAACTATATATCAGAGATAGCAAAACCAAATAAGGATTTGAAAACTTTGTAATTAACAAAAATATTATAGAAATATGAAGAAAATTATTCCAATTCTCCTTTTGATTATGTCGATCGGCATAGGTGAGAATTTGTTCGCACAAGCACAAGACAGAGCTCAAGGTTGTGCGGGTATTTTCATTAAAAAATGGGTACAAAGAACTGATGGCACTGATACATTGGTTGATTATTCGGCTACGGAACTTAACAACGGTATTCAGCTTCAATGTAATGATAACAAATATCTTGCAGCTGACATTTTCTTACCCGGAGGTGGTAGTACGGAATATACTGTTGAATCCATACCTTACAATCCCCCTATTGCCTTTAACACAGGTAACTCGTATGCAGCGCAGCTTTGCAACACCGACGACACATGGGGAACTGTGTTTTCACTGAACTATGGATATCCTCCTGACCCTAATATTCCCAACTTCACATTCGACTTTTATGGAGTAACATATCCCATGGCGATAATCGGGGCTAACGGACTTATCTCTTTCGATTACACCAATCAAAACATAAATGGAGGTTGCGATCGTTGTCAATATACGCAGGAAGGTTCGGGACCGATTCCAAACACAAGCAGATACAGAAATTGTATAATGGCTCCTTATTACGATATCACATTTAACGGCGGTGGAGAAATATATTTTCAAATTGTAGGAGAATATCCTTGCCGTAAGATGGTTCTAAGCTATTATCAAGTGCCGATGTATAAATGCACAAGTTTACTTGCAACACACATGTGCGTTTTGTACGAAACCTCTAACGTAATCGAGTTTTATCTTCAAAACAAACCGATATGTACGCAATGGGAAGATGGTTTGGCAACTCTTGGTATACAAAACGCAGCTGGAACACAAGGTGTAACGATTCCGGGATACAACAACAGCGTTTGGGGTGCTACAAATGAGGCTTGGCGTATCAAACCTGTAGGAGAATTGGAGTATGTTATGAACTGGTATAAACGTAGTGCGTTTGACTATAGCCAACAAAGAGTTGAAGTAGCTCCAGATGCACAAGGAAGAATCTTGGCAGACGCTACAGTAGAATCAGGTCCGATTCGCTATTTCATTGAAGCGGAAGTTTACAGAAACGACGGATATAGCTTCTTTATCAGTGACAGCTCTGTGGTTTACTATCCTATTGATATGCCAGACATAGTTATTACGCACAACGAAAGCATCGCACCAATCGATACGGTGTGTCGTGGTGGCGTAATCAACTTCGAACTCAGCGGAGGCGGAGATAACGGCAAATATTATCAAATGGAACCTTTTGCCAATCCTGCAGATACAAACATCGAACTTAACACAACTTTTGCAAGAGCAAACGACCCTACACAAGATCAGGTTACCTACACATTCAAAGTTGAAAATTATGATGAATTCGGCACATTGGTCTGCACCCGATACAAGTCTTGCACAATTGTAAACAGAAGTTTTGAAGTTGAATTGACGGAAGACTTCACTATCTGTAAGGGAGATACGATTGTTTTAATGGATATTTTGAACAACCACCCAGGAGAATGTTCTTGGAACACAGGACACACGGGCGATACTTTGGTTCATACTCCTGATGCTTCGGGTAACATCATTCTTACAAAGACTGATAATCTCGGTTGCCAAGCTCAAGACACAATATTTATAACTGTAAACGACTCTCCTGAGGTTACAATCACAGGAACTATGGCAATATGCGAAGGAACATCAACAACATTGACAGCAAATGCGACTCCAAGCAATTGTACTTTCGAATGGAGCAACGGAAGCACTGATCGCTCGATTACTGTTACACCTGCAGCCGATGAAGAGTTTACTGTAAGCGTAAAACTTCCGCCTGCAATGTGCGAAACCATTAAATCGGCAACTGTGGAAGTAAAAACCATACCTACAGTTACTTGTTCAAGCGATGCATTGATTTGTGAAGGAGAATCAGCACCTATAGGCGTTACAGGAGATGCAACACGCTGGCTTTGGGAATCAAGCGATCCTTCTGTAAACGGTGGAAACGGAACATCTTATACTGTATCCCCTAACGGAACTACAAATTACGTTGTTCACGGATACAATGAAATCAACTGCCATAACCAAGACGATGTAAAGGTTGTTGTACAAGCGAAACCAACTCCTGCAATCAGATTGAATCCTGGCGTTCTTGATGCTCTTGATCCAACAGTCATAATAACAGATGCCTCAACTGGAAACACAACTCGCGAATGGAGATTGAGCGATGGCTATGTTTCTTCTGACGAATCATTTGTTCACACATTCCCTCTTACAGATACTTCTATGGTATTCGATATCTATTTGACTGCGATTTCGGATGCTGGTTGTATTGACTCAACTTCTACATTCATAAGAGTAAAAAGAGAACACCATCTTTGGGCTCCGACAGGCATTTACTTGCATGACAACAACCCTGCTAACAGAGAGTTCCGTCTTTGGATAGATAATATTGTTGATTATCACTTGGAAATCTTTAATAGGAACGGTGAGCGTGTCTTTGCGACAGATAAAATCGAGGAAACATGGGATTGCACCTACAAAGGTAAGACTGTGCAACAGGGAGTTTATGTTTGGAAAGTTGTTTACAGACATAACGACGCTCCAAACAGAGAAGAAATGCAGACAGGCTCATTTATGATTTACAATTAGAGGAAGCATATTGGCTATGATTAAGATTGAAGACTTGAACAAAGCAAAGGAATTATTAAATTCTGATAAGGTGGCTGAGGCTATCGAATTGCTTGGGCGTTTGATTGAGGAAGAAGATACAAATCTTAAAGATGAGGCGTATTATGTAAGAGGCAACGCTTTCAGACGTGGAAACAATTGGAAGCAAGCAATAGACGATTACACAAGAGCAATAGAACTCAATCCAAACTCCCCTGCCCTTGCGATGAGACAAAGTTGCATCGAAATCTTAGACTTTTACAATAAAGATATGTTCAATCATTAAATTGTGGAACTGATATAAACGAAAGAGCGACCAAGAATATTGGTCGCTCTTTTTTTGCTTTATGCTTTTTATTTCTTTGTTTCAGTTTTCTAAAACAAAGATTCGTCCAACTGAAACAAAGAAAGAAAAAATTAAAACAAAGATTTATTTTTACTGTTTTTTTGTCTCTGGAATGCAGTATAAAGATCGAAAAACATCGTTCAAGGACTAAATTCAACACCATTTAGATTAAAATTATTATTTTGTATTTCAACGATTTGAAAATTACACTTCACTTTTTTCTCTCAAAAATTTTGGAGATTCAAATAAAAGTTGTACTTTTGCAATCGCATTTTGGGAGACCAAGTAGCTCAGTCGGTAGAGCACATCCCTTTTAAGGATGGGGTCCCGGGTTCGAGCCCCGGCTTGGTCACAAAGAAGAGGTTGGTTCGTTTAAGGAATCAACCTCTTCTTGTTTTATATATTTTTACTACCTTTGTACCTACAAACAATAATTCAAAGAAACATGTGTAGTAAACAACCAATCTTATTTTTCATTCTTTGTTTCGTACTAAGTATTTTTCGCCCTGTTTTCTCGCAAACAAATACCTACGATGTCATTAAATATGAAATAAATCTCGATGTGAATCACAGTCAAGCACAACGACACATAGGATTTACAAAGATAAATTTGAATATCATATCTGCTCAAAACAATGTTTTGGAGTTTGATTTGAAGAATCACGTTCTCGATTCTGTTGTGGTCAATCAAACAAATACGGCATTCGATTACGATGGAAACAAAATAAGAGTAAGTTTGACAGAGACTCCTTCTGCGGGAGAAAACTTCGAAATTGTGTTTTATTACAATGGAAGCACCGTTCTCGAACCCTATGCTTGGGGTGGAATGCACTATAACTCGAATATAATCTATAATCTTGGTATTGCCTTTGCCGATTACCCTCATTCTTACGGCAGAAGTTGGTTTGTTTGCAAAGACAGCTTTACCGACAAGGCTGCTTTCAAGTTTCACATCACAGTAAACAAAGATGTAAAAGCCGTTTGTGGGGGAATATTGGATTCTATCAGTCAAGGAATCGATTCAGACACCTATCATTGGTCATTGAATCAAGAAATAGCTCCATATTTGGCAAGTGTGAGCATTGCAGATTTCAGATTGCTTGAACAAGAACTTGAATCAGAATACAGAAATATACCTTTGCAAGTATTCTATTTTGAAAGCGACAGTGCGGCTGTTTATAAGAATTTTGAGAATTTCGAACTTGCCTTTTCACGTCTTGAAGAATGTTTTGGGCCATTTGCTTTCAATCGGGCAGGTTATAGTACCACTCCGCAGGGAAGCATGGAACATGTGGACAATATAAGTTTGGCTCGTAGCCTTGCCACATCCTATAATCTGAACTCGCAATCCGTCATAGTGCATGAGTTCGGGCATTCTTGGTTTGGCAATTTGATGACTTGCAAAACAGCAGGCGATATGTGGATTAACGAAGGCTGGACAACCTTTACCGAAAGGCTCAGTTTGGAAGCAATACACGGAAGCGATTATGCAAAAAATCATTTTCGCAAAAAAGCGGAAAGCGTTATCAAAACCTTACCTCATAGCGAAGGTGTCTTTGCTTTGTATGACGTGGACAGCACACGAACTTATTCTTCTACTGTTTACGACAAGGGTGCTTTGGTTGCAATGAGCCTGAAAGCATATATGGGCGACAGTTTGTTTTATTCGAGTGTCAAGAAACTTTTATCCGATTTTGCTTTTTCAAATATGGATTCATACACAATGAGAGATAGTCTTTCTGCTTATTCAGGCATAAATCTAAACGACTTTTTCGATTACTATGTTTTTGATACCGTGATGCACCATTTCGTGATTTCTTACTTTGAGGCAGGAGAAAATTCCGCAGACATAAAGATTCAATCCCGCACTGCAAAAAACGACAATCTTCCTTGTTTGAATGCAAGGCTTCCAATCACGTTTATGGATGCAGATTTCAACACTTGCAAGCGACAAATCATCGATAATGGAACCGAAAGCACACATTCGTTTTCATTACCATTTACTCCGATTGCTGCATTCTTAGATTTTGATGAAGAATTCTTTGATTTAACAACAGATTCCTATAAAAAGATAAGCGAAAACGGACTTCACAAGTTCGAAAACAGCTATGTAAACGTTGTAGCCGCCGATTGCCAAGATACGGTTTTAGTAAGAGTAACTTTACATTGGGTTGGAGAAAAAGAAAACAAGCAACAATATGGAATAAATCGTTTTTCAAAGAAACACTATTGGACAATAGAGGGCGTAAACTTAGAGAAGGCAAATCTGAATGCAAAATTCTACTATCAACTCTCAAGTCTTGAATCTTCTTTCGACAACACATTGATTCATTCCTCTGCAGATTCGGATTCTCTTTTGCTTTTGTATCGTCCAAACGTCAATGCACCTTGGGAAATCATCGAATTTAATAAACCAACTTCATTATCGGGATATATCACAGCACCATTAAGACAAGGAGATTACATAATGGCTGTGGGCGATAAGGAAAAAGTTGGTTTGTCTTCGATAGACAAATCAGCAAATACCCTTAAAATTTATCCACAACCATCAAATGGGAAAATAACAGTTGAATTGCCCGAACTTGACTCAAAAGCCAAACTTTCAATTCTTGATTCCGCCGGACGGATTCTTTATTCTGTTGACGTGAAACAAAGAACTAAAAAAATGTCTTTTGATTTCAATTTTCCCAAAGGAAATTACATTCTTTCACTATCTGCAAACAACTCAACCTTAGGGGAATCCTTTATAATCGAATAATTTTTTTGAGTTTCGTGTTTACTTTTTGCATTTTTTCCTGTCTATATGAGTGAGACGGATATGAAAAACACGCAAAAGATTGAAGAATTGGTCGAACTATGTCGCCAAAACGACAGAGTGGCACAGCAAACGGTTTTTGATTTATTCAAAAGCAGTATGTTTGCTATCTGCAGACGATACAGCAGATCTTTACCCGAGGCCGAAGATAACTTGATTGACGGTTTCACTAACGTGTTTACGAAAATCCAAACTTATGACGAACGTGGCAGTTTCGAAAATTGGGCAAGAAAAATCTTTGTTAATGCTTGTCTTTCTTGTTATGAAAGAGAGTTTAAGCACTATCGAACAGAACGCTTAGACGAAACACATATCTCAAATACTATTGAAGAGATATCGGACACATATTCCAAAGAGGAATTGTATGAGGCGATAAATTCTCTTAATGACAAATACAGAGTAATCTTTAATATGATAGCAATAGACGGCTATACATACGAAGAAACTGCAAAAGAATTCGGAACGAATATCAATGTCATAAAAACAATTCTTCATAGAACAAGACAACAACTTAGAATCTATTTAGCAAATATCGATAAAAAGAAAAGGAGTTTGTGATGAGAATCGATGATTTATTCAAAAAGAATTTGGCAAACGATGAAGCAAACGTACCCGATGGGCTTTGGGAACGTTTAGAAACAAATCTGAACACGGCAAACGCTAATCCGAGTTCAACAAATAAAGGTTCTGATATGTCCTTTGGCTCAATGGTCAAATCCATATCTACTCTTGGCAAAACCATTATAGGAATAACATCTGTCGCATTAGCAGGTACAGGTGCTTATTTCTTGTTTTCCGAAACCGAACCGTCATCTGAGCAAACCGTTTTAACGGAACCGACTATCGAAATAAAACAAGAAATCACACCAAAGATAGAAACAAGTCCAAATTTACAAAAAACGTCTATCCCTATCGAAGAAACAGTAAGCCCAATCATTGATTCCTTCATAGTAGAAACTCATCTTATCGAAACCAAATCTGATTCTCCTACTCCAATTGTTGTTCCTACTCCGACAACTTCGCAACCAATTGCCAACGATATTCGCAAAGAAACTCCTATTGCAAAGAAACAAGAAAGCGAAACTCCGAAAGCGGAGAGCAATAAGCCGAAAGAAGAAATAGCTACAAATATTCCAGAGACAGCAACCTTTGTTCAAGAAGAGCCAAAACATAAAGAAATAATAAACATCAAAATTCCAAATGTAATAACTCCTAATGGAGATGGAATAAACGACTATTTCAAAATTTACAATCTTGAAAGCTATCCCGACAATGAATTGGTTGTGCTTGACAGAAGGGGAAAAGTGGTGTACCGATGCACAAATTACCAAAATGATTGGTCGGCAGAAGGAATTCCGGATGGTGTTTACTACTTTCGTTTGCTTATAAAACATCCCTCGAATGGCAAAATAAACCAAGGAACGCTAACTATAATCAGATAAACGCTCATTTTTATTATCTTGATTCACAAAAAGATATAAAAAAAATGCAAAAAAAAAGAACAAAATCCTGTTTCATTAATTTCAATATGTGTAATATTGCAAAAAAATTAGAGTTAGGACATGAAGAAGCAAGAGAAGAAACGTTTAATTAAAAGCTACCAAAATTTGCCTGAAGAAGCAAGAGAATTGTTCGACGTAAAGTATGGCGAAGGTTACACAAACGCTGCTCAAAAGATAACAAAACCTGATGGCTCTTCAATATACGTCGTGCCGTTAGAAACAGAGGATGCAGTGTATATGGTAAAGGTGGACGTGGTTGTTGATTCCAAATTCACCGAAGAGGATTTCGATAAAGAAATATTAGGTTCTTCCAAAACAGATGATGAAATCGTAAACGCTACAAGCGAGGAGGAAGAAAACGAAGTGCAAGAAAAAGACAAGTTCGTTTTAGTTCACGGAGATTATTCCGAAATTGACGATATTGAAGACTCGAAAGACGATTCTGAAGACGAATAGCATTTGTTTAAGATAAAGACTTAAGATAAGGATTGCCTCATGCAGTCCTTATTTTTTTTGTTTTGCTCCTTTTCATAAAGGGAACAAACCAACAGAATGCAAAAGCACAGAAATGAACGCCTGCCTGACGCTCTAAAATCGCCTCTGTCATCATAGACAATCCGATAAGAGCAATCGCAAACAAAAAGACATAGGTATTCCTTCCCCGGAAGCCGAAAATATAACTCACAAAGCACATCATCAAACAAAGCAAGCCTAACGCTCCTACCGCAACTGCTGTTTGCAAAAACTGATTGTGTGCATTCAAATAGCGACCAAAAGACACATTCTTTTCATTATAGAAATCTTCCAACGCCATTCGCGAATCTCCCGTGCCATATCCTATTACCCAATTACGCTTTATCAATTCAAAGATATTGGAATAGATAAAAGAACGTTGAGAAAGAGAATCAGAAACCCTCTTTTGATTGCCTTGTTGTCCGATTGTGGTTCTTTTGTCTATGTTTTGATAGCGTTGATTGAATGTTTTGATATTAGAAGCTCCAAAAACTACGATAGTAATCAGAAACAAGACCGAAAGAGATTTAAGATACTGTTTCCTGAAAACAAACAAATCAGAAGCAATCCCAGCATGCAAAAGAATCATACCGATAAATGCTATTCTCGCACTTAACAAAATCAAAAACACATCAAGAACAACAAATAGCATCCCTTTAATCGCAAATGAGGTTTTCGAATCGATTGAAAAGAGTTTTGAAAGCGGTATTTTATATAACACAAACAGAGCAACGAGACAAAATAACGAAAGATATGTAACATGGTATCCGCCCGACAGACGTGTGTAAAAGATATATTCTATCGCAAATCCCTCACCAGAAAAGGCATTTGCGAGTCCTTTTATCAAACATTCAAACAACACTACCAACAATCCTGCAATAAATGCCGAAGAATAAATCCACAAACGCTTTCTTGTTACAAATCGTTTCGGCAAGAAAAAGCATAAAACAGGCACTATCAACAACGGAAGCTTTATTGTCAAATCCCTCAATCCATAATCCAAATCTTTACTCCAAAGCATTCCCAAAGCATAAACAACAAATAAGGCAACCAACCAAAACAAAGGATTTTTTGCATTTACGATTTGTTTGAACGAATATTTGATTTTGAACATCTCTCCACTAAGCAAAAGTACCAAGGCAAAAAGCACAAGCGACATACTTTTGAAAAAAGGCGGTAAAGCAATGCAAAAAGCACACAAAATAAGAATTGGAAATATCAACTTGCGAGAAAACGAACGCAATCCATTCATAGCTTTTTTATTTACAATGTTTCAAAGTGCAAAGATACGGTTTTTATCTTCATTTGACAAGACAAATTTTATCTATGTAAATAGGCATGAAATTCTTTCTTTGTTTCGCAAAATTCTTTCTTTGTTTCAGTCGAGCGAAATCAAGAAAGAAAAAATTAAAATCAAGAAAGAATTTCAGGCAATTTTTAAGCCACTCAAATCAAGTTTCATTCCGATAAAACGAAAACTGAAATCAAATTACTCGAAAATAAATTCGTACCTTTGCAGATAGTAGTTTTAGCCTTTGGATTTATGATAGAATATAACAAGAGTTTGAAAGAATACAACACCTTCGGACTTGATTGCACGGCAAAAGAGTATGTGGAATTTACAAGCGAAGATGATTTGCCGTTGATTAAGGATTTATTCGCACGCTATGGCAAGTTGTTGATTTTGGCAGGAGGAAGCAATACGGTTTTCAAAAATTCGACCTTTGAGGGTTGCGTTTTGAGAGTATGCAACAAAGGAATCGAGGTTTTGGAAGAAGATGAGAATGAAATCGTTCTTAGAGTTGCGGCAGGGGAAGTTTGGAGGGAATTTGTGCTATGGGCTTGCAAAAAGAACTATTGCGGTTTGGAAAATCTGGCTGCGATATACGGAACGGTGGGTGCAGCTCCTGTTCAAAACATCGGGGCTTACGGAGCACAGGTTGCCGATTATATTGAATGGGTTGAATGTTTCGATATGTCAAATGGGGAAAGAAAACGATTTTCTGCAAAAGATTGTCAATTCGATTATCGTTTTTCTCGTTGGAAGAAAGACAACAAAAACGAATTGATTTGTTCTGTTGCATTCAGACTAAAAAAGGCTTTCACACCTCAACTATCTTATTCGGCAATCAGCCAATCTATCTCGGAAGAAGAGGTAAAGAATTTGACGGCTGAAAGAATGTGCGAAATCATTACTGAAATACGCAATTCAAAACTGCCAGATGTTAAAACGCTTGGCAATGTCGGTTCGTTCTTCAAAAATCCAACTGTATCAAAAGCAGAATTTGAACGTCTGAAACAAAAAGATGAAAACATAGTTTGGTTTGAGGATAAGAACGGAGTCAAACTTTCGGCAGCTTATTTGATACAAAGTTGCGGTTTTAAGGGAAAACGTTTTGGCAATGTGGGAATGCACGCAAAACAAGCCTTGGTTTTAGTTAATTATGGTCAAGCAACAGGTGAAGAAATCTATAATTTTGCAAATCATGTCATCGATACAGTTAAACAAACTTTCGATGTGGACTTGGAAATCGAAGCTCATATAGTGGGAAACACTGCAAATTAGCACTCAATCAAAAACATAAACGAATAACATTACATAAAATTTAGAGAAATGACAGCTGAAGAATTTTGGAAACAGTTTACAGAATACAAAGACAATCTGATGGACATAGATTCGCTTGATTCGTCTGATGCGGATGCACTTTTGGAGCGTTTGGATAAAGATTTGAAGCAATACAGCGAAGGAATAGACTTTGTGTTAGGGGATCTGACGGACAAAGGTCGTACTTTGACATTCACAAGCGAAGGAGATGTGGATTATTTCGATGATTTAATTTCGCTTTGTGAACAAGCTCCTATATTGGATTTTTGGGATATTATAGCATTTAAGCCTGCTAAAGGTAGCAATGTAAGTGTCAGCTTTGAAAAGTACAGAATCAGCAGTAAGAACCTTTGGTTTATGCCACTTGAAAGCGATGACGAGAAAACAAAAGTCGGTTTGAGAGTTGCACTTAAAGAATATGTTGAAGAGGATGAAGATTTGCTTATAGCCGTTTACTCATTGATAGAACAGATGTTGGGAGAATACGACACTGCAATGCTGTTAGGATATTTGGAATTATGTCCTCTTGGAAATAATCCTGAGCAAGAAGGTTTCCATCCTATGATTGACCTTCCTGAATATATGGAATGGTTTTTGAATAACGTAGAAGAAGAATAAGCGATATTTGATACGGCGTTCTTTATCTGAGTTTGTCGCGATTGTAGCTTTGACGCATTGCAACAAAAAAGTAAAGGACGCCTATCGCATTAACGATTCCCGAAGCCCAAAAGGCGGAATAATATCCTAAATACTCGACTATCACCCCTCCTATCATGATTCCCAAACCTATTCCCACATCCCACGAAATCAAAAGTGAAGAATTGGCAGTCCCTCTCCTTGTATGAGGAGCCAGATTTATGAACATGGTTTGAAAAGCAGGGAACATGTGACCGTTACCTAAGCCAATTATAAACGCAGCTCCGTAATACCCCCAATAATTATGAACACCTGCAAAAAGCAAATAACCGATCAAGGAAATAACTATGCCAAAAGAGGCATTCTGAACAATCATTCCTTTTCTCAATGTACGACTTCCAATCAATCGAGAGAGAATCAAACCAGCAGAACACAAAAAGAAGAATAATCCTGTACCGCTTGTTATTCCTAATCTTTCCTTTCCGTATATTGCAATATAGGTTGAAAGTATTCCATAGGAAAAAGCGAAACACATAATACAGATTGCTCCACGCCATGCTTTGAGTAGGAAAAATCTATCCAGACTTATCTTCTTGGAATCTTTGATCGGTTCACGTTTTTCAGTCTTCAAACTTGCACTTATTGCGAGTCCGACACCTGCAAACAACAATGACAAGATGAAAATCAACTGATAATTGTGTGTTGTGTCGTAAATCCACAATGCAACTGAGGGACTGATTGCTGTAGCAACGTTATTGCTCAGCCCATAAAAGCCTATGCCCTCCGAACGGCGGGAAGGATGCAGTACATCAATGGCTAAGGTGCTGTTTGCAACGGTTGCGGCTCCGAAAGGTGCACCATGCAGTGTTCTTACAATGGCAAAAATCAACAAAGAGGCGGTTAATAAATATCCTGCAAAGAATAAGAAAAACAAAAGCATGCAACAAACCAACACTTTCTTTCTATCGAAACCGTCAACAATGAATCCGCTGAACGGTCTAATCAACAAAGCCGTCAAAGTGTAGCCTGAGAGAACTATTCCTATGGTATGTTTATCTGCTGCAAAGGTTTCGCTTAAGTATAGCGGTAACAAGGGCGTCACCAACATGAACGAGAAAAATATGAAGAAGTTTACCAACCATACTTTAATGTATTCGGAGTTCCAAAGCTTTTCTTGTTGTTCTTCCATGATGATTTATTTTGACGACATCTGAAATCGCATTTCCTTTTTCATTTTCGACACTTGGTATCTCAACATCAGCATCGTTACAATAAAAGAACAAAAATCCGAAACGGGAGCTGCGAACCATATACCATTGAGTTCCATAACCAAAGGAAAGATATATAGTCCCGGAAGCAAAAACAGTAGTTGCCTTGTCAAAGATAAAAATATCGCTTTCTTTGCCAAACCGATTGATTGAAAGAAATTGGAAGCCACAACCTGCAAACCGACTAACGGAGTTACTGCCATAAAAATACGGAATCCGGATTTAGTTAATTCTATCAGCCTTTCATCGGTCGTGAATGCCATTGCCATAAGTCCGGGAACAAATTCTGCAAGCAGAAAGCCCACACTTGCCACAATCAACCCGCAAATCATTGCCAACTTCAAGCAACGCAAAACTCTGGAATATTTTTTCGCTCCATAGTTATAGCCAACTATCGGTTGCATTCCTTGTGTTATTCCAAGGATTACCATCAACACCATAAAGGCTACAGAGTTTATTATGCCATATGCCCCTATTGCCAAATCACCTCCATATTCCTTCAATTGCAAATTAATGACTATCACTATCAAACAACCAACCAGATTAGTGAAAAAAGGAGATGCTCCGATTGCACAAGCTTGTGATACGATCTTTCTTTTCAAGTGGAAACACTCTCTTGTTATGTACACCACCTTGTTTCGTTTCATCAACATGAACAACAATATCAGCGTCGTGATTATTTGAGTTATGACAGTAGCCCACGCAGCCCCTGCAATACCCCAATGAAAGCCGAAAATGAAAATCACATCCAAGATGGCATTAAGGGCAACGGATGCAATCGTAACATACATCGCTTTTTCCGGATAGCCGGAAGAACGCAATACTGCATTCAATCCGAGATATAGATGAGTGAATACGTTTCCCAAAAGAATGATATACATATAGTCTTTGGCGTATGGAACCGTTTCACTGCTGCCTCCGAGAGCATAAAGCAAGGGTTCCAGAAAAGGAAGACAGACTATAGTGAAACCAACTCCTAAAACAATGTTCAGAATTATGACATTACCCAACACAAGTCTTGCGGTATGATAATCTTTCTCGCCCAGCTTAATCGAAATCAATGTAGAAGCACCAACGCCTACCAAAGCTCCAAACGCCGCTGCAAGATTCATGAAAGGAAATGTAAGAGCTAAACCAGAGATTGCCAAGGCTCCAACTCCCTGACCAATGAAAATTCTATCTACAATATTGTATAACGACGATGCTATTTGAGCTACCACTGCAGGCAAGGCGTATTGCGACAACAAACGCCCGATTCGTTCCCGTCCTAATATTAAAGCCCTTTCTTCATTCATTGCATTGATGATTTGAGGTGCAAAATTACTATTTTTATACCAAATAAGGGAGCTTTTCAACACAAGACTTTCAGCAGTCTTTTTCGGAATGCTCGTGCCGAAGGTTGAGTCTGATGTGCCAATTGCTCAGTAAACGCCTGCAACTCTTCTTTTATCCATATTTCTTTGTCTTTGTAGTGCAGCAATACTTCGCAACACATCTGTTTGACCGAAAATCGGGTTTTTGAATCGATGAGTTGTTCAAAACATGCCTCGATTATGTGAATCGGATTCGCGTTTTCTAATACTTCGTTTAAGTCTTCAAACAAACGATTTTTGTTTTTCAACTTCAAAAGATTGGAAAGCAACTTAGCATATTGCCTTATCGTACTTTTATTGATGAATCGATTAAAATCATTCATCAAAGGCTTAATGAAAAACAAAGCATAAGCTGGCTCTTTCTCGCATAGCTTTTCCAAAATCCAAGCCGCATGAAATCCGACTTTGTCTTTACGCTCCATACTTATTTGATACAGCAACTCGATTTCCGATTTTTCATCTTCCATTCGAGAAATAAAAGCATTGATTGCTACAATTCCCATTGGGAAATCAAGTTCTGTTTCAATATCACTTCGGTTCATTTATTTGATTCTTTTTATCCTTAAAACGAATCTTCGTTTCAGTAATCTGAAATCAAGAAACAATTTACTGAAACGAAGAAAGAAAAAATTAAAACAAAGATTCGGTTTTTCGACTTTTAGAAAGCAAATCTCGCACCCAAAAGACCTACAAATCGTTGTGAAGGATAATTGTAGTATTCGTAATATCTCTGAAATGCAAGATTGTTCAACTCGACAAAGAACACCAATTGATCGGAATAGTTGTAGGAAGCATTCAGATTTATATCGATTCCGGATTTCAATTTCACTATTTCACCTTTTTCGTTTTCACATTTCATCGGGCTGAAAAAAGCAGGTATGAATGCGATTGTGAATTTGTCTGCGGCGGTGTACTCAATTGCCAAATCGGCTTTGAATTTCGGAGTGTACCAAGGCTCTTTCAATTGCTGCGTTTTCACGTTTTGGAACATTGCATTGGCTTTCAACACTATGTTATTCAACTTATAATCGAAGTTAAAGTCGATATAGAATCTGTTTGCATTGTCATAAACAAGCGAAAACATGTTATTCAACCCTGCATTCTTGTCAAGAGTGTAGAAATATTTGTTTTTGATAATATCGTATCCTGCTTCCAATTTCACGTGTACGTTATTCGAACCGGCATAAACAGCTTGTGCAAAAATCTTTGTGCTGTTTTCCAAATCGGTATGCAAAGTCGGTGATATGTAAGGGTTTTCTCTTACAAGCGATTGAAGTATCGGTAAATTATATCCAGATTTCAAACCTCCTTTTATTGAAATATTTTCAACAATAGACGGAGTTGTAACAATCAAAGTAGGAAGAAATAAAAATGGTTTTTTGTTTCCAAATCCTGGAACAAATGAAAGTGATCCAGATATAGCATAATCATGAAGCATAAAGGCTATATTCGCATCTATATCAACCACTCCTTGCACATTTTTATACTCTTGAAGCACCAAAGTAGGATTGAAAAACGGTGTAAGGTCTTTTGCGGAATATTTTCCGAAGATATGTTCATATGTAACATCTAATCCTATTAATTGGGGTTCGTTTCCAAAAAGCGTTAATTGCTTTGACAAGCCTGCATTCAATAACAAATCGGTTTCTCCATAACCCCATTTCCCAGAAGTATGTTTTACAGCGAATGAAGCATGATTGTGTAATTTATTTTCATCTTTATACAAGCTTGTATAGTTGATTTGCGTTCCTACTGTATGATAAGGGGTTCTGTAATCTGCCTTTTCCTTAGCCAAAGTATCGGAAAAGCCATAGTAATAGTGCCTTTGGTGTTCGTAAAACAAGTTTGCATCCAAATAAAAGCTTTCCCAAATTTTCTTGGCATAAAGATTCAGATTATTGTTTGCATAAGAAGAGTTTGCGTAATCTTTGATTTGTCCCAATGAAGATTTGTGTTTGAAGTTCAAAGCATAGATAAAATCTTTCGAACGTGTTTGTGAATACGATGCATCGAAGAGTGAAGAAAAGTATGTGCCGATTGCGGCCTTCAAATGCGTATTATATAATCGTGCAATTGGTTCTCCCTTTACTTTTGCAGGCTTTATATTCTCGAAAGTCATTGTTGTCTGAAAACGTTTTCCTTCTTTATCGTAACGAAAAGGAGGAAGACGAAATTCAGATTCCAAAACAGTTGGTTTATCACTCAATTTATATGCTTCACTCACAACAGGAGAAAATGAACTCCTCATTATAACACTTTCATTATACTCTTTCTCTTCTTGGTTTTGAGCATTTAGACCCATACTCAAAAGACCTAAAACAATGCTTGTAAATATATATCTTTTCATTTCTGCAATTTGCTTTATTGTTTATTGATTTTATTGTTCTGCATCTTCGATTATGATTTCATCGACAGCCTCTTGTTGTTCTTGTCTCTTGTCTTCGGTTTCTTGAAGTGTCTTTGTTTCTTCGTCGGTTAAAGAAATGAGTTTTTGTTTTGCCAACTCAATCAACTCTTCATCGCCTTCATAATTATCGATTATACTTTGAAGAGTTTGCTTTGCTTGAATGGTATTACCCTTGCTTTTGAATATGTCAGCCCAAAGAACAAAGGTTTTAGCCAACCAATATTCGCTTGATGGATTTGCATTGATTTGGTGAATCATCTTTTCGGATTCCTCGATTTTTCCCGAATTAAATGCTATTTCTGCTAAGACATATTGTGCCTCTGCCGCATATTCAGGATTTTTTGCTTTGGTTAAACGTTTGAATTCTTCAATTGCCTGTCCGCTATTTTGATTTAGCAACAAAGATTTCGCCAATATGTAGTTCGCTCTTTCGCGAGCAGATTCATCCAATTTATCAAGCGACAAAAGCTTATTTGCACATATTATAGCCGTATCAGCTTGTCCCAATTCAAAACAAGATTGCATTTGTCCGTCTATTGCCTGTAATTTATTGGAAGTTATTTCCGCTATCTTTTCAAGTTGAGAATAATATTGCTTTGCTTTTTCGTAGTTTTTTTCTTCAAAGTTTATCTCGGCCGCTTTCAAAAGAGATTTTTCTGTAAAGATGTTCTTAGGCTTTGAAACAATGTTTTCATAATGTTGTAACGCCTCTTGCTTTTGGTTTATCTTGTTTAGACAATCGGCAAGATAATAGTTGGCACTGACAAAGAAAGCTCCATCAGGATATTTGTTCAAATAGTTTTTGAAACCTGCAATTGCATTCGGACAATCTCCATCCATATACAAATTTTCTATTGCTTGGTAACTTATAGAATCTTGTTCGCCAACAGAGATACTTGCACTCGGAATACTCTTTGTGTAAGCTATAAAATCATCTACTTTGTTTGCATCTACATATATTGCTTTGATATTACCCAACGCAGTCCTCGCCTCTTCGCTTTCAGGATACATCTTCACCAATTTATCAAGATACACCAACGCTTTCTGATCATCGCCCAATTTATAATAGATCATACCGATTTTTGCATAGCAATCTTTGACGTGAATCGACTGTGGATATTTTTCTATAACGTTTTGATAGGTCGAAATAGCTTTCTTGTTTTCTTCTAAGGTGAGATAGGTATTTGCAAGCTCATATTTCATACTTGCAACATAGCTTCCGGATGTAAAATCGTTGTTTGCCTGCTCCAATATCTCTTTTTTGCGAGCGTAATTCCCCAAAGCTCCGTATGCCATTGCAGTTTGATAAGTTGCATAATCAAAATCCTGATGTTTTTCTTTGATTATCTTTCCGTATTCTGCGATTGCATCGCGAAATCTCTTACCCATGTAAAGACAATCGGCATATCGCAAAGTTGCATCTGTGTTTTGTTGAGCATTTAACTTACCTATAGCTCTTTGGAAATAACCTTCGGCAGAAGAATACTTCTTTTGCTTAAACAGATTGTAACCCATCGCGTAATCGGCTTGAGGCAAGAACGGGCTTTTATCAGAACCACTAGAAGCATAAAAAGTATTCAGATTTTTAATAGACAAATCGTATTCGCCCATTTGATAATACGCTTCAGCTTTTAGGTAATAAGCAGTTGCCGTAAGACTGTTATCATGAGCTTGAGACAAGGACTTGTCTAAGTAAATCAAAGCATCGTCCAATCTGTTCTCGTTAAAAAGTTCGATTGCTCTGTTCAGACACAAACGTTGATAAGCTCTGTTTACCGATAAATTTCTTTCGGACATCTGTTCTATCATTTCGATTGCATCGCGATAGTTTTTCATATCGCCATACAACTGTGCCAAATATTCTTTTGCTTCATTTGCCTTGGCAGATTGCGGAAATTTATCTGCAAACAACTGAAAAGCCTTTACCGATTCATTGTATGCAGGAGATGTTTCATAAGATAGCTTCGCGTAATTCAACAAAGCATTCTCCTTAACTTGCATATCAAAATCAAGTTCACTTGCTTCTTTGAACATAGCTTGTGCTTCCGATCTATTGTCTGTTTCCAATAGACATATTCCTAAGTGATATAGAGCATTTTGTCCCAAAGAATCTTTTTTCTCACTTGCAGATGCGAGGTATCTTTTAGCTTTTTCAAAATCTTTCTCTTCCATAAGCGTAAAGCCCAACAAATAATAATCCTGTGCATCTGCACCTGCTTGCTGTGCGGTCTTTTCCAAATATGGTATTGCCTCCTTATATCTTCCCAATTTATAGTATGTATCTCCCAACATTCTGTTTAGTTCGTAACTTTTCTTGGACTGTGATTTCTCTGACAAGTCGGGAGCAATCTTTATCAACTCTTCGTAATTTTGTTGATAGTAATATATGTGTGCAATATAGAACGGAACGATCTTTCCAAAGCTTTTATCGTTTTGAAGCGTCAAAAATTCTTTCAATGCAAGATTGTATTTCTTTTGTTCATAGAGAATATGTGCATAAAAATAGGTTGAGGGAGCAGCATATTTACTTTTGGCATCTTTTACCTTATCAAATTCGGTCAGAGCCTCATCATAATTACCCTGCATAAAAAGACAATGACCATATTTGTAAGCATACTCATATTTTTTCTCTTGATCTAAAACCGAAGTATTCATTTGGCGATACACTCTCAAAGCTTTATCATACTGATTGTTTTGTGTGTAAAAATTAGCCAAAAGAAAATACGCATCATTCGTATGCAGAGATTGCGGATAGCGTTTTATGTAACTTAGCAACAAAACATCCGCATCGTTATTCATCATTTGACAACTTGCAGCCGCCTTAAAGAAAAACGCATCTTGCAAAAACGCATCATCATTATCCCTATAGGCTTCGATAAATGTAGAAAACTGCTCAAACGAAAGTGCATAATTCTTGTTTTGATAGTTGTCATAGGCTTCCAAAAAGGCTTCTCTACATGGTCTTTCTTGAACTACTTTTTGACAAAACCCACTGCCACTCAACAAAATAAACATTCCGATTTGGCATAAAACAAACAATTTTCTTCTCATGAGATTACACTATTTTTACAACTTACTAAATTAGTATCATTTCTGCACTTGACAGCAGACTCGCTTATTGTATTTATCAACGGCTAAATGTTAATAATTTATTGTGTAATTCTCAGCATTTTTTAACTCCATTTCACACTTTTCAATCGCAATTCGGCTTCAACAAATTAAAGACAACAACGCAAGGGAACTACATAAAAGAAAACCAAAACCATGTTTCAACAAACAGAATCACGCTTTCACTCCACTGTAATCAAAGTCTGATTTTCAATGATTTGAAAACACAAAAATAATTCTTTGTTTTAAAAAATTCTTTCTTGATTTCAGTAAATTAAAACAAAGAATCAGTAAATTATTTCTTTGTTTCGTTAAAAGGGTATTTTACAGGGATTTTTCAACTGTTTTTTCGGGTTCGACATGTATGCCTATTTGAGTATGATCTCCAAATCTTTCTCTCAAATTTCGCTCAACCGCCGACGCAATATCGTGTGCCTCAACAATGGTTTTATCTCTTTTCACTCTGATATGGCAATCTATTATCTTACTTCTTCCGTTACAACGAGTCTTTAAGTTGTGCAAATTCAATACTCCTTGGGTTGAAAGGATTATGTTCTCTATTTCGATTTCAGTTTCTTCACCTAAAGATTTTTCCATCAACTCATCAATTGGCGGTTTGAACATCTTGACTGCCACAACCAAAATCATAAGCCCTATAACAAAGGCAGCAATCGGGTCAAGTATGGTCCATTTTTCTCCCAACAAAATTGCTCCTCCCACACCCAACAACGAACCTATCGAAGACAAAGCATCGGAACGATGATGCCAAGCATTGGCTTTACAGGCTTCGGATTCTGTTTTCCTACCTACGAATATAGTATATTGATATAGGAATTCCTTGAAAAGAATCGAAACAACAGCCGCCCAAAATGCAATCATACCCGGCACAGGTAAAACTTCACCCTGCAAACACGCAACAATAGTGTTTATCGATTCAATAATCAATTTCGCAGATACAACTATCAAAATAATGCTTACGATAAGCGTTGCGAGGGTTTCAAACTTTCCATGTCCGTATTTATGACGTTTATCTCTGCCTTTAGACGACATCGGAATAAAAACCAAAACAACCACATCACTTATCAAATCGCTAAGCGAGTGAACGCCATCTGCCACCATTGCTCCACTACGTCCAAAAATTCCGGCAAAGATCTTGAATACAGCAAGCAACAAATTAACAACGCTTCCAACGAGCGTTACTTTGGTTATCTGCTTTTCTCTTTCTTTCATAAGGTTTGGGAAAAATAAAAGTCGGAGTACGTTCCTTGATTCAAGGTCTACTCCGACTCTTTTTACTGATTATACTATTACTTTATCAAGAAAGTATATTCGTCATAATGTTTCAATGCCATACCTGTTCCTCTTGCTACAGCCCTTAGCGGATCCTCTGCAACGTGTACAGGCAATTTGGTTTTGGCTTGCAATCTTACGTCCAACCCTTTAAGCAACGCACCACCACCTGCAAGATATATTCCGGTATGATAAATATCCGATGCCAATTCTGGCGGAGTCATCGCCAAGGCTTCAAGAACCGCACTTTCGACTTTTGCAATCGATTTATCCAAAGCATGAGCTATCTCTTTATAATTTACATGCAATTCTTTAGGTATTCCTGTTAGCACATCTCTTCCTTGAACAGCGAAATCTTCAGGCGGATCAGCCAATTCCGGAATAGCGGCACCAACAGCTATCTTAATCTTCTCAGCCATTCTTTCTCCAATATGGATATTGTGTTGCTTACGCATATAGTCTATAATATCTTGGTTGAACTCATCTCCTGCGATTCGTATTGACTTATTACAAACTATACCACCCAAAGCTATGACTGCGATTTCACTTGTACCTCCTCCTATGTCTATTATCATGTTTCCGACAGGCTCAAGCACATCTATACCTATACCGATCGCTGCTGCCATCGGCTCATGTATCAATCTCACATCCTTCGCTCCTGCTTGCTCGGCAGCATCTCTTACTGCACGCTCCTCAACATTGGTTATACCACTCGGAATACAAATAACCATTTTCAATGATGGCGGAATGATTGTTTTTTTCATGTTTATCATTCGGATAAGTTCACGAATCATATCATTCGCCATGTCAAAATCGGCAATAACTCCGTCTCTCAACGGACGTATTGTTTTTATCGCATCATGGGTTTTACCATCCATCTGCATGGCTTTTTTTCCTACTGCAATGATTTTCTTGGTTGTTTGATCAACTGCCACAATCGACGGTTCGTCAACAACAACCTTATCGTTGCATATCACGATGGAATTGGCCGTACCCAAATCTATTGCTACTTCTCTTGTTAAAAATGAAAACAAACCCATTTCTATACTATTTTCCTATTTTTACGGCGTTTTTATTATTGTGTTTCAATTTTCGGTTTTATTTTTGATTTTTTTAGTGTTTGAAATGTCTGTTACCGGTCATTGCCATAGCAATTTTATTATTTTCACAGAATTCAATACTTAGGTCATCCTTAACACTGCCTCCGGGTTGTATCACTGCATTTATGCCTTCTTTACTTGCTATCTCAACACAATCAGGGAATGGGAAGAAGGCATCTGAAGCCATAACTGCTCCTTGTAAATCGAAACCAAAGCCTTTTGCTTTTTCTATCGCTTGTCGCAACGCATCAACACGACTTGTCTGACCTGTTCCACTTGCACACAATTGTTGATTCTTAGCCAAAACGATTGCATTTGACTTTGTGTGTTTTACTATCTTGTTTGCGAATATCAAATCTTTCTTTTGTTCTTCTGTAAGAGCGGTTGATGTTACCGATTTCAAATCTTCACATTTTTCAACTACGTTATCTGCATCCTGAACTAAGATTCCATTCAACGCCGAGCGATATTGAACCTCTGGCATCGGTGTATCTTTGCGTTTCAATAAGATTCTGTTTTTCTTACATTTCAATATTTCTAATGCTTCCTCAGAATAATCCGGCGCAATGCAGATTTCCATAAACAGACTATTCATAAGTTCGGCTGTTTCCTTGTCTATGGTACGATTGCACACCAAAACACCACCGAAAGCTGAAACAGGATCACCTGCCAATGCATCTGCATAAGCTTGTTTCAATGTAGGACGGCTTGCCAATCCGCATGCGTTATTGTGTTTTATGATTGCAAATGTGGTTTCCTCAAAATCATCTATCAACCTGCAAGCAGCATCGATATCACCTATGTTATTGTAAGAAATTTCTTTGCCATGAAGTTGTTCAACGAAAGATTCCAAATCTCCATAGAAGTATCCCTTTTGGTGAGGGTTTTCTCCATAACGCAAAACATTTGATCGATGACAACTTTGTTTGAATACAGGCATTGCTGTTTCTTGATTGAAATATCCGAATATTGCGGTGTCATAATCAGAACTTTGTGCAAAAGCGTATGTTGCAAAACGACGTCTGTCGGAAATGCTTGTGCAACAATTTTGTTTTTCAAGTAATTCAAGCAATTCTGAATAGTGTTCAACAGATGGAACAATCAATACATCATTATAATTTTTGGCTGCAGCTCTTATCAAAGATATTCCGCCTATATCAATTTTCTCTATTATATCTGCTTCACTTGCTCCGCTCTCTACTGTCTTCTTGAATGGGTAAAGGTCAACTATCACAAGGTCTATTTCAGGTATTTCATAGGTTCTTGCTTGCTCTATGTCCTGAGCATTATCGCGACGAGCCAATATTCCTCCGAATACTTTAGGGTGAAGAGTTTTCACCCTACCTCCAAGAATTGAAGGATAGCCTGTAAGACCTTCAACTGTTTTTGCTTCGATTCCAAGATTACAAATATAGTCGTAGGTTCCTCCCGTTGAATATATTTCTACTCCGTTGGCATCTAATAACTTTACTATTTCGTCTAATCCGTCTTTATAAAAGACTGAAATCAATGCACTTTTTATTTTTTTCATTGCTCTGTTCGAATTATATTGTCAAATCTATATTCTATTTCTTTATTATTTCAATTCAGAAAAACGAATCTTTGTTTTAATCTTTTCTTTCTTCGTTTTAATTTTCTGAAACAAAGAAGTATTTTTCAAAACAAAAAAAATAAATCTGTCGATTAAACCTCTGTTCCAATGATTTGATTTTCCGTCAATCCATTTACTCGGTTTAATCTCCAAATGCTATGTTCAAACCTTTTGCCGTATGCACAAGAAAACTATCAGGCGAAACAAGATGAGGTTCTCTCAATGCTTCCTCGAAAGTAACCGCTATCACATCGGGATGCTTATAAGCAACCATCTTTCCGAATTCGCCTTTCATCGCAAGTTCAAAAGCTTTCACTCCGAATTCTGAGGCTAACACTCTATCGTATGCAATAGGTGTTCCTCCTCTTTGAAGATGCCCCAAAACAGATACTCGAATATCATGTTCGATTCCTGCTTGTTGCAGTTCAAATTTAAGGGCCTCTCCTATACCCCCAAGTTTGAAATGTCTGTCTCCCGGAATCTTAGATTCCATTCCCACTTGCTCTCCATTTGCATTTTTACTTCCTTCTGCAACAACTATGATACAAAAACCGCGACCTTTCTTATAACGACTTTCAATCTTCTCTTTAACTTTGTCAATGTCGTAAGGAATTTCAGGAATTATGCACACATCAGCACCTCCTGCTATTGCTGCATTCAGAGCTATCCATCCGGCATCACGTCCCATGACTTCCAAAATAAAAACTCTGTTATGGCTCGCCGCAGTCGTTACAAGCTTATCAACCGATTCGGTTGCTATCTGAACAGCTGTTTGAAAGCCGAAGGTAAAATCCGTCATCGACAAATCATTGTCAATAGTCTTGGGAACGCCTATTATATTCAATCCTTTTTCATATAAAGCCTTTGAAATTCTTTGCGAACCATCTCCACCGATATTGATAACCGCATCAACGCCCATGTATTGCAATTTACGTATCATTTGATCGCCTATATCGACTGTTTCCCATGTTCCATCGGATTTTTTTACAGGATACGCAAATGGGCCACCTTTGTTTGTCGTTCCAAGAATCGTCCCGCCTTGAATAAGAATCCCGGAAACAGATTCTTGATCCAGAACAACTATTTCAGTAGGCTCTCTCAATACTCCGTTAAACGATTCTATACAACCTATTACCTCCCAATCTTTTTCTTGAGAAGCTCGTTTGACTATTGCTCTTATGACTGCGTTTAAGCCGGGGCAATCACCGCCTCCGGTCGATACCATCAATCTTTTCATAATTCATTCAACGGATTAAAATATGGGATAATATTTTCTATCGTTTCCAAAACCTCACCTCTACCTGTTTTATTCTCTGATGAAGTAAGGATTATTTCAGGCAACTCTTCCCAATATTCAGATAAAGTTTGCTTAAACAATTCCAAAGAATCTTGAGTTTTCTTTGCTGATTGTTTATCTGTCTTCGTGAAAATCAATTTAATAGGAACGCCATTTTCTCCAAGAAAATTAATAAACTCCAAATCATTCTTTTGAGGTTCTATTCGAGAATCAATCAACACAAATACTGTTAAAAGATTCTCTCGCTTCAAAAGATAATTCTCTATCATCATTCGCCAACGCTTGCGATTTTCCATTGAAGTTTTTGCATAGCCATAGCCTGGCAAATCGACCAAATACCATTCGTCGTTAATGATGAAATGATTTATCAATTGCGTTTTACCAGGTTGAGAAGATGTTTTTGCAAGATCTTTTTTCTCAACCAACATATTTATCAACGAACTCTTACCCACATTACTTCTTCCGATAAATGCGAACTCTGGCATATCGGGTTGCGGGCATTGATTCAACTCTTGGCTACTCTTAACAAACTCGGCTGAAGATATAATCATGATTCCCAATTATAGAGTAAGGTGTCGTTTTTTCTTTTCTTCGTAAATATCTGCTATCGTAACAAGTATCCCTGTTTCTTCAACATCTGAGAAATGTTTATTTATTGAAGTACCAAAACTTTTCATTGTTGAAGATAGGTTCATATAAGCATTGACAAGTGGAGGTATGTTTTCGTTCAACGCTCTCACGCTTTTAGTCAAAATTTGATAGTCTTCCTTGTAATTTTTTCCGTTAAACAACTTCACTAACAAGTTATAATCTGTCTCAATCTCTATACTCTCCTTCGGTCTTACCAATCCCTCGTTATCAGGAAAGTGTTTCTTGTAAAAATACAATATATAATCTCTTGCAAGCACATTCATAGATGGATACATCGTGATTTTACCAAAGAAATACTTTATATCTTCATTCTTTATCACCAATCCACCTAATCCATCCCAGATATTATCCAACGAATACAATCCTTTTCTAAGATTAACCGTTGGTTGATAATCTGGCCTTACAAAAGAACGTCCTAATTCTATGGTATTATCAAGGTATTTTTCCAAAAATGAATCACTGAATTCAAATAAGTCAGCTGTAGCACTAAACAAGCTACCATCCGATTGACGATATATATCCTTTCCTATTATATAACGATATCCTCCGACAATCTCTTCATCTATCGGATCCCAAACAAATAACTGTTGATAGCAATGTGGTTCAGGTGCTTCATCGTATTGATCTATATCGCACTCAGTTCCACTTCCTCCTCCGCTAGTTGCAAAACTCATTTCTCTAAGACGTCCTATTTCCCTCATTATCGCAGGCGTTCTATGAGCGTTTGTAACATATATTTCTCTACCTGCAGAATTTGTTTTTTTCAAAAAATCCGCCTTTTTCAATTCTTCCTTTATCAAAGCTTTATCTACAGGAGGTATTATATAAGAAAGGTCAATTACATTTTCCATATACTTATTTTATTTTTCACGGCACAAAGTCCGTTTGAGGATTATCTTTCAATTTATAAACATGTGCTCGAACAGATTGAGCCCACTCCAAATGCGTTTTACTTTTATCAAAAACAGAATAAGGAATCGGCTTACCAAATGTAAGTTTTATCGTTTTATTTCTATATTTGAACATCTCATCAGGAAGAAGTATCATCTCCAAATCAAATTTGATACCGAAAAATCTTCGAATCTTCGAGAAGCGATAAAAACGCTTTGAATTCATGCCTTCAATGTAAACAGGGGTTACGTTTCTTTCAAACTCGATTGCTTTTTTCACAAATGTCTTTTTCCAAGGGAAATCTTGCAATACTCCATTTATATATTTGGATTCTGTTCCTGCTGGAAAATACATAACAATGCTATCACCCCTAAAAGCATCGTTCAACACATCATGATTAGATGAATTTTTACCATACTTATTAATTGGAACAAAAACACCTTTCAATCCCGGCAATGCACAAAGCAAATCATTAACAGGAAAAAGAATATCAGATCTTTTTTGTCCCATTATGCTGATCAAAGCCATGCCGTCAATACTTCCAATAGGGTGATTGGCAACTATAAGAGCTCTATCATCGTATGGAATATTCTCTGGATTCTCTATTTCTAATTTTATATTGAATTCTTTGTATATTACACTATCTGTAAAAGCCGCTCCCTTACAATCACGATAACGATAAACAGCATCATTGATCTCATCAAGATGTACAAGTTTCTTAAATTTGTTCAGAACAAATTTAGGAAGTATTCGAAGCAATTTCTTATTCTTACTTGCAATCAATTGCTCCAAGTTAATAAACTGTTTGTCTATGTGTTGATTCTCATTATTATCCATTGCATCCACAGCTGTTTTCGTTGCAAAGATACGAAATTATTAAAAACTAACTGTTATCAATCTTTGGTTTTCATCAACAACATTTATTTTAATAGTTACATAACTTTCTGGCAATATATCAACAACTCGTTCGCTCCACTCCAAAAAGCAATAACAACCACTGTAAAAATATTCCTCTGTTCCTATTTCTTGAGCTTCTGCAACTGTGTTTAATCTATAAAAATCAAAATGAAAAACCTCTCCCACTTTTTCAGAAAAATAAACGTTTACTATTGCAAAAGTTGGAGAACAGATTTCATCTTCACAATCCAATGCTTTGCAAAGAGCTCGTGTAAATGTTGTTTTACCCGCTCCCATCTCACCTTCCAACGCAAATACCCGATCATTCTTACACTGCAACAAAATATCATTTGCTACATTATCCAAATCCGACAAGCCATTTATTTTATACGTTTTTTCCATCTCAACTATTTTTTTGTCAAATGAATAAAAGGAATCAACACTTCCTCCATAGAAATACCTCCATGTTGGAATGTATTTTTGTAATACTGTACATAGTGGTTATAATTGTTAGGATAAGCGAAAAAATCGTTTGCTTTGGCAAATATATATGGAGAAAGAATATTCAATCTCGGCAATAAAATATCCTCAGGTTTGTTTACGGCAAAAACTTCTTTTTCATTGTAATCTAAGAATCTTCCAACCTTGTAACGGAGATTTACAGACGCTTCTTTTGTTGCTTTAATCTTAATCGGCCTGTTCACTCTCACCGAACCATGATCGGTAGTTATGAAAATATTTACATCTTTTGCACTCAAGAACTTCAAGACATCAAACAACGGAGAGTGAGAAAACCATGTCTGGGTAACACCTCGATAAGCCTTTTCATCTTCTGCCAACTCTCTAACCAAATCCGAGTCAGTTCTTGCATGAGAAAGCATATCTATAAAGTTATAAACAATCACATTTAGTTTGTTCTGCATCAGATTTGGCAAGTTATCGATCATTCTTTTGCCATAAGTGAGATTCAAAACTTTATGATATGTCGTTTTTATATCGAATCCATGCTTTGCAAGCTGTTTTTGCAGAAATTGATATTCGTTTTGATTTTTATTTCCTTCTTCATCCTCATCCAACCACAAATTCGGATATGTCTTTTTTATGTCATAGGGCATCATTCCGGCAAAAATAGCATTTCGGGCGAACTGTGTGGTTGTCGGAATGATACTATAATACATATCTTCTTGTTCTACTCTCAAATATTCTTCGATTGCGGGTTGCAAAGCTTTCCACTGATCGAATCTAAAGTTATCTATAATTATCAAAAACGAAGGTTTATCTTCTTTCAATGCTGGAAAAACTTTTTCCTCCAACAATCTGTGTGACATCAAAGGAGTCGTTGCATCTGGTGTTTTTATCCATTGCAGATAGTTCCTTTCGTAAAATTTTGAGAATTGTAAGTTAGCTTCCGTCTTTTGTTGCTTTAATATCTCGAATATACTTACATCGTTAGACTCAGACAGCTCTATTTCCCAATAAACCAACTTTTTATAAATATCTATCCACTCTTTACTATCCATGCCTTCCATAAGACGAAGACCGATTTGGCGAAATTCCTGCTGATAGTTCATTGTTGATTGCTCACTTACAAGTCTTTTTGTATCCAAATGTTTTTTCAGTGTCAGCAATATCTGGTTAGGATTTACAGGTTTTATGAGATAGTCAGATATTTTACTACCTATTGCCTGCTCCATAATATGTTCTTCTTCGCTTTTGGTAATCATAATCACAGGAAGTGCAGGATATTTGTTCTTTATCATATTCAGAACCTCTAAACCTGTAAGCCCCGGCATATTTTCGTCCAAAAAAATAATATCAACCGACTTTGCACCAAGAGCTTCCATTGCTTCATTACCATCTATTGCAGAAATAATAGAATAACCTTTGGCTTCCAAAAAAAGAATATAAGGTTTCAACAAATCGATTTCATCATCGACCCAGAGTATATTCACCATAAAAGTTTGTTTTTGATTAAACGCTCAAAAGGTAAAACGTTTTCGATGTAGAAATGTTATGTAAGAGCAAAAACTATTTAAGGAAATCTACTATTCTGTCTTCATCCAATGTAATAGATCTGTAAATATCCATCACCTTTCCGTTATCCAACAAAACAACAATAGGTTGCTTTCCTTTGGTTGCAGACAAAAACACATCGGGAGGAACAATCGCTGTCGGCAATTTAACAACTTGTGTTTCATTGTAAAATTTCGTAATATTTTTTTCTTTTCCCCAAAACGCAACAACAAAATCCTCTTTTTCCAATTCATGCCTTGCAATCATAACATCGAGTTTGATTGCCGTTCGTTTGCAATATTTACAACCTGTAGAATAGAGGCAAAGCACTTTTTTACCTTTTTCGATTTCAAGTTCTGCAAGTTGTTCTTCTTTTAACAAGATTTCGAATTTCTCCATATTAAGACTCGCACTCTTGTCGTACAAAGAATAGACTATAACATCAGGTGGTTTGATTGTATAGACGGTTGCTGTCGATAAAACAAAAAATGCCAAAAACAACCACTTGGCATATTTCTTTCGCATTCCACTTTGCCAAAACAAAAAGTAAGACAAAGCCAACAAAATAACATTTTTGACAATTGTCTGCGTATCCGATAAAATCAAGATATCACCAAAGCAATGGCAATTGTCTGAAGAGACATCAAACAATAAAGGTTTGAGCAAAACATACACCGTAAAGGCGGACAAAGAGCCTATCGTAAGCCAACGAACCAACTTTTGGCAAATCCCGAAAACCAATGACAAGCCGATAAAACATTCGAATCCGACAAGAAATCTTGATACGAATTGAGTAAAGTCCCAAGAGAACAACTTGTGTTCAAACAAAAACATATCAACTGCTTCTATCGAAAGATACTTCGTTAGAGCCGAAGCAATAAAAACAAGTCCTATAAAAATCCTTACAACGATTCCTATTATTCTCTTGGCTTTCATTCGCTTGTTTTATTGTTCAACGCAACCTATCATCGGCGTTTGACCCGGTGCAGCCTTCTTTGTCAATTCTATTATATTGATTTCAGAGCAAGCACCATTCCAATCATTAACAATAGTGCTTTCTCCATTGCCATAATCACAATAACAATCAGTTGTATCCGAACAAGCAAAGAAAGAAACCGCAGATACACCTACTGCCAAAAAGAAAAGTATTTTTTTCATGATAATATTCATTTGATTAAAAACAAACATAGGGATTTGACTCCTATGAGCCAATAATCCCTATATTTAACTCTGTAGCAAGATTACTTCTCAACGCAAGAGAATGTTCCGCCAAGTTCTTCGATGTCTTGCCATTCAGCTGGAAGTTCATCAGCAGCTATTTCGTCGCAAGTTCCTTCGTATTCAAGAACTTCAACAACAACTCCTGGGATTCCTTCAAATCCTACAGTACAATCGCAATCTGAAATTGTGTTACAAGCTACGAATCCCATTGTAGCTACAGCGCCCAATAAAAATAAAGCTTTTTTCATGATAATTTTAGTTTTTTAATCTTCCCTACTCTATTTAAGGATTTTCGGGTTTCTCCCGACGACTTTGTAAATCGACACTGCAAAGATATATAAAAAAAACAATATGACAAGTCTTTGTTGTTTTTTTTCATAATAAACAAAAATCCTTATCTTTCAAAACCCTGATAAATGCAAGATTTGCAAACGTTCAGCCATTCTTTGTTTCATTTTTCTGAAATCAAGATTCATTTTATTGAAATCAAGAAACAATTTTCCAAAACAAAGATTCAGTATCACTTGATTTTGAATACATTACAATCAACCTCTATAATAATTGCTTTTTTCTATTTCTTCTCTCACACAATCGGGCAAAAGGTACTGTATAGACTTGCCTTCGCTGATGTTTTTTCTGATAAGGGAAGATGAGATCTCTATTTGCGGAGCATCAACCATACGAACGTGCGGATGTTTCAAAAATTCCGATTCAGGACTTCCAAGACGAGGGTACACCAATATGTGATAATATTCCAAAATCACAGAATAGTTTTTCCATTTGTCGAAAGTAACGATGTTATCTTGTCCCATTATTATGTGGAATTGCTTATCGGGATATTTCTCTCCAAGATACGCAAGAGTGTTTACTGTATATGAAGGAACGGGTAATTGAAATTCCAAATCACATGCCCTAAACGACGGATTATCTTCTATTGCCATTTGTACCAATGCAAAACGTTTTCTATCGGCGAGTAGACCTTTTCCACTTTTCAAAGGATTTCGCCTACTAACAACAAACCACACTTCATCCAAATCCGTATTCTGAACTATATGATTGGCAAGTATCAAATGCCCATTGTGAATCGGATTGAAACTTCCAAAATACAATCCTATCTTTTTTTTGTTTTGATTGATTTTCACTTCGTACAAATTTTTCTTTATCGCTTTTTACGCATACAATACCCTTTTCGGTTACAATATATATTTGTTTTTTAATTGTTTTTCGTCGAAAGTTGAAAATATTTCTTAGCTTTGCAAGTCTAAACATAAGAATGATGAAAAGATTTTCAATAATAGCGTTTTTGCTTTTGAGTACCGTTCTACCAGCTCAAAACGTAACGATTAACGCCTCAGGAAAAAACATAGGCGGAAAGCACGTCCGTTTGTTTATTACAGATGATTACATTTCCGGATTGGAGGTTCAGAAAGCTGATGTCAAATTGCAGGAAAACGACTCAACATTCAGTTTCGGTCTTGTGACGGATGGAGTCAGCGTATTAACGTTAAAAATAGATGCTTTCGAATATAGTTTCATTTCTCAGCCGGGAAAGATTTACGAACTACAGATAGACTCCATCGATTACGCCATTACAGATTCGGTAAACGTACTTTTACACAAATACATCTTACCTATAACGATAACCAATCTTGACAAAGACGATTTGAATTTTAAAATCAACGATTTCGATGTAGCAATAGAAGATTTCATCACACGATACGACAGAGAGTTATTGGTAATGAAAGACAGCCTTATCGTGGATTCGTTACACAAATTAACACAACAATTTTTGGAAACCGAAAAAGAAGGTGCTTACTTTCATTCTTACATAAAATATGAAGCAGGAAAGATGGATCATGTTTTGAGATTGAAAGGCAGAAAGCAACAACGGGCAGAATTATTCAAAGACATGCCTATACTATATTACAATATCGGTTACACGGATTGCTTCAATAGTATTTTCGGTCATTATTTCGCTCAAGGCAATAAGTACATTTCACAAGACGAATTGGAATTTTGGCTCAACACAACCAACTATGACGACCTTATGGACGCATTAGGAAAAGATGATGTTTTGAGAAACGAAGTTTTTCGTGAGCTTGTGTTAATCAAAGGCATGAAAGACGCCTTTTCAGACGGCCTTTACGAACGACAAGACATTATAAGGATGCTCGAAAAGATTGCTTCGAGAACAAAATTCGAACAACACAGAAAAACAGCTCTTCAAACGATTGATTACCTTAACAAGATTTCTCATAAGGGATTAAGCATTAAAGATTTTGAAATAAGCAATGTGTCAGGCGAAAAGCTGAATCTGCAACAATTCATTCAAAAACCCCTTGTGTTGAATTTTGTAAAACTGAACGATAAAGACTCGAAACGAGAGTTGGAAGTTGTGAACTATATGTACGAAAACATAAAAGACAATTGCGAAGTGCTGACCGTGTGTTGCGATCGCAATCTTGACGCAATGTATAACTTTCTTAAGAACACCAAAATAGGAAATCGCTACAAATGGAATTTCGCTTTCTTCGACTCGAACTATGATTTATTGGAGCACTTCCAAGTTAAAGCCTTTCCTCTTTTCATTCTCATTTCTCCTGATGGCAAAGTAGAGGAAAATCCTATGAGAAACCCGAGCGAAGGCAGCCTTTCGAGATTCTTGAACAAAGAAAACAAATAGCCGTATAAAGATTGGTTGTTGGCAATTCAAGAGAAATTGATTATATTTGCAGGTTGAAAACATTGGATTCAAACAAAGAAACAGGCTCGTTTTGATTGTTGAAATTCTTTCTTGATTCTGTCGAAATGAATCTTGATTTCAGTAAATTGTTTCTTGATTTCAATAAATTAAAACAAAGAGTTGAAAAAACACAAAACAGATATAGAGAAAAACATACACAGATACAAATACGAAAACAGATGAACTCTTCAGATAGTGTAGTAATAATTCCCACTTACAACGAAAAAGAAAACATCGAAAACATAATTCGTTACGTTTTTTCTTTGGAAAAGGTGTTCCATATCTTGATTGTGGAAGATAATTCCCCTGATGGAACGGCACAAATCGTCAAAAGACTTATGCAAGACTTTCCCGAACGTCTGTTTATCGAAGAAAGAAAAGGTAAACTCGGCTTGGGAACGGCTTACATTCACGGTTTCAAATGGGCGTTATCAAAAGGCTATGATTACATTTTTGAAATGGATGCCGACTTTTCCCACCCTCCGAAAGATCTTTTGCGATTATATGAAGCTTGTGTAAAGGGTGCGGATATGGCAGTAGGGTCTCGTTATGTCGATGGCAAGATTTCGGTTGTCAATTGGCCTATCGGAAGAGTCATGATGTCGTATTATGCGTCTTATTACGTAAGGCTGGTAACCGGAATGAAGATCGGAGATGCCACAGCGGGCTTTGCGTGTTATTCAAGAAAGGTTTTGGAGAGAATAAAACTTGATAAGATTAAATTCATCGGCTATGCCTTTCAAATAGAAATGAAATACACCGTTCACAAACTTGGTTTCAAAATCGAGGAAGTGCCTATCATTTTCACCGATCGAGTTTTGGGACAAAGCAAGATGAGCATGAAGATTTTCAAAGAGGCATTTTTCGGAGTCTTTTCTTTGAGATTCAGAAATTGGTCAAAGTATTAGAAAAACAAAACGAAGAAAGAAATCATTAAAGTAGAGAACTAACAAAATAAAACAAAGAAAAAATGAGACGAAACTTAGGTTTATTTTTTGCACTCTTGTTTGTATTGACAGGCATCAGTGTTTCAGCACAGAAAGGTCTTATAGACATAAAACGAGTTCAAGACCGAGAATACTATCCAACAGGAATATATAACCTACAATTTGTTGGAGAAAAAGGAAAGTATGCTTACACAAAAACAGGCCAAGAGTTAATAATCGGAGATAAAAAATCTGAAAAAACAATCTTAACAAAAGAAGATTTAACCAAAGACTTAAAGCATTTTGCCGCTGTAGAATTTATTTCGGAAACAGAGTTCGCATTTTTAAGTGCAGATAACAAAACAATCTTTCACTACAATATAGAAACAAAACAAGCAACCCCTATCTGCAAGCTGAAAGAAGGAGCTGAAAACCTTGAATTAGATTTGAAGAATGGAAGTGCCGCTTATACCGTTGATGGAAATGTTTGGTTCTCTACAAAAGGCAAAGAACCGAAACAATTAACCACTGACGGAGGTCAAGGAATCACATACGGCGTTGCTGTACACAGAAACGAATTCGGCATAGAGAAAGGATTCTTCCTTTCAAACGATGGACAAAAACTTGCTCTCTACAGAATGGATGAAAGTATGGTAAAGGAATATCCTTTAGTTAATACAGCTGTTCGAGAAGCAGAGACAACCCCTACAAGATATCCTATGGCTGGAATGAAGTCTCACGAAGTTATTGTTTTTGTTTATGATTCTGAAACAGGAAAAACCGTTGAGCTTTCAACAAGAGAAAACAACTCCATCGAAGAAAGAGAAGCCTATCTCACTAATTTGACTTGGAATCCCGAAGGAACAATGCTGTACATTCAAAAACTAAATCGCAAACAAAACCATTTGAAGATGTTGGCTTTTGATGTTACAACCGGCAAACTCGCAAAGCAATTGTTTGAAGAAAAGTCTGAAAAATATGTTGAGCCGGAATCTCCTATTTTCTTTTTACCTAATGACAGCCAAAAGTTCATCTATTTGAGCGAAAGAAACGGTTTTAATCACGCTTACTTGTATCACATAAATGGAACATTGATTAAACAACTTACCTCAGGCGATTGGATGATCAACTCGATAGAAGGATTCAACAAAAAGGCAAACGAAATGTTTTTCTATGCAACTAAGGATTCTCCTTTGGAGCAAAATCTTTACGCTTACAACTTTAAGAATGGTAAAATACGTCGTTGCACACCGGAAAAAGGAACTCACCACGCACAATTCAATACTGAAGGAACTCTTTTCTTAGATACATACACCAGTTCGACAGAACCAAGACGTGTTGCTTTGTATGATAATAAAGGAAAGCAAGTAAAAGAAATCTATAAATCAGAAAACCCTTGGGCAGACTTGGATAAACCGGAAATAGACGTGTTTACAATCAAGGCAAAAGACGGTACAGATTTGTATGCCCGCATGATAAAACCATTAAACTTTGACCCGAACAAGAAATATCCTGTAATAGTTTACGTTTACGGCGGTCCGCACGCACAACTCATTACGGAAAGTTGGCTATCCGGTGCAAACAATTTCTTTCTTTTCCTTGCACAACAAGGATACATTGTTTGGACGGTTGACAGTCGAGGTTCGGCAAACAGAGGTTACGAATTCGAAAGTGCGATATGGCGTAACTGCGGAAGCATTGAGGTAAGTGATCAAATGGATGGAGTAAACTATTTGAAATCTCTTCCTTACGTCGATGCAGAACGCATAGGCGTTGATGGTTGGTCTTACGGAGGATTTATGACAATCTCATTAAAATTAAAGAATCCGGGAGTTTTCAAGACTGCAACAGCAGGTGGTCCTGTTATTGATTGGAAATGGTATGAGATTATGTACGGAGAAAGATATATGTCTTCACCTGAGGATAACAAAGAAGGATATGAAAAATCTTCACTTCTTAATTACGCAGATCAATTAGAAGGAAAACTTCTTGTAATCCACGGAGCACAAGACCCAACCGTTGTCATGCAACACTCTCTTGAGTTTATAAACAAATGCATCAAAGCAGGAAAACAAGTAGATTACTTTATATATCCCGACCATGAGCATAACGTGAGAGGCAAAGACAGAATACATCTTTACGAAAAGATATTCCAATATCACAAAGAAAACTTATAGTTTTTCAAAGCAAAGTTTCACAAAAATAAAACAAAGATTCAAGAAAACGAAATCAAGTTTCACGACAACAGAATCAAGTTTCAATTTAACAAAACAAAGAAATGAAATACCTAATCAGCTTTTTAATTTCAACGCTGTTTGCTTTCAGCACTCTGTTTGCTCAAAGCGAGTTAATAAATCCTCCTAGCGGTATGATGGTTGAAGATTTGGACGTTACCCAAGCAACACTCCGATGGAACGCTGAAGAAAACGCCGCTGCATGGATTGTAAGCTATAAAGTATTTCAACAAACGGAATACATCGACATTTCAACAGAGCAACCTGTTGTTTATTTACAGAACCTTATAAGCGGAACGCGTTACCTTTGGACTGTAAGGGCAATCGATGTAAATGGAGACACAACTCAACCATGCGAAGTTCAATCTTTTGTTACTTTGGGATTTGATTCAGATTGTCCTCAGGTTGGAAATCTAAGTATAGGTAGCAGTAATTCAAATGGAATAACCGTACAATGGACAGCGGATTCCGATGCGACTTCTTGGGAAGTAGTCAGAGGAGAAATAGGAAGTAGTCCGGATTTTGACGGTTACAGAGTGCAAACTCAAAATTATGAAGCCACGCTTGGCAATCTTACTGCATTCGAACGCTATCAGTTTGCAGTCCGTTCAAATTGTGATTCATACGTTAGTGATTGGAAATATATCTATACTAATTTCCTTCCGAGCAGCGTACAAGAGCTACCGATTCAATTTGATTTCGAAAACGAAGAAGATAATAAGAATGTCGGTTTTGTTAATTCCATGGCAAACGCTTGGGAAATCGGAACAGCGACGAACGCAAGCAGTATCGGCAATAAGGCGTTATATATTTCTGATGACAACGGACAAACAAACGCCTGCAACAATACAACTTCTGCAATCAGCTATGCTTATATCGATTTCAACATCCCGAACTACGCAGTGGGATTTTACATCGACTTTAAGTACAAAACTCAAACTGTTTTGCAAAACGCATCTTTGAAAGTCTTTCTTGTGAGTCCGGGAAGTGCGATAAACATTTCACAAGCACCTTATGAAGGGGAACAAGTAGGAGCACCTGCTTATCTAGGTAGTGAAAATAGTTGGGAGAATGTTCATATTGAATTGCCGCCTCACCATATTGGTACAACAACACGAATATTGTTCGTTTGGCAAAACACATCCGATTGTCCGAATACTTCAGCCGTTGCAATAGATGACATATATATCACAGCGCGTTATTGTGCTACTCCATCAAATCTGAGAGCAGAAAACATTACTTCTTCATCTGCCTTTTTAGCTTGGGATGTTAATGACAACCAATCTTCGTTTAATTTGGAGTATAAGGAAACAAGCGAAGATGCATGGACAAGAATCGATGGAATAACGCCAAACAATATTTTAGACAATCTTCAACCTGCGACAAGCTATACTTTCAGAGTGCAAGCCGATTGTTTGGATGAGCAAAGTTTTTGGTCGGATACGGCTACTTTTACAACACATGTGCTTATCGATGCTCCTACTGATTTGAATATTATGACATTTGATGAAAATTCTGCAAACATTGTATGGGCAACAAACATAGATGCACAAAGTTGGTTGGTGGAAACAACGAATACAAGCACGCTTTCTGTTTCACAAAACGAGGTATCACAAAATTCCATTCTGCTTGACAATTTATCGGAAAACACATTGTATCAAATAAAGGTGCAAGCTGTCTCGACATACAACGATACAAGTTTGTATTCTTCTCCGATTTATGTACACACTCTATGCTCCCCTATCGAGCAATTCCCATATCATGCCGATGACACAATTAAATTGGCAACAGAAGGTGGCTTTTGCTTTGATCAAGACTGTTGGAGAGTGGAAGCAAATACGCTTTTGAGTCCGATGTTCAAACTATCTGAGGGTGCAAATCCTGTTTTGAGTTTCAATACAAGCCTTTCAGATGGCACATTCCCACAATTATTTATCCAAGAACAAAACGGACAACTTATACCTTTACAAAACATTACATTGGGACATAATTCGATTTTATTGAATGAGTATTCCGATTTTGAGAGAGCAACATTCATATTCCAAATACAGGAAAGCGATGACAGAGATTATGACTTTCAAATAACAGATTTCACAATCAAGGATACTTGTCTTGCACCAGATAATTTGTCTATAAGTCATATAACAGCCAATTCGGCAGTTTTGGAATGGAGTAACTACGCCAATAATACATCTGTAAACATCAGAATCATAGATACCGAAAACAATGACACTGTTGCAGTAAACGGAGTTTCTTCTCCTTTTGATTTGGAAAATCTTTTACCAAATACACAGTACATAATTTGGCTTGGAGCATTCTGTAATAACGATTCAGCTGCCAATATGTCGATAATTAACTTCACAACCGAAGATATGACTTCCGCATGTCCGACACCAACAAACTTCTTATGCGAACACTATCAAAGCAAAGGCGATGAGACAATTATTTGTACTTGGGATGATGTGGAAGACAACCCTTACATTCAATGGGAAGTAAATTACAAAGAAGCACTTGCAGTAAACTTTTCTTCGGCAACAGTAAGCCATTATCCAAGATTTACGCTCCGCAATCTCGAACGAGGAAGCAGATGGGAATTCAAAGTAAGAGCTATATGCTCTGTTGGAAATATCTCCGATTGGACAGAGATTCAAAGTGTCTTGGTGGGAGATCAGGGAATCGATGCAATAAATGGCGGAGTTATCGAACTGAAAGTCTATCCTAATCCTGCAGATAAGATTATCCGAATCGAAAGCAATGCAAGCGAATTGAAGGAAGCTCAACTTATCGATGCAAACGGAAGAGTTCTAAAGGCGTGGGACAATCTGCCAAACGAAATAGACATAAGTCAATACCCAACAGGAACTTATTTCTTGAATGTTAGCGTAAACGGAACTCGTATTTCAAGAAAGGTAAACTTCAATTAACTTTAATGTAACGATAAAAACATATTGTACTTTACTCATTCTAACACAGCGATAACTTTTTGAAAAACACATAATCAAAACATAGCTCAACGAAACAAAGAAAGAGAAAAATAAAACAAAGATTCAATAAATTCTTTCTTTGTTTCGTTGAATTGTTTCTTGATTTGGTTAATAGGAATCAAAGATAGATTTTTGGCAATCGAAGTTAAACCTCAAATCAGAGTATGTAACGGCATTCTTTTTTTCTAAAAACAGCATTTTTTTCAATATATCTGTAACATTTAACAAAAGAAGCCGTAATATTCATTAGTTTTTGTTTTGAAATTAAAATAGAATAATGAGACAGCTTAAAATTACAAAGCAACTAACAAACAGAGAGATTACATCTTTGGATAAGTACTTACAAGAAATTGGCAAATTGGAGATGATTTCTCCCGAAAGCGAAGTACAATTGGCACAGAGAATAAAAGCCGGAGACAGAATCGCTTTGGAGAAACTTACAAAGGCCAATCTACGTTTTGTTGTTTCTGTTGCAAAACAATATCAGAATCAAGGAATGAGCCTGCCGGATTTGATCAATGAAGGAAATCTCGGATTGATTAAGGCTGCACAACGATTCGATGAAACAAGAGGATTCAAGTTTATTTCGTATGCGGTTTGGTGGATCAGACAATCGATTTTGCAAGCTTTGGCAGAGCAATCTCGAATTGTACGTTTGCCACTCAATAAGATAAGTTCACTCAACAAAATCACCAAAACATTGGCACAATTGGAGCAAAAGTATGAACGTACTCCAAACGCGGGTGAAGTGGCTGACGAATTAGATATGCCACTTGCCGAAGTGAGTGAAAATTTACGCAATGGTGGCAAGCATCTTTCAATGGATGCCCCCCTTGCATCTGACGAAGAGAACACCATGTACGACTTTATAAGAAACGATGACTGCTCTACACCTGAGTCGGAGTTGATGTATGAAAGTCTGAAAATGGAAATCAATCGTGCAATCTCCACTTTGTCTCCTAAAGAAGGGGATATAATCAAGATGTTCTTCGGATTGGAAGGCTACCCTCCTATGACGTTGGACGAAATCGGAGAAAAATTTGATTTGACAAGAGAAAGAGTTCGCCAAATCAAAGAAAAAGCAATCCGACGATTGCAACACACATCACGATCTCAAATTTTACAATCATATTTGGGGTAAATATTGTTTTTTAACTTTTGACACAACCAACCACTGAGGTCTTCGCACAACGGAGACCTTATTTTATTTATTTGCTATTCTAAAAATCTTTTGTAATTTTGCAATAATACTAAAAACAGAATAAAACTCAGAACGATGGCAGTCAAGAAAGATTCCGAAACACCTTTGATGAAGCAATATAATTCGCTGAAAGAACAATATCCTGACACTATATTATTATTCCGAGTCGGAGATTTCTATGAAACATTCGGACAAGACGCCATTACAACTTCACAAATTCTCGGCATAACTCTTACAAAACGAGGTGGTGGAGATGAAAACGAATTGGCAGGGTTCCCTTTCCATGCAATAGATACTTATCTGCCTAAATTTCTTCGTTCAGGGAAGAGAGTTGCTATTTGCGAACAATTGGAGGATCCGAAGAGTGTAAAAGGTTTGGTCAAAAGAGGTGTCACAGAAGTAGTTACTCCATCGATGAGCTACAATGATAAAACCGACGATGGTGCATCTAACAACTACCTTTGCGGAATCCACTACGGCAAATTATTTGTCGGAATTGCTTTTGTCGATATTTCAACAGGAGAGTTCTTTATCAGCAGAGGAGAAAAAAGCGAAGCCGATAAATTATTTCAGTCTTTGTCTCCACGAGAGTTGGTTATACAAAAAAAATATTTGAGAGAATTTCAAAAAGATCACAAAGAGAACATATATATCAAGACTTACGAAGATTGGGTATTCAATTCAAATTACGCAAACGAAATACTGACAGAGCATTTTGGCACTAAATCGCTCAAAGGTTTTGGTGTTGAAGAGTGTAAAGAAGGAATAATTGCTGCAGCAGCGGCTTTGACGTATATGAAAGAAACATTGCATACTCAGATCAGCCACATCAGCCAAATATCTACAATAAAAAGCAGCAATTATCTTTGGCTTGACAAATTTACAATCAGAAATCTTGAGTTGATTTCTTCCCCTAACGAAAATGGGAAGACGCTTTTAAGTATCTTAAACCGCACACAAAGCAACATGGGGCTTAGAATGTTGCAACGTTGGATTGTTTTACCTCTTTTAGATATTGAGCAAATAGAACATAGGCAAAACATAGTCAAGTCATTTATCGACAACGACACTCTAAGTCTGAATACAAGCGAATCTCTCAGAACAATCGGAGACTTGGAACGTGTAATATCTCGTGTAGCCTTTGGAAGAATTCAGCCATCGGAATTATTGAACCTCAAATTCATAATAAGGGAAATAGGAAAACTCAAAAAAGATTTTTCGGAAAATGGAAGCAAGTTTTTGAAAACAGAAGCCGAAAGACTGAATCCTTGTTTCGATTTAGAGCAATACTTAGAAAAATATATCAGTTCTGATGCTCCTAACAACATTGCAAAAGGCGGTGCAATAGCACAAGGAGTTGATTCGGAATTAGACTCATTGAGAGAATTGGCTTTCAATTCCCGACAAGTACTTGAGCAACTAAAGAATGACGAATGCGAAAAAACAGGTATCAGTTCTTTGAAAATCGGTTACAACAACGTATTCGGTTACTATCTTGAGGTAACAAACACACACAAAGATAAAGTTCCACAAGAGTGGATCCGCAAACAAACACTCGCAAATGCAGAACGATACATTACAGAAGAGCTTAAAGAATTAGAAAACAAAATCATAACAGCTCAAGACAGAATAAGCCAAATTGAAAACCGCATTTACAACGAAGTTCTCGCAAAAACAATACAGTATATCAATAGTTTGAAAGCCAATGCTCACATTCTTGCAAGCATGGATTGCCTTTTGTCTTTTGCACAAATTGCAATCGAAAACAATTATGTAAGGCCTAAACTTACCGAACAAACAAATATCACTATAAAAGACGGACGCCATCCTGTGATTGAAAAATCCCTTTCAGCAGGGGAGCAATACATCAGCAATGATGTTTATTTAGATAGAGACTCTCAGCAAATCTGCATAATAACCGGGCCAAACATGTCCGGTAAAAGTGCATATCTGCGACAGACTGCTTTAATCACGCTCATGGCTCAAATAGGCTCTTGGGTACCTGCAAAAATGGCAGAAATCGGAATTGTGGATAAAATTTTCACAAGAGTGGGTGCAAGCGACAATATTTCTTCCGGAGAGAGTACTTTCATGGTTGAGATGAACGAAGCGGCATGTATTTTGAACAATATTTCAGAACGCAGTCTGATTTTATTGGATGAAATTGGTAGAGGTACATCTACATACGACGGAGTTTCAATTGCATGGGCTATTGCTTCATATCTGCACGATAATCGTTGCAAACCGAAAACACTTTTCGCAACCCACTATCACGAACTCATTGATATGGAAAACCAATACGCGAGAATTAAGAACTACCATGTCAAAGTAAAGGAATCAGGCAAGGAAGTAATCTTTTTAAGAAAGATAGACAAGGGAGGAAGTGAGCAAAGTTTCGGAATACATGTTGCAAAGCTCGCAGGCATGCCAAAAAAGGTAGTAGAGGAAGCAGAATACATGCTATCACAACTCGAAAACAAGGCAACAAAAGCTCAAAAAGTTGCAAAAAAAGCAGATTCAAGCAGTTCAAAAGGCTTACAATTGAGTTTCATTCAGCTTGATGATCCTGTTTTATCTGAAATCAAAGACACCATTCTTGAAGTTGATATTGAGAATCTTACACCTATCGAATCGCTTAACAAGCTATACGAAATCAAAAAAAAGTTAGAAAAAGTTTGATTTTTATTTGGTCAGTTCAAAAAAAGGATATATCTTTGCACTCGCAAATCAGGCGGAAATAGCTCAGTTGGTAGAGCACAACCTTGCCAAGGTTGGGGTCGCGAGTTCGAGTCTCGTTTTCCGCTCCACTAATTCGAATCCGATTATTTCGGATTTTTTTTTAGTCTTTTGGGCTCTGGTGGTGGAATTGCTAGACACGCAGGACTTAAAATCCTGTGAACATTGCGTTCGTACGGGTTCAAGTCCCGTCCGGAGTACGAAAAGAAAAAGCCTCATCAAAATCGGTGAGGCTTTTTTATTTTTTTCAACCACCAAAGCTACATCATATCTTGTTCTTTCGCAAATTCCATATACGCTTTTGAAAAAACAATAGAATCCTTTTCAGGATAACGCACTTCGGTAAACACTTTCGCCAAATTTTCTTGCCCCGATTCTTTTATATAATTTTGAATCTGTGGTAAGCGTTCAAAGTCTGCATACAATTCTTCCAAGCGTTCTTCTGTATAATCTTTATATTGCTCATCGTGAACAATGGCAGAAAGCGGCAAACGCTCAGTTAATTCAGGCGATTCCGCAGGATATCCGAGTGTAATCGTCGTTACCGGAACCACATGCTTTGGAAGATTCAACAATTCCGCAATCGGTTTTGCCATATACGTTACAGTACCAAGATAACACGCACCAATACCAAGCGTTTCCGCAGCAGTAACCATAGCTTGCGAACAAATAACAGCATCTATCGTAGAAACCTGAAACCAAAGAAAGTTATTATAAGCAGGCTTTGCCCCTCTCAATTCGCAGTATTTATGAAAACGATTAACATCTGCGCAAACCGTAAGAACAACATCTGCATTTTTCACCATCGGTTGATTAAAATGCAATTTACATAAGGCATCCTTATTTTCTTGTTTACGAGTTACAACTATCGAATACAATTGCATATTGCCGCAATTCGAAGCCCTCATTCCCGCTTCGAGAATGTTCTCCAAATCTTTTTGTTCTATCTTTCTATCCGAATATTTCCTAATGGTGCGTCTGTTCAACAAACAATCCAACAATTTTTCCGACATATTTCTCTATGTTTTTGATTATCGGGTGCAAAGATACGCAAAACTTTTGTCCGAGAGGCGTTCTTGTTTACAAAGTGCAGAATTGACAAAGAAAAAAACCATTGTTCGACATGGAAAAACCAGAGCAAACCATTGGGAAACTATATGTAAATAACAAAAAAGTGCCACTTTTAACCTTGAAATGTGCCACATTTATATATCAAAAGTGGCACTTTTTTAAGCGACAGAATAGGCTTTGCAAGAAAAAGGTATGCTTTTGCAATGAAAAGGTATGTTTTTTTTCACGCTTGAGCGAACTTTTTTCAAGCCCCGACGTTCTTTTTTCGAAGTTCATCTTAAAACAAATGATGTTCTAACAATTTTTTATCAAACCAAAAACTTTAAGATTATGAAAAAATGTTTTTTATTTGCAGTTTTCTCATTTGCTTTGCTGATTTCGAGCAAGGCGGATGCTTGTACGGGAATCACGCTTCAAACAAAGGGCGGTGATTTTGTTGTCGGACGAACAATCGAATGGGCTTTGACAGGATTACACAGCAATTATGTCGTAGTACCTCGTGGTTATGTTCAACGCTCTTTTGTTCCAAATGGTGGCAAGGAAGGCAAAGAATTTACCGCTCGCTATGGATATGTCGGTCTTACCGTGGAACAAGATGAGTTTGTTATGGATGGAATCAATGAAGCAGGACTTTCTGCCGGGTTGTTCTACTTTCCGAACTATGGTCAGTACGAAGACTATGATATTCGCAAAAAAGAAATGACCCTCAGCGACTTTCAACTCGTTTCTTGGATACTTGGCAGTTTCAAAACGATAGATGAAGTCAAGGAAGGAATGAAAAACGTACGCGTTGTAGGAATCGATCCTCGCAGTTCGACGGTTCATTGGAGAGTTACCGAGCAATCGGGACGTCAAATCGTAATTGAAATTGTCGACAAAAAGGTTCATTTCTATGAAAACAAACTCGGAGTGCTTACAAACGCACCCGGATTCGAATGGCATTTGACAAACCTCAACAACTATGTCAATCTGTTACCGGGAGCGGCAGAAAGCAGACAGTTCGGTGGCGTAAAACTTAACCCTATCGGAGGAGGAAGCGGATTACTCGGCATTCCGGGAGATATGACTCCACCTTCAAGATTCGTAAGAGCTGCTTTCTTCCAAGCATACGCACCAAAATTGGACTCTAATGAAGAAACAGTTTTCCAAGCCTTTCATATACTGAACAATTTCGACATTCCTGTCGGCGTACAGTTCAACAACCCTCAATCGATTCCAAATATCCCGAGTGCAACTCAATGGACGATAGTATCGGATTTGAAAAACAAATGTATCTATTACAAAACAATGTATAATTCGGAGATAAGATGTTTGGAGCTAAGCAAGATCAACTTCGAGAAAATCAAATATCACTCCAAGCCTTTGGATAATGAGCATAAACAAACGGTGAAAAAGATTGTTGTTAAGGCATAAGGATTGCCATAAACAAAGAACAAGCCGCATGTTTCTCACAAGGAATCATGCGGCTTGTCATTTTAAGAAATCGCTACCAAATCACACTGAAATTAGATCTTGATTTCGCAAAATTAGATCTTGATTTCAGCGAAATGAATCTTGAAAACAGTAAATTGTTTCTTTATTTTATTTTTGCGAGATTAAAAACAATAATTTACACCCAAGGTAATGTAGTTATGATATTGAGCATATTGTTGTTTTATATCGTAATCGAATATCTCGGTTTTTCCTTTACGTATGCTTATTATCGAATAATCGTACGCCAAACTTACGCTCCAACGATTCGACAACGAATAATCTATCGCTCCCATCGCCAAAAGATTCAGTCTTCTGAACGCTACTCCGTTTGTATGCACGAATCCGTCAGGCGTTTCTTCCTTGTGATTTATCAAAACAGCCGGCACCAATCCTGCTCTCAAGACTATGTTATCCGTAAGTTTGTATCCGACGCTCAATGTCAAGTCCACATACGACGTTGTAATCTCCAAGCTCGAGTAATTCATATTCTTGCTGCTTGCTTGTCGACTTCCCTTATCGGTGTATGCGATATCCATTCGGTAAACCAAATTCTTACCCTGCTCCCACTTGACAAAAGCTCCTGCGGTAAAGCCTATTTTATGATAACCCGTCATTCCATCTCCATCAACCTGAGAAGGAGTCAATCCCGCCAATAATCCTGCTTTGAATTGCTGTGCTTCGAGACTGCAAAAAGCAAACAACAGCAATGACAATAAGTACAATATTTTTTTCATATCTCGTTTGATTTTGATTTTACGCTAAAAAAGGATTGTATTTCTTTTCATCCTCAACCGTTGTCTGCGGTCCGTGTCCCGGATATACGATTGTGGTTTGCGGTAATGGCAAAATTCTTTCTTTGATATTGCGTAACAACAAATCCAAATCTCCTCCCTGCAAATCCGTTCTTCCTATGCTTTGAGCAAAAAGAGCATCCCCCGTTATGATATAGCCCTCTGCTTCGTTATAATAAGAAAGGCTTCCCGGACAATGCCCCGATGATTCGATTGCTTTAAGAGTTGAATTACCGAACTTTATATACTCATCTGCCACAATCGCATTCAGCTTGATTGCTTCTATGTTCAACGGTTTGAAACCCATTGCAGCAGCTTGCCAAGTCGAAGTTTGCAAAAGTTCGATTCCGTCTGCAGAGAGCGTAAGTGGCAATCCGAAAGTCTCGCATGCAAATTCTGCTCCGCACAAATGGTCGATATGCGGATGCGTTAACAAGATGTGTTTTACCGTCAAGCCGTTTTGTGAAATGAAGTCTTTGATTTGTTGCATCTCTCTTTCGCTTTGCGAACACACATCAACCAAAACGCATTCCTTTGTTTCGTCAAATAATATGTATGTGTTTACTTCAAAATGATTTTGTGCTATTACCTCTACCATATTCCTTATTTCTGTTTGGTTATTTATTTAATCGTTATCTCGTTTTATGATTTCTTTTCCGTTTTTGCCCTTTGCCACAATTCTTCCATTTGTTCCAATGACATATCCGTAAGACTTATGCCCTTCGATTCTGCCACTTGTTCTATGTATTCGAAGCGTTGAATGAATTTCTTATTGGTTTGCTCCAACGAATGTGAGGGATTGATTTCCATTTTGCGAGCATAATTTATCATGGCAAAGAGCAAATCGCCGAATTCTTCACTTATGCGTTCTTTATTTTCGGCTTTGGCAACCTCATCTTTCAATTCACCTATTTCCTCTTCGACTTTGCTCCAAGTATCTTCGGCATTATTCCAATCGAAACCAACTCCTGCCGCTTTTTCTTGAAGTCTGTATGCCTTGATTATTGATTCCAATCCTCTCGGAACGCCGGACAACACACCCTTTCTTCCTTCTGTGAGTTTGATTTGCTCCCATGTCTTTCTAACATCATCAGCCGTTTCAGCAACTCTTTCTCCGTAAATATGAGGGTGGCGTCTTATCAACTTCTCACAAAGAGAGTCTATAACGGATTTTATATCGTATTTCTCCTCTTCTTGACCTATCTTTGCGTAAAAGACGATATGTAAGAGCAAATCGCCAAGTTCTTTTTTTATGTCTTCAACATCTTCGTCTTCTATCGCTTGTGCTAATTCGTAAACCTCCTCTATGGTATTCGGTTTCAAAGAAAGATTGGTTTGTTTCTTGTCCCAAGGGCATTTTTCCCTAAGCGTATCCATTATTTCCAACAATTTGGCAAATGATTCCAATGCTCCTTTATATTTTTCGTTCATTTCAACTGATTGTTTTCTGTTTACAATTTATCACCACTCATTTGCAATCTCGGCAATCTTGTCTGTGTCTTGTCCGAGCATGCATCTGAAATGTTTTTTCGGGCATTCAGCATATCCCAACTTGCTACAAGGACGACAATGCAGGTTTTTGACTTCAAAATTATAAGTTTTACCTTTTGCATTCGCAGCTCGATAAGGATACATTCCGAATTGAGGAACGGTGTTTCCCCACACCGCTACGATGTTTTTGTCGAATGCTGCGGCAATATGCATAAGCCCCGTATCCGGAGTGATGATTCCCAAAGCGTTTTTCACAAGATAGGCACTCTGATTTATGTTATAGTTTCCGCAAGCATTGAATACTTTTGCTCCGACTTGCTGTCCTATGATTGCAGCTTTATCTCTGTCGCCTTTTCCTCCGAGAAGAATGATTGGTTTTTGAATCTTTCTGCATAAATCCGCCATCAAATCGGTTGGCATCTGCTTTGTAGCGTGTTTACTTCCCACAACACAAGCTACATATCCGCTTTGAAAGCCCGCAGGCAAGGTTTCGCAATCGACAAAGTCCGCTTCCTGCAAAAAGTAATCAAGACCTTTCCCATCGTTTACAACTTCCAAATCCCTGACTGCCTCAAAGTATCTGTCAACTATGTGAATCGCAGGCATGCATTGCAGTTTCAAATTTACAAAAAGCCATTTGCGAATATTCAATTTCGGAAAAGAAGAAACTCTGACGCCCAATGCTTTTTTTATTCTCAAACTTCGGAGATTCTTTTGCAAGTCCACGACATATCCGAATTCTTCTTTGCTAAGTTCATCTGTCGTTTCAGACAAATTGTTCTTCAACAGATGAAGTTTGTCTATGTATTTGTTGTTTTTAAGCAGTGTTTCGTTTTCGGGTTTTGTGAGATAATGCAACTCAACGTTCTTTACACAATTTTTCAACGCCCTTACAATCGGCGTTGTCAGCACTATGTCTCCTATGGAACTGAATCTTATTATCAGAATCTTTGTTCTATTCATGCGGATTCAAATTCTATTCGAACATTTCTTGAAAACAATCATCCGACTGAGCCATCTAAACTTATGCTTAGAAGTTTTTGAGCCTCAACAGCAAATTCCATCGGCAGTTTATTAAGGACCTCTTTAGCATAACCGTTTACTATCAATCCGATTGCCTGTTCTTGACTGATACCTCTTTGACGGCAATAGAACAATTGGTCTTCGGAGATTTTCGAAGTGGTGGCTTCGTGTTCTACTACCGAGGATTGATTTTCTACTTTTATGTAAGGGAACGTGTGAGCACCACATGTGTCGCTCAAAAGCAAGGAATCACATTGCGAATAGTTTCTTGAATTTTCTGCGGACTTGTTTACTCTCACCAATCCCCTGTATGAGTTTTGGCTTTTGCCTGCAGAAATTCCCTTACTTATGATTGTGCTTTTCGAATTCCTGCCTATATGCAACATTTTCGTGCCTGTATCGGCTTGTTGTAAGTTATTGGTAACGGCAACCGAATAAAACTCGCCCACGGTATTGTCTCCCTGCAATATGCAACTTGGATATTTCCACGTGATTGCGGAACCTGTTTCGACTTGTGTCCAAGACAATTTTGCATTGTTTCCTTTGCATATTCCACGTTTTGTAACGAAATTATAGATACCGCCTTTGCCGTCTTTATCTCCAGGATACCAATTCTGCACTGTTGAATATTTCACTTCTGCATCTTGCATTACGACAATCTCTACAATGGCTGCGTGCAATTGATTTTCATCTCGTTGCGGTGCTGTGCAGCCTTCCATGTACGAAACGTAACTTCCTTGATCTGCAACAATGAGTGTGCGTTCAAATTGCCCCGTTCCGCCTGCGTTTATTCTGAAATAAGTCGATAACTCCATGGGACAACGCACTCCCTTGGGAATATAACAGAAACTACCATCGGAAAAAACGGCCGAATTGAGAGCTGCGAAATAGTTATCCCCGGCAGGAACAACGCTTCCCAAATACTGTTTCACCAATTCAGGATATTCTTTAACTGCTTCACTGAATGAGCAGAATATGACGCCGACTTTCTTCAACGTATCTTGGAAAGTGGTCTTCACGCTCACCGAATCCATGACCGCATCCACGGCAACACCGGTCAGACGCTTTTGTTCGTCCAACGAAATTCCCAATTTGTTGAACGTATCCAGCAATGTAGGATCCACTTCGTCAAGACTGTTCAATTGTTTCTTTTGTTTGGGAGCGGCATAATAGATTATATCTTGCAAATCTATTGGAGGAATATTCAGATGTGCCCAATCAGGCATCTTCATCTTCAAAAAGCGTCTGTAAGCCTTTAATCTGAATTCCTTCAACCACTCAGGCTCGCCTTTCAATTCGGAAATCCTGCACACGACTTCTTCACTCAAACCCTTCTCTATCAGTTCCGTTTCTATATCCGTAACAAAGCCGTATTTATATTGGTCATTCGTTACGCTGTCTATTATATTCTTATCGTTATCCATAGTATCCAAGTTATTGCGACTTCAAAAAGCCAATCTTTTGCAAAAGTACGTTTTTTATGCCGTTTGACAAAATTATTCCGGTGGAAAACTCTGTATATGCGTATAAAAATTCACTTTTACGAATCAAAGAAAGATTTTTTTGAAATCAAGATCCATTTTCCTCAAATCAAGATTCGCTGAATTCTTTCTTGAAAAGAATTTTCCAAAACAAAAAAGCAAAAAAAACAATGCTAAACATTTGGTAAGTTATTGTTTTTTTTTATTTTTGCGATATAAAAACTAAAAATTATAGATTATGAAAAAAGTAACCTTATTTGTTGTAGCAATGTTTTTAACAACCGTTGCATTTTCGCAAAAGCTTGTAAAAACAGAAACTGCACAAGGAACAAAATACGTTGAAAAAAACGTAGATTTGAATAACAAAGAAAACAATCAAGAATTTGTTGTATTGAGCAAAGGGGACAAAATCTCACAACCTAAAAAATACGATGCAAGCGAATTAAAAGACAAGAAGGGTAAAATAATCGTTAAGAAACCAAACTGGAAAACTCCAAAAGAAACACGCCCTCAAAACTCCTTTGAACGCAGTGTTTACAACACCGAAAGCCTAATAGAAACAATAAAACAAAACCAAGACAAATATTTCGTCAAAGAAATGTACGAAGACGGCGGAACATATCACATTTTGTTCTACCCTGTAAAATAAAAACAAAAAAAGCGTGCAAGAAATCTTCTATCGAAGCCCTTGCACGCTTTTTTTATTATCTGTAACAAGAATCGACCTAAATAAAGTACAATTTTACAACAAAATTGACCTAAATAAGATACAATTTTATATCTTTGCAATCATAAAATAGCAAAAGATATGGAAAAACTTATTCAACGTTATAATGATCAAATCAACAGAACCGATACTTATTTTGTAAGATACTTACAAAATAACGTAAATTGGAATGCAAAACTCAATGCAATACTTGGTGCACGTGGAGTAGGTAAAACAACTTTAATTTTTCAACACATAAAACTAAGCAATCAAAGAAATGTATCATTAGTTGTATTTGCTGACGATATCTATTTTTCAAAAAATACATTACTTGACCTTGCTGACACATTTTATAAGAATGGAGGCAAGTATTTATACATTGATGAAATTCACAAATACCCTAATTGGTCCACCGAAATCAAGAACATATATGATCAAATTCCCGACTTAAACATTGTTTACACGGGCTCTTCTATTCTTGACTTAGAAAAAGGTGGAGCAGATTTATCTCGCAGACAATTAAAAAACTATATGTATGGAATGTCTTTTAGAGAATGGTTAGAAATGGAGAAAGGAATAAAATTACCACAACTATCCTTAGAACAAATTATTGAAAACGAAATATCATTCCCCTATACAGACTTTCGCCCACTGCCTTTATTTAAGGAATATTTAAACAGAGGATATTATCCTTTTTATAAAGACATAAATTATAACGAACGTTTGATAGCGGTTATTGAACAAACTTTGGAAGTTGATATACCACAATTTGCAGGACTTAGTGTAGGGGTGATGCGTAAATTAAAACAACTTATGCAAATCATTGCTCAAATATCACCTTTTAAGCCCAATTATAGTGATTTGGCACGTGATATATCTGTCAATCGTAGCGATCTAAAAGACTATCTTTTCTATATGGAAAAATCTGGAATGATACAAAGCCTTGTCTCTTCTGAAAAAGGGTTAAATCTATTATCAAAAGTTGAAAAGATTTACTTAGATAATACTAATCTTATGACTGCTCTTTCTAATGAAGCAACTAACATAGGAAATATGAGAGAAACTTTCTTTTTCAATCAACTAAAAGTAAAAAATCAAGTAACCTCATCTCCTGCTTCAGACTTCCTCGTTAATAATAAATATACATTTGAAATAGGAGGACGTAAGAAAGGTAAAAAACAAATAAAAGATATAGACAATTCCTACATTGTGAAAGACGATATAGAATATGCTTATTCAAATATAATACCCTTGTGGGCGTTTGGATTAAATTATTAAACAAAAAAAGCGTGCAAGAAATCTTCTATCGAAGCCCTTGCACGCTTTTTTTTTATAAAAATATTATCTCTCTAAGCGTTGTATTCCTTATTGAAAGTTTCTACGTCTTTTTCTAAGTCAAGACGTGGCAAAGTTTTGAAAACTTTGTAAACCAAATCGCTCTTTGGAAAAACTATTACCCAACAAGTGAGGAAGATTATCATAAAATCAACATACAAAGAGCGGTTATGATAATACCATTTCTCTAATTCCCCTTTTTGAGGTTGAATATACTGACGTGCAAACTCAACAGGGTCTTTTGCTTTTGATACATAATATTCCTCATCTCTAAATATTACAGAACCAATACCTGATAACCCCGGTGTTACTTGTGATATACATTCCTTTACATCTTCGGAATACAAATCGTAAGTCTTCTTTACCAATGGGCGAGGTCCTATTATGCTCATATTTCCTATAAGTATATTTATCAATTGTGGCAATTCATTGATTTTTGTCTTACGAAGAAATTTGCCCATTGGAAGAACTCTCGGATCGTTTCTTGTTGTAACCGTACCTGTTCCTATGTTTGGAGAATTTTTAAGCATAGTTGCAAACTTCCAAATATCAAATGCTTTTCCGCCTTTACCTATTCTTTCTTGAAAATAGAAAACATAATGTTCTCCTGTTAGCAATAATCCTATTATTACAGGAATTAACAATGGTGAAAGCACGGTTAAAGCCAACAATGCCATTATAAAATCAAATAATCTCTTTATTATTTTATACATAATTACATCTTTTGATCTAAATTCTTACCTTTTTCTTCGTGTTCAAAGTTAGGAATAAATTCTTTAAGTAAAGTAACAACTTCTTCTTTCTTGAAATCGTTGCGCTTAAATAAAGTTTCCATTTTTTCAAAGAAAGAAAGAATCTCATTTTTATCTCTGCAAGGATAGTTTTCTATTACTCCCAAAGAAGAGAATCTTTCCATATTAAGTTGTTCTCCTTCTATATAAAATTCTTCATATCCTTTTTCACCTGTTGTATCAGAAGAGAAGTAATAAACAGGGTATGTATCTGTATCTTCCGGCATTTCAGATGCGAATTTTCTTGCTTCTTCTTCGCTATTGCAATATTTTATTTTATAACCTTGACTTGTTAAAAAATCATCACAAATAGAAGAGAAAGTCATCATTTGTTCTTCTCCTAATTTTGGAAAGAAAATCTCTCCTGTTTTACCTAACATACAAGCCAACATACAGATTTGTCCACTTTCGTCAGGAGAAACAAAATATCTTTTCACATCGTTTGGAGATGAAAGAGGTTGATGTTTCATCATTCTATCAATAAATCCTGCTAAAAGCGAACCATTAGAGAATGCGACATTGGCAAAACGAGCTGTTGTTATCTTAAATTGTTTTGAATAGGACATTATCATTTCTTCCATTACCTTTTTGCTACAACCCATTATGTTTACAGGATTTGCCGCCTTATCGGTAGATACACAAAAGAAATGTTTTGGAGGCATCTCTGCCAATAAATCCATCAATTTTCTTGCTTTCAACACATTGTTTTCCACCAATGCTTCTACTGAATATTGGTCTTTTTCACTTCTTACATGTTTGTGAGCCGAGAAATTAGCAACTATATCAAAACCTCCTTCATTACGGAAGATTTTTTCAAAAATAGGATCAGCAAAATTCAATGGATATGTTCTGTAATCCTGTGGCACATACATATTATATGTAGAACGTAAATCTCTTGTCAATTCAGTCAATCCATTCTCACTAATATCTACTACTACTAACTTACTTGGCTTAAATGGCAAGACCGCTCTTATATATGAAGAGCCTATTGTACCTGCCCCACCTATTACCAATACACTTTTTCCTTCAATTTCTGCTTTTAATGTTTCTTTATTTGCTTCTATATCTTGAAGAAACATCGATTGAGGACGATTAGTAATATATTTTCCTATGAATTTACTTACATTTATCATTTGTACAATCCTTTCTTTATATTTTCGTAATAATCTGGTATTATAACTGTACTTGGAATATTAACAACTCTGTCTTCTAACCATTGAGAATTTGTAAGGTCTCCGCATTGACAACCTCTGTACATATCTAATTTGTTATTCAAAACCCAAATAGGACGAGTCATCACGCCATTGTCATTAGTGTAAGTCAAGAAAGCATCTCTCTCTTCTCTATCCTTTAATATTACAGCATTTAACCAATAATTTGAACGACAATTTTCTGGTTCAACAAAAAACTCTATATCCTTATCTGCAAAGAATGCTTTATATTTATCTGTGAGTTTACGTTTTTGTTCTATGAAATAATCACATTGTTCTATTTGTCCAAGTCCCAAAGCAGCAGCAAGATTTGTCAAACGATAGTTATATGCTGTGTAATCGTGATTATATTCCCAACGATGAGGAACTTTTGCAGTTGTTGTTATGTGTTTTGCCAATTTCGCAAGTTCTTCATCTTGTGTAAGAATCATTCCCCCACCACCTGTTGTGATTACTTTATTTCCATTAAAGCTCAAAGCTGATAGCTTACCAAATAATCCTGTGTGTTTTCCTTTATAATAACTTCCAATACTTTCTGCTGAATCCTCTACTAAAGGAATATTATATCTTTCACACACTTCCACAATTCCGTCTAAATCACAAGGGTGTCCAAAAGTGTGCATCGGAACAACAGCAGCAAAACGTCTTCCTGTTTTGTTATTATATGTAAAACCATCAGCCCCTTTGCGAGCATTTTCTTTTAGAAAATCTTCCAATTTTTCTGCACTCATACCCATTGTTCTTCTGTCCACATCTACAAAAACAGGTTTTGCACCAGTATAAGAAATAGCATTACAAGTTGCAATAAAAGAAACAGGCTGTGTAATCACCTCTTCATCTGCTTTAACCCCAGCAAGCAACAAACAAATATGCAAAGCCGAAGTGCCATTAACTGCTGCAATAGCGTACTTACTACCTGTATATTCACATATTGCTTGTTCAAACTTACCCACATACTCTCCAACAGACGAAACAAAGTTACTATCCATTGCATCTAACAAATACTTCCTCTCGTTTCCAATAAAACGAGGATCGTGTAAAATTATAAAGCCTTTGTCATCATTAAAAACCTCTCTAACAAAAGCCGTAAAATCCGAAAAATTCATATTTTGTTGTTAATTATACTAATTATTTCAAAAACACAAGAGAGTTATTTTCATAAATAATCACTCCAGTTCTATTTATACTTTCAATCAAATTAGAATCTTTTATAGAGTGATAAACACTTATATCAAAAATAAATGGTAATAGCAAATCATCTATTTCTTGTATAATATTAGTATATTCTCTATTATTTATTTTTTCACTAACTAAGACAATGTCAACATCAGAATACATACGATTAGTTCCCTTTGCACGAGAACCATAAAGAATCACCTTTTCTATATTTTTATGACTAACGAATACCGTTTCTAATCTCTTCCAATAATCGTCCTTTATTCCATAATTCATAATCTGGATTCCTTTTCACTCATTACTTGTAGAAACTTATCAAAAAGAGGTTGATAAATTGAAATTATTCTACCTGCAATCTCAATTGCAATTTCTTGATCATAATTATGAGAAGTAATATTTCTATCCACAATACTATCCATCCATCTATCATCATCAATAAGTCCATTTTGCAAAGCATAACGTATAGCATCACGAGAGCCAACAATTCCACTTATTCCCATATATTCAAGATAATCTTTCATCAACTTCCAAGCCAATTCGTGAGTAAATTCATAACGTTGTATCAACGCATCTAAAAGCAACTCTGTCTCTCTATTTTTTATAGAATAAAGAGAAATCATTTCCACAGCTTCATTCATACGTTCAAAAGCCTTACGATAACTATCCAAACGTTGTACCCAACGAATTTCCTGCTTTTCCATTTTTTATATTCTAATTACAAATTCCTATTTTTCAAAATTTTACTATTAGATAAAACCTTCTACAATTAAATTATGAGCTTTTATATTTTAACACTTGTGATTTTTGGTTATTATCTTACAAGGATTTCCATAAGCAATTCCTGATTCCATTATATCTTTTACAACAACAGAACCCATGCCAACAATAACATCATCGCAGATATTGATTCCTTGCTTAACACATGCATTCGTACCAAAATAAACTCTGTCTCCTATATTACATATTCCACTTATATGTACACCTGGTGCAGTTGTAAAATAATCCCCTATTTCACAATCATGACCTATTGTAGTATTGAGATTTAAATGACATTGCTTACCAATGTTTATGTTACATGTTACAACACAATTAGCAGTTACTATACTTCCCTCCCCTATTGTAGCATAATCAGATATAACAGCCGTTGGGTGTATTATTGTTGCATATTGAACATCCTCAGGATATTTCTCAACAACTTTTCTTCTTAACATAGAATCCCCTATTGCAACAAAAAGTACATATTGATAAACATCCAAATCCGATTCTTTTATAATAGGTATTCTCTTTTGCCCCATTATCACCTCATCATTTTCACAACTATCAACATCACTAAAAACCGCCTTATTGTCAAAAGAAACACCTTTATACTTAAAAATATCTTCCAAACAACAATAAACCTCTCTCGCAAAACCACCTGTACCGATTATACAAATCTGTTTACCTGTAAAAATATTGACTGATTCCATAATTATTATATTATTCCTTTAAATTTAAGCCATAAAACAAAAAAATGATCATACACGCAGTACATATTTTTGTCCATTGTTACAAAATCTTTCTCCAAAAGCCCTTTCAATGCAGAATTAACACTACTCGAAGAAATCAATTTATGTTTTCTTACAAACGTACCCCCAGTAATCTCCTTTACTTTACCTTCTCGTGCAATGGCCAAAAACAACATTCTTTGTTTTTCTGGCATTTGATAAAAAAGCGATTCGTATGTATCAAAAGATAGACGTATAATCAAATCAATAGCCTCATCAACCATAATCGCATCACAAGTCTCGCCTTTATTAGTTTTGGAAAACAACACATTCAATATTCGATGCATATAACTTGTTACTGCATCAAATCGCTCATATAAAATTCTAACAACATCTCTTTCTATACATTTCCCTGCTTGTTCAAATTTAGATACGCAAAAATCAGTATAAATATCTAAGGCCAAAGGTTGTAGATTGATAATAGCAACAGATTGATAGAAAGGACGAGTTGGTGAGGTAAACATTTCATTCATTAAATGACGCTGAGAACCAGAAAAAATAAAATGAGCATTAGTACAACGTTGTACATAAGTCCGTATAATTGCTTCTATTGTTTCATCTTCATAGCGGACTATTTGCTGAAACTCATCAATAGCAACAATACATGGTTTATCTGCATTATCAAGATATGAAAATATTTCATTTAATGTTACAGCCGGATTATTTATAGTTCCAAGTCCAACACTCCACACAGGCATACCATTCATATCAAACGATATTTCTGAACGTAGCGAAGATACCATTGAAATAAACTTTTCCCAAACCTTTTTCCCTTGTGGCCGCAATGTATCAATAACCGCTTTGCCAAACATATTGACAAAATCATTCAAACTTTTAGTTGCATATATATCAACAACAAAACAGTAATAATCCCTTTGAAAAGTCTCGTTATTGAAAATATGCCAGATTAAATCTGTCTTTCCAAGCCTCCTTGGAGAAATCAATGCAACATTATTCTCGTTACATAATAAATCTCCTATGATTTTGCTTTCCTCTATGCGATCGCAAAAATACTCCGCTCCTGCATATCCATTAGTTACAAAAGGATTCTTCATAAAATACATTATTTACAACTGCAAAAATAATGAATAAATTTATATTTTCATAAAATGATATTCATAAATCAACAAATCACATTTTCACATGTTGCATTATCGCATTATAAGTATGCTCTGTTGTATAATTAAACACAAAATATCCAAAAATTATAAATGTATTGCTTTTATTTCATTCCAATTTATTAAATTACTTGCTTCTTTTATTGATACAAAATCTACATTTTCTATCAATCTGCTCATTTTTTCAAATGCACCTTTTGTTCCTAAATTAGTTTTTAAATATCTAATAATTCTGTTTCTTAAAGTTCCCTGAGTTTTATAATATTCTTCATACTTTTCTTTTGAGATTAAACCACCTTTATTGTAAATTAAATCTCCTATGTGAAAATACGACATAGCATAGTCTGATTTTTCCATTTTATGCTTAACATAATAATATGGAAAGAATCTAAAATACCCACCGCCAGAATATGCTAATTCTTTTCCACACAAATTAATTAAACAAATTGGAAATTCCTTTAACAATACACCATTGTATGATATAACAGTAGGAGAATCTGATGGAAACGATGCAAATCCACCAAAATCTCTTTTGGCAGGAAATATTGAAGCATCCATTTCTATCCCTTCTTGGGCAAGAACCTCTATTGCCCATTTATTATTTTCTCCAATAGAAAAAGCAGGAGCTCTATAACTGATAACCTTTTGCCCACACACATCTTCTAATGCCGATACAGCATCATGAGTATCTTGAGAAAGTGCCAATGGAGTCATTTTTGTAAGCCACAAATGTTCATTTGAATGGCATCCTATTTCATGACCTTTTTCTGCAATAGTTTTTATTACTTCTGGAAAATCTGTTGCTATTTTGCCCAAGCAAAAGAAAGTAGCGTTGGTATTAGTTTGGTCAAGTTTTTCAAGAATCAGTTTAAGATATCTATCAAATTCTTGATATTTCTCGGCTCTACCTCCCGAAAATTTCTTTTCAATAAACCACTCCTCTATATCAAATGTTAGAATATTCATCTTTTTCTTTCCGGTATTTGTTTAACTACTTTTGCAGGACGACCTGTTGCAATCGTCCACGCAGGAATATCTTTGGTAACTAACGAAAATGCTCCTACTATAGCTCCTTCTCCGATTGTTACCCCAGGCATAACAAATGATTCCATTCCAATCAAACAACCTTTGGATAAATGTATCGGCTGAAGTTTATATCCAAGTTTTGCATAATCATCTCCCACACAATAATTAGACAAATCTCTTTGGTGACATAACAATCTAGTACCACCTGCGATATGAACATGATCTTCTATATAAATCAAATCTGCATGACCTGAATCCACCTTAACATTATCTCCGATAAAAACATTTCGTCCAACTTTACATCCTATTGTTCGTAAAACCCATGGTCGCAATTTTCTTGGAGAAATCGGTGACAATAGCCATGAATTCATCATGTATTTTAATAAAAAAACATCTCGATATGTTTTAACTACTCTCTTAATTACCTTCCACAAAGAAACTTGTCCATATTCTTCTTCTGAATAATTCAAATCTAATCGTCTCAATAATATATATGTAAAGCTCAATTTCTTTTTTTTATTCATTTTGCTAATTGTTTTATGATTGTTTTATATGCAACTTGTGTAGTACAATTTTTTTCGTAAAATTTACGTCCATTTCCACCCATTTGATTTCTTAACTCTCTATTACCAATAAGTTTATCAAATAACATGTACATATTATTATCATCATTTCCAACCACCCAATATCCAGCTCCTGCATTCTCTATTATAGTTCCATAATCGTTATTAGGATTTATTATTGCAAATACAGGTATTCCCAATGCCATATATGACACAGCTTTAGATGGGCAAGTTGGTACTTTATATTTCTCATTTATTGAGACCAAACCAATATCAACGGAACTTACAAACTCCAAATAATCACTTTGAGGCATAAAATCAATAAAAAGCACATTAGTTAAGTTCTTTTTTTCAATAATTGTTTGTAATCGCTGTAATTCTATTCCTTTTCCAATAACAACGAAACGCACTTTCTCGTTATTCAAACAATGTTCAGCTAATTTTACAATATTTTCAATTTTTTGTCCTACACCTAAATTACCACCATATAAAACGACCACCTTATCATTTAATCCATATAATTTTCGAATATTCTGACCAATATCTGTACTTGTTCTTTTATTATCAGAAATCCAATTATATAAAAGTAATATTTTTGAATGTTCTATACTAGGATTATTTTTCTTAATAAAACTAATATTACCTTCTGACATACAACCTATATAATCCGCATATTTGTAACATTTTTTAGCTAAAACATCCAAATATCTATACATCACTTTATTTTTCAAAATACCAATACTTGCTATACTTTGAGGGTGTATATCTCTTAAAATTAAATAAAATTTTGCCTTAGTTTTTCGTTTTACATACAAAACAAAATTAGTCAATGTAATCGGTGGAGTTGGCATCAATACAAGATCAAATTGTTCATGCGATAAATATTTCTTATATGCACGTTTATAAAAATAAGAGATCGTAGCTAAAGCTATTCCTTTCTTTATCATATTAGACACTCCTTGTGTCTGACGAGATGCAACACGCACAACTTTCATATTACGCTCCTCTCTAACACAATTAGATTTATAGTTATTATCAGGAGCCATCAAAGTAATATCATGACCATTATTTTTAAACTCTGCAGCCAAATCTACATACATACCACCTTCTTTTTTTTCCGAAGGCATTTGTAATAATAAGAATAATATTTTCATAACTTCACACTTACTGTTTTCCCATCTATTTTCTTTATTGCGCGACCATTCCAAAGCAAATACTCCGGAGTAGTTTCATATTGCGGAAAAGTTATACTACCAAATTGAAAATATGTTTTTGGTAGCACATCTTTCTTATAAGAAGCTATTTCTTCCCATTTATCACCACCAACAGAATACCACAAATGTGCACTTTGATCAACATTTACATCGGAGGGCTCTACCGTAGTTGAAATCATCATATGTTCACCAACTTGAACAGCATATATACCAGATCCCTGTATTGCTTGTATATTTGAGCACTCTCCAGAATTTCTATCAATCACTCTAATATAGTTTTGTTCATACTGAGAATCTGTCGCAAATATAATTTTATCTTTAGTAAATAATGGGACACAAATACGATATTGCTGACTTTTTTCATAAGCCCTGACAAAAGTTTTAAAATTATCTTCTGTATACCCAAATACGCAAGCATCATCATCATCTCCAGTTGCCACCCATAATTTATTAGCAAATGGGTCTTGAAAGATTCCATGAATATGATTCACTTCACCATTTTTAAAAGTAAAAACTACATTCCATGTGTCTCCATTGTCCTTTGTTTGAAAAATTCTCATTTCATTCTTATTAGGATTGAAACAATATTCTCCATAATATATTATGCCATTGCTAGATTGACACAAATTAAGAGGACGTGTTCCTTTTTCTATAGTACAACACTTTTCAAATGTATGTGTTTTAGGATTAAGTTTAAAGATTGCTTTACGTCCAATACACATCCACACATCATTCTTAAAGTGGTATAATGCTCGTATTTCCGCTCTAAATAATCTACGAGTTAAACTAAATAAAGACAATAATCCTATTATTCTACCATTTACTTTTGCAAAATATTGTTTTGTATTTTTTGCAGGATAATATTTATATAATTTATAGCCTTTTGATACTATCCAATAATCTGAAGCGACAAATAGTGTAACAAAATTATGTATTCTATTTATTTTCATCTCTCAATTATTCTTTTCTCCAAACCATTTTATTAACTACTCCTGTATAAGATTGTATCAACTTAACCACCTTTGTAGAAACGTTTTCATCTACATAATTTGGTACAGGAATACCGTTATCGCCTTCTTTTACCATCTCCACTGCTGTATCTACTGCTTGCAATAAATCGTGTTCGTTTATACCTGCTAATATAAAACAACCTTTGTCTAATGCCTCAGGGCGTTCTGTTGATGTACGAATACATACAGCAGGGAACGAATGTCCAACACTTGTAAAGAATGAACTTTCTTCTGGCAATGTTCCTGAATCAGATACCACTGCAAAAGCATTCATTTGCAAACAATTGTAGTCATGGAATCCCAAAGGTTCGTGTTGTATTACTCGTGGGTCTAATTTGAATCCACTTGCAACTAATCTATTTCTACTTCTTGGGTGGCAACTATACAATATAGGCATATCATACTTCTCTGCCATTGCATTTATTGCGTTAAACAAAGAATTAAAGTTCTTTTCAGTATCAATATTCTCTTCTCTATGAGCAGAAAGCAGTATATATTTACCCTTTTCTAACTTTAGCTGTTTGCCATTAACTGTTAGCTTTTGCTCTGCCAGTTTATCATTGAGAACTTCAAATACATTACTATTCTTTATTTCCTCAAAATTGTTATGCAATACTTCTGCCATAGGAGAACCACTAACGTATGTACGTTGTGGTGCCACATTACTTGCATTCAAATATCTCCTTGCATGCTCCGAATAACATATATTAACATCTGAAATAATATCTACTATTCTTCTATTAGTTTCTTCCGGAAGACATTCATCAAAGCAACGATTTCCTGCTTCCATATGAAATATTGGAATATGAAGACGTTTTGCACCAATAACCGATAAGCAACTATTTGTATCTCCTAAAACCAAAACAGCATCTGGCTTTATCTGCACCATTAGTTTATAACTCTTATCTATGATATTACCCATTGTTGCTCCAAGATCATCTCCTACTGCATCAAGATACACCTCTGGATCTGCAAGTTTCAAATCCTTAAAAAACACACCATTAAGGTTATAATCATAATTTTGACCTGTATGAGCCAAAACGCAATCAAAATATTTTCTACATTTATTTATCACCGCTGCCAAACGAATAATCTCAGGACGAGTCCCAACAATTATCAACAGCTTTAACTTTCCATTATCCTTAAACATATCTATTTATTTTTATCCACGAATCTCTCGTATTTACACGTATCTTATTTTATAACTTTATAACCATTCTTAAAATCACTCACATTAAAATTAATTAACAATCCCATTGGTTTATTAAGTAATCTCATATAAGTTCTTATTTGCTTAAAATGTACTGACAAAAGACTTTCAACAGATTTTAATTCCACTATCAATATATCTTCAACAATTATATCTAACCTCAAATCTGAACCAATTACATTTCCTTTATATTCTATATTAACTGGTATTTGAGAAGATACTTTTAATCCACGCAATTTCAATTCATAAAGCAATGCCTTTTCATATACGCTTTCTAATAATCCTGGCCCCAATACGTTATACACCTCCATTGAAGCTCCTATAACTTCATAAATCAATTTATCTTGAGTCATATTTTCCTTCAATTATCAAAATTTCGTGTGATACGTGAGATTCGTGGAAATTAAACAACTTCAAAGAAAGTATCTGGTTTATTAGGGTCGAAGCTTTCGTTTGCCCACATAACCGTTACAAGATTTTCTGTTTGAGAAAGATTTATAATATTATGTGTATAACCAGGCAACATATGTACAGCTTCTATCTTATCTCCACTTACTTCAAACTCTATCACTTCATCAGTTCCTATCTTCCGTTCTTGTATCAACCCATGACCTGCAACCACAATAAAGAATTCCCATTTACTATTATGCCAATGTTGTCCTTTTGTAATTCCTGGTTTTGAAATATTGATAGAAACTTGTCCTACATTTTTTGACTTCAACAATTCCGTAAAACTACCTCTATCATCAATATTCATTTTCAAAGGAAACACAACTTTTTCCTTTGGAAAATAAGACAAAAACGTAGAATAAAGTTTTTTAATGAAAGAATTATTCGGTATCTCCGGAATAATAAGACTTTGAGGTTGTTCTTTGAATTTATACAACATTTCAACTATCTCACCCAAAGCAACGCTATGAACTATAGGCACCTCACAAAATTGTTCCTTCCTATGCTCTTCACCTTTTAATGCTGCTATCATTTCATCTACCAAATCATCTATATAAACCAAATTCAACACAACCTTTGGGTCATTAACTTGAATAGGTAAATCATTTGCTATATTATTACAAAACGTTGCAACAGCACTATTGTAATTTGGACGACACCATTTACCAAACAAATTAGGAAAACGATACACCAAAACCTTTGCACCAGTTTCTTCTGCATAAGAAAACATCAACTGCTCACCTGCACGTTTACTTTCTCCGTATGGATTGTCCAAAGCAGCCTGAGTTGAAGATGAAATCATAACCGGACATTTATTCCCATGCTTTTTCAATGTATCAAGTAAAGTTGATGCAAATCCAAAATTACCTTGCATAAACTCTTCTTGATTCTGAGGACGATTAACCCCTGCAAGATTAAAGACAAAATCACAATCTTTGCAAAAAGCATCAAGCTCTTCAATAGTGCTATCTATATCATATTCATAAACAGCATCTATATTCAAATCGCCATAGCAACAAGCCTTGCCTTCTTTTATATTATTAAGTTGTGCAACAAGATTCTTTCCAACAAATCCCTTAGCACCCGTAACCAATACTTTCATAGTTTCTTATTTTTTCCACGTATCTCACGAATCACAAGTATTATATTTCGCATAGATAACATATTGCAATCAAATTAAAATTACGTGCAAATACGAGTAATCCGCGGAAACCAACTATTCTGAACGAATTTCCTTTGCTTGTGTTTTTTCTATCAGCCCTAAATCTTCACGGATAAATCTTAACTTCAAAAGCAATTCTTTCATTCCCTCTACATCAAGACGTCTTGTATTATGAGAATGATAATCTTCTATCTTTGATACTTCTTCGCTACCATCAGTAAAGAATTTATCATAGTTCAAATCGCGAGTATCACAAGGAATCCTGTAATAATCTCCCATATCTATCGCCTTTGCCATTTCCTCACGAGTAACCAAAGTTTCATAAAGTTTTTCTCCATGACGCGTTCCGATAACTCTTACTTCTGTTTCTCCATACTTAGGATTAACCTTAGCGTATGTTTGTTTCAATGCCTCAGCCAAAACGTCTAATGTTGCAGCAGGTGCTTTTTGCACAAACAAATCTCCATTTTCTCCATGAGTAAACGCATATATAACCAAATCCACTGCATCGTCCAAAGTCATCATAAAACGAGTCATATTAGGATCGGTTATAGTGATAGGCCTACCTTCTTCCATTTGTTGCACCCACAAAGGAATCACACTACCACGCGATGCCATCACATTACCATAACGAGTACAGCAGATTGTAGTCTTTGCACCTTGTCCTAATTCTCTTCCCTTTGCAATCGCCACTTTTTCCATCAAGGCCTTTGATATTCCCATTGCATTGATAGGATAAGCAGCTTTGTCAGTAGAAAGCACAACCACATTCTTCACGCCATGCTCAATAGCAGAAAGCAATACATTGTTTGTTCCCACAACATTTGTCATTGTTGCTTCCATAGGGAAAAACTCACAAGAAGGCACTTGTTTCAATGCAGCCGCTGCAAACACATAATCCACTCCACGCATTGCCACATCCACCGATTGCTTATCCCTTACATTTCCAATATAAAACTTAACCTTTGGATTTTGCAAACGATGACGCATATCATCTTGTTTTTTCTCATCACGCGAGAAAATTCTAATCTCTTTAATATCGCTATCCAAAAAGCGACGCAAAACAGCGTTACCAAAACTACCTGTTCCCCCTGTTATCAACAGAACTTTATCCTTAAATATTGACATATTATTATCTGGTATTTTTTTAAATCAAATATCTCTTTTAATAAATTTCGTGTAAATACGTGTGATAGGTGGAAAATTATAATTTATATCCCTCAGGATTGTTTTTTTGCCAATTCCAAGAGTCGCGGCACATATCTTCTAAATCGTTTTCGGCTTTCCAACCCAATTCTCTTTCAATCTTTTGCGGATTGCAATAACATTCTGCTATATCTCCCGGACGGCGTTCTTTTATTTCGTAAGCGACTTTCAAATCGTTGGCTTTTTCAAAGGCTTTTACAACTTCCAAAACGGAATATCCTCTGCCTGTTCCAACGTTATATATCTCTAATCCGCAATTCTTATCAATTGCTTTTAAGGCACTTACATGTGCTTTCGCTAAATCTACAACGTGAATGTAATCTCTTACGCCTGTGCCGTCTGTTGTGTTGTAATCGTTGCCGAATACATTGAGTTTTTCTCGTTTTCCTATGGCTACCTGCGTGATATATGGCATAAGATTGTTCGGAATTCCGTTTGGATTTTCACCTATCCTACCGCTTTTGTGTGCTCCAATAGGGTTGAAATATCTAAGCAAGACTACATTCCACTCTTTATCTGCTTTTTGTATATCTGTAAGCACCTGCTCTAACATACTTTTGGTCCAGCCGTACGGATTTGTGCAAACGCCTTTTGGACAGTTTTCTGTAATCGGCATTTCGGCAGGTTCTCCGTAAATTGTGGCTGATGAGGAGAATATTATGTTCTTACAGTTATGTTTTTCAAGCATTTGCATCAAGACAAGTGTGCCGTTGATGTTGTTTTCGTAATAAAGCCAAGGTTTTTCAACGCTTTCGCCAACTGCTTTCAGTCCTGCGAAATGTATGCATGCATCAAATTTATGTGCAGTCATCACCTTTTCAAGCCCTTCCTTGTCGCGAATATCTACTTGATAGAATGGAATTTCCTTTACTTTGCAAAGTTCTGCCACTCTTTTGAGCGATTCTTTCGATGAATTGCTCAAATTATCAACTACCACAGCAGTATGCCCTGCCTGATAAAGTTCCACCAATGTATGCGAGCCTATAAATCCCGCACCGCCTGTTACTAAGATTTGCATGATTGGGCTAAATAACAATCCTTAAAACATTACATTTATCTCAAGATATATTTATCATCCTTTGATGTTTTACTTATCAAATACTTAACATACACTCGTTCTATAATATATGGCAATGACCAAAAACACTTAGCTATAAACTCCTTAAATTTATTAGTTTTGTTTCCAAATAATTTACTATATAAATAATAGATAGAATATATCCTGATTATTCCTCGAGGAATTGAACTATCATTTTTATACTTTAAATAAGAAGAGGCCTTTAAATTAAATCTTGACACTGCTCTCGTATTGCTATTTGTTCCTCGCATTCTGATTTTTGCCAATGGTTCTTTTACCAAAGCAATAGGATAATATTTACTTAATTCTCTAAAATATGCGGTGTCCTCTCCATTTCTCATATTTTCATGATATATAATTTCAGGATGTTCTTCAAATGTTTTTCTATCCACAATAACACAAGGTGTTGCAATCTTTATAGAAACAAATGTTTGGATATATATATCATCATAATCTTTTGAATTATCTATACTTTTCAAACTTCCATTGCTTGGAGTCCAATAATAAAAACCAGTATGAGACCATTTAGCACCTGTTGTTTTCATAAGACTTATTTGCTTTTCCGTTTTTTCAGGCAACCAAATATCATCTGAATCCAAGAAAGCAAAATAATCCCCCGTAGCTATTTTCATTGCATAATTTCTTGCAACAGCAGGCCCTTGATTTATCTGTTTATGATATATTACTTTATCTCCATAAATATCAAGGAACTTAGTTACATCCTCTGGAGAACCATCATTTACAACAATAATTTCTACATTTTTATGTGTTTGATCAATAACACTCTGAACAGCTTCACATAACCATTCAACTCCATTATAAAAAGGAATTATTACACTTACTTTCATAAATCTATTCTCTATATTTTTTCTCTATATTTTATAATTCTCGCAGGATTTCCTGCTACAATTGCATTATCGGGAACATCTTTTGTTACTACGCTACCTGTACCAATAACAGAATTACTTCCTATATAAGAAACACTCGATAATACACTAACTCTGCTTCCAATAAACGCATAGCGTCCTATTTTTAATGGTTTTCCAACGGGAATAGCCTTATAATCATAACCATGATCATGCGTAGAAATCAAACAGCCATGAGCAATATGTGCATCTTCTAACATTTCTATTCCACCAGTAAAATCAATTGAACAATTCATTCCAATAGAAGCACCATCATTTATTTTGATATAACCTTCATTAGGTAATTCGGAATTAAGACATGTTCCTTTCCCAATGATAACTTTATTTCCACACTCAATTTTAGAAGGATACCTCCATGATACTTCTCTGCAAATTAAAACTCCTCGTCCGCATTTATTGATAGAATATCTAAATAAGAACGTAGTCCATTTATTTAAAAATTTATCAATAGCTATTTTAAAACATAACACAAAACATGAAAACAAACCACTCAATTTTCCATTCCACAATTTTTTCATATTCTTATTTTCTAATTATTTCATTTAACATTCCTGCATGAGAAAGGCGGTTAACATCTACTATTTTAGATACCGTATCAAATCCATTTTTTGCATACCTTATCATTTCTTCATAGTTATTCATTGCATATTCCAATCTTTCAACAATACTCTCTTCTGATTTAGGTTCTATTTCTATACAATTATACTTATCTTTCATTAGTGCCGGTATCCCTCCTACAAATGTAGTAATAATAGGCGTACCAAAAATCATAGCTTCATATAAAGTTCTTGGAAACCCCTCATGATAGGTAGGCAATATATACATATCAGCATTTAAGAAATAATTTTTTTTCTTTTGCTCATCGGTACAAATTCCTTCCAAAGCTACTTTTTGTTCCAAATCTAACTTTTTCAACAATTCTTTTGTTTGTTCAAAATACTCTCCATTGCCAACAAACACTAAACGAATAGAATAAATTTCGGAAACTTTTTTGAATGCCCTTAATAATTCCTCAACTCCTTTTTCTTTTGCTACACGTGCAAAATACAATAATGTAAACTCTTTCTTATTATTTGAATAAACTCTATCATACACAATATCTTCACTACTAAGAGGAATCATAGGACGAATACTTTTTGCTTTTTCTTCTCCTACAATCTTATCTATCTCTTTATTAAATGCCTCAGAAACGGTAAGAATCGCTTTTGCATTTTTATATATAACAGCACTTAATTTATCGTATGCCACACCATACATACCTCTTATATACAAGCCGTATGGTTTGCCGAAAAGTTTACAAAAGAAAGCAGCATATTTGAATGAAGACGGATAATAGAAATAGACAAAATCGTATTTCAAAATAATGAAAAACAATCTAATATAAGCAATAAAATATCTTAGCAACTTATTTCTATACAACTTCATTAAGACTACATCTATACCCACAGTTTTAAGATTAAAAGAGCAAAAATCTGTCTTATTTCCTTCAAAATGTAGAAAAGACACTTCATTGTTATTATGTTTTAATTCTTGCAATAATTCTGCATTAAACTTATCTGTATAAAAACCATTATCATCAACAGAAATAGCAGAATTGTTTATAACAAGTATTTTTTTCTTTTCCATTTCTTTTTTTCAAAAAGCCAAAGAGAGCAAGCCTTGAACTCACTCCCTTGGCTTATTATTAAACATTCAAATTAACCGGCCGACAGCCAACAGCTGATAATTAAATATGCTCAACGTCCAAATTCGCTTTTTGGAATTTTACTCTTTCCAATTTAACTTCCATTGCTTTGGTTGGACGATAGCGAACACCTTTTTTCTTAATTGTCTTTTCCGTTGCTTCATCTAATGAATCAACCGTTTCAGCATTGATATAGGGCGTAAAAATTCCTAAGCCTTCTGCTTCAACAACAAACGCTTCCTTAACATAGAAAGTTACAGCCTTTGAAAACGCTTGTAAAAAAGCATACGCCTCACCCTTACTGATAGTGGTTCTTTCTTCCAATAAAGCAGCTACCTTTTCTGTGGTCATAGTAGTTGCTCTGACTATCTTCGGATAATACTTTACCTGACCCGGATTAGCACCTGTTAAAACCGTTCTCTTTTCAATTGTATATTGTATCATAAGGCTACACGTGTTTAAGTTTAAATTTACGAGTTTCTTTAACCGGGGCGTTATCGATTTCCTCTCTAAGCTTGGTCGCAGGGCGGAAATTTATCACAACCTTTTCGATGTTTTCTGCACTGACTTCTTCCAATGAAGCACTTCCTTTTGTACGGAAATTAGGCGAAAAAACTCCCAAATCTTTAAGATTCACACCCATTCCAAGATTCATATTCTCTTCAATCACCTCTGCAAATGAGCGATAAAGCAGATTAACATCTTGCTCGCTCAGAGTGGAATTTCGCTGAATAAACTCTTTCAACTCTACATCGGTAACCTTACCTTGGTTAGCCGTTGCGATGACGAACTTTTCGCCGGGATTGCTCCCAACGTTAACGGTCGTTCTCTTTTTCTTGTAAACGAAAGCCATAATCACCTCCTTTTTTAATTAATGATTTTTTATAATTCAACCATCGGCCGTCAGCCTTTTCTGTTTATCCTCATTTTCAATTTCTTCAAAGCTTTTTTGATTTCAACTGAAGGTTTATATATGATATTTACTTTTTTCACGGTTGAAAGGTTCAAATCCTCTTCATTTTCTACGGCTTGGGCTTTAAGCGAGGGTTCAAACGTGCCTAATCTTCCAAACTTCACACCACGTCCCAATTGCAAATTCTCAATCATCACCGTCTGCAATTCACTCAACACAAATTCAACTTCATATTCTGTCAAAGTCGTTCTTTCGGCAATCAATTTTGAGAGTGTTTCAAACTCCATCGGATAAACAGGATTAAGTTTCAAGAGATGAACTTCCTTATTGACACCGTTACAATTCAATATACGTTTTGTAGGAATAAGCTGTATCATATCGTTTGATTTCTTTATGTGATGATTGCAAAGCCTTATCGTTAATTCAAGAAAGTGGCACTTTTTACCCTAAAAAGTGCCACTTTTCAACTCAATAAGTGCCACTTTTTTCTGTTCCTACTCCTTTTTGGCAACGAAAAGATAAACATTTGCAACAATTATATACTGTTTTTTTTATTTTAGTAGCCGTTATGCTTTCAAAATCATATAAGCAATTACTCCAAAGGCATAAATACCAATTAACGCCCACTTATTTTTGTTTTCGACATTTCTCGGCATTTTATCCTTTATAAGACAAATTTGAATTTCTTTTGCAAAAAATTGCTGTCAAGAAATATCCCCATACAAAAGGTCTAAAAATGGAAAATATAGTATCTCTCGGAATATAAATTGCTGAATATATTATCAATAAAAAAATAACCAAATGATAAATTGAGATATATTTCATATTCTCAATAACGGATACTATATATCCGAAAACTAAAAACAATAAAATAACAGCAATAACACCAAAATTCATATAGACATCTACTACCGCAGATGTTCCTATTCCAGATTCCTTACTCAAACCAACTTCGTCTGATAATATTCGTCCTGTAGATACTCTTTCTCCGTCAAAAATCATATTTTTTATTATTGATGGAATAAAAGGAATTGGAGCAAAAATATCTGCCAACATAGTTCTGCCATACAAATATCCTTTCTTTTCTGTATACTCCAATCCTAAGCACATTGTCATCGTAGCACAAGTTAAATCTGAAGTATTATCGATGTATGCAGGTAATTCATATTTCCGATTTTCCAAATAATTAGCATAAGAATTCTCAGTTCTCGTATCTCGAATAAAAATCATAAAAGAAAATCCTAAAATCAAAATGCCAACTAATATTTTTTTGGAAATCTTTTTTACTATAAAGTTATACCCAATAATAATAGGTAATAATAATTTAATCAATAACCCCCTCTCTCCAACACGGATATATACATATGTAAGAATAATTACATACATTAATAGCATAATATTACTTCTAAAAAGTTTAAAAAGATTTTTATCCCTATTTTCATATAATCGCTTCATCAAATACATTGCATATACATATAATGTCAGTTCTAAAAAAGTTGACATGAAAGATTGCCCAAATACTTTTTCATTAAATTCTCCATAATCATAATACATAGCATTAATATGTATATACAAATATATAAATAAAAGAATAAAAGCTATATATTTAAAATAATCAGCAAATACTATTCTAAATGAAATAGAATTCATCTTAGTTATTTTATTTTTAGCAAAATATAAACTAATTCCAGACGTAATAGAACAATATGCAATTAATGCTAAAGCTTCTCCTGTTAAAATATAATCATTATCCACAGGATAACGAAACAAAAGTTCTATTGGATAAAAAGAAACACCAAACACAGGGATAAGGAAATATCCTAAAAAATAAGAAAAACTAAACAAAGAAAAAAAACTCAAATACTCTATTTGATATTTTCTAAATGTATAAACAAATGATAATACAAATATTAACAAATATACTACAGATAAAGAAAAATTATATTCAATGGGAGTTATAATATATAAAACAATTGCTATAAGTAAATATATATAATTCATAATTTCTGTTATTTATCCTTATTTTTTTTGTAGAACATAAAACTCAATATTCCTAATAATGCATCTACTATGATTAAAACACAAACCACCCCATAATAAGAAAAATGTTGAATCAACGGGTATGACACAACAAAACCTATCAAAGATGAAATTATTGTAATATTTCTTGATTGTTTTTCATATCCTTTAACTATCATCCAATTGATAGCATATATTTGATATAAAGTCATAAATGGCATCATAATACACATCAATCTCAAAACATCTATAGCTTTTGAGAATTCCTTAGTAAAAAATAAATCTATTAATAATGGAGCAAAAATAAATAATAAAATTGCCATAATTAAGGAAAGGCTTATATGTAATTTTGCATACGTACTATGTTTGTCTCCTTTACGCGTAACAAATGGGAAAAATACTCTTGATACAATTCCTAAAATCCCCTCACCAAACTGAATAAACTTTCTTCCTGCATCATATATACCTGTAGCAATACTCCCATGTAGGAATCCTAATAATATTGTAGAAAATGCATTATAAAAATTTCGCACTATATTATTGATAAATACATTTGTAGAAGATTTAATTGTTTTAAAAACTGCTTGTAGAGAAGTAAATTGTAATCGTACTTTCCATTTTACCAATATGTAATACATCGCAATTATGCCAGAAACGACAAAGCCAAGAGAAGTGAATAATGGTTGTAATAAATAATCTTGCTTTTCTTTTATAAATAAGAATACTGCTATTGTAAAGAATGTTTTAGAAATTATATTCAGTATTGTAATATATTTCATTCTCTCCATTGCTTGAAAAAACCAATCCGGAAACATTATATGCCCCGGTATCATCAGGAATGAAATCATTATCACATCTGCATTTTCTTTCAATTTTGGGATTGTCATCACACATATTGACAATGCGACAAAAGAAACAAACATCAACAATATTCTTGCCCAAAATACATTAGAGAATATTTCTGACACCTTTTCTTTATCATCTCTATTTTTTGCAACATCTCTTGTTGCTGTATAACAAAAGCCCCAATCTGCAATAGTTTGGAACCAAACCATTATAGCTGCTGCAAAGGCTATCTTACCAAAACCTTCCGCTCCTATAACTCTTGCCAAATATGGCATAGTTATAAGAGGGAATACATATCCTGCAACTTGCAACAAAGACAAATAACCAAAATTGGCTACCAAAGTTTTTCCATCTTTGCTTTGTTTAAGTCTTGCAAAAAGTTGTTTAAGTTTTGATAACATTACAAATTACTTCTTATAATCTTCCGTCAACTATATCTCTTTTCAAGAATCCTTTTACGTCAAAGATAACGTGTTTTTCTTTTAAGAATGATGTTACATCTAATTCAACGAATTCTTTATGAGCAACTGCTGCTATAACTGAATCAAATTTTTCTTTTGGCAATTCGTTTGTTATCTCTATTCCATATTCGTGTTTTGCTATTGCAGGATTTGCCCATGGATCATAGATTGTTATATTAAGATTATATTCTTTTAATGCATTCACTATGTCAATAACCTTAGTATTACGAACATCAGGACAATTTTCTTTGAAAGTGAATCCTAATATCAATATATTTGAATTTAATACTTGAATTCCTTTCTTTAACATTAGCTTAATAGTTTGCTCTGCTACATATTCTCCCATTCCGTCATTCATTCTACGTCCTGCAAGGATAATTTCAGGGTTGTAACCATAACGTTGTGCACATTGTGCAAGATAATAAGGATCTACACCTATACAGTGTCCACCAACTAAACCTGGTTTGAACGGTAAGAAGTTCCATTTTGTTCCAGCTGCTTCAAGCACATCAAGGGTATCTATACCCATTTTGGTAAATATCTTAGAAAGCTCATTTACAAAAGCAATATTTATATCGCGTTGCGAATTTTCAATAACCTTTGCAGCTTCTGCAACCTTCATAGTAGGAGCAAGGTGTGTTCCTGCTGTAATTACAGAAGAATAAACATCATCAACTATTTTACCAATCTCTGGTGTTGAACCTGATGTTACTTTCTTTATTTTTTCTACTGTATGCAATTTATCTCCCGGATTTATTCTCTCTGGTGAATAACCTGCAAAGAAATCTTCGTTGAATTTCAATCCTGATACTTTTTCTACTACTGGAATACATTCGTCTTCTGTTACTCCTGGGTAAACAGTAGATTCATAAACAACTATATCGCCTTTGTTTATTACTTTTCCTACTGTTGTTGATGCTCCATAAAGTGGTGTTAGGTCTGGATTGTTATTTTCATCAACAGGAGTTGGCACTGCTACAACGTAAAAATTGCAATCACGTATTTCTTCTATATCCGCTGTGCATTTGAAACCATGATTGTTTATTGCATCTTGCAACAATTCATCTGACACTTCCAACGTTGCATCGTGCCCTGCCATAAGAGCCTCGCAACGTTGTGCATTCATATCAAAACCTACTGTTTTGTATTTTGTAGAAAATAAACGTGCTAAAGGTAATCCTACATATCCTAATCCTATAACACAAATTTTAATATCTTTCATATCTATCTATTTTTATATTTACAAATTATTTTTATACCATTCAATAGCTTCATTCAATCCACGAGCAAAATCATATTCTGGATCATAATCAAGCATTTCCCTCGCTTTACTTATATCTGCATTAGAGTGTTTAATGTCGCCTTTGCGATCTGGTCCAAATATCGGTTCTATGTCTTTGCCCAATGCTTTCGTTAATGAGTAATATATATCTATCAAATACTCTCTTCCTCCGTATGCAATATTAAATGCTTCACCCGCCACTTCCGATGATGCAAGACAGGCTTTAAGATTTGCTTCTATTACATTTTCAATATAGGTAAAATCTCTACTTTGCTTTCCGTCTCCGTTGATTGTTGGCTGTTCGTTGTTCAAAAGTTGTTTTATAAACTTTGGTATTACAGCTGCGTATGCTCCGTGAGGGTCTTGTCTGCGACCAAAAACGTTAAAATAACGCATTCCGTATGTGTCAAGCCCATAGTGCTTGGTATATTGTTTCGCCCATTCCTCATCGCATCGTTTTGTTAATGCGTATGGCGAAAGAAGATTTCCTTCCCTTCCTTCTTTCTTTGGAAGATTTGGTTCATCACCATAAACAGAAGAACTTGAAGCATAGACAAACTTCTTAACTCCATTTTGACGTGCTGCCTCCATCATATTCAACGTTCCTTGTATATTGTTTGCACAATAAAACAACGGCATTTCTATACTACGAGGAACACTTCCCCATGCAGCTTGGTTTAGCACATAATCCACACCCTTGCAAGCCTTCATGCAAGTGTCAAAATCCTTTATATCTCCCTTAATAAACTCGTAATTAGGATTAGAAAGAAACATATCTACATTAGCTTGCTTGCCTGTAGATAAATCATCGAGGCAACGAACCTTGTAACCAAGATTAAGAATAGCTTCACAAAGATTAGAGCCGATAAAACCCGCTCCCCCTGTTACTAAAAATAACGAATCTTTTGGAAATTGTAAATGTTTATATGACATATTTATTATTTTTTATCTTCCTTTATACATCTCTTCGTAGTACTTCTGATAATCTCCGGAAGTGATATTGTCCAGCCATTGTTGATTATCCAAGTACCAACGAACGGTTTTTATTTTCTATTTAACAATTCCTTTAATTTATCAATTAAATACTCAACTCCGTTTTTACACATATCTTCTGTGAATCTTACGCCTTTTTCTTTGAATAGTAAATCTAATAAAGATAGTCCAATATTCCTCAATATAACACATTTTTCATTATATGTATATTGCTGAAATCTTTCCAAACTAATCAATGTAAATCCATAGGTAGGAGTTGTTAAAACATCTGAATACTCCGCTGTTATTTGTCTATTACAACTGACGATTTCTTCTACAACTCCATTATTCAAAACACAATCTATTTTCACAATATCATCTTTCAACTGTTTTTCCTTCTCAGTATCATTAGATGTAACTTTAAGAAAATCTTGCAATAAATTAAAACACAATTTAATCTCAGCATCATATTGATGAGTATTTTCTTTAAATGCAATCACTGTATATTAATTTTTACTCTAAAACTTGTATAGATTCTATATACCTTAAATTCGCAACAGCCTTATTCGTATGACAAGATAATTGATTAAACAAAGTATAAGTTTTTAATTGAACTATTGCAGCTTCTGATGTCAAAGTTCCTTTTTCGTACATCGAAATCGTTGCATAGCTTCATAAGTTTGAGATAGACTTTGTTAAAATCTAACATGAAGGTTGTAAAAGAAAAAACTATATATAATTATATTTACTTTGTTTATTCTATATTGTCTACTTGTCTTTGTATATTTGTTATGTTCGAGAAAATTTCCAACTGGCGAAATTTCATGTACGTATATTCTTTTATATCATCAGTCGACACTACACTGCAATTAATGGGGTACGAATATACTCCTGTTGAATCCACTATCTGCTTTCGAAAAGTATCTGGATTAGAGTTGTTTTTTAATATCTCATATTCTGTTGTAATTATCACGTCTTCTCTTTCCTCTAACAAATAGGATTCTAGCACACCTATATCGCACAGCAATTTATCCAAGTTGTTATAGGCACGTTTCTTTTTTTCTGTTTGTCCTAATAATATTTCGTCTATTATAGTTTTTATATTCTTATCTTTCACATCTATTCCACATTCGCTTATCACTATATGCAAATCACTCATTTTCATCTGTTCCAACTCTTCTCGGGTATATTTACACAATTCTTTTGGTTTAAATAAAGGTTGATAATATACCTTATCAATCTTTTCGCCTATATAATTATCTGCTAATAAAACATAGTATTGAAAAGTGCTAAACAAGTCAACATAACAAAACATTTCCCCCCTTCTGAGAAAAGTATAAGAGTATGCGAAGGATACTCTCTCTCTATTTCAACACGATGCTTTTCAAACATTTGACTATATATTTCCATTGGTATAAAAGGAAACACTGGAGTCTCTTGGAAATTTACATACCCTTTACCATTTTCTTTCACAATAATAGCAATATTCAAATGTTCTCTTTTTAGTCCACATCGTAAGGCAAATTCTATAGCTATTTTAATAATACCAGATCTAAAGTTTTCATTGAATTCTTTTTTATCTTTAGAGAAATTCAATGCATGCAGGCCATATAAGTTATTTTCAATTTTTATTTCTTTATTCACATACTTCTTTCTTAAATTTTCTGCAACTTTATCATGAGCTATTATCGTTACTTTTCCATTCTCATCTTCTACTTTGATAGGTTTCGCTGGATATATCCCATTTTTATCAATTTTTAGTAAAGTTCCTTTATCAACAAAATCGTTGATTATACTCCAACCATACATTTGAACTCCCCTATGCGATCTATCGAAGTCTATCATTTCTTCCAAATGATGAATAAAACCATCAAAAATTTCAACAAATGCTTTATCATCCTTAGAATACGCATTCCCACATTCCTTACATAGTATAAAATTACAAGTTAAATGTCCTCCCAATGCATTAGGTATTATATGTTCATAGTGCGCACAATGGCTTGTTCCCTCCATTATAACTCTTCCACAAATATAGCATATATTATCTTTATTCATATTTTAAATTTTATACACTTTAATAAGCGAATTTTATTACACACCCTTATAGCCCCCATTGAATACTAACATAAGAATATCAAAACTTTAATAGAGGTGTAATATTTAGATATTTAAAAAAATTAAAGAGTTAATGTCTAATGCTGAGATTAAAAGTAGTGTTGTTTTTATTTAATGATGAAAGATTAATATCGTATTTCAGTGTTTAAAGGTATATACTTTTTTTAAATTCTCTATTATTTCCTGTATCTAAACGGACTTACTTATACATTTCTTCATAGTACTTCTGATAGTCGCCGGAGGTTACGTTGTCCATCCATTGTTGATTATCTAAGTACCAGCGAACGGTTTTCTCAATTCCTTCTTCAAATTGCAGGCTCGGCTCCCAACCTAATTCCTGTTGTAGTTTTGTTGAGTCGATTGCATAGCGTGCATCGTGGCCTAAGCGGTCTGTAACGTAGGTTATCAGGTCTAATGAGTATCCTTCCGGATTACCAAGTATTTTATCAACGGTTTTTATCATCACTTTTATCAAGTCGATATTCTTCCATTCGTTGAATCCGCCGATATTGTATGTTTCTGCAATCTTACCGTTGTGAAAAATCATATCTATTGCTCTCGCGTGATCTTCTACATAAAGCCAATCGCGTACGTTTTCTCCTTTTCCATACACAGGAAGCGGCTTGCGATGACGAATATTATTGATAAACAATGGTATCAGTTTTTCAGGGAATTGATAAGGTCCATAGTTGTTTGAGCAGTTTGTTACAATAGTCGGCATTCCATATGTGTCGTGATATGCTCTCACGAAGTGATCGCTACTTGCCTTTGCTGCCGAGTATGGTGAGTGTGGATTATATTTTGTCGTTTCACAGAAAAACTCATCGCCGTATGCTTTGTGTCCTTCCGATGAAGCAAGTGTTTGAAATGGTGGTTCAATTCCTTCGGGGTGATTCATCTCCAAAGCTCCATAAACCTCATCGGTTGATATATGGTAAAATAGGCATTGAGTTGTGAGTTGTGGGCTATGAGCTATTTGGTATGGAGTTGGTTGTGCTTCCCAATACAGTTTTGCTGCTTGAAGAAGTGACAGCGTTCCCATTACGTTGGTTTTTGCAAAAGTGAATGGGTCTTTTATGCTTCTATCCACATGACTTTCTGCTGCAAGGTGAATTATCGCATCAACTTTTTCGTCTTGCATAAGTTGATAAAACGCCTCAAAATCGCATATATCCATCTTTACGAATTTGTAATTTGGTTTATCTTCCACATCTTTAAGATTTGCCAAATTACCTGCGTATGTAAGTTTATCAAGATTTATGATATTATATTCAGGATACTTATTTACGAAGAGGCGTACAACATGGCTTCCGATGAAACCAGCTCCGCCAGTGATTATGATGGTTCTTTTAGTCATGGTATTTAGTTTAAGGTTTAAGGTTTAAGGTTTAAGGTAGGTAACTACACTTAAAATTTAAATCTTAAACTATTTTGTTATGCTATTTTCTATTGATGATGTTAATTTTGAAAGTCTTTTAGAGATAATCTCTATTTGTTTTTCTTTTTCTTTTAATTGTTCTTCGGTAATATATCCAAGATCTTTTGCTATTTCTATATGGCAGAATGTTTCCATCAATGAACCAAAAGCAATCTCTAAGAAATGTATTTGTTCTTTTTTAGAACGTCGTCCCATACCTTCGGCTATATTTGCTGGAACTGATACCGAAGATCTTCTAAGCTGATCGCATAAAGAGTATTTTTCTTCTTTTGGAAATGATTCCATTAGTTTGTACACCTCTTTCACCAACAATCTCGTTTCATTATATACATCTAATTTCCTAAACGAAAACATAACCTTAAACTCTAAACCTTAAACCTTAATCTCGCTCTCTTATGAGTTTTAACAAATACTGTCCATACTGATTTTTAATCATTGGTTGAGCTAATTCTCTCATTTTTTCTTCACTTATCCAACCTTTTCTGTAAGCAATTCCTTCAAGACATGCTATCTTTAAGCCTTGACGTTTTTCTATTACTTCCACAAAAGTTGAAGCTTCTGAGAGAGAATCGTGTGTTCCTGTGTCAAGCCATGCAAATCCTCGTCCGAGTGTTTGTACTTTTAGTTGTTTATCTTCTAAAAATCTTTGATTTACAGTTGTTATTTCAAGTTCTCCTCTTGCCGATGGTTTAATGCTTTTTGCTACTTCTACAACCTTATTAGGATAGAAATACAATCCGGGAACTGCATAATTGGATTTTGGATTTGTTGGTTTTTCTTCCAATGATAAACAATTACCTTCTGAATCAAATTCTGCTACTCCATATCTTTCAGGATCTGCTACCCAATATCCAAATATTGTTGCTTTATTATCTTCTTCTGCTGCTTGCACTGACTCTCTTAACATTTTACTAAACCCTGCTCCATAGAAGATATTATCTCCTAAAACCATACAAACATTATCTTTTCCGATAAATTCTTCTCCTATTATAAAGGCTTGTGCAAGTCCATCTGGTGAGGGTTGTTCTGCGTATGAGAAATTAACTCCATAATCCGAGCCTTCTCCAAGCAATCTTTTAAAACCTGGTAAATCGTGTGGAGTTGATATTATCAATATATCTCTTATTCCTGCCAACATCAAAACAGAGATTGGATAGTATATCATTGGCTTGTCGTAAATAGGTAACATCTGCTTACTTACGCCTTTTGTAATAGGATACAATCTTGTACCACTCCCCCCTGCCAATACTATACCTTTCATATTTCTTCTTATTTTAGACTACAAGTCTATATGTCTACAAGACAACAAGTACTCTTAATAGTCGTGTTGTCTCGTAGTCTCGTTGTCTTTTTCTTAACTAATCTCTTTTGAAAATATCTCTTGTGTAAACCTTCTCTGCAACATCATCAAGACAAGCGTCATATCTATTTGCAATTATTGCTTGACTTTGTTGTTTAAACTCGTCTATATCGTTTACTATTTTGCTTCCAAAGAATGTACTTCCGTTTTCAAGCGTTGGTTCGTAAATTATTATTGTTGCTCCTTTGGCTTTCACTCTTTTCATTACGCCTTGAATTGAGCTTTGACGAAAGTTGTCTGAGTTCGATTTCATTGTCAATCGATATACCCCTATTACACATTGTTTTTCTTCTTGTGGATTATAATCGCCTCTATTGTAGTAATCATAGTATCCTGCCATTTTCAACACTTGGTCTGCAATGAAGTCTTTTCTCGTACGATTGCTTTCTACTATGGCACTCATCATATTTTGCGGTACATCTTCATAGTTTGCAAGCAATTGTTTTGTGTCTTTTGGCAAGCAATAACCTCCGTATCCGAAACTTGGGTTATTGTAGTGATTTCCTATTCTTGGGTCAAGACAAACCCCTTCTATTATGTCTTGTGTATTTAAGTTTTTAAGTTCTGCGTATGTGTCTAATTCATTAAAGTAACTAACTCTTAGTGCCAAGTATGTGTTTGCAAATAGTTTTACTGCTTCTGCTTCTGTGCTACCCATATACAGCATTGGCACATTTTTCTCTATCGCTCCTTCTCGTATTAGTTCTGCAAACTGTTTTGCCTTTGTTTCTAATTCTTTGTTGTTTTGGTCATATCCTACTATTATTCTTGAAGGGTATAGATTGTCATATAGTGCTTTACTTTCTCTTAAAAATTCCGGTGCAAAGATTATGTTATTTGTGTTAAACTTCTTTCTTACGCTTTCTGTGTATCCAACAGGTATAGTACTCTTTATTACCATTATTGCAGTAGGATTCACTTTCAATACTTTTTCTATTACGTCTTCTACTGCACTTGTATCAAAGAAGTTCTTGTGAGTATCATAATTTGTTGGTGCTGCTATTACTACAAATTCTGCATCTTTGTATCCATTTTCCCAATCCAAAGTTGCTTTCAATCGTAGTGGCTTTGTAGCAAGATATTCTTCTATATAGTCGTCTTGAATTGGAGATTTCTTATTGTTTATTAGATTTACTCTTTCCTCAACTATATCTACCGCAGTAACATCACTATATTGCGATAACAAAATAGATATTGACAAACCTACATATCCTGTGCCTGCTACTGCAATTTTCATAACTAAAAACTAAGTTATTTCAATTATTGATTCTCTTGTATAAATTCTTCTTTCGAAAGCCTTTGGATATACTCCGGTTCCACACAAACTGTTGCCACTGATAAAATATCTGGGATTGTAACCACAAGTTGTTTTGCTCTTTTGCCTTTTATTCGAACCAATTGTCCCTTAACGCCATCGAACTTACCGCCTATGATTCTTATATACTCACCTTTACGCAACTCTATTTCGTCAGGCTTATAGTAGGTTAAATCTTCATCATTGTGCGAAACGACTTTGATAAAACTTTCCATTTGGTCTTTCGGTACAGCCAAAGGAATACGCCTACCATCTCGCAAAGTGGTTGCAAAACCGATAAAAGAAAAAGGATATTGAAAAGATTGTACTTGCTTATAGGTTGCATAGACAAAGACCATATTGGAAATCAAAGGCACCAATTCACGTCTCGTCTTTCCGAAATAAGTACGCAAGGCATACTTTTTGGGGATAAAGTAAGGCAATCCGTTTTTTCCTTTCAATGCCTCTTCAGCTTTATGAATATTCAAGGCGTAAACATTCATTACAAACCACTCGGGTATTTCTTTATTCGAGTTCATAATAGCTGAAATTTGAAAAGAGTTATCGCCCTTAATATCTGGTGTGAATATTCCTATAACTCATCCTTGTATATTATAAATAATTATAATTCAATTATTTATACAAGGAACCACTCTTAAAAACAATCCTTTTTCTTCTCTATATGCATAAAGAATCTTTGCAAAGATAGGTATTTTTTTCAAAACAACAAAGAAAAAACTCTTTTTTGTCGCTAAAATAACTCTTGAAAAGAATCCAACGAAATCAAGAAAGAAAAAATTAAAACAAAGATTCATTTTTCTAAAACAAAGATTTATTTCAACCACATAAAGAACACTAATTATCAATATGTTACGCAAACCGATTTTCTCTCCTATCGACATTTCCCTTCCTCATTCTGCTTCCGACATTGTTTAATCGAAAGTTTTTTGTTCTTGATTGCGAAAAATTATCTTGGAAATTCATATTTTTGCAAAAACAATATAAGATATGGAACAAGGTATATATCCGCTAAAATTCTTACCTCTATTCAAGCAAAGAGTGTGGGGCGGAAACAAAATAGCAAAAGAATTGGGTGTTGATTACTCTCCGCTTCCTTCTTGTGGAGAATTGTGGTGCCTTTCAGGCTTACACGAACAAGAAACGGTGGTTGCAAATGGTTTTTTGGCAGAAGCAACAATCAGTGAAGTGATAGAGATGTACACAGATGAGCTTTTGGGAGAAGAAAACTATGCCGAATTTGGCTTAGACTTTCCTTTGCTACTCAAAATCCTCGATGCGAACGACAATCTTTCGGTTCAAGTTCACCCGGATGATGATTACGCTCAAAAACATGCACTTGGAAATGGCAAAAACGAGATGTGGTATGTCTTGCAGGCTGATAAAGATGCTCAAATCTTTAACGGATTCAACAAAAACATGACAAAAGCCGAAATAATCAACAGAGTACGCGACAACAATTTGGTTGAAGTTCTCAATTGTACAAATGCGGAAAAAGGAGATTTGTTTTACATTCCTGCAGGCTTGGTTCACAGCTTGGGTAAAGGCTGTTTGGTTGCAGAAGTTCAACAAAGCAGCGACACGACTTATCGTATGTATGATTGGGGACGAACAGACAAAGATGGTAAAGCCCGCACGCTTCATTTGGAACAAGCCCTGCAAGTTATAGACCTCAAAGGCAGAAACCATAATGGCAAAGTTCACTATCACAGAGACAATGACAAAACAAACAATATGCTGACTACGCCTTTCTTTACAGTGAATCACATACATTGTTTGCAAGGTTTGAGAAAAGATTATTCGGGATTGGATTCGTTTGTCATCTATTTCTGCGTTGGCGGTGCTGGATTGATAGAAACCGAGATTGGACGCATTCCGCTAAATGCAGGGGAAGCGATGATGCTCCCTGCTGTTTGTCAAGCAGCATCAATACAACCGAAAGGCTCTATCGAGATTTTGGAGATTTTTATAGTGTAAAACATAAATACAAACAAATAAAAGCGAAACAAAATGGCTTTAATAAAGAAAGTAAAAGGCGTTGGACCAAAATTCGGTAAAGATAATTTCATTGCAGATAATGCAACAATAGTCGGAGATGTTGAAACGGGAGAACATTGCAGTTTTTGGTTCAACTCTGTCGTTAGAGGAGATGTTCATAAGATTATAATGGGAGACTATGTCAATGTTCAAGATGGAGCAATCGTACATTGCACATATCAAACCGCACCGACAACGATAGGCAACAGAGTATCGATTGCACACAACGCAATAGTACATGGTTGTACTATTAAAGACAATGTGTTAATCGGTATGGGAGCGATCGTAATGGACGGAGCAGTGGTCGAAAGCAATACTATAATCGCAGCAGGTGCGGTTGTGCTTGAGAATACTCACTGCGAAGCGGGCTGTGTCTATGCGGGAACGCCTGCAAAGAAAGTTAAAACAATCGACCCTGAAAGATTGGAAGGTACTGTCAAGAGAATATCTGACGCTTACCCTATGTACGCAACTTGGATTGAAGATTAGTTTTTGCAAAGTAAGTACAAATAAAAAACGGAACAAAGTCTAATTGTACTTTTGTTCCGTTTTTATTTTATCCGATTCAAATTTGGATTTTCTGAATCTTGATTTCAATTTACTGAAACTTGATTTCAAAAAATTCTTTCTTTGTTTCGTTTTACTGAAACAAGGTTTCTATTTGTTTCTTGTAAGAATCTCGTCTATCATTCCATATTCCAATGCTTCTTTTGCTGATAACCAATGGTCGCGATCTCCATCTTTCTCTATCTTTTCAATTGGTTGTCCGCTGTGTTTTGAGATTATAGAATACAATTCTTGTTTTGTTTTAAGTATTTCTCTTGCTGCGATCTCTATGTCTGAGGCTTGACCTTCTGCTCCGCCGAGCGGTTGGTGTATCATTACCTTTGAGTGTTCCAAAGCGGTACGTTTGCCTGCCGCTCCTGCACATAGAAGCACCGAACCCATAGATGCGGCCAATCCTGTGCAGATTGTTGCTACGTCAGGCTTGATATATTGCATTGTATCGTAGATTCCCAATCCTGCATTGACGTATCCGCCCGGTGTATTCAAGTAAATCTGAATATCTCTCTGTGAATCAATACTCTCTAAGAACAATAGCTGAGCTTGGATTATGTTTGCAACATCGTCATCTATCGCCGTACCGAGAAAAATTATTCTTTCCATCATCAGACGCGAGAAAACGTCCATCTGAGCCACGTTAAGAGGACGTTCTTCTATGATTGTAGGGTTTATATACGCTGCTTTTGGCGACACAAACTTACTATACTTATCGTAAGTTATGCTACTGATTCCTCTATGCTTGACTGCGTAAAGTCTAAATTCTTTATTAAAATCTTTCATATCTCGTTTTACTTATTTCTCTTAATAATCTTGTCTGCGAAATCTCGCAATGCTTGTTTTCTTTCTTGACTTACATTGATTTTTTCTAAGGCTTGCAATGCTTTTTCGTTATATTCCAAAACTGCCTTTTGAGCTACTTGTTGCATATTCAAACCTTCGTAAATCGCTCTTACCTTTTCAATCTTTGTTTCTTTATCCAAATCGACTGAATTGTAGATTTGTTGTAGTTCTTTCTTAGTTTCATTTGGTGCAATCTCCAATGCCTTCAAATATAAGAACGTTTTCTTTCTATCAATTATGTCTGTACCGCACATTTTTCCGAATACCTCCAACTCACTCCAACAATCAAACATATCATCTTGGATTTGGAAGGCTATACCTATTTGATTGCCGAATGTATCTAAAAGAGATAGTGTTTCGGAATCGGCTTTCGCTGTGATAGCTCCAAGTTTCAGCGATGTAGAAAGCAGAACCCCTGTTTTCAATCTTATCATCTCCAAATATTCTTCCAAACTTACATCATCTCTATCTTCGAAATCCATATCGTAAGCTTGACCTTCGCACACTTCTATCGAGCCTTGTGTAAGCGTTTGTACCAAATCAAAAGCCATATCTCTACCACATTCCAACAAATGCTTGTATGCACATGCAAACATGGTGTCTCCGGATAGTATTGCTTTGTTTGTGTTGTATTTTTTATAGACTGTGGGAACTCCTCTTCGAAGTGGAGATGCGTCCATAATGTCATCGTGTAACAAAGTGAAGTTGTGCAACATTTCTATTGCAACAGCCGCTGGGTAAGCTTTATTTAACTCTCCCGAACACAAATCATTGGCAATCAAACACAGCAATGGTCTGATTCTTTTACCACCTTGCTCCATTCCATACTCGATTGGCTCATACAAAGTCGAAGGAGTACCTCCGTAGTTTGTGGTTTCGATTACTTCTATCGCTTTTTGTTGCAATTCTTTTAAGGTGTACATATTCTAAATTCTTATTCTGTTTTAATACTATGGGCATTTGCTATAAGCATTCCAAGATTGTCTTACACATAAACTTCGCTGCATTTCCATCACCAAAGATTTCAGGAAATTCTTTTGGCGGACAATCAAGATATTGCTTTGCTTTACTTACAATCAAATCAAAATCCGCATCACAAATTGCGGCATTTCCACAATCCACAATCTCTTTCCACTCTGTTTGAGGTCTCAATATAACTGCCGGTTTGTTTAAGTAGTAAGCCTCTTTCTGCACTCCGCCTGAATCAGTCAAAATCAAATCGGAATTCTTCTCCAAATAAATCATTCCCAAGAAAGATACTGGCTCTATGATTTGAATATTCGGATTTTCTTCCACTGTTTTTGCATATGCCTCTCCAAGCATTAAAGGCATCATCTTTTTTGTCCGTGGATGCAAAGGAAGTATTATTTTTTTGAAACTAGAAATCGCTACAATGGAATCAAAAATCGATTTCAACCTATCTTTATCATCTGTATTACTATTGCGATGTATGGTGCATAAAACAAAGCCTTCTTTTGGCAAATCGAACTTTTCTGCTACCGAATCGGCTTTTGACGAAAAGAAAAGCGTGTTGTCATACATTATATCTCCACAATGATATATGTTTGGCTTATTTGCTGTCGGCTTTTCTTGCAATTGGGTTGAAAAACCCTCGTTTACAAGGTTCTCATATCCTGTTCGAGTAGGCGAAAACAATAAGGTTGAAACATGATCGCAAAGAATACGATTTATTTCTTCGGGCATAGCTTTGTCAAACGAACGCAGACCGGCTTCGATATGCACAACGGGTATCAACATCTTACTTGCAGCAACAGCACCTGCAAGGGTAGAATTTGTATCTCCGTAGAGGATCACCGCAGCAGGCTGTTCCTTTTCAAAGACTTCTTCCAAGCGTTCTATCATCTTTGCAGTCTGTTCGCCATGTTTTCCACTGCCTACGGCAAGGTTATATTTCGGTGCAGGTATGTCAAGTTCTGTAAAAAAGACTTCTGACATATTCTCGTCATAATGCTGACCTGTATGTACTATCACTTCTTCTATTTTGTCAGAATAGTGATTCTTTATCGCACGACTAAATGCCGAAGCTTTTATTATTTGAGGTCTTGCACCTATGATTGTAACTAATTTCATATCGTCTGTAATTTCTCGTAAAATTCTTGAGCTATTTTGTCCCTATTAAAGTTTTCGCTTGCGTATTTCAAGCCATTTTCGCCCAATTCTTTAACCAACGCTCTGTCATTATAAAGTTGCAATATCTTATCCACCAAATCGCTTTCGTTTTCAGGCTCAAAAGCTACGCCACACTTACCTTGGTCAATAAATAACGCCTTTGCCTCACCCTCCAATCCTAATATAACAGGCTTTTTCATAGCAAGGTTCTCAAAAATCTTTGAAGGGATAGCTCCTTTGAACAAATCCAATTTTTTAAGTGGAATTATACTTGCATCTATATCCGAAATGATTGCGTGCATCTCTGCTTTCGGTACAGCATCATAAAAGAACAAATTACTCAAGCCTAATTCTTCTTTCATCGCAAGCAACTTTGGCTTTTCAGGACCGTTACCCATCAAAACGAACTTTATATCCGAATAATTTTCAAGGCGTTTTGCAGCATTCAAAATAATCTCCAGACCTTGTGCATGCCCAATTATACCGCCATAAAACAAAATAAAATCCGATTCTGACAGCGATTGACTTTCACGCCACTTGCCTTTGGAATCGCTTTTTTCTGCATCGTATAATTTTATATCAACTCCGTTTTTGAGCCAATAAACATCCTTTTGAGGGAAACGCGAAGATATATTATTGACTATGCCTTGCGTTTGTCCGCTTATAAGACTTGCTTTTTTGTAACAAAACTCTTCTAAAACTGTTGCTGATTTCAAAAGGAACTTATTGCTGATTATTCCTAACTTTTCTGCACTCTCGGGCCACAAATCCGAGACATTGAAAATCAATTTTGCTCTTTTGGCTTTTGCTAACAAATATGCAGTTGCTCCAATAAACAAAGGTGGACTTTCAACCAAAAGAATATCTTGACGTTTGAGCTTAAAAAGTCCATAAAACAAAGAAGAAAAGACAAAAGAAAAGTAATTCAACAGTCTTTTGACAACGGATTTTGATTTTGAAACATAAATCCAACTTCTATAAATGGTCATTCCGTCCATTTCTTCCTTACAAAAGCATTTGCCTTTGTAGTTTTTGTGAATCTCCATCTGCGGATAATTAGGCATAGCTGTAAAAATACTAACATCGATGCCTCTTTGTTTAAGCCTTACCGCAAGTTCGTACAATCGATTCTGCGGAGCACCGACTTCAGGAGGAAAGTATTGAGTAAGAATAACCAGTTTCATAATGTTCTTGTTATGGTTTTGTTTCAGTATTATTTCGCAAAGGTAAGATTTTTTGGGCAATTGGTAATTGCAAAAAGCAGATAAAGTTTCTTCTATCAAGAATAAAACCGCACAAAAAAATCGTTCAACATTATCAAAAGCAAGTTTTCAGCTCCCACATATCGACACATAAACCTCTCATAAAGTTTACGTAATCCAAAGCAAAGATTCTGCAAAATGAATCTTTGTTTCGCTAAAATAGTTCTTTGTTTGAGCGAAATAAATCTTGATTTCAGTAAATCGAAACAAAGAAAAAAAACAGTGAAGACTCACAAAAGAATCTTCACTGCAAAATTTTATAAATTCAAAATGTATATTCTGTAAATCCTAATAGAAGATTGGGAAGTTGTTTGTTATGTCTGCTTTTGTTTGAAGCGATTGCAAAACCATTTGTGCCTTTTGTATTGATCTGGTTTTGTATTGTTGTTGAATCAAATTCACATCTTCCTTAACTGGTCTTGTGTAAACTCTGTCCACATTCACAACATAAACTCCATTAAAGCCCTTTATCGGTTTTTGCATTCCTGTTTCTTTTGCAGAAGACAAACTTCCGATAACTCTCATCTCAGGACCTGCACCTGCAAAATATGGACTTGCAAAATTGATTGCTGAAGCTGAATCGATTTGTGCAGAAGCTGCGGTTGCAAATGTTTCAAGCGATTTGTTGCTTGCTTGAAGTTTGCTTGCTTTATCCAAAAGGATTTCTGCTTTCTTTTCGTTCTTCACTTGTGATTCAATGTATGGTTTTGCTTGTTCATAAGACAAGATACCTTTTTCTTTAATGTCTTTCAATCCGACAACGATAAACATATCTTGAAGTTGATATACTTCTGGTGCAACATCTCCAACCTTTGTGTCTTCATTGAATGCCCAACGTACAATCTCTCTACAATAAGGCGTTCCGTTAAGTTGATAAGACATATTGTTTACTGTAGAAAGCAAAATATTGATGTTTTGTTTTTGTGCTTGAGCTTTCATATCTGCAATTGTCTTTACAGAACCTAAGAACACGTCTGCCTTGTCCTTTGTTTCGTTTATTGTTTTATCACTTGCTCTTACACCCATCACAATCATTGCAAGTTGCATTTTGTTTTTAGGTTCTGTTTTATTTGTAACCTTGATTATGCAGTGTCCCATTTCGTTTGGCAAATTGTAAACAAACAATCCACCTACGTTTGTAGCTTTCACTTGTGCGTAAATTTCAGCTGGCAATTGTCCATCCAAAATCCAATCAGAATCTCCAAAGTTATTTTTTGCCTCAGGGTCGTCTGAATATTTTGTAACATTTTGTTCGAATGCCTCAGTATTTGATTTTAGTGCATTAAATAAACTATCTGTGAAAACCTTTGCTTGTTCAGGTGTACGCTTTATTTCTTTTGAAGCATTGCTGTTCAATACTACCAATTGAGAGAAACGAACAGAGTCTGGTCTTGCTTGCATATCGGTAATTTTTGCCATAATCCAATTGTTTCCTTGTTGGAACGGAGCAATAAAATCCCCTACTTTTTTGTTTTGCAACAAAGAATCTGCAAACACAGTCTTCAAATCATCCATCTTATGATAAGTACTATCATAAACTCTATCGGAAGATATTGATACGAAACTTGGAATTTCTTCAGCAGGTAGTGTTTGGAACTCTGCGTATGTTTTAACAACAGAATCGTTTATTGCTTTCACATCAGCCGCTGAAGGCAAAACAGAGAATTTTACAAATTCCAAATCCCTTATCTCATCAAATAACTTAAACTCATTCTTGTGTTCTTCGTAGTATTTCTTATAATCATCTTCCGTTACCTTGATTGTATTGTCGGCAACTGATTGATATGGTAATACCGCATAACGAGAATCAACAACCTTGTTTGAAACCTCGCTCATGTGAGCAGCAATTGCTTTCGGCATATAAAAACTACTTGCAACAAGTGTATTGTATTTCTCTTGCAATCTTGTTTCCTTTACATATCTTTCAAACTCATTCCAGCTTGCTTTTTGATCTTCAGGAAGTTTATCAAACTGCGCAATGTACTGTTTTATTGCTTGAGCGTTGTATTGTCCTGTTTTGGGATCTGAAAAGTTCTGTCTAACAACCAAAGGTATGAATTCACCGAAAAACATGTCGTTCATTTCCTCGTCAGACACTGCTATACCCAATTTTTCACACTCTTGGTGCAACAATTTCTGAGTAAGCAATGTTTGATATGCTTGTTGTTTTGCAACGAAACTTTGTTCTTGTGAAATGTTTGCAGTTCCGTATTGTTGCTTCATATTATTTTCAGCATTGGTTACTGCTTTCTCATATTCGGCAAAAGTAATGTCCGCCCCATTTATTGAAGCCAACTTCGATGGAGCACTGCCTTGTCGTCCGCCAAGCAAATCACTCAGAATAAATGCTACGATTGCCAACGCTATAATTGCAACTGCAATCCCTGCTCTCTTTCTAATCTTTCCTATAATAGCCATTTTCTACTTGTGTTTATTGTTTTTATTATCGTTTTTTCCTAAATTACAACTTGCAAAAGTAACAAGAAATTTCAGAAAATCGAAATATTTCCGAAAAAATCTTGATTTGAGATGCGTTTTTCTTAACTCTTTACTATCTTTGTGGCAAAATTAAACGGTCTTTTTATGAAGAAATTGAGTGTATCTTTATTAGCATTATTTGCGTTAATATTCTGTTTTTCTGAAACAAAATCTCAACAAGATTTGAATCAGGATTATTTCGAGATGAATAAAGCAATCGAAATTTTCGGTTCTGTTTTCAAAAATCTCCATTCAAATTATGTCGATGACCTAAACTCTGGTGATTTGGTTAAAACTGCCATTGATGCGATGCTTGCAAAGTTGGATCCATACACTGTTTATTATCCAGAATCCGATATGGAGGATGTTAAAATGCAACTTTTGGGCCAATATGGCGGCATCGGCTCTCTGATTCACAAACAGAACAATCACGTAATGATTTCTGAACCTTACGAAAATCTTCCCGCACATAAAGCTGGTCTGAAAGCAGGAGACATAATATTAAAAATAGACGGAGAAAATTGCGAGGGCAAAACAACTTCACAGGTTAGCGAAAGACTCCGAGGACAAGCAGGCTCGACAATAGAACTTACGATAGAAAGAGACGGAAAACAATTTACAAAGACACTAAAGCGTGAAGAAATAAAACTACCCAATGTTTCCTATTCTGGAATGATAGATACAAACATCGGATATATAAAGTTGACAGAATTTACCAAAGATGCAGGGCTGCATGTCTTGCAAGCATACAAAAAACTCGAAGCACAAGGAGCAAAATATTTAGTTTTGGATTTGAGGGATAACGGAGGCGGATTGCTCAATGAAGCAGTAAATATCGTCAATCTTTTTGTTGAAAAAGACAATGTTGTAGTTAGCAAAAAGACAAAGCACATCGAAAAAAATGCAACTTACAAAACAACAAAAAAAGCTGCAGCTCCGAACGTACCTATTGTGGTTTTGATAAATCCATATTCGGCCTCGGCATCTGAAATTGTTGCAGGCAGTTTGCAAGATCTTGATCGAGCGGTTGTAATCGGCCAACGTTCATTTGGCAAAGGCTTGGTTCAAACGATTATTCCTTTGGTGTATAACTCTCAGATGAAGGTTACTGAATCTAAATACTACATTCCAAGCGGTCGTTGCATACAAGCCATCGATTATTCACACAGAAACGAGAGCGGATTTGCAGAAAAAGTTCCTGATTCTTTGAAAACGGCCTACAAAACAAAGAATGGTAGAACGGTATATGCGGGTTCCGGAATCGAACCCGACATTCTACTCGAACCATACACGCCTTCAAACATAGCAATCTCGTTGGCAGGCAATTTTCACTGTTTTAACTACGCCAACAAGTTTGTAAAAGAACACCAAAGCATACTCCCAGCATCAGAATTTGAAATAACGGATGATATTTACGAAGACTTTATACATTTCTTAAAAGACAAGGATTATCAATATGTAACTTCAAGCGAAAAAACCATCAATGCACTGATTGAGAATGCACAAAAAGAACAAATAGATTCTGCAACGCTCAGTCAGATTAAAGATTTGAAACAACGGATTATTGAAGACAAGAAAAACGACATCTACAAATTCAAGGATGAAATCAAGCTTCTGCTTTTAGATGAGATAATCAAGCGATATTATTACCAGAAAGGCAGCATTGAGGCTTCATTAAAACATGACAAGGAAGTGAAACGAGCAATCGAAATTTTGAAAGACAAAAACGAATACAACAAAATATTAGGTAAATAAAAGAAAGAAAAAAGAAAATGAAAAAGATTTTTGTTTTAAGTTTTGTTTTGATGTTTGGCTTCTGCCATTTGAGTGCACAGAATCCAAGAAACAATCAAGCGATATTTGAAAAAGCCGCAACCAATCAAGAAAAGCAATATTTGCAATTTTTATATGAATATATGCCTTTGAACGATTTGGCAGATTATGACGGAGTTTTTTTTCTCAATCAGGTAAGATATGCCATCAAAGCAAGAGAAACATTCTCTTGGGGTAAGAAAATTCCGGAAGATATCTTCAAACATTTTGTTCTTGTTTACAGAGTGAATAATGAAAACTTGGATACGGCGAGGATGTACATATTCGAAACACTCAAAGACAGAATCAAGGGTATGGATATGTACAATGCTGCATTGGAAGTCAATCATTGGTGCCATGAAAAGGTAAATTACAAGGCTTCAGACGGCAGAACATCATCTCCATTGGCAACAATACGCACATCATGGGGGCGTTGCGGAGAAGAAAGCACCTTTACGGTAACCGCACTTCGAGCAGTAGGTTTACCGGCTCGCCAATGCTACACACCACGTTGGGCACACACAGATGACAATCACGCATGGGTTGAAGTGTGGATTGATGGCGTTTGGCACTATCTTGGAGCCTGCGAACCAGAACCAGAACTTGATATAGCATGGTTTGATGCTCCTGTAAAAAGAGCAATGATGGTTCACACTACTGTCTTTGGGAAATACAACGGAAAGGAACAAAAGAATTTCGAAAGCGACTTATACAGCAAAATAAACTTGTTATCAAACTACACTGATACAAAACGTTTGGAAATAAAGGTGATTGACAGCAAGGGAAATGCAGTTGAGAATGCACAAGTGTCGTTTGGTTTGTACAACTACGCCGAATATTATCCTCTTGCAAAGATGTACACCGACAAAAACGGCGTTGCAACATTGGAAACAGGCTATGGCGATTTGATGATTTGGGCAAAGAAAGATGGGAAAACTGCATCGGCATTGGCAAAAGCAGAGGTTAAAAACATGACTCTCACAATCAATCCGACAAAAAAAACATGGCAAACTAAGAAATTCAAACTCTGTCCCCCTACTCCTAAACCGATAAGAGTTGTTTCCGAGGAAAAGAAAGCAGCGAATGCGGTAAGATTAGCATACGAAGACTCTTTGAGAGAATCTTATTTGAAAACGTTTCCACGAAATCAAGAAACAAATTTACGAAATCAAGTTTCAGAAAAACGAATCAAAGAATTAAAATACTCAAAAGAAGATGCAATCAAGGCCACTAAGTATATCAACGAATCGTGGGGCAATTACAAAGAAATAGAAAAGGTTTTAGCCTCACAAGACGAAAATGCAATTGCTATTTTAGGGCTTTTGTACGAAAAAGACTTAAGAGATATTCGTGCAGAAGTGGTTTTGAGTCATTTGAAAGCCTATAAGAACTATCCCGCAAAAGAAGAAGCATTGAAAGAATTTGTTCTCAATCCACGCATTCAATTGGAGAAGATAACCAACTACAGAGAATTTTTACAAAAACACTTTGCCGACCAAGCGAACTCATTTATCGAAAATCCGCAACAAATAGCCGATTGGATAAATCAAAACATTAAGTTAAACACTGTGGAAAATTATTACGGCGTTCAAATGTCCCCTGAAGGAATCCTTCGAATCGGACAATGCGATAAACTATCGAGAGAAATTCTTTTTGTCGCCATTGCAAGAAGTTTTGGTATTGCGGCAAGATATGAATGGGCTGAAGGAAGAGCACAATACAAACTTTCGGCAAACGAAGATTGGAAATATCCTCAATTCGAAATTGCAACCGATGAACCTTTGGGCCGATTGACTGTAACCAACTCTGCCAAAAACAAAATAAAGCCAGAATACTACATTCACTTCACTCTGCAAAGATTAGTCAACGATGAATTTATGACATTGGACTTTGAATACGATCCAAAGTTTGCAAAATTCCCAGAAACCTTGGAAATCCCTGCAGGATATTACAGATTGATGAGCGGAAACAGAGATGCAGCAGGTAATATATATGTAATCGAGCAATATTTCTTTGTTACAGCAGGTGCGGAAACCAAAATAGAGATTGAAATGGAGGAAATAGACGGCAAACTAAGCACTTTGGGAACTTTGGACATGGATAAGAAAATACAACTCATCGATGGGAAAAAGAAAAGTTTGAAAGACCTTTCACAAGGAAAGGGTTTAGTATTGGCAATCGTTGATCCGTATTCAGAACCTGTAAGACACCTTATGGCAGATATGCCTTTGGTGAAAAGCGAGATGGAAAAATGGGGCGGTGGAATAGCTTTTGTTATGACTAAACTACCAAATCAATCCATTGAAAAACTGTATCCTAACCTTCCTAACCAAAGTTTGTTCGCACACGATGCAGATAAAAAAATGCAAAAAGCCACCGTAAAAGCCACAAACTTTGATTTCGCAAACAATTATCCGCTTTTGTGCTTCATTACCAAAGAGGGAGAGATCGTATTCTTGTCAGAGGGATATAGAATCGGCTCTGGAGATAGTTTATTAAAGGTTATTCATCAATTAGAAAGCAGATCAAAATAATGAAAAAACTTATATCACTATGTTGTGCATTGATTTTGTTTTCCTATGTCAATGCTCAATATCCGCAACAAAAAGCAGTAAAAAGCAGTAAAGAGCCTTGGCGATACGGAATCAAGGCAGGAGGCAGCTACGATTATCTTTCAATCGAACGAGGTGGCGATGCAAAACTCGGATACAGAGTTGGGCTTGTCGGAGAAAAGCGTTTGGTTTACAATATCTTCTTTCAACCGAGTCTGAACTTTATTCAAAAAGGGTTCAAATATGAAATCGAAAAAGGATATCGATTAGACGTATCTGCCATGTTTTTGGAATTTGAAGCTGGATTGTTATTCAAATTTGGCGATGACAGATTACAGAGAGGCTTTTTTTTAAGTCTTACACCTTTTTACAACTACGGAATTGCAGGAACGCAACATCACACCGACTTAGATCCCAAATCACCCAATTTCAACAAAGAAACAGAGTACAATATGTTTGAAAACAACAGCCGTACAGACTTAGGTTTTCGTCTTGGAATCGGATACGACTTCAACAAACGCTTTGAAATTGGAGCAGGATACACATTCGGAATGTTTAACTATTCAAATACATCGAACTATCGTTGGAGAGGATATAACATTCAACTGTTATTATTTCTTTAATTCAAACATACAATAATCGAAACAGCCATTCAAAATAACGAATGGCTGTTTTCTTTTTCTAAAACAAAGAATCGTTTTTTTCTTTCTTGATTTCGCTCAAACGAATCTTGATTTGAGTAGATTGTTTCTTGAAAAGAGAATTGCCGAAACTTTGTTTGGGAAAAGCAATCAAAAACATTTGAAAACCAAATGTGTCAATTGGGTATAAAAAACGAGCCTCTGAATTTAGTAAACTCAGAAGCTCGAAAACTTATCGCCTTTTCTTTGTGGTGTCACCAGGAATCGAACCGGGGACACAAGGATTTTCAGTCCTTTGCTCTACCAACTGAGCTATGACACCAACCTTTTTGCGAGTGCAAATTTACAACGATTTTTTTTTATGACCAAACTTTTTTCAAGTTTTTTGCTATTTCTTGATTTTAATCTTTGAAAAATAGCATTTTATAAAACAAATTAAAAAATAGTTCTCAGGAAAAACAAGGTCTTTTTTTTATTAATTCAACCCCAATTCTTGTTTAATTCTATCGATTTTTTGAAGTGCCTCTTCTTGTCTTTGTTCAATCAAATCCACATTCTCCATGTGTGAACATATAGAGAAGTAAAATTTGATTTTCGGCTCAGTTCCCGAAGGTCGAACCGAAACTTTACTGCCATCACTCAAAAAATATTGCAACACATTGCTTTTCGGTAATCCTGTGATTTCTGGTTTCAAATAATCGATTATCTGTGTAACAGCCACTCCATCTATCGTTTGCGGAGGTGCATTTCTGAAATCATTCATCATCTTGGCAATTTCTTCTGCTCCTGATTTGCCTTTCTTTACAACAGACACTTGTTTCTCTTGATAGAATCCAAATTCAGTATATAAATTCAAAAGCATATCGTATAACGTCTCGCCGTTTTCTGCAGCGTATGCTGCCATTTCTGCCAATATACAGCAACCTGAAACAGCATCTTTATCTCTTACAAAATCACCAATCAAGAATCCGAAACTCTCTTCCCCTCCTCCAATAAATTCTTTCTTTCCTTCTAACTCCCGAATCTTTGCTGCAATGTGTTTGAATCCTGTCAAAGTGTCAAAACAATCAACATTAAACTTCTCTGCAACCTTTGTAATCATTTCGGTTGTAACAATCGTCTTTATTATATATTGTTTTCCGTTCAATTTTCCTTCTTCGCTCCAACGTTTAAGCAAATAATAGGAGAACAATGTTGCAGTTTGATTACCATTTAACAGCACCCATTCTCCGTTTTTCTTTTTTACGGCGATTGCCTCTCTATCCGCATCGGGGTCTGTAGCCAATAAAATGTCCGCATCTTCACTTTGAGCTTGTTTTAAGCCCAATTCTAATGCTGAAGGTTCTTCCGGATTCGGAGAAACGCATGTTGGGAAATTTCCATCAGGTATTGCTTGAGGTGCAACAATTGAAACATTTTCAAAACCATAAACTTTCAAAGCCTGTGGTATGATACTGATTCCCGTTCCGTGCAATGGAGTATAAACAATCTTCAGTTCCTTATGCTTTGCTATGTATCCGTTATCCAAAGACAAAGACTTGACACGTTCGATATAAATATTGTCTATTTCGTTTCCTATTATCGTTATATTTGAATCGTCTTGCTGAGTTTTAACCAAAGAAATGTCTGTTATTTTGTTTACTTCTTCAATCACCAATTCATCATGTGGAGTAGTTAATTGAGCTCCGTCATTCCAATAAGCTTTGTATCCGTTGTATTCTTTCGGGTTGTGAGAAGCGGTAATCATTACCCCTGCATCTGCTTTCAATTCTCTGACTGCAAAAGACAACTCCGGAGTAGGTCTTAAATCCTCAAACAAAAATACCTCAAAGCCATTTGCAGCCATTACTCTTGCTGTCGTTTTGGCAAAATCACGACTATTGTTACGGCTGTCATGAGATATAACACAACGTATTTGATCGGTCGGTTTATTTTTTCGAATATAATTACAGAACCCTTGTGTTGTCATTGATACTGTAAAGAAATTCATTCTGTTTGTTCCCAATCCCATAATACCTCTCAAACCTCCTGTTCCAAATTCCAAAGTTCTATAAAAGGCATCATTAAATTCCTCGGGATTATTCTCTCGTAAAGCGGTTATCTCTTTTTTTATCGTTTCATCTATATGACCGTTTATCCAATTATCTGCATTACTGCAAGCATTAACATCCAATTTGCTCATAATACGTTTGCGTTTATATATACTACTTTATTGTTTCTTTTTGTTTTCAGGCAGATACCGTTCTGCTTCTTTACAACCTAGAATAACAGCATCGTTGAAATAATTGTTCGCTTTGCGAATATTTTTCTTTACAACTTTGCCTTCTTTGTACAATAAGCCAAGTTCGAGATATGCTTCGGCATACCCTTGCGAAGATGCAGTGGTAAGATAGTTTAATCCTTTTTTTACGTTTTTCTTGACCAAATTTCCGGCAATGTATTCCATGCCCAAGATGTAGTTAGTCTCGGCTCGTTTGATTGTTTTCAAAGATAATAAGCTATCAATTTGTTTGTCCTTGTCATATCTCGCCAAAGCAACAGGTTCTTTTGCTGGTTCGAAGCCTTGATGAGCAGATTTTGTATAGAGTTCCAGTGCTTTATTCAAATTCTTCTTTTCATAGAATCCGTTTTCCATTAAATAGGCTTTCACATATTGAGCAATAGGCATATTCATTTTCAAAGGTTCATCCGAAAGTTTAGATGCTTTCTCGTAATTCGGTGCTACGCTTTCTCCTAATACATATATGTACGCCAATTTCTGCATTGCATCAACATCGTTTTGCTCAACAGCTTTTTCGTACCAATGTTTAGCTTCAATCAAATCTTGACCGACAACGATTCCATACAAATAAAAGTCGCCTATTCTTCTGCATGCGTAAACCTCATCCCTATCTGCACAAATTCTATACCAAAGATAAGCCCTTGCAGGGTTATCCACAACGCCTATTCCTTCATCAAACATCTGTGCAACCCTCAACTGAGCATCAAAATGCCCTCTTTCTGCCGCTTGCATATAGTACGAAAATGCCAAACGCTCATTTTGTGTACATCCCAAGCCTTTTTCATACATCTGTCCCAAAGCATAGCATGATGCTAAGTGGTTCTTTTCAGCTGCTCTCTTGTACCAAACAAACGCAGTATTGTAATTCTGCAATTGTCCTATGCCTTTATAATATTGTGTTGCCAATTCGTACTGAGCATCAGCACTTCCGCTTTTAGCCTTCAAAAGTAAATTCTGCCCGAATCCGCTAAGGCAGACAAGCAAAGCAAAAAAGAATGTCGTTAGTTTTTTGATATTATTGTTCATATTTCCACAATTGATTTTCGTTCCAAAATTCCTTAGCCGTAGGATAGCCATTGTCAAATGCCGCATGTATGTATTTCAAACATTGTTTAATGTCTTTATTTGTTCCTTGCCCATAGTAATACATCTTTCCCAACTTAAATTGAGCCTTTGCAAGGTTTCCTTCATCTGCCGCTTTTTTGAAATACTCCAAAGCTCTAACTAAATTTTTCGCAGTACCTACTCCTTGTTCATGCATCTCACCAAGACAATAAACTGCCTCCATATTATTGTGTTGAGCCGCAAGATTGAAATACTTAAATGCCAAGTGCATATTTTGTTTTACATCAACACCATAATAATACATTTCAGCCAACGCCATAATCGCTTTAGGATGATTCTGTTCTGCGGCTTTACCATACCAATACAAAGCTTTACTTACATCTTTCGGCATTCTATCTGCTCGTTCATACATTTTTCCCAAACGATATTGAGCATTGGCATCGCCTTGTTCTGCATCTCTGATATAGGTTTGTGCAGATACGATTCCGCAAAAAGCAACTGCACAAATCATTAGAAAAAATCTCTTTATCATAATTTATTTCGATTTACTGTTTTATAAATTCGTTATTCTTATTCTCTTACGTTATTTACTCCTATTTTGTTTCGCTACAAATATTCCACGCTTACGTCTTTCATATATTTGTTTTCCAACAGTTCGACCATCCGTTTGACCAAACTCTTTCTTATTTCTATCTCTATCGGAAGCGAAGGATCATGATGTGCTTGATTGATTTTGGTTCCTACAACAAAGTTTATCTCATCGCTTTCCATAAGTTTCTCAGCTATTTTGTCGGCTGGTCCGTTTCCAAAATTGATTGACGAAGCATTATTACTCGATAAAATACTTATTACTTTGTTTAGCGTCAATACTCCTTCGGTAACCAAATCTATTCCCTGCATTCTGCTCATAGGAGGCAAAGTTGGATCAAGATTTTCATAGTCATCTTCGATTTCAACGCCCAAATGCTTAGAAAAGATCTCGGCTGTGGTTGCACCTGATACAATTTTTACTCCGTCAAAGGTCATTAGCTTGTTCACATATTCCTCATCCTTGCTTTTATCGTAAGGAGGGCCTGTTGCAATCATCAATTTACGAGGCGTTCTAAAATAAATAACCCCGCAACTCGTATCATCTTTCGAGGAAAATCTATCGTTAGAATATGCTTTATTGACAACTCTTTGTGCTAACTTGTTTGCAGAGATATATCTTTCGTTTCGGATAGTGTCTCTCACAAAATCAACATAAGCATCTCTACCCCAACCCAAGAGCATATCGTCATTACCCATTCCGGACTGCGTAACACCATCGGAAATAAAAATAATCCTATCCTCTTTCATCGGAACAAAACTGCAAGTCATTATTTCGCGACTTCTTCCCTCTGTATCCACACCATCGAGTAAAAGACATTGCCATTGCGGTTCAAAAACATTGCCACCTCTCATAATAAGACAAAGCGGATTGTCGTATTCCAAAATGCTCACTTCACTATCTGCAACATCTACAATCGTAAAAGTTGCATAGCTTGTCTTACGTTCACTGCATATAGGCAAAGTTTGCATTATTATTTCTGCAATTGTTTTTGCGTCTTTATGTTCTTGTGCAAATTTTATCGCCATTGTGGAAGTCAGAGTAGCAAGTACGTTTGCTTTAACACCATGTCCCATACCGTCAGCCAAGACTGCAATTGTCCTATTCTCTTCTTTCAATCGTTGAGACAAGAATGCATCTCCACAAATAAACTCTCCTTTATGGTATCGTTGACAAGATGCAACCTCTACATGGTATCCTGACTTGTTTTCCATAGATACTGTTATTTATTTCCTTTTTCTATAAAACGCAAAACAAAATTCAGAATTTCACGACGAGAAGAAAAAGCATCTATTCCAATCTTTGCAAAATTACTTTCCACACTCTTCTTTACTCCATTCAAAGCCACGTCGGTCAATTTCGCTTTTTGTATCTTAAAAACTGCGTATTGCTCAAATGATTCGGCAAATGATTCGAAAATGTGTTGCTTTTCGCAATACAAATCGCTGTTAATCACAATTCCTGCAAAGTTTTGTTCATTCAACACCGCTTTTGCATCAAATAATGCCTTAGAATTATATGTTTCTACTGCTTCACATAAAGGTGCAACGCTTGTTTGTTTTAGTACAATTCCCTTATGAGGATAACCAAACATCAAAGCCTGTTTATTATATGCAGAAAGCACTCCTACAAGTTTAGAGAGGTCTTCGTCTGAATCCGAATCGGTTTGAATCAAGATAGAATCCCCGAAAATACAACAAGATACCTCTTGCTCAGATTCTGCAAGTGTTGCAGCCAAATCCTTAGATATTTTATTGATCGTTATTTGTAGCATATCGTTTCCAAAAGCAGAAACGTTCTTGTCAAAGTTCAATAGTTCTATAAGACATAAATAATTACTCTTCATCGCAATCGGTAGTTTTGTTATTTTAGAATTTCCCACTTTCTCAACTGTTCGCCAATACATTTCTCGACTTCATTAACAGCAAGTGTCAAATCATCGTTCAGTATGACTGTATCAAAATTATCACTCATGCTGATCTCCATTTCCGCTCTTGCCAATCGTTGTTGCAAACTTTCAGCGGTTTCTGTATTCCTTGCCTCCAATCGTTTTCTTAGTTCTTCCACACTCGGTGGCATTATAAAAATGGCGAATGCTTCATCTTTCAACATATTTTTAATATTGATTCCGCCTTTCACATCAACGTCAAACACAACCACTTTGCCTTCTGACCAAATTCTATTCAACTCCGATTTTAACGTTCCATAGTATCGTCCTTCGTAAACTTGCTCCCATTCCAAAAAATCTCCGTTTTCGATTTTCTCTTTCATCTGATTATCGGAAAGAAAGTAGTAATCACGCCCATCAACCTCGCCTTCTCTTGCCGAGCGATTTGTTGCCGATACGGAGAAACCGAAAAGATTTGGAAACCTCTCAAAAATCTGCTTCAAAATAGTTGTCTTTCCACTACCCGAAGGTGCAGAAAAAATGAATACTCCTTTCATCGGATTATTTCATAAAACGTTTGTGAATTAAATCTTCCAAAGTGCTGTAAGCCAAAGAAGAACTTACCCATTTTTTCTTTTGTTTCATATCTTCTATCACCAACTTTGACATATCCCATGTTGTGATATCATTAAGTTTATTGATAAAATCGGTGTATTCTTTCAAGTTTCCTGAGAACAAGTCGTTTATGAACAAGAATTTTTCACTCACTCCGATAGCCGTTCTCAAATCGCTACGATTACGATTCTCGAAACGCTCCGCAATAGATGTTGGTTTTTCGGAGAACAAATCAAGTGTCGAGTTTACAACTTTGGGTTTCTCTTCACCCTCTTTCATTATGTTGTTGTGTAAATAGCTTAAAACAGAAGACTGTGCAGACTTCGGAGTTTCCTTTTCAAGAGGTTCTTGTTCAACTTGAATAACGATAGGCTCTACTTCTTGCGTTTGTTGTTCCACAATTGGCTCTTGAACGGGCTGTGCGACGCTTTGCTCTGCGACAACGCTTTGTGCAACGACTGGTTCTTCAACAACAATTACAGGCTCTACAATATGCACTCCCTCAACCTTTTCTTTGACTATCGGCTGCTCGATTACAGTTTCCGGTTCTTTTTCCACAACCTTTTCAACCTCAGTTTTGCTTACTTTGATTTGAGGTTGTTCTACTTCCATTTCAGTTTCAACCACCTTAGGGTGTTCAACAATCGGCTCTTGTTTACAAACATTTTCTGCAACCTTGGTTTCGATTATTGTCGATTCTGTTTTGCTCAAATCGGTCGAAAGAAGAAAATCATACATCCTTCTTAGCTTACCCATAAGCACATCAACATCAAGTTGAGATACTTCCTGACTAAAACACACCTTATTTCCGGCAGTCTCAAACTCCGAAACAAAAACCTGTAATCTCTTTTGAAAATCAGTCATATCGATAAAAATACTTTAATTCGTTAAATTCGAAAATGAGTTTGTAAAATTACTACATTTCCACCAATAAACAGCAGTCGGAAAGCAAAAAAACGCTTATCGAAGTAAAATTGTTGTTCAAAAGCACCTGCAAATACATATTTCTATCCTGCGAAATCGTGTTCAAAACGCGATAAAAACACATCTGTTTTCAGTCTGCGTTTCTTGAATTCAAATACCCGAAAATTAAAACAAAGATTCAGTAAATTAAAACAAAGAAAGAAAAAAAATGGATTCAAGATTCAGTAAATCAGAATCAAGAAACAGATTTGTTTGATAATCAGATATATTCTGCAATGCATAAAAAGATACTGATGATTTTGTGTTCTTTACTGGCAAATCGGGCAGGCAAAAAATCGATTCGAATACACAAAACATTAAAGAGATAAATCATAAAAGTGTTCTCAATAGGTGAAGTTTGCAAATAAATCATTAAATTTGCAGTTTGAAATAACATAGAAGCGATATGATAAACGAATTAAGCGAACAAGAAATATTCAGAAGACAAGCTGCAGAGCAGTTGAGACAATTGGGAATCGAACCATATCCTGCGGCTTTATATCCGGTCAATGCCAAGACCAATGAAATTTTAGAGCAGTTTCCGAAAGACAATACTTTGTTTCAAGAAGTGTCGATTGCGGGAAGAATAATGTCGCGTCGCATAATGGGAGCCGCATCCTTTGCAGAATTGCAAGATAGTTATGGAAAAATTCAGTTGTACATTAAGAGAGATGATATTTGCCAAGGAGAAGATAAAACGATGTACAATACCGTTTTCAAGAAACTATTAGACATTGGCGACATTATAGGAGTTAAAGGATTCGTTTTCGTAACTCAGATGGGTGAAATTTCGATACACGTAAAAGAAATCAATATATTGTGTAAATCAGTCAAGCCTTTACCGGTCGTGAAAGAAAAAGACGGCAAAGTGTATGACGCTTTCACCGATACCGAACAAAGATACCGTCAAAGATATTTGGATTTGATTGTCAATCCATCTGTGAAAGATACCTTTGTAAAGAGGACAAAAATCATCAATACGATGAGAAACTTCTTCAATGAGCAAGGATACATCGAAGTAGAAACGCCTGTATTGCAATCAATCCCGGGAGGAGCAGCCGCAAGACCGTTTATAACACATCACAACACGCTAAACATTCCGCTATATCTAAGAATTGCCAACGAACTCTACCTAAAAAGATTGATAGTTGGAGGATTTGACGGTGTGTATGAGTTTTCTCGTAATTTCAGAAACGAAGGTATGGACCGCACTCACAATCCTGAGTTCACATGTATGGAAATCTATGTGGCGTATAAGGATTACAATTGGATGATGGACTTTACCGAAGAAATGATAGAAAGAGTTGCTCTTGCACTTCATGATACTACCAAGGTGAATATAGGAGACAAGGAAGTGGATTTCAAACGTCCTTTTGCAAGAGTAACGATGAGAGATTCAATTCTTCAATACACTGGCTACGATATTTACAACATGGATGAGAAACAGCTTTTCGATGCATGTAAAGCAATGGAAATCGAAGTCGATGAAACAATGGGTAAGGGCAAATTGATAGATGAGATTTTCGGAGCCAAGTGTGAACATCACTATATTCAACCGACATTTATCTACGACTATCCAAAAGAAATGTCTCCTTTGACAAAGAAACACAGAAGCATAGAGGGATTGACCGAAAGATTTGAATTGTTCGTAAATGGTAAAGAATTGGCAAATGCGTATTCTGAATTGAATGACCCAATCGACCAATTGGAAAGATTCCAAGACCAAGTCAAGTTGCAGGAAAGAGGAGACGATGAAGCCATGTACATAGATTACGATTTTGTAAGGGCGTTGGAATATGGTATGCCGCCGACTTCTGGAATGGGAATAGGAATTGACCGTTTGTGCATGTTGATGACAGGAAATGTTTCTATACAAGACGTTTTGTTGTTCCCTCAGATGAAGCCAGAGAAAAAAGCAGTCGTTGCAACCGATGAGCAATTCATGGAATGCGGAGTGCCACAGGAATGGATTGCAATGGTAAGAAAAAGCGGTATAAACAAGATTGAAGACCTTAAAAATGCCAATCCAAATAAACTGTTTAATGATTTGAATGGTTTAAGAAAGAAAAACAAACTTGACATTCCTGCATTGAAACTCGAGCAAGTGCAAGATTGGATAACAAAATAAAGGGATCGAGTAAATGAATAGCAGAGCGAGAACTCCGTTTATAATATCTGTTTCCGTAATATTGGGAGTGATTATCGGATATTTCCTTATTCCTTCGGGTGGAAGCGGCAATTCTGTCCTCAAAGGAGGGAAAATGGAGTATGTTCTTTCGTTAATCGATGCTCAATATGTGGATAAGGTCGATATTGATTCGTTAGAAGATGTTGCAATTAGGAGTTTTCTTGCCGATTTAGACCCTCATTCGGTTTATATGACGGCTGAGGAAATCAAAAAGGAGAATGAGGCTCTTCAAGGCAACTTTGACGGCATCGGTATTCAGTTCAGAATAATTGAAGACACGATTGTAGTTATGCAAACCATAAATCCCGGACCATCACAAAAGGCAGGGATTATGGCGGGAGACCGAATCATAAAAGTCAATGACAAGAACGTTACCGGCAAAGAAATAACCAACGAAAAGGTTTTCAAGTTACTGAGAGGCAAGAGCGGGACAAAAGTTTCTGTATCTGTGAAACGTTCGGGTATAGACAAGCCTATAAGTTTCTCTTTGACCAGAGCAGCCATTCCGATTCACAGTGTGGATTACGCAGGCTTGATAAGCGAAAATACAGCCTACATAAAGCTTTCTCAATTCAGTGCAAATTCTTATGAGGAAGTGCATTCGGCTCTTGTGAAGTTGAAAAAGCAAGGAGCAAAACAACTTTTGTTCGATTTGCGTGGCAATGGAGGCGGTTATTTGGACCAAGCGGTGAAGATAGCCGACGAATTCCTTGCAAAAGATGAGCTGATTGTTTTTACCAACGGAAGATACAGAGGACGAAATGACTATTTTGCAACTTCCGAAGGCGTATTTGAAGAGGGTAAAATCATAGTTTTGATTGATGAGATTGCCGCTTCGGCTTCTGAAATCGTTGCAGGAGCCTTGCAAGACAATGACAGAGGGATGATAATCGGCAGAAGAACATTCGGAAAAGGCTTGGTTCAAGAGCAGAAAACCCTACCTGATGGCTCAGCTTTAAGGCTAACTGTTTCTCGTTACTACACTCCGAGTGGCAGATGTATACAACGACCATACATATCAGGCGATCCTGAAAAGTATTATACGGATTTCATCGAGCGATATGCCAATATGGAAAAGCATACCGATACAATATCTCACGCAGACTCGCTAAAATACAAGACAAAGAAAGGAAGAGTTGTCTATGGCGGCGGAGGAATAGAACCGGATGTGGAATTGCCGTATTATGTTTACAAAAAGAGCGATTACTATTCGACTTTACTCAAAAAAGGCTTGATATACAAATTCTGTTTCGACCATATAGACCGCAATCGTAAAGCTTTCAAGCAATACAAAGACGGATCAGACTTTTTGAACAGATTTTCGGTAAGCGAAAACCTTTTGCAAGAAATGCTATCCTTTGCAACAGAGCAAAAAGTCGAGAAAGAGAACCTATCCGATGCAGAGTCAAGCGAGATAAAGCAACTTATGAAGTCCTACATCGCACAAAACCTATACGGAGATGAGTATTTCTATCCTTTGTTCCTGCTTGTGGATGAGGATGTTCAAAAGGCTCTTCCCTACTTCAAAAAACAGTAAAAAACGTTTCTTTATTTCAGAGAATTAAAACAAAGATTTATTTTAGCAAATCAAAGAAACAAAAAATTAAAACAAAGAAATAGAAAAACATAATCAAGATACAGATGAAAGAAGAGAAATATAACCTAAGAGGAGTCAGTGCTTCGAAAGAAGATGTGCACAATGCAATAAAGAATATCGACAAAGGATTGTATCCGAAAGCTTTTTGCAAAATCGTTGCCGATACTTTGACAGGAAGCGATGAGCATTGTATTGTTATGCATGCCGATGGTGCGGGAACGAAAAGCTCATTGGCTTATATGTATTGGAAAGAGACGGGAGACATGTCTGTATGGAAAGGCATAGCTATTGACTCTATCGTGATGAATATTGATGACCTTATCTGCGTTGGAGCAACCGATAATATTCTTTTAAGTTCTACAATCGGCAGAAACAAGAATCTGATTCCCGGAGAGGTGATTTCAAAAATCATAAACGGAACGGAAGAATTTCTTGAACAGATGCGTTCTTTAGGAATAGGCATTCGTTCAACCGGAGGTGAAACTGCGGATGTCGGCGACTTGGTTCGTACGATTATTGTCGATAGTACGGTTACTGCAAGAATGAATCGCAAGGATGTAATCTCAAACGACAGAATCAAAGCAGGAGATGTTGTTGTCGGATTGGCATCTTTCGGACAGGCAACTTACGAAAGCGAATACAATGGCGGAATGGGAAGCAATGGATTGACGTCTGCAAGACATGATGTCTTTAATTCAAGCCTTGCAAACAAATATCCGGAAAGTTATGACAATGCTTTGCCAAAAGAAGTCGTTTATTGCGGAGGATTGGATTTAACATCCGCAACAACAGTTGAAGGAGTTACAGCAGGTAAGATGGTGCTTTCTCCAACAAGAACTTACGCTCCTGTAATTGCAGAGGTATTAAAACATCACAGAAGCAAAATTGACGGATTGGTACACTGCAGCGGAGGTGCTCAAACCAAGGTATTACATTTCCTAAACGATGGTTTGAAAGTTGTAAAAGACAATTTGTTCCCTATACCTCCTTTGTTTGAGATGATACAACAGCAATCGAAAACAGAATGGCAAGAGATGTACAAAGTATTTAACATGGGCCACAGAATGGAAGTTTATACTGATGAAAAGACTGCAGAAGATGTGATAGCGATCAGCAAGAGTTTCAACATCGATGCTCAAATCATCGGACGCGTAGAGCAGAACGACAAGAAACAAGTCTTGGTTAAGAGTCCGTATGGCGAGTTTTTATACGAATAAGATTTAGAAAAACATATCTGCAAACTGTAGAAAACGAATCTAAAACAAAACGAGCGTTTGACAATTTAAGTTCAAACGCTCGTTTTTCTTTACCTTGTCTGTTGCTATCGACAATTGACAAAATCAAAATGGCGTTACAAAAAGGCAAAGGTTTACAGCCTGTATCCAAAGTAAAGAATCAGTAAAACGAATCTTGATTTGAGCGAAACGAAACAAAGAAACATTTTCTTGAATCTTTGTTTCGATACGAGAAAAAGCAAAGCGAGTCGCATCTAAGGTTTGAGACACGACTCGCAGTGATTTGTTTCAGTGATTTTATTTCTCTTTGCAGATTTATTTTCCTACGTATTTCAATCCACCTGTCTTCGAATCGAAAACTATTCTCGAAGGGCTGTCTGCCGTATAAGTGATTTGACCGAACTGAGAGATGTCCACAGTTTTGCTGAATATGCTTTCTCCGTTTGCAATCGAAACTTGGACTTTCTCAGGTATTCTGTAATAAACTCCGACTCCTTTTTTGGCAATCTTGTTTTGCAACTTCTCGTCTTTGCTCTTTTGAGATTCCAATTTCGAATACTCTTTTGTTGTATTCAAACTGTGAAGGTTGGCAACGATTGTCGGCATATCTCCCGTGTAAGAAAGAGGTTTAACTCCCTCTTGAGCAGAGAACTTAAAGATTCCTACAAGCAAATCTTGTTCTACAATCAATGGTTTTTCTGGTCTTACGGTGAAAGAATAATTTAGCTCCTCCACAACTCTTTCTCCTACAAACATCGCTACGTATGAATCAATCATCGCATCCAATTGTTTGTACATATATTCCACCGTATTGTTCATATAAGTCCCATCAACACTGCCCGAAAGAATATCGATTTGTCTTTCTCTGAGTTTTTCAATCTGTTTAACCGCTTTTTCTGCCGTCATATCAGGGATTGATTCTAACATTCCTTGAGCAAGAAGTCTTTGTTCGAATGTAGATTTCACAGATATACTTTCCGCATCCGAAGTCTTTGATACTTTATGTCCTTTATGCGAACGCACGCATTTATCATCGCATTTCTGATTTTGAACATCCCCTATCGACAACAAGCAACCCGATTCGCTAACCTTCACATCTGTTTTTTCATCGTAAGTCAAAAAATAAGTATTCTCGCTGTCTGCAATCGATCTTGAAGATATTTTAATATCCTTTATTCGATAATAAACTCCATCACTGATTATTATATTCTTCAATCCCAACAAATAAGAATAGTCTGCATAGCAACCTTTGTATTCTGTTATCTTTTCAACTTTTACATCGAACACTAATTCTGTTTGAACCAACGAATAGTATAAGCCTTTGGCATCAAACGGTGCGTTATCTAATGTAAACGATTTGTATTTCTGAGCCATAACACCCGATGAGATTAACATCAAGGCAAAAATCAAAAGCGTTTTTCTTATTATCTTTCTCATATTTCAAGTTTATTTTTTTGGTTATTTATTTATTGTGATTACTCCTACTTTATTTGTCTTTACATCTCTAACGCTACAGTATGTTTTTCCCGCATATCCGAACAGTGTCAATGAAGAAACAACAAGCGATTTATTTACTCCTGCAGGCAATTGCAAGCTTTGTGTTACCGAATAGTCGGTATTTAAGACTAAGATCTCGTTTCCTTTTGCCGCATAAGCAATTCCATTGACAAATCCGCCAACTGCATCAAAGGTTTTATCGGTTAATGGTTCAAATGTTTTTGAATCGAAATAACTCCATCCGTTAGCAGTCTTTGCACACAAAATTCCGTTCATCTCTGCTCCCAATGCCAAAAACACAGCAGGGATTATTCTGCCATCGGAATACAATCTTTCTTTTTTCTTTCCTACTTTGTATTCTACATAATCGCCATAGACCAAAAGTTCTTCAGTCTTTGGAAAATCGATTATAGAGCCTGATGAATTTAATATTTTGGAACCTTTTCTATAATCAAAGAAAGCAATCATTTCTCCTGTATTTGACAGCTTTACTTTCTCGTATTTGAAATCCACAACAACATTATTGTTCATATCAATCGCACCCCATTTAGCTCCTTTGCGAACACACATCTTGCCTGCAACGATTCCCAATACCTCATCGTATTGTGGCTCTATTAACCACTTACCCTCTGGAGTGCAAACGCCGTAAAGCAAATCCTGTTCAACAACAAAACATACAGAGCCATCGGATTGTTTGAATATATCTAAAATCAAGCCTTCGGTTTCAAAGATTTTTTGAGTTACTCTCTTCGATACAATGGATTTTAATCCCGAAGTGGCAACAAAAAACGTATCTTCTCTAACAAAAATCCTTACATCATCATAATCAGGCTTCACTCTGACCTTGTAATCCGCACCGATAACACCTTTTTTCAAGTTGTCGGTGATATTGTACAAGCCTTTAATCTTGCTCGGCTCTGTTACCTGATATAAAGGTTGCATAACAATTTCCCCTTCTTCGTTAAACAAGCCCTGCTTTCCCATAGAGTCGTATGCTTTTACCAAAATACCATCTTGAGTCTTGTATGGGCGAAACTCTTCGTAGATAGGAATCGTCTTAATCGTTCCATTGCCATCAACCAAACCAAAAGCAGGCATTCCGTTATTTCCATGCACTTGATAGACATAAAGTTTTCCCGGAACCATTGTTTCTAACGAAATATACTGAGGAGAAACTGTTATCTGTCCTTTTGAATTCACCATTCCATATAAGCCGTTTTGCTTTACGATAACTGCATCTCCTACTCTTGAAACAATGGTAAGCTCGTCCGATAACAAAGATTGGTTTTCCTTATTTATCAATTTCAACACTCCATTGTCAGAAACAACGCACGCACCTTTGTCAAACAAATTGTATTGCGTCTTTTCCTCTGTTTGATTTTCCACATGGTAGGGATAAGTTGCAGTAAGCAAAACATTCCCTTTGACATCGGCAAATCCAACCTTATCTCCGACAACAAAAGTTATTACATCATCTCCCAGAGCATCGATATGGTCGTATTCACACGCCAGAACCTGCTTATTATCCTTAACAACACCCCACTTTCCGTTTGATTTGACCGCAAAATAACTGCCATCCAAAGAGGCAATAGAGTCATAATTCACACTGACACTCAGTTTGACAACATTCTGAGCAGAAAGTCCGAGCGTCAAAACAAGGAATGAAATTATCGTAATCAAGTTTCGCATTTTCATATCTTTATTTTAATTTTACGTTTCTTTATATTTCTGGTTCTTGTTGAGAAAGGCAATGAAAGCTTCCTAATCCCCAAATAATATCTGTGGAATCTATACCGACAACTTTTCTATCAGGGAAAAGGCTTTCCAATATGCACAACGCCTTTTCATCATTATCGCAACGGTATGTAGGAACAATCACAGACTTATTTGCAATGTAGAAATTAGCATACGAAGCAGGTAATCTCATATCATCCCACACAACAGCCGATGGCATAGGCAGTTCAACCACATTAAGTTGCTTTCCGTCCTGAAGGCGAGCCTTGTTAAGCAACGCCAAATTTGCTTTCAATGGTTCATAGTTCGCATCGTTTGAATCTTCTTCTACAACCGTTACAACCGTATCTTCGTTTACAAATCTCGTAATATCATCCACATGTCCGTCAGTATCGTCGCCCTCTATGCCATCTCCAAGCCATATAACATTGTCTACATTGTAGTAGCTGCAGAGTTTTTCTTCTATTTCGGCTTGTGAAAGCATTGGATTTCTGTTTTCGTTCAAAAGGCATGAAGTTGTAGTGAGCAGAGTTCCTTTCCCATTCACATCAATCGAGCCTCCCTCCATCACGATATGAGGATGAAACATCTCCAATCCCAATTCATCTGCTATTTTCTTCGGTATAAGGTTGTCGCATTCGCATGGATATTTTCCTCCCCAAGCATTGTAATCCCAATTAACGATTGCCTTTTGGTTGGCCTTTATTACAAATGCGGGACCGTGGTCTCTGCACCAAGCATCATTCGTTCTGAAAAAATGAAACTTGATTTTGGACATATCTGTTCCCAATTGCATCAACTCTTCCGCCACTCTATCCCTCATTGTTTCATCTTCCACATTGATGTTTACAAGTTCGCCTTTGGATAGTTCCGCAATAAACTGATTGTAATAAGGAAATATGGTATCGATTTTACCGGGCCAAGAATTCTCATTGTGAGGATAACTCAACCAAGTAGAAGTATGTTTATGCCATTCGGCAGGAAAAACAAATCCCAAGTCCTTTGGTGTTTTCATATCTTTTATCTTATTCGTCAATAAATCGTTTGCAGATTCCTTGATAAGAATCTATTCTTCTGTCTCTTAAATACGGCCAATGCTTTCTGTAATGATCGCTCAACGAAAGGTCTAATTCGATAACCGTTGTCTCTTCTTCGGTGTGCGAAGCTTTGTAAAGAAGCGTTCCAAACGGATTTGAGACAAAACTTCCGCCCCAAAACAACATATCACCTTCTCTTCCGACTCTGTTAACCGAAACAGTATGCACTCCATTTGCAATTGCATGAGAGCGTTGTATGCATTGCCAAGCCTCATATTGTTCTCTGTTTGTTTCTTCGTCTTGTTCAACAGCCCAACCTATTGCTGTAGGATAGAATAATATGTCCGCACCCATAAGCGATGTGATTCGGCTTGCTTCAGGATACCATTGATCCCAACAAATCAAAACTCCTAATGTGGCAAATTTAGTTTTGAAAACCTTATATCCCAAATCGCCCGGAGTAAAGTAGAACTTCTCATAATATCCAGGGTCATCAGGAATATGCATCTTGCGATACATTCCAAGATACTCACCATCTGCATCGATAACTGCGGTTGTATTGTGATATAACCCTTCTGCTCTTTTTTCAAACAAAGAAGCGACTATCACAACTCCGAGTTCTTTTGCCAATTTACCAAATCTCGAAGTAGTGTCTCCGGGAATTTTCTCAGCCAAATCAAAATTGGCATAATCTTCAACATCGCAAAAATAAAGCGAAGAAAACAATTCCTGCAAGCAAACGATATTCGCACCCGAATTTGCGGCCTTCCGTATTTCCGCTTCTGCCTTTTGGATATTCGTTTCCTTGTCTTTGACACAACTCATCTGAACCAAACCTACCTTGACTTTCATATATTTCATTTTTTATTAAATACAAACTGACTAAACAACAAACCGCCTACAACAATCAATATTCCAAGCACTTTGTTCCATGTTAGAACCTCCTGCCCCAACAAAACGGCAAAAACAATCGTTACAACAGGTATCGCATTTGTAAAAACGCTGACTTTCATTACCGAAATCAGTTTTGCACCGTAGCCGTATAACATAAATGCACCCGAAGAACATAGCAACGCCAAAAGAATCAAAGACACAATTGCACCGCTTGACCATTGCACAGCAGGCAATGCCTGCAAATCAAAGAGCAAAAAGCAAGGCAGAAACAAAAATGCACCGATTATATTTTGGTATGTTGTTATCGTAATTGGGCTGTAACGATCTATCAAACGGGAAAGAATAACAGTATAACCCGAACCCGCAAAAACTGCCAAAAGAAGCAATAGCACCCCTCGCACATCTACCACAAAACTAAAGCCATCGCCCATACTCATTAAGCAGATACCTACAACCGACAGCACAACACCAACAATAAGATTTCCTTTGATTTTTTCACCATTAAATATCCATAAAGCTATCGGGTTAACCACCGGAAGGGTCGCTATCATTATCGAAGCAAAACTCGCATCGACAAACTTCATACTGAAATTCTCCCCTATGAAATACAAAAAGGGTTCAAAAAATCCAAGAACGAAAAACAGCAAAGCATCTTTTCGCCTTATCTTTTCCAACTTGTTGGTCAGTGAAAAGAACGAAACCAAAACCACAGACGAGATTGCAAGGCGTATAACCAAGATAAAAAAAACAGGAAACGAAGAATCAAGCAGTTGTTTTGTCCAAACAAAACTGATTCCCCAAAAAATCATGGAAAAAATCACTGCAAGATAACCGTAAAAACTTTGTCTTCTACCCATTTCAAGCCTTATTATAAACTGCAAATATCCGAAAAAAAAATGAGATTCAAGTCTCTTTTTACAATTTCTTTGTTTCAGCAATTTAGAATCAAGATTCGTTGCAGCGAAACAAAGAAAGAAAAAAACGTATTCAAGATTTAATTTTCTTAAACTTGAATACGCTAACAGGGATTAAAATCTTAAGAATCTCCAAATCCCCTATCAAACAATCAAAACTTAACTATTTTACATTATCTGCAACAGGCTTTGCGATAGATTCTCTCATTTCGGTATCGGCTTTTATATTTTGCATTTTGTAATAGTCCATTATACCGAGATTTCCATTTCTGAACGCTTCCGACATTGCCATTGGAACTTCGGCTTCGGCTTCTATCACCTTGGCTCTCATTTCCTGTGCCTTCGCTTTCATCTCTTGCTCAACCGCAATAGCCATTGCACGACGCTCCTCTGCCTTTGCCTGTGCTATATTCTTATCTGCATTCGCTTGATCCATTTGCAATTGTGCTCCGATGTTCTTTCCCACATCTATATCAGCAATATCGATTGACAAAATTTCAAATGCAGTTCCTGTATCCAAACCCTTTGACAAAACAAGCTTAGAAATAGAGTCCGGATTTTCCAAAACATCTGCATGACTCTTTGCCGAGCCTATCGCAGTTACGATTCCCTCTCCGACTCTTGCCAACACAGTTTCTTCACCGGCACCTCCGACAAGTTGTTTTATGTTTGCCCTAACGGTAACTCTTGCTTTTACTATCAGTTGAATACCGTTACTTGCGACTGCTGCAACAGATGGTGTGTCCAAAACTTTAGGATTAACCGACATTTGCACAGCATCAAAAACGTCTCTACCAGCCAAATCAATTGCCGTAGCTGTATTGAAATCCAAAGCAATGTTTGCCTTGTCTGCAGAAATCAATGCGTTTACCACACTGCGAACATGACCGCCTGCAAGATAGTGTGCTTCAAGCAAATCGCTACTTAAGTTCAGTCCTGCTTTCTTTGAATTGATCATTGCATTGACAATGATTGCCGGAGGTACTTTTCGCCAACGCATAAAGATGAGTTGAATAAGCGATATCCTAACTCCGTTCAACACACATTGAAACCACAGATTCACAGGTACTAAATAGAAAAACACTATCAATAATACGATAGCCAATACACTGATAAAAACCATTCCACCCATAATAATTCGTTTTTTTATTTGTTTATGATTATCTAATTATTTGTTGCTCTTACTCTGATTCTGTTTCCGTCAATTGCTTCCACAACAAGAGGAGTATTCGGTTCAACATAAGAGGTTGCCGTATAAACTTCCATCCGCTCATTGTTTATTTCTGCCATTCCCATTGGAGCAAGACGTGTTATCGAAACACCTCTATCACCGACTTTGATTTCGCTTTCTATGACATTAACCTTGGAATCGATTTCCTTATTCAAAGAAAACTTTTTCCAAGTCTTCGTTCTAAGTGAATAAATCAACAATCCGATACAAATGGAAAGAGCAACGACTATAGCGATACTTCCCCATAATGCTCCATAACCAATAAACACCTCATAAATTCCATATCCCAACAAACCAACACCGCATAATCCTGCAATAGTTGTTCCTGGTATTGCAAGCAATTCCAACACCACCAAAGCAACACCCCCGAACATTATTAAAAAAATAAGAAATAAATCCATAATATCTTTTTTTAGTTTTTCAATTCTTTATCTTACTTCTGCATTTAGACCTTTCTCTATCAATTTTCTGCACATAACTTTCAAAGCATCATAGCTTCCATGTTTTACAACGCACAAACCTTTGTAGTGGATTATGTTTGTACAAGTTACGGCCTGCTGTTTATTCAAACGACATATCGATTGCAGGCACTCAATCACAAAATCGAATGTATGATAATCATCATTAAACACAAGCAACTCACTTCCGCCCTCGTCCAAAGCAGCAAGACAAGATTCGTTTTGTGTTTCTGTGCTGATATTATGCTTTTCCATTTTTATCTACATTCGTTCTGGAACATCTATCCCCAACAAGTGCATTGCAGTTTTAATAGTTGCTCCCGTAAAGTACGAAAGTCTTAAACGCATATTTCGTTTAGTTTCATCGTTTTCACGAAGTATCGGAGTGTCTTGATAGAACGCATTAAAATTCTTTGCCAAATCGAAAGCAAAATTAGCGATCAAAGATGGTGAATAAGTTTCTCCTGCCTGCCTTACAACTGATGGGAAAGAGAACAAGCAATTCAAGACCTCTTTTTCTTTAGAATTGAATTCTACTTTCTCGTCTGATGACGGCATTTTCATACTATCAAAGTTCTCAGACTTTCTTATAATTGAACGAATTCTTGCATGAGTATATTGTATGAAAGGTCCGGTGTTTCCATTAAAGTCAATCGATTCTTCTGGATTAAAAAGCATATTTTTCTTTGGGTCAACCTTTAGAATGAAATACTTTAATGCACCTAACGCCAATTGAGAATAAAGTTCGGAAGCTTGCTCTGAAGTAAATCCTTCTGTCTTACCATGCTCTTCTGTTTGAGTCTTGGCTGTTTCAATCATCTGAGCTATCAAATCATCTGCATCAACAACAGTTCCTTCACGAGATTTCATTTTTCCATTAGGCAATTCCACCATACCGTAAGAAAGATGATACAAATCCTTTGCCCATTCCATTCCCAATTTTTCCAAGACCAATTTCAATACGGCAAAGTGATAGTTCTGTTCATTCCCCACAACATAAACAAGCCTTTCTGAACCGAAATCATCGTGTCTTAAGCATGCCGTACCCAAATCTTGAGTCATATAAACCGAAGTACCGTCTTTTCTCAACAGAAGTTTCTCATCCAATCCGTCTTTTGTCAAATCAATCCACACAGAACCGTCTTCACGTCTATAAAGCACACCTTTCTCAAGACCTTTGTTTACCAAATCTTTTCCCAACAAATAAGTTTCGGATTCATAATAAACCTTATCGAAATCGATTCCAAGTTTATTATAAGTTTCATCAAAACCTTCGTAAACCCAAGCATTCATTTGTTTCCACAAATCAACAACCTCTGCATCTTTCTCTTCCCAACGCTTCAACATTGCTTGAGCTTCCAAAAGTATCGGTGCATTTTTCTCGGCTTCTTCTTTATCCATGCCGTTTGCAACCAAGTTTGCAATCTCTTCTTTGTAAGCTTTATCAAAAGCGACATAGTATTTCCCAACAAGGTGATCGCCTTTCATTCCACTGCTTTGCGGAGTTTCTCCATCGGAAAACTTCTTCCATGCAAGCATCGACTTACATATATGAATACCTCTGTCATTTACCAAATTGACTTTTTTAACCGCATAGCCATTTGCTTTAAGTATTTCGGCAACAGACCATCCCAAAAGATTATTTCTTATATGTCCCAAATGCAAAGGCTTATTCGTATTAGGGGAAGAATATTCTACAACTACAGGTTTATCTTCTCTTATCGGGCTATAGCCATATGTTTCGCTCTTATAATTTTTCAACAAGAAGTTTTGCCAATACGAATCAGCAACAACAAAATTCAAAAAGCCCTTGATAACATTAAAACTTTCAATCCATTGAGTCTGACTTACAACATAAGCACCCAACTTATTTGCAAGCTCAACCGGATTTTTCAATCCGCACATCTGCATAAATGGAAAGACAACTAAAGTAAAGTCTCCTTCAAATTCTTTTTTTGTTGCAGAAAGAGCGATCTTTTCTACCTCAATTTTAACGCCCAACTCTTTATCGAAAGCCTCCGAAACCAAGTTTCTGATTATAGAATCTATCATTTTTCAAACTATTAAGCACATTTACTTTGCAAAGGTACAAAAAAACGTTATTGTATTCAAGAAACAATTAAAAAAAACGCCGTTTCACACAAATGAAACGGCGTTCTATTTTATTGAAACTTGATTATTTTACAATCAATTTTCTTGTTATCACACAGTTTTCTGAATATACTCTTACGAAATAAGCTCCGTTTTGCAAATCTGCAACATTTATAGTTGTTTGATTTACTCCTACAGTAGCATCTTCATAAACTTTTTGTCCCAAGATATTAGTTACTTCAATTCTATCGATAGACGAAGATGCAGTAACAGTAACTTGAGTCTTTGCAGGGTTAGGATAAACGTTCAAAGTTGGGATATTAACATCTTGCAATCCCAAAACACCTTCAGCAGTGAATCTTATAGCAACTGTTGTTCCTATTTCCTCGTTTGCATTCAAAGGAACGATGAATATACCATACAAATCTGCTTCTGCAGTTGCGAAATCGATATAATTTGATTGGTCTTCGAATTTTATCATATCAGGATTAGATTCCAATATTTGAAGCACTTCTTCATCGGTATAGTCTTCTATTCCATAATATACAGCAAAATAGAAATAAGCTGTTTGATCGTTCATTGTAGTTTCATAAGTAGCAACGCCATCAACAACTTCTATATCAACAGCAACTTCAGCCAAACCGGTACCACCTGCAGTCAAAGTAGTAAATGTTGCAGCAGGAGCAATAGAGTTTATCTCTCCATTCACATTATAAGCAAGTGCATAAACCTTATAAGTTGTTCCCATTGATAGACCATCAAGAGAACCTTCAAGTGCTGTATATACTTTGTAGTCTTCTGTTTCCAAATAAGTTTGTACGTCAGCGTCAGAAGTAATGTTTTCAGCAGCTAACTCTTCATCGCTTGCTATCATATAGTAATAATAAGCTGTTTGATCGTTTGGAACGAATGAAATATACGCACCAAAAGCTGTTACGTCAGAAACAGTAACCGTTACCTCAGCAACACCTTCTCCACCAAGAGAGCTTGTTGTTACTGTTTGAGAAATAAGATCTGAAGCAACGCCATCAGCATTATAAGCTATAGCATAAAACGCAAGAGTCATATTTGGCTCCAATTCATCTATTGTTCCTGATATAGGTGTATAGACATTTGATTGTGTGCTCAAATATGCCAAAATCGAGTCATTGTTCCATTGAGCCTCAGTCAACATACTTTGCTCCATAATCATGTATTTGTAGTATGCAGTTTGGTCATTTGGAGTAAGAGAAGCATAGAAACTGAATGCTGTAACGCTATCTGCAGGAATGTCGATTGTTACCATTGCATCACCGCTTCCGCCTAAAGATTCTGCAGTGAAAGTTTCTTGGAACAATGCCACAGATTCATCAGCAGCAACTCCAACAACGTAGATTACATTTTCAACACCTGGTGTCATGTAATCGCCATTCAAAGTTACGGTTTGAACACCTGTAGCAGGTGCATCGTAATTTTCAGCAAGCATCATAACAACATCAGCCTCGGTAGCCGTCATGCCAAACATTTCAAAGATTGCAAGATACTCTGCAACAATACTTGGATCTGCAACAAGGTAATAATATACTGCTACTTCATCGTTTGGAGTGAATGTAGCCTCAACAGACAAAGCTTCAATCGTTACTATATCTATATCGATTGACATAGCCTTTGTTTCATTTGGAACAAACTTTTTAAGGTTGCTTGGATCCAAATTGCGAGAGTTTAGCTTAAACTCTTTTTTTGTTTCTTTGGCAACATCTAAACGATGAGCCGCGATTTGACTTTGTGCAAATGCTCCGATTGTCATAACAAGAGCAAGTGCGAAACCTAAAAATTTCTTCATATCTTTTTTTGTTTAATTGATTATATTACGCCTTTAATTGAAAAAACAGAAACGACCTTTTATAGTCGCTTCTGTTCAATAGCTTAAAACAAACTATCTTGATTATTCAACGATTAATTTCTTAGTTGCAACGCCTGCTTCAGTGTACATCTTAACGATGTAGCTTCCTGTTGCAAAATCTGAAGTGTTTACTTTTATTGAGTTAGCGTTTACATCGCTTGCAAACACAACTTGACCCAAAACATTGATAACTTCAACTCTGTCTACAGTAACAGAAGAAGCCAACATTACTTCGCTCTTAGCAGGATTAGGATAAACGTATGACAAAGAGTTCAATTCAACTTCTGACAAACCAACACCAGAAACTTTAGGGAAAATCATAATATCCAATTCTGCATTCCAAGCAGTAGAAATAGTCATCCATTCGTATGTTGTTCCATCCATTGTTGAATAAGAATAAGACATATCTCCTGATGAACAGCCGATCTCTGTTGAACCTATAATAGAGAAATTTCCTCCCAAATAACCATCTGCAGTAACTGTGAAAGGAGCCACTTCTATTACAGCAAGGAAATCTGAAGCATTTACAGGAGAAGCGAAATCAAATTCTACCAAACCAAATGTAAAGTCAGCACCTTGAAGATCTGTTTGAGGCAATACATCTGTTGTAGATTCTTTTCTTGCCAATTCATTACCATCCATATCAACCACCAATGCAGCAATTGGATCTGAAACTCCCTCTTCAAGAGGCAAATTAGTCATTACTGCAGCAATACCGGTAACTTGGTAATTACCTGTGTATCTTTGACCATACATCAAATCTTCATAAGCATTTGTTCCGGTCATCGCATAATACAATTGCGTCTGTCCTTGTTGGTCTGTGCCGAAATAAGCATTAGGAGCATCAATGCTTGCGCAATCATTGAATGATTCAGGGTAAATAACAGAACCACTCTTAGCTCCACCTAAGAAAGTTCCCTTTACAGGTTCTGCTCCGTTGTAAACTTTTTGAGCCATCAAGCCCATTGATAGTCCCAATGCAAGGACTGAAAAAATAATTCTTTTCATTTTTTAATGTTTTTAGTTATTGATTCATTTTCTATTTACTCTGCAAATATACGACTTTTGTTTGATTTGGCAAGATATTCGTATTATTTTTTTTGAACTTTATGCGTTTTACTCTTTGTCAAACTTCAATCGTCATAAACCACATTTTCCAACGAGCATTTCGCATTCAAAATTCACAACTGATAATCAGAGCATTACTTTTTCTTTGTTTCAGCCGAGCGAAATCAAGAAACAATCCGACGAAATCAAGAAACAATTTTCTGAAACAAAGATTCGTTTTCGACGATTCTTTCAAAGCGTTTTTTGCTATCTTTGCCACACAAACGCATATCTTAAAACGTATATACAAAATGAATACAGAACTTATTGAAAAGGCTTGGGCGGACAGAGAGTTGTTGAAAAACGATTCCGTAAAGCAAGAGATAATGAATGTAATTGCCGATTTGGACTGCGGAAAGTTGAGAGTGGCAGAAAAAATCAATGGCGAATGGATTGTGAATCAAAGTGTAAAGAAAGCAATCATACTTTATTTTCCTCTTTGCGGCATTCAACCGTTCGAAAGCGGGGATTTGAAATTCTGGGACAAGATTCCGACAAAACAAAACTATGAAGAATTGAAAGTAAGATGCGTTCCCCCTGCTGTTGCTCGCTATGGCAGTTTTTTGGCTGAAGGATGCGTTATGATGCCTTCTTATGTCAATATCGGGGCTTATGTAGACAGCGGAACGATGGTTGATACCTGGGCAACGGTCGGCAGTTGTGCTCAAATAGGTAAAAACGTGCATTTGGCAGGTGGCGTAGGCATAGGAGGCGTTCTTGAACCTGTCGGGGCGAATCCCGTAATCATCGAAGACAATTGCTTCATCGGGTCGAGGTGTATCGTTGTCGAAGGGGCTTTGATCAAAGAAGGAGCGGTTTTAGGTGCGAATACAGTCATAACACAATCAACAAAGATTATAGACGTTTCGCAAAGCGAACCGGTGGAATACAGAGGAGTCGTTCCCGAAAACTCGGTTGTGATTCCCGGAAGCTACACCAAACAATTCCCTGCAGGCAGTTACAACGTCAATTGTGCATTGATAATCGGCAAACGCAAGGAATCGACCGACAAAAAGACATCTTTGAACGATGCTTTGAGGGATTTCGGCGTCGCAGTTTAAGAAACAGCTCACGAAACAAAGAATAAATGGCAAGAATCCCTTGCCATTTTTTGTTATTCAAACTTAGAATTTATCTTCTGACCAACCTCGCCCTATATTCCAATGTTCATCGATAACCATTTCAAAATCGTCGGGAAGATTAAACTCATCGGCTATAACTTCTCTAACTGCCTGTTGATCGATTACTTTTTTGCCGTTAATTTCTCCATTTATCCACGTGCCTACTGCAACATACACACTTCCGTCTTTTCGAACGAAAGCCCTGCCTCTTGGAATCATCGTATAGTTTCTTTCGACATAAAATATTGAATTGACATCTCCTTTTGCCACTGCCCTATGATGTTGCTTGTGCCAATAGGTTCGATGTAATTTTGGCAAGGTATTTACTTTTTTTTCATCTATATATTTCTCGGCATCGTCTTTTTGAACTCCAAACAATGTGTTATGAACATAATCCAACCAAAATATACCGACTTGAGGCTTACCATCATCAAAAAAATTACTCATTACATCTATCATTTCTTGATGTGTCTCCGAATCGGATTCGGTAATATTATTATTGAGAAGCGTTGTGTGTTTTACCTCATCAAGCATTTCTTTATCCATTTCACTATTTAATTTATCTAAGTTATGATTTTCCATTTGTTATTCAAGAGTTTGAAACTTGAAGATACCAATCGTAGAGCATACGAACGCCTTCCGGCAATTCGACTTTATGTTTCCAACCAAGCGAATGCAGTTTTGACACATCGGTCAGCTTTCTTGGCGTACCATCTGGCTTTTCTGTATTATGGAATATACGTCCTGTGTAGCCGACTGTTGAACACACCATATCGAATAGGCTTTTGATACTTATTTCTTTTCCTGAGCCTATGTTGATATGGCAATTCCTTATCTCCGAACTTTGTTTTGAATATGTATCTTCAAAATTCACTCTTTCCATCACAAAAACGCAAGCATCAGCCATATCATCGCTCCAAAGGAATTCTCGCAACGGAGTGCCGCTTCCCCACAATTCTATTTCGACTTCGCCATCTGCTTTACGGATTCCATATTTTGACAAAACGGATATTATTTCTGTTTCGTCAGACTTTCCATCCACTCCTTCTATCGGGCGTTTCGCAAGGTCTTTTCTTAAGTTTTCCCAATCTCCGTTTTGCAAGCACTTTCCCAAATGGGCCTTTCTAATCAATGCAGGCATAACATGAGAGGTCTCAAGATTGAAATTATCGTTACAACCGTAAAGATTGGTCGGCATAACCGCAATAAAATTTGTACCATACTGCAAATTATAACTTTCACACATCTTAAGACCGGCTATTTTCGCCAAAGCATAAGGCTCGTTCGTGTATTCCAACTCATCGGTTAAAAGGCTCGATTCCTTGATTGGCTGAACCGCCATTCTCGGATAAATACATGTGCTACCCAAAAAAAGAAGTTTTTTGACGCCATAAAGATAGGAGTAATGGATTACGTTATTCTGAATTTGGAGGTTGCGATAGATAAAATCAGCTCTATATTTTGAATTGGCGATTATTCCTCCTACAAAAGCCGCTGCAAGAAATACATATTCAGGTCTTTCTTTTGCAAAAAAGGATTCGACATCGGCTTGATTGCATAAGTCTAATTCCGAATGTGTTTTCAAAATAAAATTGTCGTAACCCTTGCTTTGAAGATTTCTTACAATGGCTGAACCCACCAACCCTTTGTGTCCTGCCACAAATATCTTGGAATGCTTATCCATATCTTGCTTCGCCTTATTTCAATTCTTTTTCTGCTTTCTTCAAATCGCTTTCCACCATTATTCTGACCAAGTCTTCGAAACTTGTCTTGCGAGGATTCCAACCCAATTCTTTTTGTGCTTTTGTCGGATCGCCTAACAGCTGTTCAACTTCCGCAGGTCTGAAAAATTTAGGATCGACTTCAACCAACACTCTGCCCGTCTTAACGTCTATGCCTTTTTCATCCACTCCCTCGCCTTGCCATTGCAAATCGATACCTGCATATTTGAAAGCAAGCGTACAAAAATCCCTTACGCTATGAGCCTCTCCCGTTGCAACGACAAAGTCATCCGGTTTATCCTGTTGAAGAATCAACCACATACATTCAACATAGTCTTTCGCATAACCCCAATCCCTCAAAGCGGAAAGGTTTCCCAGATATAGTTTATTCTGCATGCCTTTTGCGATTCGAGTAGCGGCAAGTGTAATCTTTCGAGTTACAAATGTTTCTCCCCTTCTCTCGCTTTCGTGATTAAAAAGTATTCCGTTTGCTGCAAACATTCCGTAGCTCTCTCTATAATTCTTCGTTATCCAATAAGCATACATCTTTGCAACTCCGTAAGGTGAACGAGGATAAAAAGGAGTTGTTTCTTTCTGTGGCACTTCCTGCACCATGCCATAAAGTTCGGAAGTCGAGGCTTGGTATATCTTACATTTGTTTTCCAAACCCAATATACGGATTGCCTCCAAAAGTCTGAGCGTTCCAACAGCGTCTGTCTCGGCTGTGTATTCCGGAACATCGAAACTTACTTTCACATGACTCTGTGCAGCCAAATTATAAATCTCATCGGGCTGTACTTGTTGCAATATCCTGATTAACGAAGACGAATCGGTCATATCTCCATAGTGAAGATTGATTGCTCGGTCTTGTTTTTGATCCTTTATCCACTCTTTCAAATAAAGGTGTTCTATTCTTTCGGTATTAAAGGACGAACTGCGACGAATGATGCCGTGAACATTGTATCCTTTTTCTATAAGCAACTCTGCCAAAAAGCTTCCGTCTTGTCCTGTTATTCCTGTAATGAGTGCTGTTTTCATATCTTTTGTTTATTGTTTCTATTTCAAGTTTCCTGCCTGCAAAACCAAATTTCAAAACGTTTCATCGCACATTCACGACTTTGAAATCACTAACGTGTTTATCTGTTTCAACGTTTAAGAAAAATATTCCTTTGTTTGGCAAAATTATTTCTTTGTTTGAGTAAATCGTTTTCAAGATTCGTCCCTGCACATCGCTCAACACGATTTTTCTAACCTTGTCCTCTGTCAACACTCTCAATACATCACCGTTTTGCGACAAAGAAACACCGGAGCCTTTCTCCGTTTGCGGCAATGATGACAAGGTTTTATAAAGTTTCAACACGAATTGCCTGCTGCCTTGCGAAGACTGGAACGCATAAACGCTGTCTTGAGCAAAATCAAACAGCAACACTCCGCTTTGTTTATCGATAAGTCTTTTTGCAATGCAGGATTGTGCGAACTCGTCTTTCAATTTGAGAGAATAAACTCCGAGAGTCGGTATATTCAATTCAAATTCCAAACTAATACTGTCTTCGAATGCAGGCAGATTTTTCAGAGAATATATTTCCGATTCTTCATTATATGCAATCCTTACCGCATTATCATCTATCGAAAACTTATGACAATCTTGCAAAATATCATATCCTTCAGACAAATCCGCATTGAACCTCAACAAAACATTGTCTGACTTTTCTCCATCTTCAAGACAAAGTTTCAAATACTCGCTTTCTGCATTCGGAATAGGACTTAGTGGTGTCGATGTTATGATAAGGTTTACATTCTCTAAGTTTCGCTCGACCAAAAAGCCTTCAAATGCTTTCAAACTATCACTTGTTTCAAGCGGAACAAAAACTCCCGTTCTTTCATTCAAAACCTGTGGCACGCTTACGCCCTCTCGTAAGAGTTGATTGACACTTACTGAAAACGGATAAGGATTATAACTTAGCAAAGTTTGATTTTGAGAGAACAATCCTTGAGAATTTTCACTGATAAGGCTGTATGATTGTTCGCTATTCAAGTTTCCTTTGAACGAAAGCAAGACATTGTCTCTCAATTTCAATATATAGGATTGCGAAAACGAATTTTCAGCACTCTGTTGCGGGTATTCCATAATTTCGATTGCAGATTGAGAGTTCAAAACGGCAAAAAGAGAATCGCTGTTTGACTGATTCACATTCACCGGAAAGCCGAACAACAAATATGAAACGCTGTCTTGCTCATTCTTTTTCAAATTCATCTCAACATAAACGCCGTCTTCGCATGTCAATGTGCCGTTTGCATAAAACGAAACCTTGTCCGCATCTGCCGTATCTTTGATTATCAAACGATAACACCTTGCTTCGGTTTGTTCGGGTATGATAAGAATTTGCGGATTGTAAACCACGGCTTCGTCGATCGAATCTGGAATACCATTAGTCCAATTTTCATCAAACCAATGTCCGCTTTCTGTTCGTTGAGTCTGCTTTCCGGTTTTGAATCTCAAAGTATTGGAACGAATGGTTTGCCCAAGCGTTTCGGCAAGAAGATAGATTTCGTATGTGGTGTGAGATTGTAAATTATTCAATTCAAGTTCTGCATCAACGGATTCAAGATTCACGACAACAGAATCAAGAATCATTCCGCTCAATGCCCCATCCATTGTGTGAGAACCAAAATCTGCAAAATTCTCTGCAAGAGTGTTCGAAAGGTTTCCAAGTTGCAGCCACTGGGTTTCAAGAGTCGGAAATCCCGTTTGAGGATTTGACTTCACTCCTTTGCTGACCCATGATTGCCGTTTCAAGACTGTCTTTGCCGTTCTTATGTTTTCGTACATCCAACCTTGAGTATTGTTTACGTTTTCGGCAAAGTTGCCGAATATATCCAAGGTATCGTTCCCTTTTATCAAAGCAAAAGGATCGTTTCCATCGATTACGCTCTGTCCGAATATGGAAGGATTTACGTAAAACACACCATTGGAGTTCTCTGTCATTGCATGCAAGCCCTGCATTATGACTATGCACGAATCAGATTTGATAGTATCTCTTTCGTTAAAAGAAAGAACTTTCGTAGATGAGTAATTTCCGCCTCCTGTATGAAGATCGACCACAAGGGAATAAGGTTGCAGACAAATATCTCGCCCTGTCCCGTTGTATATTTCAATGGCACGGTTGTATGTATTGGTGCTTGCAACTTGCGAAAAGAAGAGCTCTGTTGCGTAAATGGTGTTTTCATCGGACAAAGTCTTCAAAACATATCGCACATTCTCCAGATTGTCGCACACATTCGCCGAAATGCTTGCCGCAAATGGGGAAAGATCTGTTATATCTCCCAATTCCAAAACCTGCGGACTTGTAAAGGATATTGTATCTTGCGTTCCCGATATAGTGCAATAGTATTTGGTATTCGGCAAAAGGTCATTGAAAACGCAACTGTCTGCATCCGTCGTCATGCTTTGGCTAAGCGTGGTTGTCAAAGGATAAGAAGATAGGCTCAAATTATCCATTGCAACAAAGGATGTGGTAGAAAATTTCAACGAAAAAAGATTTTGAGAAGTTTGTATCAAGCTATCGAATGTGTAAGTCGAATTTTTAGGCATAGTAATCTGCTTTATCAAAGTTTCGTTTCCCGATTCATCAACCATATGCACAGAGAAAGTACACGCATAATTTGCTTCGGTTTTCAAAAAGAAAGAAAGCCTGAGCGTATCTTTGTAAGCGGACAAATCCAATAGCGGTGTAAAAAATTCACCATCTGTATTGAAGAAACAAGTATCCCCATTTGGAGAATAGACTCTTTTTGCCCTGCAAGCGGAATGAAGAGTATAACTATCTGGCAAGCGAAGCGGAATCATACTATTGCAAATCATTCCTCCGTTCTGAGCATGTGGAAAGTTAGAAAAGTCTTCCACGAAAACCAAAGTATCGTCCGCACTCTTGTAATAAAGTTCCACGGTTTTGGTTTCTGAAGACGGATTATCGAATTCAATAACGCATTTCCCGCAATCAAGACTTCGCACAGCGATTTGGGAATGCAAACCACCGGAATGAAGAGCCGACAAAATAATTACAACTATAAGGAAAGCGTTTCGTTTCATCATTTTCATATCTTTTCGTTTTATCTTCACCTTACCTGCTTTAGGTGTTTGTATTTCCTTTTTTCAAAATTGCGAACGCTTGTTTCGAATCACCGACCCGCAGAAACGAATCACAATTCCACAAGGGGCATTTTTTCCCAATTCGTTTCCCTTGCCGCAGTTTCAACATCAACAAAATCAAACTCTGTCAAAAATCTCTCCAACTTACGTTCCACGGTTTTCAAACCAACATGCGAACGGAGTTTCTCTCTATATGATTCGGCATAATCAAGAGGCAATTCTCTGTCTAAGTCTTGCGGATGAATGTAAGCAAGGGAATAATCTTTCTCCTTCTCTATCCAATATTTTATAAGAGCGTATGGAAAGAATCGAAAGTAGCCTCCGCCAAGAAAACCAAAGATCCAACCTCCCAAACCGATGCTTGTCGGTGGCAGTTCCTTGATTTCAATTCCATTGCAAAGAATCCGACAAGGCGAATCGTTATCCAAGACTTTTTGTCCGTAAGAATGCTTGATCGAAGCAAGCGAACAATCTATTTCTATGCCGTTTGCGGCAACTATATCAAGGAATTCCTTATTCGGAAGGGAGAAGTAAGGCGAGCGATACTTGTTTATCTTTCGTCCGGTGATGTCCTGCAAAATTCGAACGGACTTTCGCAAATCTCTTTCAAATACTTCTGTCGTTATATCGTTGCAATTGTGATGCTCATAGCCGTGAGTACCGATGTCATACTTGTCTGCAATTTCAGCAATCAAAGACGGATAACGCTCAGCCGTGCATCCCTGAATGAAGAAAGTAGGCTTTGTGTTTGTCTTTTCAAGTATGGCAGAAAGCGAATCCCATCCGAATTTCAGCCGACTGACAGGCAGACTCTTGCGTTCAAGACTTGTCGCTCTGTCAAACCAATCCTCGAAATCCACGGTAAAGATATACATAATCCTTTCTTGATTCTGTTTCGTCAAAACAAAGATTCGTAATTTTCTTCCTTTAGTTCACGATTATCTCATCTCCAAAGCAATGTGCGGGATAGCCTGCTCCCGGATGATCTTCAGGACAGCGTTTCATGCTGCGAGCGAACACCTTCACGAATCTTGCTTTGGTTTTATCGAACTCTGCTTTGAAATTTTTGATTTGACCGTTTTGAGTTTCGATTACTTTGTCTGCAGGAATTTTTTCCAAGTTTTCGGAATCCATACCGACGTAAAAATCAACCGAAAGCGGTAAGAAAATCCAGCTTCCTACGTTTTCGAGGAAGTTAATCGAGATTTCGCTCACTTCTTCCACCTGTTGCAAATCCACAAGCACCGAATAATCGTATCCATACGTGCCAACCCACTTGTCATAGCTCTTTTGACTGCCCACAAGTGCGTCCGTAAGAGCGTAAGTCGTGCTTCCCGAATACTGAGGGTTAAGATTCTCAATCGTATATGGCTTTCCTGTTGCCTTGTTCGGGTGATACGATGCCTTGAAAATTGGAGACACACGTTTGCCATCGCGTTCTGCGTATGCCGTAAGCACGGTTGGTTTTGTTATTGCGATGTTTCCTTCAAATGGAACAAAGTTTGCGTTTGCCGAAGTATCGGTTGAATAATATATAGTGGCGTTTTTTGCAAATGTACTCAGGTTTACTATCGGGCTTTGCAGGTTTACATCGTACGAAACCTCCGCATTGATTGCGTAATGCGAGCGAGAATAATTCACATCCATTGTATCGTAAGCCTTAAACAACTTTTCCAACTTCGCCAAGAAGCGTTCGTAATCTTTGTTTTCAGGTTTGCACCAAGCCGATTCGCAGAGTGCGGCAACGCGAGGGAAGTCCATGTACTGCAATTTGTCGTAAGTAGGAATGTATTCCGTCCATGTATTTGCCTGAACCCCTATTATATGTTTTTCTTGCTCAGGAGTAAGTCCCGCAGGCATAGGTTCGTAATAATAAACCTTCTTCAGAGTGGTATAACCCCCGATTGCAAGAGGCTCACACTCCGGTTCGCCTTGATAATAGTCGAAGTAAAGATACGCAGCCGGCGACATGATTGCGTCCAAGCCCGACTTGGCAGCCTCTTCCCCTGCTTTCTCTCCCTGCCACGACATTATAGTCATACCTTTCGTTGCTCCGCCCTCGAGAATCTCATCCCAAGCGATTGCCTTTCTTCCTTTCGATTCGAGATACTCCTGCAATATGAGCATGAAACGGCTTTGCAATTCTTTTTCATCCTTTAAGCCGAAACGCTTTATTTGTTCCTGACATTTAGGACAGGTTTTCCAATTCGTCTTAGGGCATTCGTCCCCTCCGATATGCACGTATTGAGACGGGAAAATCTCGATTATTTCATCCAAAACGCCTTTCAAGAAATCCAAAACGCTGTCTTTAGTGCAGAAAACCTCCTCAAAAATTCCCCAAGTGCCTTGAACCTCATAGCCGAAGCCCTTGCAACCAAGTTCGGGATAGGCAGCCAATGCGGCAGAAGCATGTCCGGGCAAATCTATCTCGGGAATAATCTCTATGTTTCTTGCCTTTGCGTATGCCACAAGCTCTTTTAATTCTTCCTGAGTGTAGTATCCGCCATGCGGAACGCCGTCATAGTTCGGGTTTCTTTGGTCATTGTCGTTATAATGTCCGATTATCGTTCCTTTTCTCTTCGATGCAACAGACTGAAGCTTCGGATAGCGTTTTATTTCCACCCTCCAGCCTTGGTCATCCGTCAAATGGAAATGCAGAGTGTTGAGTTTGTGGTACGCCATCAAGTCTATATGTTTCTTAACCTGCTCGATGGTAAAAAAATGTCTTGCGCTGTCAAAATGCTTTCCCCTGTACGAAAAGCGAGGCGTGTCTTCGATGCGGCAGGACGGGAATTCGATACGCTCGGAGCAAACCGCAGAATTATCAAACGCCGAATCCGATAGATGACCGCAAAGCAAATCCGAATCCGAAAGCTGATAGAGAGTTTGCAAAGCATAGAAAAAGCCCGCTTCTTCGTTGGCTTCGACCACTATGTGTTTGTCATCGATTGTCAAAACGTAACCTTCCGCACCCAACTTCTTGTCCGATACTCTCACAAAGACGATTGCGTTCGACAGCTCTTTGTTTTTGAGTTTTTTCTTAACGACTACATTCAATTCCTTGGCGAACGAGCGAGAGAAACTCTTCTTCAAAAACTCCACGGCAGGCATTCGGCTCATGCTTTTATCGATATAGAGAGTTGTAGTGCCGTTCATGACAAATCCCTTGCCGTTCGAAACTTCCACAACCGCAGGCTGAGGAATCACATCCACCTTTTGACATATTGCGACAAAGCTTACAAGCACTGCCGCCAACATTACATATATTCTTTTCTTCATTTCTTATTGTTTTTCTTTCTCCGTGCAAAGATACAACAAAGATTCGATTTTTCTTTCTTTACTTCGGCTGTTTTTCTTTTTTACTTTGGCTGTTGGTTTCTTTACTTTGGCTGTTAGCTGTTGGCTGTTGGCAAACACAAAACGAGCGTTCGCAAATGCAAAAGCAGGTCGAACGCTCGTTTTTCTTTACCTTATATATATAGGACTTACTCTATGCCCCAGATTTTAACGGTATCGTCTCCTGAACCGCTGACTATATACTTTCCGTCGGGACTCCAGCTAACAGAACTGACGTAAAATTCATGTCCTACTAAGGTTTTTAGACTTTGCCCACTGTTTGCATCCCATATAATAATGGTATTGTCTTCTGAACCACTTGCCAAATATTTTCCATCGGGACTCCAACAAACGGATTCGACATTTTTAGAATGTCCGTCCAAGGTTTGGAGTTTTTCTCCGCTGTTTGCATCCCATATAATAACGGTATTGTCTAATGAACCGCTTGCCAAATATCTTCCGTCGGGACTCCAACAAACGGAATAGACGAAACCGTAATGTCCTTTCAAGGTTTTGAGTCTTTCTCCGCTCTTTGCATCCCATATAATAACGGTTTTGTCATCTGAACCGCTTGCCAAATACTTTCCGTCGGAACTCCAACAAACGGAATTGACGTAATAGGAATGTCCTTCCAAGGTTTGGAGTTTTTCTCCACTCTTTGCATCCCATATAATAACGGTATGGTCATGTGAACCGCTTGCCAAATACTTTCCGTCGGGACTCCAACAAACGGAATTTACGTCACCGGAATGTCCTTCCAAGGTTTTGAGTTTTTCACCGCTCTTTGCATTCCATATAATAACGTTTTTATCCCATGAACCGATTGCCAAATACTTTCCGTCGGGACTCCAACTAACGGATTTGACGTAATCGAATTTATTTTCCAAGGTTTTGAGTCTTTCACCGCTCTTTGCATCCCATATAATAACGGTTTCATCTCTTGAACCACTTGCAAAATATTTTCCATTAGGACTCCAACAAACGGAAGTGACGAAAGAAGAATGTCCTTTCAAGGTTTTGAGTTGTGAAAACTTTATAATATCAACTTCTTCATAAGTTTGTATTTCTACATTACTCGCATCGCTACTATTATATACCGGAAGTAATCCTTCATAAGATGTTCCTTCACCACCTGTCGAGTTTCCACAACTTGAGAACAAAGCGACAAAAATCGCAATCGATGTTAAAAATGTTGTCTTTCTCATTTTACTATCTTTTTTCTTACTCTGCCTATGTCCCAAAGGCTTTTAATTAATTTTTTTTCTTTGTTTTGAGACAAAATAAAAACGTGGGACATATTTCCTACGGTTATTTGAGGTCCTCGAACTACCTTTGCACCAAATAAGAAAAGCCCACGAAAATCATCGTGAGCGTTTCGACTTATTCTATTGGTGCATAATCTGAAATTTTCGAGGTTTCAAATAACCAAGTATAAGCAAAAACGCTTTTATCTGTCTTTTTAATTTTCTAAATCGTTATAATAAATCTTTTGTTTGCTGTTTCCTCCTTTTTTTATTTGGTTTCCGATTCAAGCCACAAAGATACAAAAATCTCTCGCAAAGTCGCAAAGAACGCAAAAGAATTTCCGCGAATCTCACGTATCGACACGAATCTTTTGGAACGAACTTTGGCTGTCTGTAATCGGCTTTTGGCTGTTAGCTGTTGGCTTTTGGCAAAATTCAAACTGCGTCAGCCGAAAGCCAAAGGCTAAAAGCCAACAGCCAAAGTAAAAAAAAGAAAGATACGTGTAAATTCGCGAGATTCGCAGAGCCGTTATGAAATTTTAACATCAAATTTAACATTTTTTAAGTCGCGTGTTTTTGGGCTGAAACGGCGTTCGAAAACATCGAAAAGGCGTTCGGAAGCTCGAAAATCGGGTTTTTGAAAATTCAAACGCCGTTTGAATTTTCTCAGACGCCGTTTGAAAAATTTTGAACGCCGTTTGAAAACTCTCAAACGCCGTCTGAAGAGAGCGAAACGCCGTCTGAATTGTCCAAAATCAGGACAAATTTTTTTAATCCTTTGACTTTCAACCTTATAACAAACTCCTAATAAATCGCGTCCTTGACGGCAATTCCTCACCTGCCGACAAATTCGCAAATCCTCGCGTTAAAAAAACTTAAAAGTTCGGAAGAAGAATGTAAAAAGTCAACAAGACAACAAGACAATGAGACTATGAGTAAATAAGACAACGAGTCGAAGAGACAACGAGGCTTGCAGACTTTAATAATTCTCCAATCGGCGGTGATGTTTCCTTGCCTGAGTAACGTAAAGGCTGGTCGGATAGTCGAGAATCAGCTTTTGATAGTATTCTTTTGCCGCCTTGAGGTCGTGATAGTGCTTTTCGGCAATCTCTGCCAACTGCATAATGGCGTCATCTGCCGTAAGGTCGTACGGATATTTTAACAAAAGAGACTTAAACAAGCTGTCGGCAACATCAATCTCTCCTTTGTCCTTTGCCAAAAGTGCTTTCAAATAAATGCACTCGTCGAACAAAGGATGGTAAAGGTAGCCGCGTTCTATGCTGTCAAGGTATTGGTATGCCGCCTCGAAGTTCGAATAATTTCTTTCCCTCTCTGCGGCTGCGAACCACTGCATTGCGGAAAACGTACTGTCGTCATCGCGATTCTCGGCAATGAGTACGCTGTATTCCATCGCGTCGTTGGAAATCAGTTTCGTTGTCGAAGCTCTCAGAGACTTGAATTGAGATAACGCCCACTCTATTTCGCCGTTATAATAGCTCAGCATGGCTTTGAAAAACTTCGCTCTGTCTGCCAAAGGCGAGTTCTTGCAATCTTTTTCCACCTGCGAACACAAAAGACTTGCCTGCCAGCTGTCGCCGAAACGGTTGTAGATTTCTGCTGAAAGCAGTTTCATCTCGGCTTTTTCGTTGATTGAAAAACCGGGTGTCTTGATGCAACGTTCCAAAAGTTCGACTGCCTGCTCTGCCTGACTGTCATAAAACGCCAAGACTTCGGCTGCGGATAATATGGTTTCGAAGCATTCTTTGCCATAGCCGCATTTCTCGAATACAAGGCTGAATAGTTTTTTCAACTCTTCGAGTCGCTCTCCTTTGTCGGGGTTTTGTATGAATGATTCGTACATTACGTTTGCGTAACCGATGAGTGAGCGTTGGTAAAAGACGCATTCTTCTCCTTTGTCCAAGACATATTTGTATGCTCTGCGGGCTGTGGATATCTGTCCTGCGTTTGCCATGTTTTCGGCAAAGTCCGACATTCCGCCACCGCTGTTTGATTCGAATGTCTTGTCGATGTATTTTGCCATCTCGAGGGCTTTATCAAATTGATTGCTTTGTGTGTAAAGCCAAAGTCCGAATTGAGAAAAATAAGGGTTGGTTTTGTGTTTCCGATACAACTGTTGCCATTGCGTTTCCACCGTTTGTACAAGATTGGACGAGTCTCTGGCAAACAGAGCCGCAAGGTTGGCTTCGATTTGTGGCAGATTGCGCGAATCACTCTCCAACATAAAAAGATATTCCTTTGCAATCGATTCGTAGTCTCCTTCTTGCAAAAAAATGCTTCCGAGTTGAAAGCCGTACGCGGTCTTGTCTCCGAGCAGTTCTCTGCCTTTCAGATATATTTGTTTGGCGTTTTCGAATCGTCGGGCGGAGAGAAAAGCGTTTCCGAGGCGGACTATGTCGGAGTGATTGGCTTTTAGGTTTTTCAGAATCTTGTTAAAATATTTTTCGGCTTTCTTTTCGTTTCCCCATTGCTCGTATAGCAAAAACAATTCGACGCAAAACTCCACGCGTTTCGGGAATTGCTCGATTGCATCCTTTATATAGTTTTCCGCATCCTTGTATTCGCCATTGTTTTTCAGGGTGTTGAAAAGCATCAAATAGGCTTGCTCGCTTGGATTTCGCTTGATGTAGTCTTTGTAAATGCTGACTGCACCTTCCCAATCGCCGCTTGCTTCCAACGAAGCGGCTTGATTGAGTTCGTAATCGTTTTGTGAGAAAATCAATCCGAAGCTCGAAAGACACAAGGTCAGAAAAAAAATAAGCGAACGCAACATAGAGACTACAGAATGTTCAATACCTGTTCTTTTATCTTCTCCAGCTCGTCTTTCATCTTCACAACCAAAACCTGAAGGTCTGCATCGTTTGCTTTGGAGCCGAGTGTATTGATTTCTCTGCCCATTTCCTGAGCGATAAAGCCCAATTTCTTTCCCTGCCCCTGCTCTTGGTCAAGGCATTGCTTGAAGTAATCGAGGTGTTGCTTCAGTCTGACTTTTTCTTCCGTTATATCCAACTTCTCAAGGTAGTAAATCATTTCTTGTTCAAGGCGATTGTCGTCTATATTCTGAACTTCGAGTTCATTAAGCCTTGAAACAATTCTTTCTCTTATTCGTACGCATCTTGCCGTCTCGTATTTTTCGACTTGCGAAAGCAGTTCGGCAATGATGTTTATTCGTTTGATAAAATCCTGTTCAAGTATTTTTCCCTCGCAAATACGGTATTCGTCCAATTGATTGACGGCTTGATTGACTATGTTGCGGAATGCCGATTTGTCTTCTTCGCTTAAATCCTGCTGATCGGTTATTTTGACTTCGGGTTGGCTGAGAACGTATGTCAAAAGGTTGGTTGAGTCTGCTCCGACTTTGTCTGCAAGTGTTTTTAAGTCGTTGTATATCTTTGTAAAGGAGTTTTGATCGACTATGTGGAAGGTTGAATTTTCTGTTTTCTCGATAAGTACTAAGCAATCGAGCTTTCCACGCAATATTTTCTCGTTGAAAATGCTTCTTATTTCGAATTCCATTTCCCTTAGTCGGGATGGTAGTTTCATAGAGACGTCTAAAGTTTTACTGTTCAAAGTTTTTACTTCTAAAGTAACCAACATATCGCCGCAAACGGCTTTTGCTTTCCCGAAACCGGTCATTGATTTAATCATAATCTCACTTTTTTTATCAAAAATCAAAACGCAAAAATACAAAATCCTTGTGATTATTCGTTGTATCGAAGAGTCAATCAATTAAAATTTGCTATCTTTGCATTAGAAACCAAAAACAGAAAATAGGATGTATTGGATAATTTTTATCGGATTCAGTTTGCTCAGCTGGATAGTAAGCAACAGATTAAATTCTAAGTTTAAGGCGTATTCCAAATTGCCGACCGAGAATTATATGACAGGAAAAGACGTTGCCGAAAAGATGTTGCGAGACAACGATATTTACGATGTGAGCGTTCAATGTGTGGAAGGACAATTGACAGACCACTATAATCCCGCTACAAAGGTGGTTAATCTTTCTAAAGAGGTATATTATGGTAATAGTGTCGTGGCTGCGGCTGTTGCGGCTCACGAATGCGGACACGCTGTGCAACATGCCGAAAGTTATTCTTGGTTGCAACTTCGCAGCAGCTTGGTTCCCGTTGTCAGTTTCGCATCTCGTTGGGTTATGTGGGTGCTTTTGGGCGGTATGATTTTGATTAACACTTTTCCGGGTTTACTTTTGGCAGGTATAGTCTTATTCGGACTTACTACTTTGTTTAGTTTTGTAACTCTGCCTGTTGAAATCGACGCCTCAAAACGAGCTTTGGCTTGGATAGATGCTCATCAGATAACATCGAGAGAAACACATGGCAAAGCACAAGAAGCATTGCGTCTTGCGGCTTACACTTATGTAGTTGCGGCTCTTTCTTCTCTTGCAACCTTGTGCTATTATGTTATGATATATCTTGGAAATAATGACGATTAAACAAATATAGCTATGTCGTTAAAGCAATTTTTGAAAAGCAAGTCTTTTTTCATCCATTTGGGATTGATAATCGGAAGTTTTATTCTTTTGTTGGTTATTTCATTTTTTGCCTTGAAACTTTACACTCGCCATGGTAAGGAATATATAGTGCCGGATTTGAAAGATAAACAGTTGATTGAAGTCGAGCAAATAAAGGAAATGTCGAATTTTGAGCTGATTATTATCGATTCAATTTATCAAGAGGATATTCCTTCAGGGACTATTCTCAGTCAAGAGCCGATAGCTGATTCTAAGGTCAAGAAAGGACGTAAGATATATGTGACTATTTCCTCTACAAGCGGAGATGAATTTAATATGCCTTTGTGTACGGATGTCAGTTTGAAGACAGCAGTTCAGTCTTTGACCGATATAGGATTGCGAATAGGCAACATAACGTTCATTCCCGGCGATATATCGAACGTAGTTATCGAACAGAGAAAAAATGGTAAGAAGATACGTTCTAATGACAAAGTAAGACGTGGAGATGTCATCGATTTGGTTGTCGAAATGAACGTAGACAACTCTACAACCAATATGCCGGATATTTTAGGTAAGACAGAAGCCGAAGCAGAGCGTATGTTATGGTCGGCAGGTTTGAATGTGGGCAGAAAAACTTTTGATGGTAAAAAAGAACATAATCATTCGAGAGTTGTAAGTTACGAACCTACTTTCAAAGGTCTTACTCTCGGAACAACTGTTTCCTTACATTTTATAAACGATACGAAAAGCAGCTACAAGAAGACTTTGAGAAAATTTGAAGAACAGTTGATTCTCGAACAGAATGATTACGTTGATGTGTCTTCAGAGGACGAAAGCGGATTGTCTTACGAAGAAGAATAACGTTATGAAGAGGATATTCTTTTTTGTTTTCTTGTTTGCACTCAACTTTTCTTTACCTGCCCAGGTTGTAATCACGCCTGTGGCGAGTCTTGTTAGAAGTGCTGATTTGGCAAAGTCGATAACGTATAATCAATTGCCGTTTATAGATGATTTTTCAAATTATCAGGGCATTCCGATGCAAGATAAATGGCAGTCATCAGGGGCAATTGTCAATCACAACTACCAATATAATCCGCCAACGGTTGGAGTTGTTACTTTAGATGCAACAGATATATATGGCAAACTTTATCTCAATGCTTCGAATTCTGGTTTCGATGCGGACACTCTTACAAGTCAGCCGATAAGATTGGATTCTGTAAACTCTCCTTATGCAATGAGGCTTTTATCCTCAGATTCTGTTTATTTTAGTTTCTACTATCAGCCTGCGGGAAGCGGTGAGAATCCATGGGAAACAATAGGTTCAAGACCCTCATCTTCGGATTCGTTGATATTAGAGTTCTATTCGCCGGAAGATGGTTGGAATTGGATTTGGTCGGTCGGCGGATTATCATCAGATAGTCTATATTCAAATTACGGAACCTATTACGGATATGTTTTGATACCGATAACAGACGAAAAATACTTTACAAAAGAGTTTCGTTTTCGTTTTCGCAACATGGCATCTCTTAACAACAATCCTCAAATTACTTATGTCGGAAATTGCGATCAGTGGAATATAGATTACGTTTACTTGGATAAGAATCGTACGTTTGAAGACACAACACAAAGAGACTTGGCTTTTGTAGATCCTTCTCCGTCTTTGTTGAAACGCTATCAAGCAATGCCGTCAAGACAATTTGTTGCCGAAGAAATGGCAGACAGTTTGAGGATAAAAATAATAAATCTGTATTCTCAGCCTCTTAGTTCCACTTACAAATTTTATGTAAAGAACTCTTCGGGAACAAACTTGTATACTTACGACGGAGGATTTGAAAACATATATCCTTATTTGGAAAATCTGCAATACCAAACCTCTCCTAACCATGCTTGTCCCGAATTGACATTTGTTTATGATATCAATCCTGAACGCCATTACGAATTTGATATTGTGCATACGATTAAAGAGGGCGTGGGACAAGATAAACTCTCTGCAAACGATACGATTTGTTTTAAGCAGATTTTCAGCGACTATTTTGCTTATGATGATGGGAGTGCAGAAAACGGAATAGGGGTTGAGCCAATCAGTGGTTCACATTTTGCAATTGCATACGAATTAAACAATCCCGATACACTCTCTGCAATAGATATTTATTTTAATAGTTCGTTGAACGAAAGTAATTTCAAACCTTTTTATATCTGTGTTTGGAATGCTGAGGGTAAATTACCTTCAGAGATAATTTATCAGACAGAACAACAGACTCCGAGAAGTGATAGCTTGAACCGATTTGTAAGATATGTTTTTGATGAGCCTATTGTCTTGTCTTCGGGTAGGTTTTTTGTGAGCTTAAAGACCAAAGGAAATGATTATCTCAATATAGGATTTGACCGTAATACAAATTCATCCGAATATACCTTCTCGAGAACAAATTACGATTGGCAACAATCATTCGAAAAAGGCTCTGCGATGATACGCCCTTACTTTGGCTACAAAGCAGCTGTTGGTTTAGAAGATGTAAAAGAAAACAATGTTTTGGTATATCCAAATCCTGCATCATCGTATATACATATGAGTAATTGCAATGGAAGTGTCAAACAGTTGTTTGATATGAATGGCAGATTGCTTCTTCAGACCGAAGATGATGAGATAAGTATTGCAGGATTTGAAAACGGAATCTATTTACTTCAAATAAAGAAAAACGACGGTTCTTTCTTCAGAACAAAAATTATAAAAGCCGAATAATGCAATTTGACGAGTTAAATAACAATGACGAATTGGAGCTATACGAGAACTTTCGTATAGAAGTGGATAAGGGACAAAGCCTTTTGAGAATTGATAAGTATCTTATGCTGCGTATAGAGGGGACAAGCCGAAACAAGATTCAAATGGCAGCCAAGACGAATTGCATTAAGGTCAATAACAACGTTGTAAAATCCAACTATAGAGTAAAACCGGGCGATGTGATTCAAGTCTTCCTGACTACACCTCCACAAACGATAGAGATTATCCCACAAGACATCCCTTTGAACATTGTTTACGAAGACGATGATTTGATTGTGGTGAACAAACCTGCGAACATGGTGGTGCATCCCGGCTATGGAAATTACACAGGTACTCTTTTGAATGCTCTAACCTTTCATTTCCAAAACCAAAAGACCAAAGAGGGAGAAACCCCCAAGCCTTTACTTGTTCATCGCATAGATAAAGACACCACAGGCTTGTTGTTGGTAGCCAAAAACGAATATTCGCAAACTTATCTTGCAAAACAATTCTTCGATCACACGACAGAACGACGATATAATGCAATAGTGTGGGGAGATTTTCAAGAAGAATGCGGAACGATTGAAGGAAACATCGGACGAAGTTTGAGAGACAGAAAAATAATGGACATATTCCCCGACGGAGAACATGGAAAGCCTGCGATAACTCATTATAAAGTCATAAAGAGATTTGGATACATCAGTCAGGTTCAGTGCCAGCTTGAAACGGGTCGCACACACCAAATAAGAGCTCACATGAAGCATATCGGGCATCCTCTTTTCGGAGACAAGACATACGGAGGCGACAAAATACTTAAAGGAACCACGTTTAGCAAATACAAACAATTTGTCGATAATTGCTTACAAATTCTCCCTCGACAGGCGTTGCACGCCGCCACAATAGGGTTTACGCACCCTTCAAGCGGAGAGAGAATGTCTTTTTCCTCAGAATTACCCGAAGATATGCAGACAATAATCGAGCGTTGGTCAAGATACGCAAACGGCAGCATCGATTCATGAAATTCTTTTCAAGAATCATCAAATTAAAATCAAGAAATAAAAAAATGAAATCAAGATTAGTAAAATCAATATCAAGGATTATTTTTCTTTTGTCGGTGATGGTGGTTTTTCATGCCTGCAACAAATCGACAAAGCAAGATGATAAAACATTGTTCGGAAAAGAAAAACCGGTTAAAGAAAATTTGAAGCTACACAGATTTGACAAAGCTCTTTTCGAATACAACAATCAAGACCCTCAAAGCAAAGAACAATATCTGCTTTCTTTAGAGAAAGAATACAAACCTATGTTTGCCGCAAGTCTTTCCGACAAGCAATATATGTCTGTCATTAAATCATTTGTCGAAGATGAACAGATGCGACAAGCAAACAAACTTATCGCAGAGGCATATCCTGATTTGAATTGGTTGGAAGACGGTTTGGCAGAAGCCTTAGGGCGAATCAGAAGCATCCGTGCGGACCATGCCAAAAGCGAAATCTACACTCTGATTCTCGGACCTGCGGAATATTCATTTGCTTATCAGAATAGGATTCTTGTTTATCCTGAGTTCAGTGCGATAAGTCTTGATTTGTATTCCATGAATGTTCTTTCTTCTCATCCGTATTACAAAACCATTCCGGAATATCTTAGAGGCAGTCTTACGAAAGACAACATACTTCCCGATTATGTAAGAGTTTATTTGCAGGAAATAACATTTCGAGATGTTCCTTTGCAAAGTCAGAATCCAGAAGCCACGCTTTTGGATTGCATAATCGACGAAGGAAAATATGCTTATGCGGTTTCGTCTGTTTTACCTCGATATAAATTGCAATATGTTTTGCGTTACACCGAACAACAGCAAAAATGGGTGGAGCAGAACGAATATAACATTTGGTCATACATAATTCAAAATCAATTGTTGTATTGTAAGGACAGAACGAAATACCTTTCGCTTATAGCCGAAGGACCAACGACGAGAGGTATCGCAGATTCTCCGTCAAGGATCGGCAATTACATCGGTTACAAAATAGTAGAGGCTTACATGAATGAAAACTCCATCACAATCGACAGCCTTTTCAAGATAAACGATTCTGAAGTCATTTTGAAGGCATCAAAGTATAAACCAAGCAAGCAATAGAATGAAAAAAATATATCCTTCATACAAATTGATTTTAAGCAGATATTTACTATCGCTTCTTTGTATCTATCTCACACAACTTGCTTTCTATTTTTTGAACAGCAGTTTGTTCCAAATAGAAAGCGTTTCGGCTTTCTTCGATATTTTGTTTGGTTGCACTCGTTATGCATTGTCCTCCATCAGTGTTTACCTTGCTCCATATCTTTTGCTGACTTTGTTACCCATACCTTGGAAATACAATAAGATATATAGGAATACATCTGACGTTCTTTATTATCTGGCAAACATATTCATGATGGTGGTCAATCTTATTGATTGCGGCTATTACAGATTCACGTTCAAAAGACTTACTGCCGACATTACAAGATACCTTGGTGTGGGTGGAGACTTCAAAGAGCTGATTCCGCAATTTCTAAGAGACTATTGGCAGATTGTAATCATATTTGTGGTGCTTCTCATCGGCTTTATATTTGTCGATAAGTTGATAAGAAGAAAATTCAAGCCTGAAAGCCTTCAGTGTTCCAAAAGATGGTATGTAATACAATGCAGTGTGTTCGTCGTGGCTGTGCCTTTGCTTATCATTGCACAAAGAGGCGGTCTGCAGACTCGTCCGTTGAATCTTATGCATGCAAGCATGCACGCAAGCACTCAGAATACTGCTCTTGTGCTAAACACACCTTTCACTTTGTATCGAACATTCGGAAAACCGACTCTTGAAAAGAAAGAGTTCTTTTCTTCAGATGAACTTGCCAAAATTTACAATCCGATAAATACTCCATTGAAAAACACTTGGGCAGATTCGCTTTTCGTGAGCCCTCTCGAAGTGGGAAAAACCAATATCGTCATTATAATTTTGGAAAGCTTCTCTGCGGAATATCTGAATACTTATAACAAAACAGGGAAAAGCTATACGCCGTTTTTGGATTCTCTTGCGAGTAAATCGATTGTTTTTCAGGGAATGTCGAATGGCAAAAAGTCGATAGACGGAATACCTGCTGTTTTGTCGTCTCTGCCAATCATGATGGAGGAAAGTTATTTGACAAGTTGCTATGGAGGAAACAAACTCGGTTCTATTGCATCTGACCTTGCAAAACATGGTTACGCCACGGCCTTTTTCCATGGAGGATATAACGGAACAATGAATTTCGACAATTATACCAAGAAAATAGGCTTTGAATACTATTACGGCAAAAACGAATACAACAACGACGCCGATTATGATGGCAATTGGGGAATTTACGATGAGCCTTTCTTACAATATGTCGTTAAACAAATGGATACGATTTCAAAACCCTTTGTGTCGGCTCTTTTCACTCTTTCGTCGCATCACCCGTACAGCATACCGAAACAACACATAGGACGTTTCCCGAAAGGAAGCATGATAGTACATGAAACAGTTGGATATACGGATTATGCTTTGAGAAAATTCTTTGAGCAAGCCGCAAAAACAGAATGGTATGAGAATACATTATTTGTAATAACGGCAGACCATAGTGCTTTGACTTCGCAAAAGGAATTCAAAACGCAATTGGGCTTGTTCAAGATACCTATGATTGTTTTCCACCCCGGATTGAAGCAAGGCGTTATTTCAGATAGAATAATGCAGCAGATAGATGTCTATCCCACCATTGCGGATTTGATACATCTTGAAGATGATATATTCTGTTTCGGACATAGTGCATTTTCTTCGGAACATGACTTTTACATTTATTATACCAACGGAGAGTATTTATTGCTTTCGGATGGTTATTTGAGCAAATACAAAGATGGATACCCGATAGAATTGTACGATACCAAGAAAGATGAAGGATTGAAACATGATATTGCAGGTCAAGATAAAGAAAGAGCAAAAAAACATCGAAGACTGACTGAAGCAATCATACAACAATACAACGGAAACATAATATCCAATTCAACGCACCCGTGAAAGCGAAATGAAAAAGAAAATATTATTCATCATAAATCCCATATCGGGCATAGGAAAGCAGAAAAAGGTGGAGCAAGCTCTTGAAACATATTTGGATAAAGAGAAGTTTGACTATCAAATCAACTACACGTCTTATACTCATCACGCAACGGCATTGTCTTTGGCTGCGGTGCTTAAAGGATTCGACATTGTGGTTGCCGTAGGTGGTGATGGATCGATCAATGACTGCGTAAAAGGATTGGTATCCACGGGAGTAACGTTAGGAATCATTCCTGCAGGCAGTGGAAACGGGCTTGCGAGATGTTTGAATCTGCCTTTGTCGGTTGAAGACGCCATAAAGTGCATCAACAATCAAAAAAGCATGGACATGGATTCAATAAAGCTTAACGACACTGTTTACGCAAGCATAGCGGGAGTTGGTTTCGATGCACTGATTGCAAAAGAGTTCGCAAAGACTCACACACGCGGATTTCAGCCTTACCTTAAGCTTGTCCTGCAACACTATCCGCAATACAAACAACAAGATTACACTCTCATTATCGACGGAAAGGAGATAACAACACAGGCATTGTTCATCAGCTTTGCAAATTCCACGCAATTCGGATTCAACACCGAGATAGCCCCAAACGCAGAATTGGATGACGGATTGATAGATGTGGTTATCGTAAAGAAGCCACCGTTGCCTTTGTTGCTTTGGACGGCACAATTGCTTTTTTTCAACCAATTCGACAAATCAATTTACGTCGAAACACATCAGGCAAGGCACATAGTGGTTAAAAACAACGGGAAAATAGGAGTTAATTTAGACGGAGAATATACGGAATTCAACGGAGACTTGGACTTTTCCATAGAAGAGAAAAGCCTTAATGTCATAATTCCTTGAAGTTGCGACAAATCGAAATCAAATAATAATCATGGGAAAGAAACAAAGTAAGATAGGAGTGGTGTATTCGACAAATCCCGATTTTGAATACATGTACGAAGAAGAAGAGTTGGTTGAAACGCTTCCGCCTTCGCAACAGACACTCAAAATTCAATTGGACAGAAAACAAAGAGCAGGCAAACAGGTTACGCTGATAAGCAATTTCATCGGCACGGAAGAAGATTTGAAGGACCTTTGCAAGGAATTGAAAGCCAAATGCGGAGTCGGAGGCAGTTGTTCGGCGGGGGAAATCCTGCTTCAAGGCGATCACAGAGACAAAGCATCGGCATATCTTCAAGACAAAGGATATAAGGTCAAAAGAGCAGGCGGTTGATTTTTTGTTTGCGGCGATTGTTTTTTGATTTGCGTGATTTGTTTCTTTGTTTTGTTCTGCTCAAATCGGAAAGAGTCGTCGAAAAAAGTTGATTTCGGCTTCCAAATCTTGCAAAATCGGATGAGAAAATCAAAACTCCGTACCTTAAGTGCAAAAAGATCGGATCTTTCACCTTGAAAGATCGGATGTTTTAGGGTGAAAGATCGGATCTTTTGCATGCTTTCCACCCGTCTTTTCAAAATCATCAGTAATGTTGTCTCGTTTGAGATGAATCTTTCGGGAAAATCAGTCGGTCAATTCCAACCAACGAAGCTCTTTTTCATCGATTTGTTCGGATATTTTCTGATAATGTGAGGTTGCTTCGGTGAGCTCTTCGTGCGACATACCGCCTTGATTCAACTTCTCTTCGAGTTCCTGCTTTTCTTTTTCGAGTTGAGGGAGCAAGCGTTCGATTTCTTCTTTTTCTCTTTGTTCTTTGTACGATAGTTTGCGTTTGGCGGGGGTTGTTTTGCTTTTTTGATATTCTTGTTTCGAAGCTTCTTTGGTTTTATCCGCCAATTGAGCCTCTCTTTGTTTTGTTTTCTCTTGCTCGATGTAAGAAGAATAAGTGAAAGGATAGTCTTTTATTTTGCCATTTCCTTCAAATACAAAAAGATGTGAGCAGATTCTGTCGAGCAAATGCCTGTCGTGCGAAACCACAAGCAAGCAACCGGTGTATTCTTCAAGGAAGTTTTCGAGTTTCATTTGAGTATAGATGTCCAAATCGTTTGTCGGTTCGTCCAGAATCAGAAAATTAGGATTTTCGGCAAGTATGCTTAGCAGGTAAAGCAAGCGTTTCTCTCCTCCGGAAAGCAATTCGTAGTTTGTAAACTGTTTTCGTGGCGGTATTCCGAAGTAAGTAAGATATTGAGATGCACTCATGCGGCTTCCGTCTGCGAGTTGAATGCTGTCGGTTGAGCGTCGGATTATGTCGATTGCCTTTGTGTCGGGTTTTTCTTTTGGAGTGCTTTGAGTGTAATAGCCTATTTGAACGGTTTGTCCGAGAGTGATTTTCCCGCAATCGGGTTTTATCTTTTCGGTTATTATTTCGAGCAGAGTGGTTTTGCCACATCCGTTACTGCCTACAATACCTATTTTGTCGCCTCTTTTATAGATGTGAGAGAAATCATCAATCATCTTTCTGTCGTCAAAACTCTTGGATATGTTGTTTATTTCGAGAATCTTGCTTCCTATACGCTGTGATTTCATGCTGAAAGTCTTGCCTTCCGGTTCGACTTTTTGAGAAAGTTTTTCTTCGAGTTTTTCAAATGCTTCTATGCGTGAGCGTGATTTTGTGCCTCTTGCCTGCGGCATTCTTCTGATCCACTCCAATTCTTTCTTGTATAGATTTTTTGCCTTGGCTTGTTGTGCGACTTCTTGTTGTTGTCGTTCGGCTTTCTTTTCGAGATAGTAGGAGAAATTACCTTGATATTTGCTGATTGTGCAGTTATCCAACTCGTAAATGTCCGTACTGACTTTGTCAATGAAGTATCTGTCGTGCGAAACGACTAATATGGTTTGATTGGCTGTAGAAAGATAGTCTTCCAACCATTCGATCATTTTTATGTCCAGGTGATTCGTCGGCTCGTCAAGCAGTAACACTTCGCTATGACTTATAAGTACCATGCACAATGCAACTTTCTTTCTCTCGCCTCCTGATAAGGAAGCAACGTTTTGTTGCAAATCGGTTATGTTTAATTTGGAAAGAATTTCCTTGACGCGGCTTTCGTAGTTCCAAGCCTCGAAAGCGTCCATTTCCGATATTGCTTTGGTAAGTTCTTCTTGGTGAATGGAGGAATTGTCTCTTTGAACGTCGTCGAGGGCTTGCTCATAGCGTTTGACAGTTTGCATCAAAGGCACATCACTTTCAAATAGTACGTCAATGATGCTTGCGTTCACGTTCTGCAAAGGCTGTTGTTCGAGATATGATACCCGTATCCCTTTTCTGAAACTGATATTTCCGCTGTCGTAAGTTTCTTTTCCTGCCAAAATCTTCAACAACGTACTTTTCCCACTGCCGTTTGCGGCAATCAAAGCAGTCTTTTGTCCTTTGTTGATTCCGAATCCGATGTTATTGAACAAGGGTTTATCACCGTAACTCTTTGTCAGCTGTTCTACCGTTATGTAATTTTCTGCCATTATTGACGCTTTACATTATATTTATTGGGAATAGAGAAAGGAAATTGCAGAGGTTTGTTGTAATCAATAGAGTTTTTGGTCAATCGGATTTTGAATCTGTTTTTCCCTAATTTGGCTTCGATGTCCATTTTTTCTTCAGACAGATTCTCAGTCTCCTTTTTAACAAGCAAAGATACTGCAAGGGGTTTTGTGAAATCAAATTGTATTTTTGAATTTACGGTATCTGTAATGAATCGTTCCACAGTTTTGTTATCTATCTCTTGACCTGAGACTTCGCTTATCGTTTTTTTCGAGATTATATACGCATCCGAATTTATCTTATCCATAAGATAGATGCTGTCTTTTGTGATTTGAGCTCTGCCAATCTCGCCAAGGAAAGTCGTTACACTGCACCAAATGATACTGTCGTGCGATGCTCTGACTTGTAATTTGAAAGGAATGCTGTTGTAACTGCCTTTGTATTGAGCATTAAAGGTATTGTAGCAAACGCTTTCTTGATTTTGTTCGATTGTTTCTTGAATCTGTTTTTCTGAAACTTGATTTCGTTTTTTTGAAACGCTGCAAGAACAAAAAAACGATAAGAGAACGATTGCTGATATTATGTTTTTGATTCTCATTCTTCTGCTTCGTCTTTAATATCTTCGTAATGTTCTTTAACCGTGTCGCTCCATTCATCGTATGAATCAAGGAATTTTTCCAATATCTTCAAAGCTTGTTTAGATTCTCCTTTGGATAGTAAAACGCAAGCATAGGTATCGGCAAATGTAATGTTGTTTGGCTCCATTTCGTATGCTTTTCGAGCCATTGTTTCGGCTTTACTCAAGTCTTTTTCTTCCAAACAAAGGTAGTAAGCATAGTTATTGAGTGCGTAAACGTTGTTTGGATTTATTTTCAATACGCATTCATAGTTTTTGTACGCGTTTTCCTTATCGCCTATGCCGTAATAAGAAGTGGCAATGTTGAAATAAAAATCTTCTTTCAAGGCTTGGTTGTTGTCTTCTCTTTTCAAACCTTGCTCGAATGAAAGTATTGCTCCGATATAGTCTGATTTCTCCATAAGGCTTATGCCTTTGAATAGATAAGGAACGGCTTTTTCGGGATATAATTCAATGACTTTGTTTGTTGTTGCGAGTATGCTGTCTGCAGGTTCCAAAGAATTTTGCACAAAAAGCAGACTTTCGAACGTTGGATAATCATCTATGCCTAATTCGATGCTCTTTTTGAAAGCAACCAATGCTCCTTCCATATTCTGCGTTCTTATATAGGCTATGCCGAGATTTTGCCACAGAGTTGCTTCTTCTGCGTGTAAATCTCTCATTTGTTCGAGATGATAAAAGTAATACAAGAAATACTGCATGTCTGTATCAACTTTATCACCGTAAATGCTTAACATAACCATGTTTTTTGTAGAAAAATAGACGTCTTTATTCAAACACAAGCGACTTATGTAGGTTTCAAGACTATCGATTTTGTTTTCTTTGTGATAATACTCAATAAGGGCTATTGTATTGTTCTCATCGTTCGGTGCAATCGTTTCTATGGTTGTGAAATATCTTAATGCCTCATCTTTTTTTTCTTTTTCGACTGCTATTTGTGCCAATACAGACAAATATTCTACGTTTTGAGGATATTCTTCCGAAAGATTTTTCATTTCTTTTTCGGCTTTATCCTTTTGATTCATCGCATTGTAAATACCATATCTGGCTTTGCCCATATTTTCGTTGAAACCAAATTGCTTTTCCATTCGATTGATTGTCCCGATTACCTTATCCAATTCATCGTTCTGGTAATACATCAATGCGATTTGTTGATAGTATGCCTCTATTTTGGGATTTTGCTTGATTAAAATCTCATATTGTTCGATTGCTTCGGGCAACCTGTTGGTTTGCATGTAGATTTCAGCAAGCTGTTCTCTGTACCAATGATTTTTTTTGTCAAAAGAAATTGCTTTTAAGTTGTATTCGATTGCTCTATCGATGTTTCGTTGCTGAAAATTCAAAGATGCAAGTTGATAATATGCAAGAGAATTGTCCGCATTTACGGACAATATCTCTTCATATATCTTTTCGGCTTGTTCTAAGTTACCAATCTCAATCTGAGTTGCGGCATCGATTATCATTTCCGCAATCTTGATTTCGGCACTCGTCATTCCGTCAATGTCTTTCTTTGAAGTGGAACATCCAACCAAAAAAAGAACGCTTGCGAAAATTGCAAACAAATATTTGTTTCTTATCATCATTATAATTCAACTACACTATAGTCTCCTATACTCAAACGTTGAATATTGGATTTTATGTTTACGTTGTTTCCAATCATACTTTCAGCAATCACACTTTTTGATAGAATGCATTGTTTTCCTATCATGGTATTTTCAATTCTACAATCATTGATTTCGCATCCTTCAGCTATGCTGACGTAAGGACCAATTACCGAATTGTTTATTGAAACACCTTTGCCAATATAAACAGGTGGAATGATGACACTATTGTTTGATTTTACGTCTCTTGAAACGAGTTGCTCCTTTCCTGATTTTAACTCCAATACTCTTTGATTTGTGTTTATTGTTGCTGCTGGATTGCCGCAGTCAAGCCACTCTTTAACATCGTTTGTTTTGAATTTCAAACCTTTGTCAAGCATATTCTGCAAAGCATCCGTTAATTGATACTCGCCGGATTTGGTTATGTTGTTGTCAATCAAGTATTGTAATTCGCTCAATAGGTTTTCACCAGATTGGAAGTAGTAGATGCCGATTATAGCCTCGTTGCTGACATATTCTTTTGGCTTTTCAACAAACCCGTTTATCGTTCCATCGTCGTTTTTTCTGACAACACCGAATGCACTTGGGTCTTCAACTTTGTGTGTCCAAATAATGCCGTCTTCCTCTGTGTTCATTGCAAAACCTGCATCAAACAATGTGTCGGCAAAAGCAACGGTTACTTTTCCTTTAAGGCTTTCCCTTGCACACCAAACGGCGTGTGCGGTTCCCAAAGGTTGTTTTTGGTAGTATATTTTCCCTTTTGCTCCAAGTTGTTCTGCTATTTGAAGCAATCTTTCTTCGACTTCTTTGCCAAAATCGCCTATTATGAAACCTATTTCATCGATTTTTTCGCCTACAACCTGATTGATGTCTTCGCAAAGTCTTCTTACGATTGATTTTCCTGCAACCTCTATAAGTGGTTTAGGAGTTGTCAAAGTGTGGGGGCGGAGTCGCTTGCCCATTCCCGCCATTGGAATTACTATATTCATAATACAAATTGTTTTTATTTTGCAAAGGTATCATAATTTGTTGAGATTTCATTTGCGATAAAAAAACGAATAAATTCTTTCTTTGATTCATCGTAGCGAAATCAAGAAACAATTTACTGAAATCAAGAATTATTTTTTCGAAACAAAGAGTTGTAAAACCCTAATAAAAACACGCTTTTCCGATAGCAAACATGTCTTGTTCGAATTCTGAAATCCGCAAGAGAAAAATGCAGATTATTCGTTTGAAATAAAAAAAACTTTTAATAATCTGTTTTTCATTTTGGTTGATATTTGTTTTTTTTGTACATTTGCAGTTGCTTAATTTGGGCGTATTGAAATTCAGTGATACCTAAAACGTAAAAAATATGAAAAGGTTTTTGATAATACCATTCGGAATATTGTGTTTGTTGTCAGCATCTTTGTTTGCACAAGAACCAACCGTAAGTGTAGATAGTAGTATCAATGTAACCATAACGACAGCAAAGGTTTATGGAAATTTGATTAACAAAGGAAGTTGGACGGTAAATGGAAAAGGTTTTGTGTATTCAACAAATCCTGTGCCTACAAAAGCAAACGGAGCAGCAAAGAATGTATCCGGAACGAGTTTGGGAAGTTACAATACAACCATAACAGGACTTGCTCCGGGAACTACTTATTACGTGAGAGCCTATGCAAAAAAAGGTTCGGGGGCAACGGTAGATACGGTGTATTCTTCAAATACCATAAGTTTCGTTACACCACAGGCGGTACCGCCTGAGTTATCTGCTCCAACAGTTTCAAACATTGGTTTGATGGAGGCAACGTTCACAGGACAAATTATTGCAAAGAATGACGCGACTATTCAAACGACAAAGGGTTTTGTTTATTCCACAGAACCAAATCCGACTTTTGAAGATGAGAGAACAACAATCGGAGGAACTGCATCGAGTTTTCCTTATACTATGAGCAAGGATGTGTCTGGTCTTTTGTCCGGAACAACTTACTATGTTCGTACATTCTCAGTCATAAAATACGGAGCATTTCTTGATACTGTTTATTCGGAACAGACAAGTTTTGTAACGCAACACGCTTGTGGTAACATACCTTTCGGAACTACGTTTTCGGAGATCGGAATCAACGAAGCAACGGTTCATTTCAGCAAAGGATTAGGACAAAACAATTGGGAAGTGGAATATGGCTTTGCAGGACATACTCCGGGTGAAGGAGAGAGCGTTTTGACTTCGGATACTGTTGTAACCTTGACAAATCTTGAGGGCGGACGTTCTTATTCTGTCTTTGTGAGAGGCGTATGTGGAGATCTGTACAGCGAATGGTCTGACATAAGAACGTTTACCACGGTAGCACCTCCTTGTGCTTCTGTCAGCGGAATTCATACCAGAGACATGGGACACTCTTCTGCTGTGATAGAATGGACTCCGGGCAGTATGAGTCAAACACTTTGGGAAGTTCTTTTCGCAAAATCAAACGATCCATTGCCGACAACAGGAGTTTTAATTGAGGGAACGCCTCAGTTTTCTCCGATAGGATTGACACCGCAAACAGAATACAAGATAAAGGTTCGAGCTTTGTGTGGAGAGTTTGAAAGCAATTGGAGCGAGGAATTTTATTTCAATACGATTCAACAAGGATTAGATGAGGCAGAACATCAAAACGTTTCCATATATCCTAATCCTACGACGGGAATACTCAAGTTCGATTGCAAAGATATTGCGGTTGAAAGATGGGAAATCAGAAATGCACAAGGTCAGATGATAGAAGAAGGCACTCTTTTGCCGGAAACATTTTCTTTTGGTGAGAAAAAAGGAATTTTCTTCATTCATATAATAACGTCAAACAAGCATCAAATAGAAAAAGTCATAGTACAATAATTTCATAACAAAAAAACAGAACAAAATGTTAGCGAACATACTTTTGCAAGTACAAGAAACCGGAGCGGAAGTGGCAACACAAGTTGCCGAAACAACAGAAAAACTAAATATTTTCTCATTGGCAGTCAAGGGAGGCTGGATAATGATAGTTCTTGCCATAGTTTCAATAGTGGCTATTTACATATTCGTTGAGCGATTCTTGGCATTGAAAAAAGCTCTTAAAGAAGACAAAAACTTTATGGATAATGTAAAAGATTGTATTCATAAAGGAGATTTGGAAGGTGCGAAAAGATTGACAAATAACAATGATACACCGATCGGAAGAATGATTGCAAAGGGATTATCTCGCTTAGGAAGGCCACTAAATGACATAAATCAAGCCATAGAAAACGTAGGCAAATTGGAGGTTGCAAGATTGGAGAGCGGGGTTTCAATGGTTGGAACGATAGCTGCCTTAGGCCCTTCGTTAGGTTTTCTTGGTACGGTAACAGGTATGGTAAAGGCATTCTTCGATATGAGTACCGCGGGAAACAATATTGATATACAGTTGCTGTCATCAGGAATCTATGAAGCGATGGTTACAACCGTCGGCGGCTTAATTGTAGGTATTATAGCGAATTTCCTTTACAGTATATTGGTTGGACAAATCAATAAAGTAGTATTTATGCTTGAAGCAAGGACCATGGAATTCATGGATTTGTTGCACGAACCTGCTCAATAGGAACATCATGATACAGACACGAAACAAAATAGACCCGAATTTTAATTCGTCTTCAATGGCGGATTTGGTCTTTCTGTTGTTGATATTCTTTATGTTGACATCAACATTGATTAGTCCGAACGCCATAAAGCTGCTTTTGCCGAAAAGCACCAGCGGACAAACCATGGCAAAACAGAATGTAACGGTTTCGATCGATGAAAACAATCAGTTTTTCGTAGAGAACAATCCGGTAACCGAAGAAGACCTGCCACAATTCATAGGAGCGTTATTGAGTGATGTTAATGACGGAACCGTAAAGTTGCATTCCGATGCGTCGGTTGCCGTTCAATATGTCGTAAAGGTGATTGACGCGGTCAATAAGGTTAATTCACAACAAGGAAAAAAGCATAAAGTTATTTTAGCTACAGAAGCAGCGAAATAAGATGAACTTCAAAGATAAAGATACAAAGAGAAAACTTATCGGAATCGGTGCTTCCATAGCCTTTCATGGCTTGGTGGTTGCATTGCTTTTGATATTGGGTCTCCGATACCCTGATCCACCGCCACCCGAATTGGGAGTGGAAATGGATTTAGGTGAATTCAGCGACATAGGAGCCGATATCGAGCATGCGGCAGAAGGAGGTGAAGATATATCTGAAAGTTCTGAGCTTGCGGATGAAAACAGCGGAGAAGTAACTCAAGATACGGAAGATGTGCCTCTTGAAAGCAAAAAAACAGAATCAAAAAAGGATAAGCCGAAACCAAGAACCGAAAAAGAGAAACCAAAAGATAAAGAGCCGGAAATAAACCAGAATGCTTTGTTTAAGGGAGGACGTGTGAAGAAAGGTAGCGGTGGAGATGCCGGAGTTGGAAAAGGCGACGGTAAAGGTAGTGGAGGAGATGGTGCAGGTAGTGGAACATCTTTCTCACTTGCAGGACGAGGTGCAAAAAGTTTGGGAAAACCAAGTTCTACCACAGAAAAGGTCGGCAATGTCGTTGTAGAAATCAAAGTAGATAAAGAAGGAAACGTCATAGAAGCCAAAGGAGGACAGCGAGGTACGACTTTGTGGGATTCAAACATTTGGAGATTGTGTGAACAGGCTGCAAAAAAATCCAAATTTACAGCAAATCCTGATGCACCCGAAGTTCAGAAGGGAACGATTACATACATATTCAGATAAAATCAACATTCATATATTTATTGCATGAGAATACTTCATACTTCCGACTTTCATATCGGAAAGAGGCTTTATGCGTCAGAGCGAATTGAAGAACAACGAGCTTTTTTACAAGAATTATCCAAAGTATGTAAAGAAGAACAGATTGATATACTGCTTGTAGCAGGTGATTTGTTTGATAACTTCAATCCATCTACATTTTCGATGAAATTATTGTATGATTCACTTTGTGATATTTCTAATTCGGGCAACTGTCCAATTGTTGCAATTGCAGGGAATCACGATTCGGCGGATAGAATTGATATGCCTGATTCTTTCTCAACCAAAAACGGAATATTCTTTGTCGGAAATTACGGTTCGCATCAAGAACCAATCAGATTGAATGCCGACATAAGTCTTGAAAAATCAGCATCGAATTACCTACAATTTCGATTTTCAAAATATGATTATCCACTTCAACTTCTTGTTACGCCATTTGTGAACGAACAAAGATTGAAAGAAAAATTCAACTCAGAACAAGAGGAGCAAGCATTGAGGGATTACCTCCAAAATGTTTGGCAACAGACTCTTTCTTCTCAAGCAAAAGAAGATGGTGTCAAGATTTTGATGAGCCATTTGTTTGTTTTGGAAAACGAAGATGATGAAAGAACCGAGCCTGAAGATGAAAACGCAATCAATATAGGCGGAGCCTCTGCAATATATTCGGAAAACATTCCCGAACAAATACAATACACAGCTCTTGGACATCTTCACAAAACACAGAGAGTAGGGAAGCGTGATATATGGTACAGTGGTAGTCCGCTGGCTTATAGTTTCAGTGAAGATGAACAAACAAAATATTTTCTTATTGTGGACATCGAGCCGAATGAAAAGCCGATTGTCCGGAAGCGAAAGATAGAAAGCGGGATGCCGATCAAGAATCTTCTTGCATATAACGTGGAAGAAGCGTTGAGAGTTCTGAAAGCAAATCAAAACTATTGGGTTCAGCTCCGATATGTCAACAATAAAGCTCTTTCATACGAAGAAACTACACTTCTGCATTCAGCACACAGTCATTTACTACAAATAATCCCCGAAATACAATCCACAAATGAAAGGAATGAACAAAGGAGCCGTATTTTGGAAGTGCAGGACAATCCGTTGGAATTGTTTAAGGAGTTTTATAAACATACTCGTGCAGGGCAGGAACCTGATGATATGTTGACGAATCTTTTTCAAGAAATAATCAATCATAAGAATGAAACCAATTAAACTCAGCATAGAGGGAGTCTTTTCCTATCGCAAGAAGCAGATTATAGATTTCGAGAAATTGTCCACCGGAGGAGTTTTCGGTATTTTCGGAAAAACGGGCAGTGGAAAGTCATCTATAATCGAGGCAATCATATTTGTGTTGTACGATCGTTTGGATAAAATCAGTGGGAACAAGGTTGATTTGATAAATTTGCAAAGTGATAAAGCTGTTATAGAGTTTGAATTCGAATCCTTTGGCAAACAATATCTTGCAACTTCAACAACAAAACGTACACCGCGAGGACAGACGACAAAAAGGCAGTTTTATGTAAAAGAAGACGGCAATTATAGGGCAGTAAATGAAGATGTAACGCCCGAAGACATTATAGGGCTATCTTATGACAACTTTTGCAGAATCGTAATCATACCACAGGGAAGATTCCAAGAGTTTTTCTCTTTGACCGAATCGAATAGGACCGCTATGCTTAAAGAAATCTTCCCACTACTTACTCAATACGATTTAAACCAATCCCTAAAAAAACTACGCGAACAAGCAAAGGAAATACTCGATACCGAATCAGGTCAATTGCAACAATTATCCGAATATACAGAAGAAGGATTGAAAACAAAACAAGAAGAATCCGAGGCAGTTAAACAAAAATATGAAACAATAAAGACCCAATACGAAAAGCAGAAAGCACAGACTGATGAGTTTGAAAAATTGTTTTCAGATTTCAATAAATTGCAAACGGCAACTGAAGCAAAGGAAAAACTTGACAAACAAACGGTAGAGATTGATCGCTCTCAAAAAGAGCTGGATGAATATGAGGTTGCGATAAACAGATTCCAAGTTCCGATTTCTTCTTATGAGAATACGCAGAGATTATTTGCAGACAATCAATTCAAACTCAAAGAAACGGTCAATAGACTTGAGAGTTTGGAGAAACAATACAGCGAAACGAGAAAGATATACGAAGATTTATTTGAGCAGGACAAGAAAACACCCGAACAAAAAGAAGAGATAAGAAAAATAGGTACGCTTGTAAGTTTGCGAAAAGAAGAATCGGAAGTAGCAACCAAGAGAAGTAAACTCCAATCTGAAAAAGAACGACAAGCAAAAGGAGAAAGAATCTGCCAAGAGGAAGAGAACAAGAAAATCGAATTGGAATCCGTGATAAAGGAGAAAGAAAGCCAGCGACTAAACCCCGTAGAATTTTCGGCTGTTCGAAATTGGTTTTGGCAAAAGAAAAACACAGATGTTGCGATTGCACGATTGATTGGAGAATACAATGAATTAGGAAAGCAGAAACAAGACTTGCTTGCCTCAATCGGCATCTCGGCGGAAGAAAACATTGAATTGTTTTTACAAGACAAGTTTGCGAAATTGCAAAAGCAAATACAGGATTGTGAGAATAAAAAAGAGAAGTATATTATTAAGCAGGCACTATGCAGATTCTCTGAAAAACTCGAAGATAACAAGCCTTGCCCTTTGTGTGGCAGCATTTCGCATCCTTCGCCTGTCAATTTGGTGAATGTGGACTCGCATTTGAATCAAATAAACTCTCAACTCAAGTCTTTGGAAACCGATCTGAAAAGCCTTGAGAACTCAATTAAAGACTTAAATCTGATAAACAAACAAATCGAACAAAAAATCAAGGAGTTGGAAAATAAAAAAGCCGAACTCAAGGCTTATGAAGAGCAATTTGTTTGGAGCAAATACAAAGGCAAAACGTTTGAAGATATTGCTGAAATGGAGAAAGCTGATAATGCCTTGCAGCAAGAAATAAACGGATTGAGAAAAGAAGCAGACAAAGTTATTGGTGATTTGAATCGCTATACGGTTGCGTTGAATGGAATAAAGGATACGATAAAATCAATCGATATAGAAATTGCAACGGCCGAAGGAAAAATAGGACAGCTCAATCAAGAAATCGATTCGGACTTCAAAGCAAAATATGCCGATTACGAAGAAAATCGATTGAACGAAATATGCAAAAAATTAAATCAAGAAATAGAAAAACGAAATCAAGAATTAGCCGAACGAAATCAAGAGTTAGAAAAACAAAACAAAGAAATAATTGAGGCAAAAACTGTTCGGGAAAACTATGTTAAGAATATAGAGAGTTATAGCGTTGAATTACAGAAGTATGTGAAAGAATTGAAGGGGCTTTTGATTGAGTGTGGCTTTGATAATTTGGAGAGGGTGAAAGAGGTTTTGAACAAAAAACTTGATGTTGCGTTTTTGAGAAAAAAGATTGAGCATTTCAATTGGCAAAAACAGACAAATGCTCAAAGATTGAAAGAATTATCGGAGTTGACTTTTGGAAAACAATGTCCGAGCGAAGAAAGACTTTCGGAACTTAAAGAAGAATCGAAGCGAGGAAGTGAGCAGTTGGAAGAAATCCTTGAACATAAGGGTAAAATCGAAGCAGAGGTGAAAACGTTCGTGCAAAAGCTGGAAGAAAAGCAAAAGTTGCAAGAGCGATATGGTAAGTTGGAAATACGTCTCAACGCAATGGAAGAATTGTCTCAAATGTTCAAAGGAGATAAGTTTGTTCAATTCATTTCAACCATATATTTAGAACAATTGTGTTCAAAAGCCAATGAACGCTTTCGAATAATTACTCAAAACAAATTTGAAATCAGCTATACGGATAAAAATTTCGAAATAATCGATTACTTGAATGAGGGGAAGAAACGTTCGATAAAAACTCTCAGTGGCGGACAAATGTTTCAGGCTTCTTTGTGTATGGCGTTGGCTTTGGTTGATACGATTCGTTTGAGTCATAATTCAAATCAGGATTTCTTTTTCATAGATGAAGGATTCGGCACTCAAGACACTGAAAGCCTTGAATTGATATTCGAATCTCTGAAAGCCCTGAGAGGGGAAAACAAAACGGTGGGCTTAATCAGTCATAACGAAACTCTGAAAGAGAAAATCTCAGGTAATATCAGTGTAAGATTCAAAAATAACAAAGGAAGCGTTATCGAAACAAATTATCTGTAAAAACAGAACGGCAATAATATGAATTAAAAATAATTTGTATCTTTGCCAATTAAATAGTTCTTGAAATTAATCTAAAAAACATTACATCAATGAAAAAACACATTTTTTTGTTAACGCTTTTGGTTTTGAGCGTTTTCTCTATTCAAGTTAATGCACAGCAAGGTAAATGGGCAGGAACCATAAAGTATCAACTTACATGGACGGGAGACATTCCTGCAGAGGCACAATTACCAACCGAATGGGAAACAAAGGTTTTCGAAAACAAAACAAAGAGTATGTCTTTCATGTGGGCAATGAGCGGTTTGCCTGCAACAGAATTGACAGATGCAACGAGAAAAACCGTAACCTTTATGTTCGATTTCTCAATGATTCCTATGGAAGAACTAAACGGTAAATGGTTCATTAGAAAGAAACTTACGGATGAAGATTTCGCAGGTGTAACATACAAAGAGACAGGAAATACAAAAGAAATCGCTGGAAAAAAAGTTAAAGAGTTTATTTGCACAAGCAAAGATCAAGAAGGAGTTGAAGTAAACGAAACAATATGGGCTTGCGATGAAATGGGACCGGTTTCAGACATGATGTTGTATCCGGGATTGAAAGCAATGCCGTTCGAATACAAAATAGACTTGGGCGAATCTATCTCTTGCTCTTTCAAGGTTGTTGAATTGATAGAAGGAAAGGTTAAAAACACCGAGTTGATTTTGGAATCAGGCTACGAAGAACTTACTGAAGAAGAATTTATGGAAAAATTGCAATCTGCAATGGGCGAAGCAGGTGGCGGAGAAGAAGAATTCTAAAATACAATACGATAAATGAGCGAAACAAAGCAGGGTAAAAAAACAGACAAAAAAAGTAAAGGTAGCAATAAGTCCAAGAAAACAAAACTTGGAATTTTGAGTCGGATTATCCATTCCGAACAATTTCCGAAGGCTATGGGCGTTTGCGTTGCTATCTTGACGATTTTCTGTTTTGTCTGCTTTGTTTCTTTTTTTTGGAGTTGGTCTGAGGATTACACAAAGATGCAATCCCTTTCTCCGATTAAGCTATTGATTGGCGAACAAGACATTGCAAATTGGGGAGGTCCGATAGGAGCATTTATTTCCTATGTTTTCATTCGACATATCTTCGGAATAGCCTCCTTTGGTTTTATAATATTGTTCGCATTATACGTTTTATATCTTTTCAACATTCGTTCGATAAATTTTTCCAAATGGATAATCAGCGTAAGCGTTATTATGCTGTGGCTATCCGTGCTTTTTGGTTTCTGTGTTAAGGTTGTAGGATTAGAAACTCTTGATGTATTTGCAGGAACAGTCGGAATGGCAGTCAATTATTGGCTTGTAGGAATCATAGGTAAGGTTGGAGCAACACTTTTCCTTATAGCATTTACCATAGTCTTTCCAATGTTTTTGTTTAATGTAAGATATAGATTTGTCGCTTCGTGGATTCGACAAATAAAACAAAAAATCGATGAGCGCCAGTTAAGAAAGGCTGAAGAGAAATCAAGAGAAGAAGAAGGTGAAGAAGAGGATGAGATAGATGAACCAATATTTCAATCATCCGAAGTTGAAGAAAAAATTGAGCAATCAAAGCCTGAAGTGATTTTCTCAAGTCTTAATAATGCACATATCGAAAACAATGATGAGGATTCTTTGACCGAGGAAGAAATATCAAAACTTACAACTTTTGAATTTACGGATTTGAGTAAAAAGGACAAGACTTCGGCAGAATCAAAAGAAGATTCAGAGAATGTAGAGTTTGAGGTAGAAACCAATAACGTTAATCAGGAAGTATCGAACGCAGAAGAGGAAAGCGAAGATGAGGTTGTACATTACGGAGTTAATGAACCATACGATCCCAAGTTAGAATTGGCATCATTTGTTTTCCCAAACACCGAAATGCTTATTGATTACGAGAAAAGAAATCAATCAAGCGATGAGTCCGAATTGATAGCCAACAAAGACAGAATCGTATCTACGTTGAGAAATTTCGGAATAGATATAGTCAAAATCAAAGCAACACCAGGTCCAACTGTAACCTTGTATGAGGTAGTTCCCGCTTCAGGAACAAAAATCAGCAAGATAAAAAATCTTGAAGACGATATCGCTTTGAGTCTTTCGGCTTTGGGAATACGCATTATTGCACCTATTCCGGGCAAAGGAACAATCGGTATAGAAGTTCCTAATTCCGTTCCTCAAGTTGTTTCGATGCGAACAATGCTTACTTCACCTCAATTTATAAATAACAATTATGAGTTGCCTATAGCTTTGGGAAAGACTATTTCTTCAGAGCCTTTTGTTGCCGATTTGGCGAAAATGCCTCACCTTTTAATGGCTGGAGCAACCGGACAAGGTAAGTCAGTAGGATTAAATGCGATTATAGCATCGTTGTTGTTTAAGAAGCATCCTTGCGAATTGAAGTTTGTGATGGTCGATCCGAAAAAGGTCGAATTATCTTTGTATTCCAAAATCGAAAGACATTATTTGGCAAAATTACCCGATAGTGAGGAAGCCATAATTACCGATGTAAAGAAAGTGGTTCGTACATTGAATTCGCTTTGTCTTGAGATGGATCAGAGATATGAGCTTTTGAAATCGGCAGGATGTAAAAAGATAACAGAATATAACGCAAAATTTTGTTCAAGGCGTCTTTTGCCTACAGCAGGACATAGATTCCTTCCATACATTGTTTTAGTTGTGGATGAGTTTGCCGATTTGATAATGACTGCAGGTAAAGAGATTGAAATGCCTATTGCAAGGCTTGCACAACTTGCTCGTGCCGTCGGAATACACCTTATAATCGCAACACAAAGGCCGTCAGTCAATATCATAACAGGAACAATCAAAGCAAACTTCCCTGCAAGAATCGCATTCAAAGTAAGTAGCAAGATAGACTCTCGTACAATTCTTGACACAGGAGGAGCAGACAGATTGATAGGTCGCGGAGATATGCTTATCTTTACAGGAAACGACTTGACACGTTTGCAATGTGCTTTGATAGATACCGAAGAGATTGAGGCTCTTGCAGAGTTCATTGGTTCGCAAAGAGGATTCAATCAAACATTCCTTTTGCCTGAGTATCTTGATGAGGACTCTGAGCCGAGCAAAGAAGTGGATATGAAACAACTTGATGAGAAATTCGAAGAATCGGCTCGCTTAGTAGTTATGCATCAACACGGAAGCACTTCTTTGATTCAAAGAAAACTCTCTTTGGGTTATAATCGAGCAGGAAGAATCATCGATCAACTCGAAGCAGCAGGCATAGTAGGACCATTCGAAGGCAGTAAGGCAAGAGAGGTACTTGTGAAAACCGAATTGGAATTGGAAGAGATTCTGAAAGAATACGTAAGAAAATAAATCCTGATTGTTTATGAAAAAAATATTTTTTGCATTGCTTTGTTTATTCATTGCAATGACATCCGTAGCACAAAAAACTATCGAAAATGGTGTTGTTGTCGATAAAACGGCACAAGGAATCATCAATAAGATTTCTCAAAATATTCAGAACGAAAGCCCGTTGAAGATGAATTTTGTTTTGACAACAACCAATCAAGGCAAACAAATCGATCAGCAAAAAGGCACTTTCTTATCTCATGGAGCGAAATTCAAACTCATATCCACCGATTACGAGGACTATTCCGATGGAAAAAACCTTTGGCATTTCGTAAAAAGCAATCAAGAAGTGGAGTTGACGACATTGGATTCTGAAAACAATGTGTTGAATATTGCACAGATGATACGGAGTTACGCAAAGGATTATCGCCCTAAGCTGATAAGGGAAGAGCAAAGAGGGAACGCTGTTTTCAACGTGATAGATCTCATTCCGAAAGGAAAATCTGCCATATCGAAAATAAGAGTTGTTGCAAACAAGAATACAAACCGTATTGCCGAAATGACGATAAATATCAGAAGTGGCAATGTTTATTCTTATAAAATCAGCAAATATGAAGTCAAAACCAAGGTTCAAGACAGCGACTTCGTATTTCCTCAAAGCCAATATCCGACTGTGGAAATCATAGATTTGAGATAGTTCTTTTAGAATAAAGAATAGTCGAAAATAAAACGAAGATTCAGAATATTGAATCTTCGTTTTATTTTTCTGAAATCAAGATTCGTTTCGCTAAAATCAAGAAAGGAAAAAAGCAAAACGCTCGTTTGTCAGCTTGAAGCAAAGACTCGCGAGCGTTATTCCTTGATTTAACTATATGTAATGCTTACTTTACGTTCCAAATGATAACTGTATTATCGCACGCACCGCTTGCTAATTTTTTCCCATCAGGACTCCAACTCACACTTCTTGTAGTTCCAAAATGCCCTTTTACTTTCTGAATGCTCTCTCTATTGTTTACGTCTCTTAGAATAACTTCCGGATCGGTTGTTGCAACTGCCAAGTGTTTTCCATCAGCATTCCAACTTACTGAATATACAGAAAAGTTATGTCCGTCCAATATTTGAGTTTTCGCTCCTGTTTTTGCGTCCCATATAATAACGTTTGCGTCATACGCTCCACTGGCTAAGTGTTTTCCATCGGGGCTCCAACATACTGAATTGAGAGTGTTGGTGTGTCCTTCCAAGGTTAGGAGCTCGGTTCCTGCGTTTACATCCCATATAATGACGTTTTTATCCTTTGAACCGCTTGCTAAATATCTTCCATCGGGACTCCAACTCACTGTAATAACGCGATCGGAATGTCCTTCCAAGGTTTTTATTTCCTGACCGTTGTTTGCGTCCCATATAACGATGTCATTTTCGACTGAACCGCCTGCTAAATAATTCCCATCGGGACTCCAGCTTACGGACAAGACACGATTATCTCCTCTTTCAAGGGTTCGCACTTGCTCTCCTGTGTTTGCATCCCATATAATAACGGTTTTATCTTCGGAACAGCTGGCTACATATTTTCCATCGGGACTCCAGCAAACCGAGATAACGTACCATCTGTGTCCTTCCAAGGTTTTTAGCTTTGCTCCTGTGTTTGCGTCCCATATAATAACAGTGTTATCCCACGAACCGCTTGCTAATTTCTTTCCATCAGGACTCCAACTCACAGAATATACCCATTCCGTATGTCCTTCCAATGTCTTAGCATGTTTAATCGAAAAGAGTTCCTCACCATCCTCCGGTTCGTTCTCGCAACCCACAAACAAAGCTGCAAAAATCACAAGCATCAATACTTTTATTCTATTCATTTCTGTATTTTTTTTTGCAAAGGTAGTTGTTTTTTTTGATTAGGTAATTTTCTTTCAAAGAAATAATTTACTGAATCAAAGAGTTATTTTGTTAAATCAAAGTTTTGGAAAATTGAATCTTTGTTTTGAGAAGACAAACAAAAAAGCCGAATGCTTTTATTTGACATTCGGCTTTTTGTTTTGAAATATGTTTTTCGACTACCAAGCGAATAATGGTCTGTTTTCCATCATTGCGTTTACTTTCTTACGAGTTTCAGCAATCAATGCTTCGTTGTTTACGTCTGAAAGTACTGCGTCAATCATTTCAACTATTGTTTCCATTTCGTCTTCTTTCAATCCTCTTGTTGTGATTGCAGGAGTTCCTACTCTAATTCCTGATGTTTGGAATGGAGAGCGTGAATCGAATGGAACCATATTTTTGTTTATTGTAATATCTGCTTTAACCAATGTGTTTTCTGCAACTTTTCCTGTAAGTTCAGGGAATTTTGTTCTAAGGTCTATAAGCATTAAGTGGTTATCTGTACCGTTAGAGATAACTTTGTAACCTCTTTTTACGAATGCTTCTGCCATTGCAGCTGCGTTTTTCTTAACTTGTTTGATGTATTGTGCGTAATCTTCTGTTAAAGCTTCACCAAATGCAACTGCTTTCGCTGCTATAACGTGTTCAAGTGGTCCTCCTTGACAGCCAGGGAATACTGCTGAGTCTAAAACTGCACTCATCATTTTGATTTCTCCTTTTGGAGTTGTTTTTCCCATTGGGTTTTCAAAATCTTTTCCCATTAAAATCAAACCACCTCTTGGTCCACGAAGAGTTTTGTGAGTAGTTGTTGTAACGATGTGGCAATATTCAACAGCGTTGTTTAATTCGCCTTTTGCGATTAAACCACTTGGGTGAGAAATATCTCCCATTAAAATAGCACCTATTTCATCTGCTAATGCTCTCATGCGTTTCCAATCGAAATCTCTTGAATAAGCAGAAGCTCCTCCTATGATTAATTTTGGTTTGTGTTCTCTTGCCACTTGTTCCATCATATCATAGTCGATTGTTCCTGTTTCTTCTTTAACTCCGTATGAAACTTGGTTGAAATAAGTTCCTGAAATATTTACAGGAGATCCGTGAGAAAGGTGTCCACCGTGGTTAAGGTCTAATCCCATGAAAGTATCGCCAGGATTTAAGCAAGCAAAGAAAACTGCCATGTTTGCTTGTGCTCCTGAATGTGGTTGAACGTTTGCCCAGCAAGCACCGAATAATTCTTTTGCTCTATCGATTGCAAGTTGTTCTGATTGGTCTACGATTTGGCAACCACCATAATATCTTTTTCCTGGGTAACCTTCTGCGTATTTGTTTGTCATTACGCTACCCATTGCTTCCATTACTTGGTCAGAAACAAAGTTTTCAGAAGCAATCAATTCGATTCCTTTTGTTTGTCGCTCTCTTTCCTTTTGTATAAGGTCAAAGATTTGTGTATCTCTTGTCATAACTAAAATGTGTTTTTTAATAAAAGTGCAAAGGTATAAAATTATTTCGGATTGAGCCTTTGTTATGTTTTTTTTCTTTCTTGATTTCAGTAAATTCTTTCTTGATTTCAGTCCGCTGAATCTTGATTTTAGAAAATTGTTTCTTGGTTTCATTTGAGTCGATCTGAAAATTCAAACTTTGTTCACTTTTTGCTGTTAATTTGAATGGTAATGATAGATTTTTAATACTTTTGCACTCTCTATCATCGTAACGTTTAACCTAATTTTTATTCAGATTATGGAAAAAGAAAGAAAACAAAACAAGAGTGCTGTTTGGATTATGGCAGCGGTTATTTTGATTGCTTCTTGTGCAATCGGTTTTTCGGTTTATAAAGGCTTGAAAGCAGTTTCTATGGGCGAGAGAGTAGTAACTGTAAAAGGTGCTTCGGAACTTGAAGTCAAAGCAGATGTCGGCAGTATGTCGATTCGCTTTGCAATTCTTCAAAATACGCTTCAAGATGCTTTGAGAGTATCAAAAGAAAAAGAAACAATAGTAGTTGATTTTTTGAAAGAGATAGGATTTTCACAAGAAGAAATTTTTGTTGGCAACGTTTCTTATGACGAATATACAAGTAACGACAAGCCATACGTAAGAGGTAGTATAAGACTTTTTGTAAAGAGCAAAGATATTGAAAAGATTAAGTCTTTGGAAAAAAGAGTTACCGAATTGTATGAAAGAGGCGTTGTGATTGATCAAGACTATTGGGACGGCGGAGCAAGTTATGAAATATCAGATGTAAATGTCTTTAAGCCAAAACTAATAACCGAAAGTATGGCTAATGCGAAAAAAGCAGGAGAACAATTCGCAAAAGATGCCGAAAGCAAGTTAGGCAAAATGAAAACTGCATGGCAAGGACAGATTTCAATAGAAGACTTAGACGAAACAACCCCACATATTAAGAAATGCAGAGTTGTCAGTACTATAACCTATTATCTGGAAGATTAATCAAAGCATCAATTCTACGGCTATTTGATTGACTAAGTGCCATCTTTGAGGCAATAAATCAGACACTTTCTTCAATTGCTTGTTATAGTGAGACAAAAATTGAGGAAAGTGTTTTGCTATATGCTCTCTTTCTGTGCCTTCTGCCGTTCTTAGAGAGAGCATTATATATTCGTTATAACGGTCTTCAATGCTTAGAGTTTCTGATTCGGATTCAATTTCCAAAGTGATATTCCTTATATATGTTTCTATGTTTGCAGGATTCCACGAACGAGTCTTTTGATTGAACGAATGTGCAGAGGCACCTAAGCCGAGATATTCCTCACCTTGCCAATATGAGGTGTTGTGTCGAGAACGCATATTTGGTTTGCAATAGTTTGAAACTTCGTAGTGCTCATAGCCTTCTTGTTGCAAGACCTGCATAGTCAAATCAAACTGCCTTAACATCTCGTCTTCATCAGGCAGACTTAACTTTCCTTTTTTTACCAACTTATCCAAAATCGTTCCCTCTTCGATTGTGAGCGAGTAACAAGAGATATGCTCGGGTGAAAGTTCCATGGCTTTTTTCAAATTTTCTTTCCAGGCTTGTGTTGTTTGGTTTGGCAGATTGAACATCAGGTCTATGGATATGTTCTCAAAGCCCGCCTTTCGTGCATCGTGAAAAGCCCTGATTGCTCGTTGAGAATCGTGTTTGCGACATAAGGTTTTCAAATCACTGTCCTTAAAACTCTGAATACCTATACTCAATCGATTGACGCCTTTTCTTCGTAAGAAATCAAGATAATCCGTATTCAGATGTTCGGGATTTGCTTCCATTGTAATCTCTTCGCATTTGATCAAATCGAAACTTGATTTTAGCGAATCGAAAACAAGAGTCATTTCATCGAAATCAAGATTCGTCGGAGTGCCTCCGCCAAAGTATAATGTCCTTATCGGATTTGAAAGATAGCTTTTCCGATTTTGCATTTCCTTTACAAGTGCTTGCAGATATTCTTTCTTGCTTCTGCGACTTGCAACCGAAAAGAAATCACAATAAATGCACTTTTGACTGCAGTAAGGTATGTGAATGTACAATCCGGACATCGATTTACAGCTTTTTTAACATTATTCTGAATGTTGTACCTTTGCCTATGACGGATTGTTTTACGAAAATCTTACCGTGATGATACTCTTCTATTATACGCTTTGCCAAAGACAATCCCATTCCCCAACCTCTCTCTTTTGTTGTATAGCCTGCTTCGAAAATCTTTTTGAATTCTTTTTTTTGCATTCCTTTACCGGTGTCGCTGATATCGATAATAACGCGTTTGTTATCTTGAGACATTTCGAGCGATAGCGTTCCGATTCCTCCCATTGCGTCAATCGCATTCTTTGAAAGGTTTTCCAATACCCATTCTAACAAACATTGGTTTATCGGAAGTATGATTTCTTCTTCTTTTGGCAGGTTTATGTCGTATATTACTTTCTTTGAACTTCGTGAGCAGAGGTAATTCATTGCTCCTTCTATGATAGGGATTATGTTAATCGGAGTCAGTTCAGGATTAGTGCCTATTTGAGAGAAACGTTTAGTTATCATATCCAAACGATTTATGTCTTTGGTTAGCTCATTGCAGACTGTTTCATTTTCAGGTTGCAATCGCAGATATTCAACCCAAGCAACAAGTGCAGAAATCGGAGTTCCGAGTTGGTGAGCCGTTTCTTTGTTCATTCCTATCCAAAGCATGTCTTCCTCGCTCTTCTTCATGGCTTTGAACAATCTGAAGATAAGCCACACAAAGAAGACTGTAACCAGCAAATACACAACGGGATAGTATTGCAATGCAGTTATGAATTGTGAATGTTGGTAGAAAATGCGGGCATTAGGCTTGTCGGGAAGATTAATCGTCCATACACCATTTTCATCTTTCATTTCCTGAATAGTTTCAGCTAAATTTTCGGCATCTATCTGAGAAGCATCGATGTTTCCCGAAGCAATGACTTCCGTTTCCGTACTATCGGTTATCACAACCGGCAAAAAGACCGAGTTATTCACAAGATCATCGAGAAAGGTCTTTGTAAAATATGTCAGAGTCTCTTTCATGTTCTTGTAAACATTGCTTTCGCTGTAATAGAGTTTGAACTTCATTCCGCTGACATTGTATTCGAATGGCGGATTTTGAGAAAAGCGTTTCATCAAACTTCCTACCAACACTCTTTGTCCTTCAGGTATTTCGACGTTTTGAGATAACTGAATGTTGTTAAACTCATCTGTGATGATTACAGGTATGCTTCTGTTGTTTACAATAAAGTCGTAGTAAAAGTTAAGCTCGGCATCAAGCGGCTGAGACAAGATTATCTGATGGGCAGTTATGAATTGCTGCAAACGAATCTTCTCTTCCTGTGCCAGAGAGTTGAAAAACTTGGCTGTGTGATCAACAAAGCGTGCCTTACGACTGACAGCGTTTGCCCACAATTCGATTTTTATCTGTTCTTCTTTTCGAAGTTGTGTTATTATTTTGTTGATTTGAATGAAAAAATACAAAACAATGGCAAATCCGACTATGAGAAATGCCCATCGTAATTTGGGATTTTTCAAAGAATATTTCATACGAGGATATTACAATAATGAACTGCAAAAATACCTAAAGATTGAGAATCACACAAATTTTATCTCCAAATAGTTGAATCTATTGTTTTTTTTTGTAATTTTGAAATTCGAATTTTTGAACCAATGTCTATAAAAAGTACTCTTCAATCACTTACCTTAAAAGCAAAGGTAAAGAAGAATCAACGGATGAAAAAAGTCTGCAATATGGCTGAAGCGAAGTCTGTTGGTTTCGTTTGCTATTTTGAAGAGGAAGATCAATGGAAGACGATTCAGCCTGCAGTGCAGACATTTCAGAATTTGGGAGCAAAGGTTATGGTGTTAGGTATATATCCCGGCAAAGTAAAACCATTATGGTACGTTGAGACAATGAATACTCTTATGTGTAGTTTGTCGGAATTCGGACTTACGGGAATACCTAAGGGACAGAAAATAGATGATTTTTTGAATGAGCGTTTTGATATTTTAATAAATTGCGATCTTTCTGAACATTTTACGACCGATTATTTGTCAATGCTTTCCAATGCAGGGTTCAGAGTGGCTGCAGACACCGAAAAAAACAGAAAACATTTCGACTTGTTAATTAAAATGGAAGAAGCAGATTTGCGTTTGTTTATAGAGCAAACTCTTTTCTACCTTTCCAGTTTCAAGACCAAAGTATAATATATGAAAAAATTTGATTTACAAGGAACTGGCGTTGCTTTGGTGACCCCTTTCCACAAACAAGGTACTATTGATTTTACTTCGCTTGGCAGATTGATTGATCACACCATAGAAGGTGGCGTCGATTATGTGGTTTGTTTGGGGACGACAAGCGAATATCCCACATTGAGCAGCCAAGAGCAACTTGCTGTTGTAGAATTTACGATAGAAAAAGTTGAAAATCGAGTTCCAATTGTCTTGGGTATGGGAGGTAATGATACTCGTAGCTTGGTTGATAAAATAAGACAAACAGACATGAGTTCGATTGCAGCAATCTTGTCGGTGGCTCCATACTACAATAAACCAAATCAAAAAGGTCTTTATGCACATTACAAAGCCATTGCAGAAGCATCAAATACTCCTATAATATTATATAATGTTCCCGGACGTTGCGGCGTAAACATGACAGCTGAAACAACGCTTCAATTAGCCAATGACTTTTCTAATATAATCGGAATCAAGGAGGCATCCGGTAATATGGCTCAATGTATGGAAATATTGGCTAACAAACCGCAAGGATTTACGGTTGTATCTGGCGAAGATGCCTTAGTGTTACCAATGATTGCCTTAGGTGCACAAGGGGTTATTTCAGTTGCTGCCAACGCTTACCCGAATATCATGAGCGAATTGGTAACGCATTCATTGAAATCAAATATGAAGAAAGCAAGAGCTGTTCACGAAAAGTTATTGCCTTTTTCAAATGCGATCTTTGACGAAGGCAATCCGACAGGAATAAAGGCTGCATTGGAGATAATGGGAATCTGCCAAAACAATCTCAGACTTCCGTTAGTAAAAAGCAGCAAACAACTTTATTCGAAATTGCAAACGATAATAAATAACATCGATAAATAATACTAAAACACAAATCAGTTATGGTTAATTATAAAGATTTAGGGTTGGTAAACTCAAGAGAAATATTTGCTAAAGCTATGCAGGGCGGTTATGCAATACCTGCGTTTAACTTTAACAATATGGAACAAATGCAAGCCATAATCCAAGCTTGCGTTGCTCAGAAAAGTCCTGTTATTTTGCAAGTATCGGCAGGAGCGAGAAAGTATGCGAATCAAACGCTTTTGCGTTATATGGCACAAGGTGCTGTTGAATATGCAAGAGAATTAGGTTATGAAATTCCTATTGTATTGCATTTGGACCATGGAGACAGCTTTGAGATATGCAAATCATGTATAGAGTATGGCTTTTCTTCAGTCATGATAGACGGATCAAGCCTTCCATACGATGAAAACGTCGCATTGACAAAAAAAGTTGTTGATTACGCACATCAATATGATGTAACCGTAGAAGGAGAATTGGGGGTATTGGCAGGAGTTGAAGATGAGGTAGCCGCAGAGAATAGTACATACACACGTGCTGAAGATGTGGAAGATTTTGTTAAGAAAACGGGAGTTGATTCTTTGGCAATATCAATAGGAACTTCTCACGGAGCAAATAAATTCCGCCCAGAACAATGTACAAGAAATGCAGATGGAATTCTTATACCGCCACCTTTGCGTTTTGATATCCTAGCTGAAATAGAGAAAAGAATACCTGGTTTCCCTATTGTTTTGCATGGTTCGTCTTCAGTGCCACAAGATCAAGTTGCAATTATTAATAAATTTGGTGGAGCATTGAAAGATGCTATCGGAATCCCAGAAGAACAATTGCGTCAAGCAGCAAAATCAGCCGTTTGTAAGGTAAACATCGATTCAGATGGTCGTTTGGTTATGACTGCAACGATAAGACAGATAATGGCAGAAAAGCCTGCTGAATTTGACCCAAGAAAATATCTTGGTCCTGCAAGAAATAATTTGAAACTTATGTACGAACATAAAATCATCAACGTATTGGGATCTGCTCAAAAGGCATAATCTCTTTCGTAATTCAAAAATAAAGTCACTATACTTTTGTATGGTGGCTTTGTTTTTTTGTATGATTCTATAACTATTTGATTTCACAAAGAATTAAACAGCACTTGTCGAAAGCTGATAGTCAACTGCTGACGATAAGTGTTAGTTCAACGAAACGTGATATTAGTTTGATTCTTTTGAAAAAGGAACTGTCAAAATGAATCTTTATTTGAAAATTCTGAAATCAAGATTCATTACGCCAAAATCAAGAAACAAAAAAATAAAACAGCGATTCGTTAGGCTAGATTTAGGGCTGGGAAACATCAATCAAAAAAAGAAAAACGAGAAACCGCATTGCGATTCCTCGTTCCTTTGGTAGCGGGGGCAGGACTCGAACCTACGACCTCCGGGTTATGAGCCCGACGAGCTACCTCTGCTCTACCCCGCACTCTGTTTTCGTTTTGCAAAAGTACTACTTATTTTCGAATCATCCAAATTTTTTCAAAGATTTTTTATTTTTAACTCCTGTTTTCATAAACAAAGCCACAACGTTTAGGATTCAAATTCCAATTTAACGCTATGGCTTTTTTAGCTTATAAATAACGTCTAATCACTAAATTACGCCTTTGATTTCGTGTATGTGTTTTAGGTTGTGGCGATCTAGATATTCTTTCATTCCTTCTATGACTTCTTTGCCTACAAATGGATTGACAAAATTCTGAGTTCCTATCTGAATTGCACTTGCTCCTGCCAAGATATACTCTATTGCATCGGTCGCATTGGTAATTCCACCCAAGCCTATAATCGGTATTTTTACTGCTTTGGAAGCTTGATATACACATCGCAAGCCAATAGGTTTGATTGCAGGACCTGATAAACCCGCTGTAATGGTTGATAATACAGCTTTGCGTTTCTCGGCATCAACAGCCATTGCAAGCACTGTGTTTATCATTGAAAGAGAATCTGCTCCCGCACCTTCGACTGCTTGTGCTATCTCTGCAATCGAGCTTACGTTTGGCGTGAGTTTTACTATCAGATGTTTGGGATAAACTTTGCGAACTTGGGAAACAACTTCGGCGGCCATAGATGGATTGGTGCCGAACCCCATTCCTCCTTTCTTTACGTTAGGACAAGAGATGTTCAATTCTATTGCAGGTATGTTTTCAAGCATTGCTACTTTCTCGGCAACGGTACAATATTCTTCTATGCTCGAACCTGAAACATTTACTATGACATTTGTTTTGTAGTCTTTTATTCTTGGATATATGGTTTCGCAAAAGTAATCCACGCCTTTGTTTTGTAAGCCTACGGCATTTATCATGCCCATTGGCGTTTCGCACATTCTGACTGCAGGGTTTCCTTCTCTATGTTCACCGGTTGTTCCCTTGACAATGATTCCTCCTAGCATTTGAACGTCGTAAAAATCCATGTATTCCTCACCATAACCAAAAGTTCCAGAGGCTGTCATTACGGGATTCTTCAATTTCAATGAGCCTATATTTATCTCTAACATATCCATATCATTCTCTTTACTTGTTTTACCATACTATTTCTTTGGAATCAAATACCGGACCTTCTGTGCAAGTACATTTGTGTCCGCTTGTGGTTTGTTGAACACAACATAAACAGGCTCCGATTCCGCAAGCCATTTTGTTTTCCAAAGACACAAAGCACTTGATGTTTCGTTTCTCGCAATTCTCTGCAACAGCCCGCATCATGGGAGTTGGTCCGCAGGTATATACTGCGTCGAATTGATTTGAGAAAACGCTGTGCTCTGTTACCAATCCTTTCTCTCCATGGCTTCCGTCTTGGGTGCTGATGTGCAATTCGCCATATCGTGAATATGTTTCGTTGTCGAAGATTTGTTCCTTGCCTCTGTAACCCAACAATATCTTAGGTCGGATTCCGATTTCGTTGAATTGTTTTGCCAAATGGAGCAATGGTGCAACACCAACGCCACCTCCGACAAGCAAAACTTTGTTTCCGAGCAATTCGAAACCATTTCCGAGCGGATATATCATGCTTACACTTTCTCCTTTCTTCAATGTGGAGAGTTGTTTTGTGCCTTTGCCTGCAATCTGTATAAGCAATGTTATTTCGTTTCTTGCTTCATCGACATCGTGAATTGAAATAGGACGTCTCAAAAGCACGTTTGATGGTTGTTGAACCTGCAATTCGACAAATTGTCCGGGCTTTATGCAAGGCAGCTCTTCATCTGATTTCAATATGAGCTTGAAGTAGAAGGTATTCAATTGAATATTTTCTTCTACAATAAAATCACTGCAATATTTCATAACGTTTCAATGTACTATGTTAAAATAAGATTTCGAGTTTACAAAAATACAAGAAATTATTCAATTGTCAGGATTTATCCATATCTTTGCACGCTCAAGTGTTATAAAACAATAGGATATGAGATTAGGAATAAAACAGTTGTTATTTTTGTTTTTAATGGCTTTATGCTTTGTTTCGTGTGAAGTAGAGTTCGATCCGAATGCAGATTGGAAAGCAACGACAGTAGTTTATGGGGTGTTGGATCAAGATAGTGATACTACATTTGTTCGAGTTCAAAAAGGATTCTTGGGAAATGGCAATTATTTGGACTTTGCCAAAGAAAGAGACTCCATTTATTATAAACAAGACGAAATAGACGTCAAAATGATTTCTTATTATCCGTGGTCGCCTGATCAAATCTGCGATACATTTTATTTTAACTACACAGAGATAAACTCAAAGGAGGAAGGCGATTTTTATAATGAAACTACACCTATATATTATTGTGTTACAAAAGGTCGCTTAAACCATGAAGAAGGATTGAAAAGAGAATACAAAATAATAGTCCACAATAAAAATACAGGCGAAGAAACGACTGCTACAACTCGATTGATAGGTGATTACGATATTACTTCGCCTGGACATATCATGTCTTTCTTATATAAGAATGGAAGATACATTATGTCTTGCAGTTGGTACAATCTCAATTCTTCAGTAGAGGTTAATCACATGGGAATGGCGGCTAAGGTTTATCAGCCTGTGATTAGATTCTATTATAGGGCAAATGAAGTGGAGACATTTACGGATGTGGAATTCGGTTCTATGGTTAGTCAAAGAAATACTTCAGGTTATGAGTTTAAGTACAACATGGATATGGACGATTTGGTCAAAGGCTTGAAGAAAAATTTGGCTCAACATAAAGGACAATGTTCTTGGACTAACAGAATCAATGCTTTTGAATTTTATGTAAGATCTTGCTCTTTGGATATGTACGAATATTACTCCAATAGCTTACAAAATAATAGTTCTTTGTCGGATAAGCCGATATATACCAACGTAGTAAATGGGTGTGGTTTGTTTGCTGCAAAGCGAAGCTACATAAAAAGTGTATTCGATGTTGAAGATGAAAAATTGCTTATTGCAATCAAAGGTTTGAATTATGGCTTTTAATGATTTATTCTTCAAAAGCTATGTATTTAACAAGAAATTAGTACCTTTGCAAATTGAATTTTTAGGAAAAAACAAAAAAAGATAAGGATAAAGAGATGAATGTAACAAAGGAAACAACAGGCGATTTGACCGCTATTTTGAAAATTGATGTACTTGCTGCGGATTATGCTGATGCAGTGGCAGCAGAATTGAAAGAATACAGAAAAAAAGCTAATATACCAGGATTTAGACCAGGTCAAGTTCCTATGGGAATAATCAAAAAGATGTATGAAAAGTCTGTAATAGCAGATAAAGTTCAGAGAGTAATGTCTGATGCTCTTTATCAATACATCGACGACAATAAGTTGTCAATCCTTGGTAGTCCAATGGCAAATAATGAAAAGACTGCTAACATTGATTGGGATAATCAAAAGGATTTCACATTCTATTTCGATATTGCAATGCAACCAGAGTTTGAATTAGATTTGACTTCTCACGATGTAACTTACTACGACATAACTCCAACTGATGAAATGTTGGATAAATTTGTTGAAGACATACAAAGACGTTTCGGAAAATTTGAATCACCAGAAACAATTGGCGAAACAGATTTAGTATATGGCGAAATAGAAGAATTAGACGAAGAAGGAAACGTTAAAGAAGGCGGAATAAAAACTCCAAGTTCGTTGTCAGTAGATATGATCGCCATGGCAACAATCAGAAAGAAGTTCATAGGAGCAAAGAAAGAAGATGTAATTACTTTCAACATTGCAAAAGCATTCAAAAACACTACTGAGTTAGCTGCAATGTTGCGTATAGACAAAGAAGCCGCTAAAGAATTTAAGTCAGACGTTAATTTCAAAATTTCTTCTATCAGTCGAGTAACTAAACACGAACTAAACGAAGAGCTATTCGAAATGGCGTACAAAGGAAAAGATATAAAGAACGAAGAAGACTTCAGAGCGGCAGCGAAAGAAGACCTTTGCGGAACTTATGTTAATCAATCAGACCGTCATTTCATGAACGAAGCAAGCAAAAGCTTGGTGGAAAAAACAGCGATCGAACTTCCGGAAGAATTTTTGAAACGTTGGTTAATCGAAACCAACCAAGGAAAAATCGATGAGAAAGAAATAACAGACAACTTTGCCGCTTACAGAGACTCAATCAAATGGCAGTTGATCGAAGGCAAGATTATAGATACTTACAAGTTGGAAGTAAGCAGCGAAGAGTTGAAAGAATATTACAAGACTGCGTTAGTACGCAATTATTTCCCAGTTCCGGCAGACGCAACCGAAGAACAAATAAAAGAAAACGAAGAAGCAGTTGAGAAAGTTGCGACAAACATGTTGGAAAACAAAGAGCAAAGCAGACAAGTTTACGAATTCTTGTTCGAACAAAAGCTTACAAACACATTGAAAGCTGAAATGAAACACAAGAACAAAAGCGTAACTACTGACGAATTTGCTAAAATAATCACAAAATAAAGAATGGCATTAAAATGTGGAATAGTTGGTTTGCCCAATGTGGGCAAATCAACTTTGTTTAATTGTTTGTCGAATGCGAAAGCGCAAGCGGCAAACTTTCCTTTTTGTACGATAGAGCCAAACCTTGGAGTTATCACCGTACCAGACGAAAGACTTAACGTATTAGCAAGCCTTATCAATCCCGATAGGATAGTTCCGACAACCGTAGAGATAGTTGACATTGCCGGATTGGTAAAAGGAGCAAGCAAAGGCGAAGGATTGGGAAATAAATTCCTTGCAAACATCAGAGAATGCGACGCAGTGTTGCACGTATTGCGTTGTTTCGATGACGATAACGTTGTTCACGTCGATGGTTCTGTCGATCCGATACGCGATAAAGAGATTATAGACTTAGAACTCCAACTCAAAGACCTCGAAACCATTGAATCACGCTATGCAAAGGTTGAAAAGATGGCACGCACAGGCGGAGACAGAGAGGCAAAAATGATGTTGGAAATCTTGAAAAGCTACAAGAGTGCATTGGAACAAGGCAAGAGTGCAAGAACGGTAAGTTTCGAAAGCAAAGATGAAGTAAAACTTGCAAAGGAACTTTGTCTTTTGACAGCAAAACCTGTACTTTATGTCTGCAATGTTGATGAGGCAAGTGCAAAAAGCGGAAACAAATACACCGAACAAGTAGCCAAGATTGCAGAAGAAGAAGGTGCAGAGATTCTTGTTGTAGCAGCAAAGATAGAATCAGACATTGCCGAATTTGAAACTTTGGAAGAGAAACAAGTATTCCTTGAAGAATTAGGCTTAAGCGAATCAGGAGTTTCCAGACTAATCAAATCGGCATATCATTTGTTGAATTTGCAAACTTTCCTTACCGCAGGACCGCAAGAAGTAAGAGCTTGGACATTCACAAAAGGCTGGAAAGCACCTCAATGTGCAGGAGTAATCCACACAGACTTCGAAAAAGGATTCATAAGAGCCGAAGTAATAAAATACGATGACTATGTAAACCTCAAAAGCGAAGCTGCGTGCAAAGAAGCCGGCAAGATGAGTGTAGAAGGCAAGGAATACCTCGTACAAGACGGCGATATAATGCACTTTCGTTTCAATGTATAGAAACTGAAATCAAGAAGCAAAAACTTAAAACGGCGTTTCAGAAAATCGAAACGCCGTTTTATTTTTTTGAAACAAAGAATTGCAAAAATCTTTCTTGATTTCAGAAAAATGATTCTTTGTTTTGTCAAAACGGATTCAAGAAAGAATTTTAGAGGATAAAAAGTAATGTTTTTTCTATTAGAAAATCCTTTCTCGATAGCAAATTCGGGAGTTTTTTCTGTTGAATTAACAATATTATCTCGTTGTTTGAATAATTTGTATTCAAGAATAAATTTATTTTCTCAAACATAAAATCTTAGTATTCAGCGAAAGGAATGGTTGATTTTTTTATATATTTCCAAATAAATAAAAGTTCTTGAATCTAAAATTAAGATAAACCTTTGTAGATTGCATAAAAAATCGTATCTTTGTCGTTTGAAAAAACGCTTATAAACATAATAAGAATATGACAAGTACTGTTGTTTATGCTATTGTTGCATTGGCTGTCATAGGTGCAGTGGCGGCAATTATACTTTATTTTGTTGCACAAAAGTTTAAGGTATATGAAGATCCGAGAATAGATTCGGTGGCAGATAAATTGCCGGGAGCGAACTGCGGAGGTTGTGGTTTTGCAGGCTGTAGGGCGTTAGCAGAGGCCATAGTGAAGAATGAGAGTTTGGAAGGAACGTTTTGCCCTGTTGGAGGTGATAAAACGATGCAGGAAATTGCAGCTGTAATGGGATTGCAAGCAGCAGAAGCAGATCCGATGGTTGCAGTTGTCAGATGTAATGGAAGCAAATGTAATTCTGTTCCAAAAGTTGAGTATGACGGATTGAGAGATTGTTTATATGCTCATATGAATTTTGCAGGCGAAGGCGGTTGTGCTCACGGTTGTTTGGGATTTGGCAATTGTGTTAAGGTGTGTAAATTCGATGCTTTGAAGATAAATGAAGAGACAGGTTTGCCTGAGGTCGATGAAGAAAAGTGTGTTTCTTGCGGAGCTTGTGTCAAGACGTGTCCTCGTAAGGTTATCGAGTTGCGAAAGAAGGGCAAAAACAACAGAAGAGTGTTTGTCAGCTGTATAAATCAAGAAAAAGGAGCGGATGCCAAGAAAAATTGTACAGCGGCTTGTATCGGTTGCGGTAAATGTGCAAAAGCATGTCCTTTTGAGGCTATAACAATCAACAACAATCTTGCTTACATAGATTTCAACAAGTGTAAGTTATGCAGAAAGTGCGTTGCAGAATGTCCTACGGGTGCAATACATGCGGTAAACTTCCCTGAGAAAGCCGAAAAGAAAGTAGAAGCAAACGCAGAACAAACAGAAAATAAATAAAATAGAAAGTCTTATCAGTTAAAACAGGATAAAACCATGAATACATTCAGATTGGGTGGTGTGCACCCTGAAGAAAATAAACTGGCGAGAAATCATAAAACGGAGGTTTTTGCATTGCCTTCAAAAGCAGTTGTGTTTGTCAGTCAACATTTAGGAGCTCCATCTACTCCTGTGGTACAGAAAGGCGACAGAGTTAAGACAGGGCAACTGCTTGCAAAGGCTGAGGCTTTCATTTGTGCCAATACACACTCTCCTTACACAGGTACGATTACCAAAATCGATATGGCAACTGATTTCAACGGCTATAAGAAGCCCGCTTTCTACATAGACGTTGAGCAGGAAGATGAATGGGACGAAGGAATCGATACAAGCGATACGATAGTTCGAGAAATCAAATTGGATTCCAAAGAAATAATCGAGAGAATAAAAGACAGAGGTATTGTAGGACTTGGAGGTGCTGCATTCCCTACACATGTCAAATATATGATTCCAAATGACAAAAAAGCAGAATTTCTTATCATAAACGCAGTTGAGTGTGAGCCATATTTGACTTCGGACAACAGAGTTATGATGGAAAATGCCGAAGAAGTGTTGATTGGAGTTGAGATAATGAAAAAAGCATTGGGAATCAATTGTGCAAAGATCGGAATCGAGAACAACAAGCCTGAAGCAATTGCTCATATGAAAAAAATGGCTGCATCTTTCAGCGGAACTGAGATTGTGCCATTGAAAACCAAGTATCCGCAGGGAGCAGAAAAGCAATTGGTGTATGCACTTACCAAAAGAGAAGTTCCAAGCGGTAAATTACCGATAGAGGTTGGTTGTGTTGTAAATAACGTTGGTACGGCTTTGTCTATATATTATGCAGTGCAGAAAAACAGACCTCTTATCGACAATGTCTTGACCTTTACAGGCAAAAGCGTTAAGGAGAACAAGAATCTTTTGGTCAGAGTGGGAACATCGATTCGTTCTGTGATAGATTACTGCGGAGGATTGCCTGAAGATACAGGTAAAGTGATAAGTGGCGGTCCTATGATGGGAAAAGCCATGGTTAATCTCGACGCTCCGACAGTCAAAACCACATCCAGCATTCTTGTAATGAGCGAAAAGGAAACCAAACGTAAGGAACAAACAAATTGTTTGCGTTGCGGAAAGTGTGTTTCTGCATGTCCTATGGGCTTGGAGCCGATTCAGCTTTCTTTACTTTCGAAACAACAACGCTGGGAAGAAGCAGAGAAGGAATGTGCTATGGATTGCATCGAGTGTGGTTGCTGTTTGTTCACCTGTCCTGCAGGACAGCCGTTGTTAGACCTGATTCGAGTTGCTAAAAACAACATAGGAGCAATCAGAAGAGAAAGAAGCAAGAAATAATCGCAATGAAGAACACATTGTTGTTGTCGGTGATAATGGTGCTTTCTTTCTTCGGCTTGCAGGCACAAAACGAGGAAACAGCCAATTATTACAACGAAGTTCAGCAATACTCATTGATTTATCCCTCTTTTTGGGAGGTTGAAGAGGATGAAGAAAACGAAACGACAACGCTTTATGTTCCGTTGAAGAAAGGTGAAAATATATACAAGCAACTTCAAATCAGTGTGGCGAGGTGGGAAGATGGTGATTTGTATGAGTTTTTGGAGCAAACGTTTTCTGAAAGTGAGATGACGAATCTTTATCCCGACATAACGATTCTTGATTTGGGAGAAGACGAAACGAAGGAAAATCAAAACCATTGCTTTGAAATGAGCTACATGATGGGAGAAGAAAAGGTAACGGTCTTGTATTATTTGGAGAAAAAAGAGGATTTGATATATTTGATTTTGGCATCCTCGCCTCAAAGCGAATATGCCACATACAAAAAGCAGTATTTAAGAATCATAGATTCGCTTAGAATACGATAAATTTAGAAATAAAAAAACGTAAACAAAATATGGCATTACTAACAGTATCAGGCTCTCCTCACGTTCAAAGCAAGGAGACAACCAAATCAATAATGTGGAACGTTGTAATAGCGTTATTGCCCGCATTATTGGTAGGAATATATTATTTTGGCTTTAGAGTATTGTCGCTGACCTTGGTATCGGTTGCGGCATGCTTGCTGTTCGAATGGTTGATTCAGAAATTCTTAATCAAAGGTAAGGAAACAATCTCCGATGGCTCGGCAGTAATCACGGGAATGTTGCTTGCGTTCAACCTACCCTCAGACGTACCGTCTTATATAGTTGTTATAGGAGCCTTTGTTGCGATAGCAGTCGGTAAAATGACCTTTGGAGGACTTGGAAAGAATCCTTTCAATCCTGCATTGGTAGGACGTGTGTTTTTGTTCCTTTCATTCCCGACCGATGTAGCAAAGTCTGAGTGGCCTACACCGCAACCTCTGTTCGGTAGTCCGTTGACAGACGCCCTTACAGGACCGACTCCGTTGGCTTCTCTTGGGGCAAACAATCCCGAAGGCTTGGATGCGTTGCAGTTGTTCCTTGGTTCGACAGGCGGAAGCTTTGGAGAAGTAGCTGCGATTGCGATATTGCTCGGAGGAATCTACCTTTTGATAAGAAAAGTCATCACTTGGCACATACCAATCACCTTTATAGCATCCGCAGGACTGTTCGCAGGCATATTATGGCTTTGTGACATAACCGTGAATCCTGTTTACCATTTGTTGGCAGGAGGATTGATGTTGGGAGCTGTGTTTATGGCGACCGACATGGTAACAAGCCCGATAACGAAAACAGGACAGATAATATTCGGAGTAGGTTGCGGATTGCTTACAATCTTGTTCCGTTGCTTCGGACCTATGCCGGAGGGAGTTTCTTTTGCGATTCTTATCATGAATGCCTTGACTCCGCTTATCAATAAGATGTGTAAACCGAAAAGATTCGGATATTAAAAACCTAATACCAAGAAAGATTATGGCAAAAATGGAATCTACGCTTAAGAATATGGTATTAAGCCTTACTTTTATCTCGTTAAGTGCTTCCGCATTGCTCGCCGGAGGATACGTATTGACGAAAGAACCGATCGAAAAAGCAGCTCAAGATAAAAAGAACAATGCTATAAAAGAAGTATTGCCCGAAGGAGACATAACGATAGGCGAAGCCGTGGAAATAAAACTTGACGGCTACGAAGACGCATTCGTTATCTACCCTGCAAAACAAGGCGATGAAATCGTTGCATGTGCCATCGAAACATACGACAACAACGGTTACGGCGGTAAAATCAAAACCATGGTAGGTTTGGACAAAGAAGGAAAAGTCGTAAACTACTCCATACTGGAAATGAACGAGACTCCGGGACTCGGAGCCAAAGCAGGAGAATGGTTTAAGGAGAAAGGAGACATCAGAGGCAAACTTCCGTCAGACGAAAGCTTCAAAGTAAGCAAGGACGGAGGCGAGATAGATGCCATAACCGCCTCCACAATAACCTCAAGAGCCTTTATAGAATCGATAAAAGCCGCTCACAAAGCATACCTCAAGTATCAACAGAAATAAAACGTCAAAGCCATGAATAAATTTAAGATTGTAATAAACGGAATCATCAAAGAAAACCCCGTATTCTGCCTTTTGCTCGGCATGTGTCCTACTTTGGGAACAACCACATCAGCCATAAACGGTATGGGAATGGGCTTATGCACAACCTTTGTCTTGATTTGCTCGAACGCAGTCATCTCTTTGCTAAAGAATGTCGTGCCAGACAAAGTGCGAATCCCTGCATTCATAGTCATAATCGCCTCTTTCGTAACCTTGTTGCAACTCTGCATGCAAGCATACCTGCCTTCGTTGTACGAAAGTCTCGGATTATTCATTCCGCTCATCGTAGTAAACTGTTTGATCCTTGGTCGTGCAGAATCATTCGCCAGCCGCAACACACCGATCGACTCCATATTTGACGGAATCGGCATGGGATTAGGCTTCACCTTAGGATTGACAACCTTAGGCTTGATAAGAGAGTTGTTAGGTAGCGGTTCGATATTCGGATACAAGTTCATAGGCGACGCAGACGGCATGTTGGTATTCGTACTCGCACCCGGAGCATTCATAGTCTTGGGATACTTGATCGCATTGGTCAATCGATTGAAATCAAAGTAAGCACCGGAAAATTCAAACCAAGATATAGCGAGCCGTTCTCCGATAAGGGGAACGGCTTTCTTCGTTTTACGACAAGCAAAGCACGTTTTGCATTCGGCAACCTTTGCAAGAGAAAAGCCAATGGCTAACAGCTAACAGCCAAAAGCCGACAGCAATTCTCCTTTCGAACTTTTAAGATTTCTTAACGCGAGAATTCGCGAATTTGTAGGCGAGTGAGCAATTGCCGTCAAGGACGCGATTTATTGGGAGTTGAGTAAAAAGTTGTGAATCAAAGTCTTAGAGAATTTTGTCCAGATTTTGGACATTTTAGACGGCGTTTCGCTCTCTTCAGACGGCGTTTGAGCATTTTCAAACGGCGTTCAAAAATTTTCAAACGGCGTCCGGAGAAATTCAAACGGCGTTTGAATTTTCAAAAATCCGATTTTCGACCACTCGAACGCCTTTTCGGAGTTTTCAAACGTCATTTCAGCCCAAAAACACGCGACTTAAAGAATGTTAAATTTAATGTTAAGATTTCATAACGACACCGCGTATCTCGCGGAAGAGGCTCCACGAATCTCACGTATCGACACGTATTTTTCTTTTTTTACTTTGGCAGTTGGCAGTTGGCTATTGGCTAATTTCAAACTGCGTCAGCCGAAAGCCAAAGGCTAATAGCTAACAGCCAAAAGCCGAAATGAAAAGATTCGTGTAAATTCGCGTGATACGTGGAAAAGGAAAGAGAAAATTTTGTCGGTATATGATTTTTTCCTAACTTTGCATATTAAACATAAAACGAAGTGGCAGAAAAACTATACGACGTATTCATAAGCTATTCCAGCAAGGACGCAAAAGTAATCAACGCCTTGTGTCATTATCTCGAAGAGAGAAATTTGCGATGCTTTGTTGCCTATCGCGATGTCCCTTACGGACAAGATTGGGGTCCCTACATAGTACAAGGAATCAAGGATGCAAAAGTTTTGGTGTACGTTCACTCGAAAAAATCCAACGATTCGATAGAGACAACCCGCGAAATAAATCTCGCATGCAAGTACGACTGCGAAATAATTCCCTTTAAGATAGATTCAATCGAGTATGTGGCAGAGAAAGAGTACCGTTTGACTAACGTAAACTGGCTTGACGCATTTCCCGGAGAGCCTGCCGATTATTTCGAACGCCTTTACGAAAGATTGGAAAAACATTTCCCCGAACGCACACAGGAAGACCGACTCAGAATACAGCAGGAGCTGAAAGAGAGAGAAGAGAAAAGAAAAGCCGAAGACGAGAAAAGAAATCAGAAACGCAGGGAAGAAAGAAACAGATATTGGGAAGAAACCCTCAGACCTTTGTTGAAGAAAATCGGAAAGGGACTTGCGATTGCATTGGCGGCGGTTGCGATAGTCTGGGCTTTGGTGCAGGCTTTCCGTTCTTGCGAGGGAACAACCGAAACGGCGACCGAAACTATCACAGAACCGATAGTGAATGTTCAAGATACCGTTCGACTTATTGCATTTAATGATACGCAAAAAGAAATCGAACTTTTGTCAGAACCTAACGAAGACAAAGAACAGCAAATCGAAGTTCAAAGACAAGCGGAAATAGAAAGACAAAAGGCACTGGAAAGAAAAATTAAAGAAGAGCAGGAAAAGCAACGTCAAGCCGAAGAAAAGAAAAAGCAGGACGAAGCTAAATTCAACGAATACAAAGCAAAAGGAGACGAATACTACCTTTTGTTGGCAGGAAGTCCCGATAACAAAAGCTATAAAGACCAAGCAAAATATTATTACGGGCTTGCGTTGCAATACAAAGAAGATGCAAAGGTTCGCAACCGCTTTGAAACATTGAAAAGGTAAGGATTAAAAACATAAAACGATGAAAAAGATATATTTGACGCTTGTTTTGATTTTGTCGGTCTTTGTCTGTAAAGCACAAAGCGAAGACCCAACATGCAGAGAAGCATTTGAAAAAGCCAAAAAGGTGTATGAGGAAAAAGGAAAGGAAGAAGGAATTGAAAGTTTTAAGCTTGTATTTGGTTGCGGAGACGCTAAAATTTCCGCAGACGCCGAAGAATGGCTTAAAAAAGAGGAAAGAAAAGCATTTGTCAAGGATTCAATAGCACGAGAAGAAGAACGACAACTCGCAATACAAGATTCGATAAAACGAGAAAACGCACGACAACTTGCAATACAAGATTCGATTGCAAAAGAAAAAGAAAAACAAATCACAAAAGAAGAAACAGATTCCGATGAAAGTATTTCGAAACCCTTAATACTAAGCAACCCACCTAAGTTTTCGTTCTCTGCGTTTGTCGGAACGGGCTTGCCGCTATCTAATTTCAGAGCTAATCATGCCGCAACAGGATTTAACTTTGCAGCAAAGGCACAATATAGAATTGTAAGGGGAATAGAACTTTTTGCAACGGCGGAAATGTTTTATAATCCGGCAAATAAAAAGGATATAAAAACGCTTGATGAATTTCAAACCTTTTCAGATTATTACAATATCCCGATTATGATTGGTGTAAACCTGAATATAGCACATTTGGGTTTCTTTGGTTGGTCTGTAGAGTCGGGTTGCGGTTTGAATATCGCCAAAAGAACAAATTATTCTTTCGATAGAAATACCGAAGTCGAGTTTGGGACTTATTCTTCTTTCGCTTTCCAAGTCGGAACTTCCTTTACATTTTACAAAAGATTTGTTTTAGGACTCAATTATTACGTTTTGGGATCGGGAAGTACCACAAGAAAAATAATATACAATGCTAAAGCGATTGCAAACGAGAAATTTACAACAACGAATCCTCGTTTGCTTACGATAAGATTAGGATATAAATTTTAGAAAAGATGAAAAAGATTGTTCTGATTTTGATTTCAATATTTACGATAGGATTCTGTTCTTGTGAAGACCCGATAGAAAATATTGATGGTTGGATAGCA
>JAZNQE010000004.1:0-71375 GCA_045590015.1 Candidatus Onthomorpha sp. | reverse complement strand
TACTGTTGGCGGTGTTACAACTATTGGTGCCGCAGTTGTGGTAAAGGTCATTGTTTCGCCTTCTACTGTTCCTGTGGCTGTAGTTGCAAATGCCTTGAATGTGTATTCGGTTTCAGCAGTCAAAGCTGTAAGTGTTGCAGTGATTGTTGTACCTGTTGCGTTAACAGTTGTCCAATCTGCTGCTGCAGTTGCTTTGTACATGAATCCTTGTGCTGTGATTTCTTCACTGCCTGCTGTGATGGTTCCATTCAATACTGCACTTTCGTGTGTGATTTCGGTTGCCGCAAGAGTGGTTGCAACAGGTGCAATGATTTCTGGGGTTTCTTCTTCAAGGGTTGTGAATGTTATTGAAACCCAATCAGATGTTTGGTCGTCGCATACTGATCTTACTTCAACGGTGTATTGAGTGTTTGCTGTCAAACCGGTCAATGATTTTGTTGTTGCTGTAAGTGCTTCTGCCGTGCCGCCGTTTAGTTTGAACTCATAGCTTGTTGCTGTACCGTTCCAGCTGATTTCAGCTGTTGTTTGTGTGATATTGCTTGCCACAAGTTCTGTCGGAGCGTCGCATGGTTCAGGTTCTGTGCCACCTTCTCCAAATGTATCATATACATATATTGCATCCAAAGCTGCTCCCAGAGCATCTTGTCCTACCAATTTGAACGCAATTTGATAAGTAGCAGAAGCATTAGGTAATGCTATTGAATCTGTCAACCAATTATCATGAGGTGTTGTTATGGAAAGCAAATCTGTCCACTCTGAATCATTAGAAGCTTTATACTGAACAATGATATGTTCCCCTCTACCCATGTATCCAGGATTCACAGCCGAGAATTTCAAATACGGTGTTTCCATTTCGCTAAGATCAAATACAGGTGTTATCAATCTTGTAACAGCATAAGTATAAGTGATTCTCGCCATATTGTTTCCATCTATAGGAGCATTATCCGAAAGCGGTATTGAGGATATTCCCCAATTGTTCATTCCGCTTTCTATCACTGTCTCCCAACAAACTTCTTGGAATTCTGTTGCTCCCTCAAAGCTTTGGAAGTAAGGGAAGTTTGTAATAGTGGCACATTGTGTCCTAAATGAAACATGGGATGATGCTCCTGATTGCACACCTGAACAATCTGCCACGATATAAGCTGTATATGTTGTTGCAGGTTGCAAATCCGTAAGCTCATAAGGGTTTTCCGTCACAACAACTGATGTATATTCTGTTTCACCTTCAGCTTTGTAATACAAGGTCCAAGATGTTGCTTCAGATTCTCCCCAAGATAATGTCGCTTCTGTTTCGGTTGAAAAATCAAATGCAAAATCAGTAACTGCCGCACAAGAAGATGATGTTATGGAGAAATTATCTATCGCCGCAGGAATTGGCGAATTTCCGTTATAAGAGTAATCATCATTTTCCCAATAAAACACCAATTTCTTGGTAGTATTAGACAAAGCAACTGATGAGTAACTTACATTCGTCCAATTTGAAACATTGGTTGCTGTGTTAAGTATTATTGTTCCTTGTGGCTCCTCTCCGACAACAATATCTTCTGTCAATATCACCTTAAGGAAATCCCATTCATCAGCTTCACCAATGACTTTATAATCAAAAGAAATTGTGTATTCCAAATCATCACCGAATGAGATAGGAACAACAGCATATGCATAAGAAGTTGAATTTGGAGTGTAGGCATAAGATGTTCCGTTATCACTTGAAATATACATCGAAGAGGTTATGTCATCTTCCGTCTCAACTCCTGTTGCTGTTCCCAACACCCATTGATTTGCACCGGTTCCATAAAATTCCACATTGAAAGGTAATGCTTCCAAATCTTGGAAATCTTGAATGTAAGGAAATTCTGTAATAGGCAACGTAGTCGTTCTAAATGTAATCGGTTGCGTTTGTGATAAGTTATTTTCTGTTCCGCAATTGGTTTGTATATATACAGTATATTCTGTCACCATCTCCAATCCTGTAAGAGTGATTGTTTGCTCTGTCGCATTAACAGCAGTATAATTCTCATCGCCTGCTGCTTTATAATAAACAGTCCATTGAGTATGAGTATCATCTTCATCTATCCATGATATGGTTGCCTCAGAGTCTGTTATGTTTGTAACAGTTACGCTTGAAGATAAAGGTGCAGGACAATCAGGGATTGGTTCTACCAAAAAGTCATCAAGATTCCATGATTCATAATCGTCAACCGGCGTATATCGTAAAGCGATTCTTCCCTCAGAATCATCAATGTTGTTAAACACGTAAGGACCGGAAAGTACGGAAGCGCTTCTGCCTAATCCAACAGGAGGAACGGTTGCAATCACTACAAATGAAGATGTATCTGAAACGTTTGTCAAGTATCCCACTTCCAATGTTCCTGCATCTGAAACATTTGATGCTGTCGTGTTTGCATAGAACGAAAGTTGTAAAGTATTGAGTGGTGTTGCGAATTCAGGTAATGCGATGAACCCTGTTCCCTTAAATTCGAGCGTAACCGCTCCCGAGTGAGCCGCAGGTTCATATCCTTCCCAATAAATACGAGGGAAGCTTCCGTTGTAATAATCTTCTGAAGATCGAAGAACGTACCAACAAGATAGCTTTGCATTTGCTGCCTCTTCATTATTGAGAACACTTTCAAAATCTTCAAACCATACCGGTGTATCTATTACACCACAAGATGTATTAAAGTTATATTCATCTGAAACAGCAGATGTTTCTTCTCCACACACCGATTGCAAAGTAAATGCATAAGTAGTGGCTGATTCCAAATCTGATAACGTCAGCATGTTTTCAGAAGTTGTGATTTCCATTTCTGATTCCGGAGCGGACAAAGGATAATATGACAATATATAAGAGTCAGCATTGCCTTCCCAAGTAATGGTTGCAGATGTTTCTGACAAATCAGAAACAATCACTCCAGAAGGTTTGGTACATGTAGTTCCGATTATGCTGATGTTATCCACTGCTGCAGGCGGTTGAATTCCGTCTGAGCCATCATTTCTCCAGAAAAATACTATCTGTTTTGTCGAGCCGATCCAAGATTCAGGTATATTGTATGAGAATTGTGTCCATGAGGTTTGTTCATACAACATATCAGAAATAGGTGTTCCATTATAATATTCTTCAAGTGGGGTTTCTGGTTCAAGAGCGTAAATCCTCAAATAATCATAATCAGCTTCTCCTCCAACTTTATAGTCGAAGCTAAGACTGTATTCCATTCCCGGAGCGAAATAAACCAATATCGATGCAATGGAATTATCATAGTAGTGAGTGTATTCATTAGATACCCCATTATTGTTTGAGATATACATAGAATTACCTGTAGTCTCATCATCATCTTCAGAAATATATGCTGTGGCACTTCCTACTGTCCATTTGTTTGTTGAAGTTCCTCCACCACCATGAAGGAAAGCAATTTCTGAAACAGCTGTCGGATCTTCGAAATCTTGCAAATAAGGCAATTCAACAGGCATTGCAGTCGTCGTAAACTGAACTGTATAAGTTTGATCCGTATTATCATCCGTTCCACAATCGGTTACGACATACACTTCGTAGGTTGTGTTTGGTGTAAGTTCGGTCAAAGTTATTGTTTCTTCAGATGCATCAACCGTAAGCCATTCTTCAGCATTTTGTTCTCTGTAATAAACAATCCAAGCTGTATGCTCCTCATCATTATCTACCCAAGATATCTGTGCGTTATCAGCATTTGGAGTAACTGTTACACTGTTTCTTTCAGGTGAAGGACAAGTTGGAGAAGTTACAATTTGGAAATTATCCATAAAAAGTTGGTCATACTCATAGTTAGGTGTGAATTTTATTGCAAGATAATACTCTTCTGCTTCACCCAATTCCCAATCGTGCAAAACGATTGTAAACTCTTCGAAGTCTATTGCACTGACAGTAACACTGCTCATTCCCACAAAAGTCGAAGTATCCGTCAAACTGGTTACATAACCCAACGTTATAGTCGGTGGATTCATGTAATAATACGCACTCGCTTGAAATCTCACCTCACTGGTTGACAGATCAAATCCGATAGGAGCGCTATTCGCAATCATGGTTTGACTACCCGGTGCAGTCAACACATAATTTCCTTCATCCCAATCCATTGTTGTCGGATAAGTTCCATAATAATCAGAATAAGATTGCATAATCGTCCAACAATTAACGTTGTTGAAAGGTTCTGAATAAGGCAACTCAGCTATCGATTCCATGCAAGAAGTGTTGAAAGTATAAACATCAGACCACATACTCTCATCATCAGCACCACAAACTGCCGCAACTCTGACTTTATAAGAAGTTGCAGGCAACAAATCCGTTATTTCCAATGAAGCCGATGTTGAAGTAAGCATTTCTTCAGGCCATTCCTGATCTGCTTGTGCTATTTGGATATTGTAAGAAGCAGCAGTGCTTGTTTCAACCCAAGTCAAATCGACGGTTGTCATTGTTGCGACACCCGCAATGTTGGTAGGACGCGGACAAGTCATGTTAAACAATGAAACATCATCAATAATCGTGCCTGCTCCATTGTCATTCACCAAATTGAAACTAACATAAACATCCTGATTCGCATATTCCGACAAACTGACTTCGTGATACTCGAATACACTTGACGTTCCCGGATAAGAGATTGTTTGAATAGGTGTCCAAGTCAGAGCATCTTCCGTTGCAATTGCCACTTCCACCGTTAACGTTGTTGCACTCGCATAGCCGGCATAAGTACACGCCAACCAAAATGCAAACGTTGTTGTTTCTTCTACCGAATATAGAGGGAGCGTCATTCGTCCTCCCGGCTGCGAATCGGAAGAATACGCAGATGTTGTACCGCTATGTGCGGTATTGGTGTAGGACTCCCAATCTCCTGTAACCGTCCATCCTGTCGGAGGAAAGGTTCCTTCGAAACTCTCATTTATTGCCTGAGAGAATCCGCTTGTCGAGATGAAAAACATCAAGACAAAAATCCATATCATCTTTTTCATTTTAATTGTTTATTAGATTGTTATTAACGTTGCAAAGGTACAAAATATCTTTTAATAGGCAAAAACAACTTAAGGATTTTTTCTCGAATATACGTTTTCTTTATTTCAAAAATCAAATTCAAGAAACAATTAAATGAATTCAAGTTTTAATTTTCTGAAATCAAGATTTATTTCGCTGAAATCAAGAAACAATTTTCTAAAATAAAGAATTATTTTTAGCTCTATAAGACTCTATAAATCAAAGGTATAATTTTCAAGACACAAATATAAATTAGTTATTGAATGTCTAAATAAAAAAGCGTTCATTCAAAATTCCTGCAACCCTTAAAATCGGCAACATATTTCATCATAATCGAAAACAACCAAAGCAATTGTGCAAAGCGACTTAAAGCAAGAGAGAACTCAATCAATAAAACAAAAAACTAAGAACAACAAAACAAAAAAAGGAATCCCATTTTTGAGATTCCTTTTTTCTTATCATAAAAACCTAAAAATCTATCTTTCGTTTGGTTTATTTGACATTGGATACGGATTGCGTGGTTTTTGAGGACGTTGTGGTCTTTGTTCAACATAACCTTCTGGTTTAGGAGTCAAAACTCTGTGAGAAAGCTTAAACTTTCCTGTCTTCTTGTCTATGTCCACCAATTTGACATTTATGTGATCGCCCACTTTTAATACATCTTCCACGTTATCGATTCTGTTCCATGAAATCTCGCTTACGTGCAACAATCCGTCTTTTCCCGGTAAGAATTCAACGAATGCTCCGAATGCTTGTATGTTTTTAACTACCCCTTCGTAAACCTCACCGATTTCAGGCACAGCAACAATACCTTTAATTCTTTTAATAGCTGCCTCAATGCCTTCTTTGTTTACTGAAGCTATCTCTACAACTCCTTGGTCACCTACTTCCTCAATCGTAATTATCGTATTGGTTTCTTTTTGTAACTCTTGGATTATTTTTCCTTGAGGTCCGATAATCGCTCCTATGAATTCCTTAGCTACAAGCATTTTCTCAACTCTTGGAACGTTAGGTTTGTAGTCTTCTCTCGGTGCAGGGATTGTATCTTCTATGATATTCAAGATGTGCATTCTTCCTTCGTTTGCTTGTGCAAGGGCTTTTGCTAAAATATCATAAGACAATCCGTCACATTTTATATCCATTTGACATGCTGTAATACCGTCTCTTGTTCCTGTTACCTTGAAGTCCATATCTCCCAAGTGGTCTTCGTCTCCCAAGATATCGGATAAAACAGCCCAATTGCCATTCTTTTCTATCAATCCCATCGCTATACCAGACACAGGCTTTGTTATCTTAACACCGGCGTCCATTAGAGCCAAGCAACCTGCACATACCGTAGCCATGGATGAAGATCCGTTTGATTCCAATATATCTGAAACCAATCGAATCGTGTATGGGCATTCTTCTTCTGAAGGTATCACTTGTTTCAAAGCACGCATCGCAAGGTTTCCATGTCCGATTTCTCTTCTTGAAGTGCTACCTGCGCGTTTTACTTCGCCTGTTGAGAATCCCGGGAAGTTATAATGCAATATGAAGTTGTTCTTTCCTTCTACCATTGCACCGTCTATGATTTGTTCATCAAGCTTTGTGCCAAGTGTACAGGTGGTTAAGGATTGTGTTTCGCCTCTTGTGAATATTGCACTACCGTGTGGAGTTGGCAAATAGCTAACCTCAGCCCAAATAGGTCTGATTTCGTTAAGCTGTCTTCCGTCAAGACGTATTCTTTCTTGCAATACCATATCTCGCATTGCTTCTTTCTCTACGTCATGGAAGTATCTGCCTATCATAAATGCCTTTTCTTCGGCTTCTTCTTCGCTTAAGGTTGCTATGAATTCTTGTTTGATTGCTTCAAATCCTTCTCCGCGTTCTGATTTTGACTTGATTCCTTTTTTTGCAAAGTCGTAGCATTTTTGGTAAACGGCTTCATGCAATCTTGCTTTCAAATCTAAATCATTTACTTCGTGGCAATATTCTCTCTTTTGTGTCTTTCCAACCATTTCGGTCAGCTCATTCAATGCTTGGCAATGAAGTTTGATTGATGCGTGTGCTTGTTTCAAGGCTTCTAACATAACGTCTTCGGATACTTCTTTCATTTCTCCTTCTACCATCATTATGTTATCTGCTGTTGCTGCTACGATCAAATCCAACTCTGCTTGCTCCATTTGTTCGTAATCAGGGTTTATTACAAACTCTCCATTGATCAAAGCAACTCGACACTCTGATACAGGTCCGTTAAATGGTATATCACTAACTGCTAACGCTGCTGAAGCTGCAAGTGCCGCAAGTGCATCAGGCGGATTTGAGTGATCTCCGGAAATTAAAGTTACTTGCACTTGTACCTCTGCGTGAAAATCTTCCGGGAATAGAGGTCTTAGTGCTCTATCTATTAGTCTTGATATAAGTATTTCATATTCGCTTGGACGTGCTTCTCTTTTGAAAAATCCACCAGGAAATCTGCCCATAGCAGCATATTTTTCCTGATAATCTACAGTGAGAGGCATAAAATCCACATTTTCTCCTGCTTCTTTCTTTGCACAAACCGTTGCAAGTATCATGGTATCTCCCATTCTCACAACCGCAGATCCGTCTGCTTGTTTCGCCAACTTGCCGGTTTCGATTTCAATTTTTCTTCCGTCTCCTAAAGTGAAGACTTTTTTTGTTCCTAACATCTCTTTATTTTTTCTTTTAACCTCTTCCAAGTGGAGCCTTCTTGGCACAATATTTACATCTTTATCGAATTCGATTCGATATCTCTTGCTCCGTTATACAACACAAAAAAGGCAATTAGCCTCTAATTGCCTTTTCATTCTTTCTTTGTCTTCTTGTTCAATAATTACTTTCTGATGCCTAACTTCTTGATAAGCTCACGATATCTTTCAATATCTTGTTCTTTCAAGTAGTCCAACATACGTCTTCTCTTACCAACCAAATTTACAAGAGCTCTCTTTGTAAACAAATCTTTGTGATTTTCTTTAACATGTTTAGTCAACTCTTGAATTCTGAAGGTAAACAAAGCTACTTGAGACTCTGTTGAACCTGTATCAGCTTCGCTTTTGCCATATTGAGCAAAAATTTCTTTCTTTTTGTCAGCTGTCAAATACATACTTACCCTTAATATTTAATTTTATTATTTGCTTAACTAATCCCTTACGAGTTTGCAAAGGTACAACTTTTTTTGAAATTAGCAAAACATTATTGTTTTTTCTCAATCAAAGTTTCATTTTTTTCTTTGCAAGAATTATAAAAATCAATGCAAGAACCCCTCCGACGAAATCAGCAATTAAATCCGCCCAAGTGAATGTACGAGCAAACCATTTATATGTAATCAATTGTAGAACTTCTCCCAAAAATCCATAAACCAAAGTGAGTATCAGGCAATAAAGATTCAAAAACTTTTCTTTCCATTCAACCCTAAACTTTGTAAAAAAATATAAAAGAAAACAAAATCCGCCAAACAGCCCACAATGAACTATCTTATCAAAATGCGGAATCGTGATAAATCGTTTGGAGTCCGAAGAAAGGTAACTATTTGGCAAAAGCAGCACAATCACTATAAATATGCTCCAAAGAATAAATGCAAGATTTATTATACTTTTCTTATTCATACGAACAAACAAAAAAAACTGCCCGAAAAAAAAATTCCGAGCAGTTTCTATGTTATGGTTTCTATTAAAGACCGATAAATGCTGAGTAAGCAGCAGCGTCTTTCAATTCTTCTGCTTCTGCAGGATTTGTCATCTTAATTTTGATAATCCAACCTTCTCCATATGGATCGCTATTGATTGCAGCAGCGTTTGCTTCCAAGTCTTCATTGAATTCCAATATTTCTCCTGAAACAGGCATCATCAAATCTGAAACAGTCTTAACAGCTTCAATTGTTCCAAATACTTCGTTTCTTTCTATTGTTTCGCCAACTGTATCTACGTCAACAAATACAATATCACCCAATTCGTGTTGTGCATAATCTGTAATACCGATATATGCTTCTTCTCCTTCGATTCTCAACCATTCGTGGTCTTCAGAATACTTTACATTTGCAGGAATGTTCATATCAATTATCGTTTTTTAGTTATAAAATCTTACATTTACTATTTCAAACGCCAAAATTAAACATTTTTTAGCACAAAAAAGCCATTACAGCATGATATTTTTCAAACGAAACGCTCATTAATTCTTTATAAATTTGAAACTCAACCTATTACCATCTTGACAAAGATTCAAGAAATATACACCATCCTCAAGCATTTTCACATCTATTGTCGTTGTAACAACTTCCGTTCTCAAAACACATCTACCAAACATATCACAGACCTCAATACAATCACAACCATTCGGCATATTATCTATCTGTAACAATCCTTTGGTTGGGTTTGGCATTAACTTTACTTTTGATTGCATGCTTACACTTTCAAGCCCTACCAATTCAACTGCTCTTTTCACCGCTTGCAATGCATCAATCTTTCCCCAACCCCAAGTATAATTTGGAATTTCCTCTCCTGTAAATGAATCATGTCTTGCTGTAGAGGTAATGATTTCTTTGACTTGTTCTGCCGTAAGATTAGGATTTGCTTGCAACATCAAAGCCACAACACCCGTTACCATAGGCGAAGACATAGATGTACCAGATAAAGCAACAAATTCGTAAGTCTTAGAATTAAATTCCACAGGCGAAGTTCCATTTCTCTCATCTGTTGTAAATGAAGATAAAGCTCCAACTACAGAAACTCCGGGTGCAGAAATCTCTGGTTTGATATATTCACACAAATTCGGTCCCATGCTTGAAAATGGAGCGATATTACAATTAGAATACCCGGTACGTCTTCCCGATGTATGTGCTGCAACAGCAATCATCCCTCTTCCAATTGCGGGTTCTCCTATTGAATACTCATCGTTTCCAACAACAGAAGAAGAGTTACTAAACCAAGCAAAAGGCAATCCCCAATTACCTACACCTGTCGTAAGACAAGCAACATTCCAACCATGTACAAATCCGCTTTCAGAACTTACTACCAACACCGTTTTCTCTATAGAATTAGGATTTGACAATCTTACTTCCCATTCCATTTGTGCTCTACCCTCGTTTCCACTTACCGAAGTCAAACGATAAATCAATGAATCTGTTTCGTTATAAACAAAGAAGCCTTCTGTTACTATCGATTGCTCGGTTGAAAACATATCAGTTGAGAAAAGCAAAGTTCCATTTGATGTATATAGTTCCACAGCCGAAGAAAATGCAGAAGTTGAATCAGCGACCAAATTTACGGTTTGTCCCCAGTAATCATCAGATGCAGGAACAGGAAGATTGAAATCAAACTTTGTACGTATCGTATCGAATGCATTAAAATCACATTTAACATGAAAATTACTTCTACGATTATTTCCCGCACTTGAAACAAAAACTACGCTGTCTTCTTGTGATAGATTGTAAACATATTCATCAAAAAGCGATGTTCCATCCATAGCTCCAAAATGGTAAATTCCCCAACTATTATTTACAACCAATCGTTTTCCTCTTCGCTTTGCTTCATCTCTCATCCAAGAATAAGAATCCAAAACATTGGTTTCGTCGATTAGCCAAGTTGCAAACAAAAGTTCTGCACCATATGCCACACCTCTATATTTAGTGCCTGCACCACCTCCTGCAGCAATACTTGCAACATGCGTACCATGCAATCCCAGATCATATATATTATTGGTATCACAAGATACAGAAAGCAAATTATCTCTTCCTTCTATATAGGCACCATAGTCATAATTTTCAGGTGGAGCAAAACCACTTCTATACTGATCCCATGCTGCAAGAACCCTATAATTATTCATAAGCGTATCATAAAATACAGGATGCGTATAATCGAATCCCCAATCGGCAACACCTATAATAACACCAGTTCCATCATATCCCTGACTCAAGCCTTCAACTCCTTGATGAACATAATCTGCATTCACATCCACAAGTGCTTTATCCAAATGCTGTCCACCAATTTTGCGAGCGACATCTACCTTTTCAAACAAACCACTTCTAAGCAGTTCTTCTATATTATCAACCCTTGCTCTCATACAGACAATCTTTCCACTGCTCGAAGTAATCTTACAATCGTATGAAAGCACTTCCGCATTCTCTACATCTTTTTTTAGTTTTGCCAAAAGAGATATGTATTCAACGCCTTCTTCTTCATAAACAGAGAATCTATCCGAAAAGAATAATGATTTTGATTTTGAATTGTTTTGTGTACTCAAAAAAGTTTTCAATCCACTACCTATATTCTGAGCAACCAAACTACAAGACATTAAGGTAAACAACAAAAACAATATTTTATTTTTCCTCATAGCACATTATAATTAAAGATTATCGAAATGCAAAGATATAAAAAAAGGAATAAAACAAAAGCAGCCTGACTTTTTAAGTCAAACTGCTTTATGTTGTTTTCTGAACAAAAAAGATTACTTCAAAGATGTTTTACATCTCATCATAGCGTTTTGAACACGTGATTTGTAATCAACATTGTTTACACATTCTTTAACTGCTGCTTGTTCTGCGTCAGCTTCTTTAACAAGTGCTGCAAATTCTTTCAAAGCAGCTGCACCATTAGCTTTATTCTTTTGTGCTGCTTGCAATTTGTCAACAAATTGTTCAAACTTCTTAACCTTAGCTTCGCAAGGATCTTCTTGCTTTACAGCAGGTTTTGTTTCATTCTTTACTTCTGCAACTGGTTCTTCAGCAGGAGCTTCAGTAGCTTCCTCAGCAGGAGTTTCTACAACAGGAGCTTCAGCAGCAGTTTCAGTGGTAGTTTCGGTTTTTCCACCACAAGCAGCCATCAATGCAACGATAGCTACGCCCAAAAATAATTTTCTCAATTTCATCTTATTAATGTTTTAAGTGATTAATTCCAACGGCAAAAATACGAAAAAAAATCTTTCCATCACTATTTCACCAACTTTTTTTTTCAAATATTTTTCACAAATCCGATAATTAAACCGTTTTATTCTTAAAATCTAATTAATCTTTCCTCATAATTTCATCTTGAATAGACAAGGATTCCTTGTGTATTTGCTCAAATACTTCCTTTACAAATTCTTTGTTAATATTTAATCTTTCAGCTTGCATCATTCGATCATTTAATACCTTATCCCATCTATGCATTTGCAGTGCCGAAATATTATGTTTATTCTTTATTTGGGCAATCTCTCGAACTACGTTCATCCTTTTTGAAAACAAATTCACCAATTCAGAATCTATTTCATCAATTCTTTTTCTCAAAATTTCCAAATCAAGACTTGACACGCCCTCTCTACCATCAAACAACTGCAATCCATTCAAAAGTTCAAACAACTCAGATGGCAATAGTTGTTGTTGCGAATCAGTCTTTGCTGTTGCAGGTGAGGGGTGGGTTTCGATCATTAAACCATCATAATTAAGATTCATTGCAGTCTGAGCCAAATCAAATACAAGTTCTTTCCTCCCTGCAATATGACTTGGATCACAAATCAATCTGACTTCTGGCAAAAGTCTACGAAATTCAATCGCAACTTCCCACAACGGACTTTGTCGATAAATACCATTGTCAGCCAACGAAAATCCTCTATGTACGGCATATACATTACGACAACCATTTTTTAGCAATCGCTCAATTGCACCTATCCATAGCTTTACATCAGGATTCAATGGATTTTTTACAAATATGGGTATATCGGTTTTTGATAAACTCTGTGCAATATCCTCAACAGAAAAAGGATTCGTTGTTGTTCTTGCTCCAATCCATAAAGCATCAACAGCACAATCCATACATTTTTCCACATGATTTGGACTTGCAACCTCGGTAGCTATTTTCAAGCCATAGGCTTCTCTGATTTCAATCAACCAATTCAAGCCCAACTCTCCCACACCTTCAAATGCTCCAGGACGTGTTCTCGGCTTCCAAAGTCCTGCACGAAATATCAAATCTTCATACGAAGATAAAAATTTAGCAACAGAATGTAATTGCTCAAGTGATTCGGCTGCACAAGGACCTGCTATAAGAATTTTATCAGTTGAGGCAAATCTTGATTTTTTCATTCAAACTCTCAATATAAACCTCTGCTAACAAAGTTTCTTTCGAATCAATCTGTGCAACTGCAACGCACATATTCGCTTCCAATTCACTTCTTAAATCTTCTTCCCAAATATCAAGTTGCTTACAAAAATCATAATTATCCATCATAGGCATCTCACTAGTTAAACACACTAATAAAACGCCATCCAAACAAGTATATTGTCCAAAAAAGCACAAATTAAGAAGATAAAATAGCTATAAAGAAACTACAACGTCAAAACAACAGACTTTTCCTCTGCCATTTTACGCATATTTATCAAAGCGTATCTCATTCTACCAAGAGCCGTATTGATTGAAACACCAGTTCGTTGAGCAATTTCTTTGAAGGACATATCGGCATAATGACGCATAACCAAGACTCTACGCTGTTCATCTGGTAATTGCTTAACTAACATTCTAACATCTTTGTGAATTTGCTTTTTGATTATAACAGTTTCTGTACTTTCATCAAAATTATCTATTAAATCAAAAATATCATTATCTTCATTCGAATGCACAAGTTTCATTTTTTGACTCTTACGATAATAATCGATAACAAGGTTGTGTGCAATTCTCATCAACCATTGAACGAACTTACCTTCATCGTTATACATTCCGGCACGCAAAGTGGTATGAGCTTTGATAAAAGTCTCTTGCACAATATCAGCAGTCAAATCACATTCTTTGACCATTGAAAAGACATAATTATATAAACGTTGCTGATATCTTGAATAAAGAACATCAAACGCCATAGTCTCTCCGGCAGTGTAAGCCCTCAACAAATCAATATCACTTCTTTCTCTCATAATATTAAAATACTTATAAATATTAAGCACTTTTGCTTATATCTTATCTCCGTTAAAAATACAATTAAAAAGAAGTAATAATTTTCCTATAACGTTTCGCGGTTTTAATTAACAAATATTTACAAGGCAAAGATAGAACATTTATTCCAATCATCAATATAAATTTCAAAAAAAAATATTTTCTAACCCAATAAACAAGCATCACATATCGCTTCTATCCTCTTTGCATTTCACAATATTAAACAATTTATTTTCAAAAAGGTTTAATTTAAGTACAAAAAAAGCGGGATGCAATTAAAATGCACCCCGCAAAAATTATGGTCAAAAAAAATCAATCTCCTTCTGCTATTGACAACTTAAATCCGACTCCATGTTGATTTACTATTTCCACATCATGGAAATTACTGAAATATTTTCTCAATTTTGTAATGTAAACATCCATACTTCTCGCTGCAAAATAATTATCGTTATGCCATACTCTTTGCAATATTATAGGTCTTTCCACTACACGATTTACATTTTGGCAAAATATTTTCATTATTTCAGCTTCCTTGCTTGTTAATTTCAATCTTTCTATTTCACCATCATCATATTGATAAGTTACCATACGAGTATTGTAATTGAAAGAGAATTTTCCTATTTCAAATATTTTAGTTCGTTTACGAGTTATTTTACTACGTCTTGCAATAGCATTACAACGAGCAACCAATTCTTCTTTGAAATACGGTTTTACAATATAATCATCTGCTCCTATCGCGAACGCTCTAAGTTTATCATCTTCCGTATTTCGATTAGTCAAGAATATAATAGCAACGTCTTTGTTTATTTTTTTCAAAGTCATTGCAACGTCAAACCCATCGCTATTTTGTAACTCTATATCCAATATAGCAAAATCAAAATCATCTTTTCTGCATTCTTCTTTGAATTTCGCAGAATCAGATTTCACACAAACAAATTTTCCTTTCGTCTTTAGAAAGTCACACAATTCTTGTGCATTGTTTGCATTATCATCTACAATCAATACTTTTATCTTTTCCATAATCTACTACTTTATGGTGGTTATCTACTCACTCTGTTAATCTATGAAACGGAATAATTTATTCCATCTTATTTTTCCTAATCCGCTTTTATCTTTATTTAACGACAACCAAACAAAACTTGCTTTCCCTACAACATGGTCCTCTGGCACAAATCCCCAATAACGGCTATCTGCCGAGTTATGTCGATTATCTCCTTGCATCCAATAATAATCCATCTTAAAGGTATAAGTTTTCACTTGCTTGCCATTTATATAATAGTCATTACCTTTTCTTTCCAATTTATTACCTTCAAACACTGTGATTGCACGTTCATAGAACAACAAATTATCTTCATTCAATACAATCTCCATTCCTTTGTGAGGCACTTTAACCGGACCATAAAAATCTACATTCCAACCAAACTTATCATTATATGGGAACATATTTTCATCACCATATCCTTTCATTGTCATAACTTGTTCTATCGACTCAACATATGGCAAACGTTTTAAGTCTTCAATAATTTCCGAACTTAGCGGAAGAGTTGCACAAGTTACAGCTTTATTAACACTAACACTATCTATACCCATTCGTGTAAAATATTCCTTCTTATCAAACACTTGCAAATCGGGATGAAAGAACACTTTACAAGGAAGTTTGCAAGCATGCTCCGTAATAGAATTGTATTTATATCCCTCACTATTCAATGGAGTTACTTCGATTCCATAAGGATTATCATTCAATGATAAGATTTGCTCATTTGTCAAGTCGATATATGTATAGGCATACATCAATGCCATATCTTCTTTCGATACTCCGAGATTCAACAATTCTTTTTCATTCAAAGCATTATTGTTTGTTGTTATTATTTTACAAGTAAATTGTACGTCTTTAGGATTTTCGATTGGTTTAGAGTTTATATGTACAATTCCGTTTACAATTTCAAGAGTTTCTCCCGGCAATCCGACACATCTTTTGATAAAATTTTCACGCTTATCTACAGGTCGCGATATGATATTTCCAAATCTATTCTTATCATTTACAACCGCATCCCTACCCAATTGTCTTACAAGTGAATAATAACTTACATTGCTTTGATATACCGTCGAAAGCGTATCTCCATCAGGATAATTGAACACAACAGCATCACCTCTTTCTACTTTACCAAAGCCAGGTAATCTGTGATACCCCAATTGTATCCAATCAACATAAGATTTGGTTCCTATCAAAGGTATTGTGTGATGCATCAAAGGCAAAGCCAACAAAGTGTTTGGCACTCTTGGACCGTATGCCAATTGAGATACAAACAAATAATCACCGACCAACAACGACTTTTCCATAGAAGAGGTCGGTATGTTATAAGATTGAAAACAAAAAGTCTTGATAACCGATGCCGCAACAACTGCAAAAACTATACTTTCCGTCCAATCTCTTAACGATGATATTTTATAAGGAGGCAAATCACTTGGATTGGTATACATCTCCTTAGGATTGAATCCCAATAGTGGCAAAAACACAAACGGAAACATTATTGCTAACAACTGATACCAGAAACCCGTCTTTCTAAAACACTTAACTGTTTCGACAACCAAGAGCATTACGAAAAAGATATTCAACATCGGTATCATGCAATACCAAAACCATGCTTTGCTTTTTCCGACAATCTCAACCCATTTCCATACATTATAAAAAGGGACAAGGACAACCCAAGGTTTCAAGCCAGCTTTTTCAAATATTTTCCACAGTCCTGCAACGCTTACAGCAAAAGCAACCAATATCAATATCAAATAAATATCCATTATGTTCTTGTTTTTTCAGAATAAAATAATAATTCACACTCTCTAACGTTTTATCTAAGTCTTTATTGCTTGTAATTATGAAAAAATTAAGTTTATTATTGATTTTAATTTCGTCGTTTTCTCTTTTCGCACAAAGAAAGGACGATGACGTCTTGAAGATGTCAAACATCAAAGCAACACAAACGCTAAGCATGATCGATTATTTTTATGTCGATAGTGCGAATTTGGAAAAGATAACCAACAAAGGCATTGTTGCAATGCTTAAAGAACTTGATCCGCACAGCGTTTTCATCGACAAAGAAGAGGTTGCAAAGATGAACGAACCATTAGTTGGAAATTTCGATGGCATTGGCGTAAGTTTCCAATTTATGAACGATACGATACATGTTGTAGAAGTTATCAGCGGAGGCCCTTCCGAAAAAGTAGGTATTCTTGCCGGTGATAAGATTATAAAAGTCGATTCACTCGCAGCAACAGGCGATACAATCAAAAACGATTGGGTATTCAAACACCTGAGAGGTAAAAAAGGCACAAAAGTAGAGGTGAGTGTGATTCGAGGAAACAACAAAAAGCCCATAGTATTTAAGATCACCCGTGATAAGATTCCGCTAAACAGCATCGACACTTGGTTTATGATTGATAAAGAAATCGGTTACATCAAACTCGATCGTTTTGCTCAGCAATCAAACGATGAATTGGTAAATGCTTTGAACGAACTAAAGAAAGAAGGCATGATCGATTTGATTCTCGATCTTAGAAGTAACGGTGGCGGATATTTGAAGACGGCATTTGAAATTTGTGATCAATTCCTAAGTGGCAACAAACTTATTGTATATACCCAAGGACTGAAATCAGCAAGAGAAGAACTGAAAGCCGAAAAACGCGGAATATTTGAAACAGGCAGATTGGTGATTATGGTAGATGAGTTTTCGGCTTCCGCATCCGAAATTCTTTCAGGAGCAGTCCAAGATTGGGATCGCGGAGTTATTGTCGGCAGAAGAACATTCGGCAAAGGACTTGTTCAAAGACCGTTCGACCTTTACGACAAATCACAAATCAGACTCACAACATCGCGATACTATACCCCAAGCGGTCGTTGCATACAAAAGCCTTACAAAGACGGAGTTGAAGAATACCAACAAGACTACAATAAACGCTTGTCTCATGGTGAACTTACAAATGCGGATTCCATTCATTTTGCGGACTCTTTGCGTTATTACACGGCAGGCAATCGTGTGGTTTATGGTGGCGGTGGCATAATGCCGGATATCTTTGTACCAATCGACACCTCAAGAGCTTCGGATTATCTTATCAACCTACGCTCTAAAGGTTTGTTCAACAACTATTCATTAAAATGGGTTGAAGAACATCGCGAAGAATTCTTGAAAAAAGCTCCTACCTACAAAGAGTTTTCAAAAGAATACGAGAAACTAAACCTACTAAAAGAGTTTGAAAAATATGCAGAACAAGAAGGAGTAAAACGAACCGAGGTAAAAAAAGAATGGGTAAACAAAATCATTCTTGACTATCTGCAAAAAGAAACATCAGATTCTCTTTCCGAATCTTACGACAGCTATGTTGATTATGCGAAAATGCTGACAAGCGAAGATAAACTGCTCAAAGAAGTTATCAGCAAAGCTGAACAAGAGGACGAAAAGGCTAAGCAGATAAACAAAGACTCCGAAAAATACATTGCCTCTACTTTGAAGGCTTTGATTGCTCGCAATTTGTACGGTGTAAAGTATTATTACATGACCGTGTTTGAAAATGACAAAGAACTGAAAGAAGCAATCGATGTTCTGAAAGATAAAAAGAGGTATACGGAGATTTTGAAAAAGAAATAAGGAGATGCAAAACGCATCTCCTTTTCTTTTTATCCTTGTTTTCGGTTCTATCTTACGATAAATTTCTTCGTCAATGAGCCTTTGTCGGTTTTGATTATGATGAAATATGTTCCCGATTTGTAGCTTGCAATATCAAGAGTCAGTTCTCTCGAATTAAGTTCCCAACGCTCAATTACGCGATTCATAGCGTCGATAACCTCTATCTCCGTTATGTTGTAGTCGGAACGTATATTCAAAACTTCATCGGTAGGATTCGGATAAAGCTCTATGTCTTCATCTGCCAACACCGTTGCTATATAACTATCTCCGCCACCTGTCGATGTTGAATCGCTATCCGTCGAAGTTGAATTTTCTAACGCTCTTATCGGACAAAGTCCTATTGGCATACAAACAACCGTGTCGCAAGTAAGAGTAGGATAGTTTTGATAGATTGCTGTATTTTCATATGACCTAAACCCCCATTCCACATCATTAACATGAATCCAATTACCATCAGAACAAAACTTTACGTATGGTCTATATTTTGTACTTATACCATAAGGAGTGCATCTGTCCATATTAACTCCTGTGTGTGTATTACATACATACTCTTCCAAAGTCATAAAGCCTATATCTGTTGGTAAATTAAATTGATAACATCTTGCAGAAAATTCGATTGCTATATAATAATCTTCATACAAAGTTATTTGTTCATCAAACATATATTCTGCATATTTACCCATATAATCGCCATCACTTGAACTATCACAAATATAAAACGACTCTGAATATAGTTCTGTAAATCGTCCGTCTAAAATACTTATCGTTATTGTATCAAATACACCTTCTGATGAAGATAAATAACCTATTATAAATGCAATTCCCATTAGAGTATCAGCATCTTGCACTTCATATTTTTGAGCAAAACCAAATGGACTACTATTATCATTCCTCTGCATTGATTGTATAAATCCCGCATTATAAACACGTTCAGTATTCGGTTGATTATTGTAATTAACTTCATCAATAATCGAAGGAAAAATATATTGACTTGCATGCTCGTTTGTTACCCATGCAGTATCTATTTGTGCCTTTGAAAAGAACGGACATAAACAAAGAATTGCTAAAACTAAAGTTGCAAGTATTTTGATTGTTTTCATAGACATTATTTTTTTCTGAAAATTTAATTTTAACTCTGCAAATGTATGAATAAAAGTCTGATTTCCAAGTTGGATGCAATGAAAAAATGAAATATTTTTAAGATTAAAGCGTAAGAAAGCGACAAAAGTTTTTTTTCTAATCTTATTTCCTATTAGCAAATCGAGGATAATAAACCCCAAAATATACCTTTGATTTACAGAATTTTAGAAAGGCAAAAATAATTCTTTGTTTTAGAAAATTGTTTCTTGATTTCAGCGAAATAAAACAAAGAAAGAAAAAACTGTTTCTTTGTTTCACAAAAACCTTTATCTCCAAAGGCAAAGCCAAACATATAAGTGGTACAAAAAAAACAAAAAGAGCTGTCCGATAAACAGACAACTCTCAAATTATTAACCTAAAACCTTATTGTTATATTAAAATCTTAAAGCAATGCTTCAACTCTTGACATATACTTTTCAACTTCTCTGTATTCCATTGAGTTGATATAGTCTTTTTTGATGCGTTTGTAGCAATTCAATGCTTCTTGATAATTCTTTTGCATTTCGTAGATTTGTCCCATCTTCAATAAAACAAACGGTGTTGACAAATCATTATCTCCTTCCAATGCAGCTTTGTATAAATCGATTGCTTTATCAAATTGTTTCAATTCTGCATAGGCATCACCCATCAATGCTTTGGTTTGACTCTTCATAAAGCCATCGTTCGGTGTATATTCGGACAAACAATCTATTGCTTTTTGATACTCTCCTTTTTGCAAATAAATGTTTCCTGCATAGTAAGCCGCCAATTTTCCACTATTGGTTGAACCATATTCTTCCATCAAATTGATAAGTCCTGCGTGCTTTCCATCTCCCTTTAACGCCTTATCGAAATCTTCATTCTTGAAATATTGTTCCGCAGCGAAGAGTTCAGCTTGTGCTGTCTTCTCTTTAGGTATCACAACTAAATGTTTATACGCAAAATATCCTGCAATACCACAAACAACAACCGCCAAGATAATCACAATCATCTTCTTGTTTCTGTCGATAAAACGTTCCGAAGATGAAATCAATTCTCCAACATTGAAACTACTATCCTCTTGATTTTCTTTTCCTTTAGCAATTTTTTCTTGATCCATTTCTCTCAATTTTATTAGTCGATACTATTTTTTCAGTTTGCAAAGATACATTTTCTTCTTGAAAAGAGCGTATTTTTTTCTTGAAAATGATATTTTCTTGCGTGTTTTTTGCAATTTTGTTCATCTTTTTGACCTTTCCCAATTGAGAAAAAACACTAAATATAACTATATTGTTGTAAATTTGTTTGCCTGATTAAAAAATTTATTCTATCTTTGCCTTTCAAATACTTACGAATATGAATACAACTACTAATTTCATGGGCTTGAAAATAAAAAGTCCAATTATTGTCGGAAGCTGTGGTCTAACCTCCGACCTTGAAACTTTGAAAAAGATTGAAAAAGCCGGTGCAGGGGCTGTTATTTTGAAGTCAGTCTTCGAAGAACAGATAATGCAAGAAATGGCGAATAACTTGAACATCACATCTGATTACGAATATTCTCCTGAAACATACGATTATGTTGTTTCACATACTCAAGAGCAATCGATAGATAAATATGTTAATTTGATAAAGGCTGCAAAACAAGAGCTATCTATTCCAATCATAGCAAGCGTTAATTGCATCAGTGCTTCACAATGGATTTCGTTTGCAAGCAAAATGGAACAAGCAGGTGCGGATGGAGTGGAATTAAATATGTTTATCCTTCCTTCGGATGTGAATACAACGACCGATGATGTGGAGAGGATATATGAAGATGTGATTCAAAGCATTCGAAGAGCGATTTCGATTCCTGTTTCATTGAAGATAAGTCCTTATTTTTCTTCATTGGCTCGTTTCGCTCAAAAAGTGTCTTGGATGGGTATTGCAAACCTGCATATATTCAACCGTTTCGCTACACAAGATATTGACATCAACAAGATTTGTTTGGAATCTGCAAACGTATTCTCTTCTCCGAGCGACATACATCGTGTATTGCGTTGGACAGCCATTTTGTCGAACATAATACACTGCCCGCTTACTGCAGGAGGTGGCGTACACAAACCACAAGATGTAATAAAGCTTTTGTTGGCAGGAGCATCTACCGTTCAGGTTGTTTCAGCCGTGTACGAACAAGGCGTAGAATTTATTGCCGATGCAAACAAGATGTTGCAGGATTGGATGAGTGAAAAAGGATTTCAAAGCATTGAGGAATTCAGAGGAAAGTTGGCTGTTGAGAGAAACGAAAAGTCTTCTGCGTTCCACAGAGTGCAGTTTATGAAATATTTTGCCAATATAAAATAGTCTGAAACTAAATCAACAACATAAAGATATGGAAAACCAGACCAAAGTTATCAGCTTCTTCAGATTTGAAGACCTGAGAGTTTATGACAAAGCGTTGGATTACTTTACTTGGGTAATGCAACAAACAGAAAATATCGATAACATCAAACGAACTGTCATTCTTGAACCACTTGCGGTTGCAGCGGCGAAAGTTGCAGAAAACATTGCAGAGGGCTCAGCAAGACACAAGCCTCAGTTCATCCAATTTCTAAAAGATGCAAAGAGTGCGATAAGAAATTGTGTTGTTCTTTCGACCTTGGCTTTCAAAAATGGGGTATTTACACAGGAACAATACGATCAATCACACGAGACTTTGGTTGAAATGACTAAGATGGTGGGAGCTATGATTGTTTCATTGCAACGCAACAGCAGCGAAAGACACAGCAACATCCAATCCTCTATATCGGAATCCGATTTTGTTGCAGACGATTCCATAAGTTTCGAATACTAAAGAAAAACAAATAATTCCCTGACAGATTGCCATTAAACAAATTGGCAATCTGTTTTTTATTACATTAATTCTAATAAAACAAAGAAAGGTTTTTCTGTTTCTTGATTTAGTAGATTTTTTTCTTGACTGCGGACTACGGACAACAAGCTACGGATTATTGAAATAAAGGAAGGACGGTAGAAATACTCATGATTCGTGGAGATTTTTGAAGGAGAACAGCGATTTTCTTTATTTCAAGTTGAGCGAATCTTGAAAATAAAAAAGGAGAAGCAAGATTTGCTTCTCCTTTTCTTTATTCCGTTTTCTGATTAACAGGCTTCTATCTCTTTTTTGATTGCATTCCAACGCTCCGAATCCATCTTTGTTCCCATTATTTCGATAACGTTTCCTGCCAAAATGCTACCCCATTTTCCGCATTGATTGAAATTTTTTCCGCTACACAAAGCCGCCAAGAATCCTCCCGCATACAAATCTCCTGCTCCTGTGGTATCGATTTTATTTCTCTGCGTTTCGCTTATGCGATATACCGTTCCTTCGTGCGAAATCAAAGACCCCTTCGCTCCTATCTTTACTACGGCAATATCGGAATATTGAGATATGAATTCAAGTGCTTCTTCGGGATCTTTCTTTCCGCTGAACGCTCTTGCTTCATCTTCGTTTGCAAAGATTATATGTACACCTTTACAAACCGTTCTCAAATATTCAAGGTTTTCTTCCACCACATTATAGGAAGCCAAATCAATACTTATCTTGCAATTTGCTTGTTTTCCGCATTCAAGAATCTTGTTAAACAAGTCATTATTCGAAATAAGGTAACCCTCGATATGCAGATAATCAAAATCGGAGAACAAATCGGAGGTTATGTTTTCCGCGGACAAGGTTACCGCCGCACCAAGATGTGTTGCAAATGTTCGCTCTCCATCGGGACTTACCAAAGCAAGTGCCAAACCGGTAGCCATTTCATTGTTTCGGAAAATATGAGTCGATATATTGTTATCTTGCATATCTTGCTCGTAAAAACGTCCCAACTCATCGTTTCCTACCATACCGATATAGCTTGTGTGAACGCCCATATTCGCTATTCCACTTGCTGTATTGGCTGCCGAACCTCCTGTTGCGATTTGGCTTTGAAGATTAATCAATTTTTGTTGCAAACGTTTGCTTTCTTCAGAATTTATCAATTGCATACTGCCTTTTGGTAGGTTTTCCTCTGTAAGAATTGCATCATTCTCCAAAAGACATACCTTATCTACCAAAGCATTTCCTATACATGCTACTTTCATCTTTTTCTATCTTTATTCTTGTTCTTCGGGATTTTGAAAGAATGAAAAGTTTACCTTCCCATAATGTCTTTGTTCGACAAACCAATCATAGCTTTCGTAATTATGCTCTTTGCTATGTTCCAAAACAAATATTCCTTCGGGTTTTAAGAAAGATTTTATAACCAATTCAGGCACCATATCAAACTGTTTTAGGTCGTATGGCGGGTCTGCAAAAACCAAATCGAATTTCTGTTTACTTCTTCCCAAGAAATTAAACACATCCATTCGCAAAGGAAAGTGATTCTTTATTCCCAAATCATCAGCCGTACGCTTTTGGAAATCTATACATTTGGGATTTTGTTCTATGCTTGTTACGCTTTGCACTCCTCTTGATATGAATTCGAAACCTATTGCACCCGTTCCACTAAACAAATCCAAGACACTGACTTGTTCAAACTCGATTTTGTTCCTCAAGATATTGAACAACGCCTCCCTTGCCATATCTGTTGTCGGACGAACCGGCAATCCCATAGGTGGACGCAACTTTCTCCCCTTAAATTCTCCCGATATAATTCTCATCGTCTTTATGCTATAACAAGGAAGTAATTTTGCAGATTCACTTCGTCAAATTCTATACCTACCTTTATGTTTTCCATCGGATTGGCATAGGCAACGTCTTTCACATAACGTCTGATCATTTTCAGTTGTTCTGCATCATAGTTATCTCCTGTCAAAAGTAATTTCACCGCTTCCGTATCTACTTCGGTTTGTTGTAAGATAAACAAGAGGTTATATATCATATCCTCATTCGTAGCGTACGATATGCTGTTACTCATCTTGAATTCGTTTCCTTTGAACAAAGCTATATCCAATACGTTTTCTCGTTTATTTACAATCAAAGTGTTTTGTGAAAATTTCGAAATATCATAAGCATACTCCGCCAACACCTGATGCTGAGAACAATACTCGGCTTGATTTATAAGAACCTTTACTCCACTGTATTTATGCATAGGATAAGCAAACACACTTACCGCATCCAACTTTTCACTTACATTGGAAATAACAATCTCGTTCTCATATAAACTTGATACAGTCTTCAGATAGTCTTTGTTCTTCGCCGCATCATAAAGCTTATATGGTATCCAAGTGTTTTTCTCTGTAGAACATATTACTTTCATTTTTGCAAATCTGAACATCTTTATCCCAATCGAATTAAAGCATTGTTTGACTGTATTCATCACTGCAGGGATTGTTCCGGACAAATCGCATTCAAAACAACCTAATGCCACAAGTTTTTGGTTGTCGTTTCTTATAAGCGAAAAAGAAAATCCATTTGCCTTCAAGCAAATGGACAATCTTGTTTGTGCGGAAACAATATCCGTTTCAACTTTATGAAGTTGCAATAGATTAAATGTCTCCATTATTTCAATTTTTCTTTTTATTCCCAGTTTCCATCGGTTATCGGTTGTTCCAAATCTCCAACTTTCCAACCTGCATATTTGTTCTTAGCTTCTATTTCAGCTTTTCTGTTGATTACATCTTGTCTATCCATACCGAAAGTATAGGTTTCGATAGGTGCTTCAACCAAGAAAACAGATACTTCAACACCGCTCTTGTTTATCTTCTTTGCTTGCATAGTGAACTCTGCTTTTCCATTTTCTGAATAAGGAATGTAACGCAAAGATTCTATTTTTTCTTTTGGTGTAATCATCTTATTCTCACCATAAAGCTTTTCTAACGGTTCAACATAAGTTGTATCTCTTCTCAAGATTCCTTGTTTCAACGCTTCTGCCTCAGTCATATCATCAGGCACAGTACCGAATTTTTGAACCATAGGAACCTTTCCTTCTTTCAAAAATACCATCATGGTATCGAAATTGTTACAAAACTCACCCTTAGCCATTCTATAAGTTTCTTGAATGACGCGAATATCTTTCAATTTCGCCACAACCTCATCAGAACGTTTGTTATACTCGTTTTCAAACTTTACAGGACGCATTATGCAATTGTATAACCATATCGACAATGCAATAACTCCTAAACAGAGTACCACTGAAATAACTGTATTTCTAACTTTCATCGCTTTATTTATTGTTTTTATGTTTTTACTACCTACTTCTTTGACTTTGCAAAGTTAATTGTTTTATTTGAATTCGCAATATTCTTTTCTGTTTTTTTACTTGTTTTGTTCGATATGCTGGATTATGATGTTGAGTTTCGGATCTTTTTCGAGTTCTTTTGCAAGTCGTTGTGCCATATACACGCTCCTATGTCTGCCACCCGTACATCCGAAATACACACTTAGATTTGAGAATTTTCTTTCCTTATATTTCTCCACACTTTGCAAAACCATACTCTTGGCATTATTGAAAAAAGTTTCTACCTCTCTCTCCTGCTCCAGATAATCAATCACTTCTTTATCCATACCCGTCATCTGCTTGTATTGTTCATAACGTCCCGGGTTTGGAAGACAACGACAATCAAACACAAAGCCACCTCCGTTTCCGCTTGTATCGTGCGGATAACCTTTTTTGAACGAGAAGCTCTTTATATTCAACGTTAAATGATAGTTATCATTGGACACGTTTTTCAATTTTTCACTTTCTATCATGCTTGAAAAGACAAAATTCAAGCAAGGTAAGTCTAACTTCAAGCGTTTTTCTTTTTGTAAAAATGCTATGTTGTCCAATGCGTACGGAATGCTTTGTAGGAAATGTGTTTTGCCTTGAAAATATCCTCTATAACCATAAGAGCCCATAGCCTGCATAATCCTTATATATACATAGGCGTAGAAATGATTTATAAACTCATCTCTATCGACGCTTATATATTTTGACAACTCTTCGATGTAGATTTCAAGCAATTCTTCTCTCAAACTCTGACTAAGATTCGCCTTTGCGTCATACAGCAACGAAGCGAGGTCATATTGCAATGCTCCTTGTCTTGCTCCCTGAAAGTCGATAAAATAAATATCATTTTTATGCAGCATTATGTTTCGAGATTGAAAGTCTCTGTAAAGAAAGTATTCGCAATCACAATCCAACAAATAATCTTTCAAAACAGCAAAATCTTCTTCCAACGCTTCTTCTTCGAAAGGTATCTCCGCCAATTTCAAAAAATAATATTTGAAGTAATTCAAGTCCCATTGTATACTCTGACTATCAAATTTTGGTCTTGGATAAGCATTTGTGTAATCAAAGCCCTTTGTTGCTTCAACCTGCCAACGCGGAAGAATTTTGACAATCTTTGTGTAAACACTTCTTACCTCATCTTCACTTGCCGTTTTTATGAATTGAAACAAGGTCATATCCCCTAAGTCTTCCTGTAAATAGACTCCGCGTTGCAAATCGACGGCAATAATTTTTGGAACATTCAATCCCCTATCTGCCAATTGCTTTGCATAATCCACAAAAACGATATTTTCTTTCTCGTCGGCATTGTATGCACCGATAACGCTATTGGTTGCAGACTTCAAACGGAAATATTTTCTTGCCGAACCATGAGCCGACAAGGCTTCCATTTCGTTTGGTTGCACTCCATAAGTTTGATAAAACAATTCTTTAATTGCCCTTTCCATCAATCAATTTCTCTGCTATTAAAAAATCAAACGGCTGAGTAAGTTTTATATTCTCTTTTTTACCCTCAACCAACACTATTTCACCACCGATTGCTTCAACAAGGCTTGCATCATCCGTGAATCTACTTTCATACTCTTGCGAATAAGCTTTTTTGAGTAAAGAAAAATCAAAGCACTGTGGGGTTTGCACCAATTTAACCTTTGCTCTTTCGATTGCCTTTCCCTCATAACGCAACGAATCCACGCAATCAATCGAAGCAACTGCCGCACCACTCTCAAACGCAGCCTCAAAACAACGAGCAAAAACACCTTCATCGACAAAAGGTCGCACACCGTCATGAACAGCTACAAGAGTTCTTCGCTCGCTTTGTTGAATAGAATCGACAGCCGCCTTAACCGAATAAAACCTTTCTGCACCTCCTTCAACGACTTTGTGATCTATATCACACTTATACAAATCACATAACTCCGCCCAATAGTCCACACGTCCCTTTGGCAAGACTACGATAATCGAAGCCTCCGGCACAGAATCATGAACTTTTTTCAAACACTCCAAAAGCACAACGCTCTTTCCCAAAGGCAGAAACTGTTTTTCAAGTTCGGCGTTCATTCTTCGCCCGCTGCCACCTGCAACAATTATAACATATTTATCACAATCCTTATATGATAAGCATTGCATCGCCATAAGTAAAGAATTTATATTTCTTTTCTATCGCATATTTATATGCATTCATTATCAATTCATATCCTCCAAATGCCGCAACCTGCATCAACATCGAACTCAACGGAGGGTGGAAATTGGTAATCATTGCGTCAGATATGGCAAATTCATACGGAGGAAAGATAAACTTGTTAGTCCATCCGTTAAACACCTTAACTCTATTGTCGATTATTGCCGCAGTTTCAACAGCTTTCATTGAGGATGTGCCCACCGTACACACTTTTCGGCCGGCTGCTTTAGCGTTATTGATCATGCGAGCATTGTCTTCGTTTATTATCATCTGCTCGCTGTCCATTTTATGTTTAGTTAAGTCCTCCACTTCGATAGCACGGAAATTTCCCAAGCCACTATGCAAAGTTATAAAGCAGGTATCTATTCCCTTTATCTCCATTTTCTTAATCACCTCACGAGAAAAATGGAATCCTGCAGTAGGAGCAACAACCGCACCTTCGTTTTTTGCATATATCGTTTGGTATCTGTATTCGTCCTCAGGCACCAAATCTCTCATGTGCAACAAATCATCAGGCAAAGGTGTATGTCCTAATTTTTTGAGAATACCTTGAAATTCTTCATTGCTGCCGTCGAACAAGAATCTCAACGTTCTTCCTCTCGAAGTTGTGTTATCGATGATTTCGGCAACCAATTCATCATTTTCTCCGAAGTATAATTTGTTTCCGATACGGATTTTTCTTGCCGGATCAACCAATACATCCCACAAACGAGTGTTTGCATTTATTTCCCTCAACAAGAAAACTTCTATCTTGGCGTTTGTCTTTTCCTTAGTGCCGTACAAGCGAGCAGGAAACACCTTTGTATCATTGAAAACAAACAAATCGCCTTCGTCAAAGTAATCAAGAACATCCTTGAATATCCTTTCCTCGAACTCACCGCTGTCTTTGTGAACGACAAGCAATCTTGACTCATCTCTTTGCTTTGCAGGATGCTGTGCAATCAACTCCGTAGGCAGATTATACCTGAATTGTGAAAGTTTCATATCTGATCTATTTTAATTTTCTCTTATTTTGAATCGTTTTTATAAAAACAAAAACGTGCAAAGATACGACAAAAACAACATTTTGTCAAGTTTTTCTTTTATCACACTCTGTTTCAAAGCAATAAGCAAAGGTTATCTTAACACAAAACGAGCGTTCACAACTGCAAAAGCAAGTCGAACGCTCGTTTTTCCTTACCTTATATATATAATGTATAAGGATAGGGATTTGAAACCTTATTTCAGTGATTTCTTTTCAAGAAAGGATTACATAAAACAAAGAAAGCAAAAAATAAAACGCTCGTTTGTCAAAATAAAACTAAGACTTACGAGCGTTTTATTTTATATTAGAAAATCAATCCCTATTCCTCTCCCCAAATCTTAATGGTTTCATCACTTGAACCGCTGATAATTTTTGTGCCATCGGGACTAAACGCTACGGAATTGACACTATATTTATGTTCCTCCAAGGTTTTAAGGCATTCTCCTGTATTTGCATCCCATATCTTAACGGTTTTATCCACTGAACCGCTGATTATTTTTGTGCCATCAGGACTAAATGCTACGGAATAGACACCTAATCTATGTCCCTCCAAGGTTTTAAGGCATTCTCCTGTGTTTGCGTCCCATATCTTAATTGTTTTATCATTATCGTAAATCTTAATATTTCCTGAACCGCTGATTATTCTTTTGCCATCGGGACTATATGCTACGGAATTGACCCAATCTGAATGTCCCTCCAAGGTTTCAAGACATTGTCCTGTGTTTGCATCCCAAATCTTAATGGTTTTATCATCTGAACCGCTGATTATTTTTTTTCCATCGGGACTAAACGCTACGGACCAGATAATATCTGAATGTCGCGTCAAGGTTTTAAGACATTCTCATGTGTTTGCGTCCCATATCTTAATGGTTTGATCATCTGAACCGCTGATAATTTTTGTGCCATCGGGACTATATGCTACGGAATTGACCCAATCTGAATGTCCCATTAAGGTTTTAAGGCATTCTCCTGTGTTTGCATCCCATATCTTAACGGTTTCATCCCCTGAACCACTGATAATTTTTGTGCCATCGGGATTATATGCTACGGATTCGACAGATTTTGAATGTCCCTCCAAGGTTTTAAGACATTCTCCTGTGTTTGCATCCCATATCTTAACGGTTTTATCATCTGAACCGCTGATTATTCTTTTGCCATCGGGACTATATGCTACGGAATAGACACTATATGAATGTTCCTTCAAGGTTTTAAGGCATTTAAACTTACTTACATCTTGTGCATTCAATTTTTCAAAGCCCACAAATAACGAAGTAAATACCACAATCAAACTAAAAATCTTTATTTTATTCATTTTCAACATCCTTTTTAAAGGTTAATAACTACTTTGCAAAGATATAAAACTTTCATAAACCGACAAAATTTTCTCTTTTCTTTTCCACGTATCACGCGAATTTACACGAACCTTTTTTAACTTGACAACGGACTTCGGACAACAGACAACGGATTGTATGAAAGATGAAATAAAAAATCCGCGTCAATACGTGAGATTCGTGGAGTCTCTTTTGCGAATTTTGCGTCTTTGCGAGAATATGTTAAATAAAGACTCGAAAGAAAGGCGGTAAAAATCAGGCAAATTGTTTCTTGATTTTGGATAAAATAACTCTTGATTTGGGTAAAACGAATCTTGATTTCAATAAAATGATTCTTGGTTTGAGCGAAATAAAACAGCGTTTCAATAATTCAGAAAAAACGATTAAAAACAAAAAAAAGGAGAATCGCTTTTCGCAATTCTCCTTTTATCATATTGTTTCTTTAACTTATTTTCCTACAGCAGCTTGTGCAGCAGCCAATCTTGCAAGTGGCAATCTGAAAGGTGAGCAAGAAACATAGTTCATTCCTGCTTTGAAGAAGAATTCCACTGATTCAGGATCTCCGCCGTGCTCTCCACAAACGCCGACCTTCAATTGTGGTTTTGTATTTCTTCCTCTTTCAACTCCCAATTTTACCAATTGACCAACACCTTCTTGATCCAATGTTTGGAATGGGTCTGCAGGCAAAATCTTTTTCTCTTTGTATTCTCCTATGATGCTGTTTACGTCATCTCTTGAGAAGCCGAATGTCATCTGAGTCAAGTCATTTGTTCCGAATGAGAAGAAATCAGCAACCGTTGCTATCTCATCTGCAACCAAAGTAGCTCTTGGGATTTCTATCATCGTACCATACAAGTAGTTTATCTTAGCTCCCATTGCTGATTCAACTTCTGCGTGAACTCTGTCGCAGATTTCTTTTTGGTGTTTCAACTCTGTAACGCTCACTGTCAAAGGAACCATGATTTCCAAGTGCGGATCGTTGCCTTCTTTTCTCAATTCTGCTTCTGCTTCGAACAATGCTCTGAATTGTGTCTCGCTTATCTCAGGATAGATTATACCAAGACGAACACCACGCAAGCCCATCATCGGATTGACTTCTTTTAAGCCTTCGATTCTTTCCTTAAGCTCAGAAACCTTTATTCCTAATTCTTCAGCCAATTGAGCTACCTTATCTTCTGTATGAGGAACAAATTCGTGCAATGGAGGGTCTATCAAACGGAATGTAACAGGCTTTCCGTTCATTACTTTCATCGTTCCCTTCACTGATTGTTTGATGTAAACTTGTAGCTCATTCAACCATTTCTTTCTTTCTTCGGTAGAACCGGAAAGTATCATCTTACGAAGGATTACAAGAGGTGCTTCGCTGTTCTTTCCATAGAACATATGCTCTATTCTGAACAAACCGATACCTTCTGCACCAAACTTCAACGCTTGCTCAGTATCTTCTGGTGTATCTGCGTTTGTTCTAACTCCCATCGTACGATATTTATCTACTATTTGCATGAACTCTTGGAATAATGGGTTTTCGGTTGCGTTAATCATTGCTACCTTTTCGTCATACACCAATCCCTTGGTTCCATTCAAGCATAGAATATCTCCTTCTTTGTATGTCTTTTCGCCAATTGTTACAGTCTTGTTTTCCATGTTGATTTGCAAAGCTTCACAACCTACAATACAACATTTACCCCAACCTCTGGCAACAAGAGCTGCGTGAGATGTCATACCGCCTCTTGCAGTCAAGATTCCGTCTGCTGCACGCATTCCCTCAACATCTTCAGGGTTTGTTTCCTCTCTTACTAACACATTGGCGATACCTGCTTTTTGCAAACGCATTGCCTCTTCGCTCGTAAGGGCTATTACTCCCAAAGCACCGCCTGGGCCTGCAGGCAAACCCTTTGCAACAACTGTATGTTTAGCTTCATCTTTTGAATCAAGGATTGGGTGTAACAACTCATCTAATTGAGTAGGCGACACTCTGCGTATTACTTCTTTTTCATCGATTCTTCCTTCCTTCAACATATCCATTGCCATTGTCAAAGCAGCTACGCCGGTTCTCTTTCCGACTCTGCATTGCAACATATACAACTTGCCATCTTGGATAGTAAACTCAATATCCAACATGTCGCGGAAGTTATTCTCCAAAATAGTTCTTATTTCGCAAAGTTCTTTATATGTTTCCGGCATATCCTCTTGCATAGACACCAAATGCTTGTTTTGTTCGTTCTTAGTGTCATCGTTAAGTGGATTAGGGGTTCTTATACCTGCTACTACGTCTTCACCTTGTGCGTTCTTCAACCACTCTCCATAGAATAGGTTTTCGCCGGTTGCCGGGTTACGAGTGAAAGCTACACCTGTTGCAGAACTGTCTCCTGTGTTACCAAACGCCATTGCCTGAACGTTAACAGCGGTTCCCCAATCATCAGGTATGCCTTCGATTCGTCTATATGCAACGGCTTTCTTTCCATTCCAAGATTTGAACACGGCTTTTATTCCTCCCTCTAATTGCTTTGTAGCATCGTCAGGAAATTCTACGCCAAGTTTGTTTTTGATTATCGTTTTGAACTCGGTTGCCAAAAATTGCAAATCTTCAGATGTTAATTCAGTATCTGATTTATATGATTTGGATTCTTTGTATTCGTCCAATACGTCATCCAATATTTTTCTGATTCCAACGCCATCAACAGGCTCGATTCCCTCTGCTTTTTCCATTACGACGTCTGCATACATCATTATAAGTCTTCTGTAAGAGTCGTAAACGAATCTTGGATTATCGGTTTTCTTTATAAGTCCCGGAATAGTTTCTGAACAAAGTCCTATATTCAAAACCGTATCCATCATACCTGGCATTGAACTTCTTGCACCTGAACGACAAGATACCAACATACAATTGTCCTTATCGCCGTATTTTGTACCCATCACTTCTTCTGCTTTACGCATTCCGTCCCACACTTGCTCCATCAATCCTTCCGGAAGCTCACAATTGTTTTCGTAATAGTCGGTGCAACATTCTGTTGTAATGGTAAAACCTGCCGGAACAGGAAGTCCCAAAAGACACATCTCAGCCAAATTTGCTCCTTTTCCACCCAACAAGTTTTTCATGTCAGTTTTACCTTCCGCAGTCTTGCCTCCGAAGGTGTAAACATACTTTTTCGTCATCGTATCTAATGAAATTAGTGAATATTATATTGTATCTTATTTATCGTTTTTAGTTTGCCATTGCCGATATACAAAAGCATCTAAATCCTTTCAAGTGTGCAAAGTTACGATTTTTTTATTTTATAGACTTATTTAATTATCATTTTTCTTTACTTCGCACCTAAAATTACTATATTTTGCAACGCTTCAAATAAAACAAAGATTCATTCGAGCGATTCTTTGTTTTATTTTTTTAATTCTTTATTTTATTTTTTTAATTCTTTGTTTCGCTTTCTTGATTCCGCCATCAACATATTCCATTGCACCGATACAAGGTGGATCATTCCTATAATTACCATTTATATCGTAAGGAACGCTATAGCTCCACACGCCATTACCAGCACCGATTGCAGCAGATGTTGCTTGCAGGTTAAGATCCCCTTCTGCCGAATTAACAAACATCGGGTCTTTATAAACACAGTCTACAAACAAATTAGGAGATTCTATATTGGTTTTTGTTTTCAGCAAGCAGTTTTCAAAACGATAGCGACTGATTCCTCCTTCCAAGAAATCAATATCAAGCTCCTCTTCCGACAAACTTCCATATAGGATACAATTATAAAAATCCGCCTTATCGATCGGACGATATTGCAAGCTATTATTTACATCAAGGTAATAATCATTCAAAAACAAGCAGGCTTTTGTCCTTGTTCCATATTGCCAATAGTTGGCAAAGGTGCAATGAATAAACTCATAGCTTCCTCCCATCGTTAAAGCCAACGTATGATTGCCCGTATTCTGAACCACAACGTTTTGTCCCTCAATCTTAGCTCCTCTTGCATAAATTCCGATATAAGAACTATTCTCGATTCTCGTGTTTTTTAGCGTCAAAGTCGGGTTATTGTTCACGCAAGTATCGACAAGGATTCCAATGATATTGTTTTTGATCACCACATTTTCTAACAAATTATCTTTACTTCCCGCAATAAATCGAACACATCCCCATTGTCCCGCCGTGTTTGCATAGTGTTCGTCTTTTCTCATGCTTTCAAAAACCACCGGTTGTCCGACTTCACCCATTGCTTTCAAGGTTCCATCTTTATAAACCCAAAATTCGGAATCTTTATTCAAATGTATATGGGTTCCATAGCTCAAATTGAGAGTATAAGACGAATCAACGACACAATTACCTAAGATGATGTGTGGTTTATCGCTTTTCCAACTGATTTCGTTTCCGCTTACAATCACGCCACTCGCCTCACCACCTTCCTCAGCCAAAGAATACCAAATAGTATCGTAGCCACTTGAAGAAGCAGGATTTGAACTCAACAGATAGTGTGAAGGTTTGTGATAATAGGCATCTTGTCCGTATGCTTGCAATACAACTCTCTGAGTTTTGCCATTAAATCCGAATTGAATTTCATCTTCAATCAGCAGAGGGTTCGATTGATTATTCGGATTAAGTTCCACTCTCACAAATATATACAGGCTGTCCCTCGCTCCGATTTCCACATTCCTAACCACCAAATCGTCATTTGCATCTACATTCAGTCTGAAAAAACTTGACGAACCATTTTTCAAACTTATGTAATCAATCTTTAGCGGTTTGTTTTCCTTGTTGTAAACCATCAGTTTTTTTGTAAGAGAGCCTATGGTTGTGAAAACGGTGTCGAAAGACAAAGTATCCGTGTCGAAAGACAAACTCACACCGCTGCCACTTGCATATTCTTCTTCTCTGACACAGGAAAACAACAATCCGCAAGCCAGATTCAGAATAACAAAACCAAAAATCAGACCTCTTACATTAAACATCAGATTATTACTTTATCTCTATCAAAACGTATTTTCTGTTTCCCATTCCGAGTTTTGCCGCATAATCCAACTGAGACAAACCACTCTTTCCACTTTCCTTTAAGAAAGGATCTTCACACTTGTGTTGCTCTGCCACCAAATCGAAAGAAGCTTGATCAATTGCCACTATGTCATTCGAAGCCAAGATTCCGATATCTTCACAGAAAGGCTTAGGTGCACGTGATGAGCAATCACAAGACGCAGATATGTTTGCAAGAACGTTAATGAAAACCATAGGTTTTGTTTTCCAAGCAACGTATGCATATTCCACCAATCGTTCCATGAAAGTACTGCCTTTGAGCTCCACTTGTTTTGGAGAAAACAACTTCAACGGGCATTCGGCAATACATTTCGCACATCCGATGCACTTTGTCGTATCTATGCTTATTCCACCCTCAAGTGTCAAAGCCGCAGCAGGGCAGTTATTTACGCAATTTGAGCAACCAACGCATTTTTCCGGAGAATTGATTTGCGGAAAGTCAGTTGCGTGTTGAGCCATTTTGCCACCGGGAGAAGCAAAACCCATTGCAAGATTTTTGATTGCCCCACCAAATCCGGCAGATCCATGACCTTTGAAATGTGTGTATATAATGTAACGATCGTAATCCATGAAATGTTTACCCAATTTGACGTTTCGATAGTGTTTCAATCCCATCCCATCTGTCGGAATATCTATTTCGCCATCACTATCCAAAATATCGATTGGTGCAAAGGTAAATCCGTGCTTTGCAGCCAAAGCAAGGTGTTTGTCGGTATAGCGTCTCTCACCAACATAAAGCACATTGGTTTCAACCCATGTTGCTTTCGTTTCTTTCATCAAAGGACGCGTCAATTCCGGATTAAGGAAATTCTTGTTGCCTTTCTCGCCAAAATGCAATTTAACACCGATTCGTCCTGTCTTTTCCGCATTCAAAGCTTTGTATAATTTCAAAACATTTTCGGGAGTTATCTCTCTGATGAAATAAACCACCGAAACATCTTTCTGATTTTTGTAATCCTTGGAATCGATGCGTTGAGAGAAAACGCCCACCGCCGACAACAACAATATCAAAAGGGTAAAAATAGATTTTTTCATAAAAAGAACATTTTTTATTATCAAACTAAAATCAACACATATCAAGCTTGGGATATGCGACTTGCAAAGATAATATTTTTTTATCGAATATCACTCTTTTAATCCCCTACAAACGCAATTTCGAAACAAATTTCCCTTGATTACAATCTCAAAAGCACGCTTTACAAACGCTATTTTAGAATCATTTTATAGCAAATAACACCACCAAAATTTTGATTCGATACACTGTTTCACTGTTTCAAACGCTCAAAACAGAATTTCAACTTCATCATTTCTTGGTTTTTACTTTCTGGTTTGGGACTTTATTGAAACGAATCTTGGTTTTAGAAAAATAAAACAAAGATTCAGAAAATCGTTTCTTGATTTCAGCGGAACGAAACAAAGAATCAGAAAATTGTTTCTTGGTTTTATTTAGACATATTTACAAACCAAAGATACGAATACAAAAAAAACATCGGACCATTCAATAGCCCGATGCTCAAACCTAATTATTGTATGTATGCTTTCTTTAAGACCGAATTATTTTTTAACTTCAAAACCTATTGGCTTAGCCTTTTGAAGAGGAGCTTTCTTCTTTCCGGTTTCTCTTACTTGATGATTACCGAATTTATTCCAATGAATCTTTTCTTTTTTGAACTTTTCTTTCGGTGCAACGTTATCGGCAGGAACACCAATCGGGATTATATTCAACGGAACTATGTTTTCAGGTAAATTTAAGAACTTTTGCAACAACTCAGTTCTTTCTTTTGACGGATAGATTCCGCACCAAACTGCACCTAATCCCATAGAATGAGCCATCAACAAAAGATTCTCCGTTGCCGCACTACAATCCTGAACCCAAAACTCTCTACTCTCTCCCTCGATTGCTTCTTTCATATTGCCACAAACAATAATCGCTAATTGTGCTGTTGAAAGTGCTGAAGCGTTTTTGAATTCTTTTGCCATTCTTTTCATAATTTCGGGATCTGTAATCACGATAAACTCCCATGGTTGTTTATTCATAGCCGTTGGTGCTGACATTGCCGCATCCAATAACATTTGTGATACTTTTTCTACTTCGATAGGCTTGTCGGCAAACTGTCTTACGCTTGCTCTTGTCTTAATAACTTTCATTAGTTCTTTACCTACTTTCTCGTTTTGTCCCATCAATCCGAATCCAAACAAACCTGTAAGGATTAAAAATACGACATATTTCTTCATAAGCTCGATTTATTATATTAAAACAAAGTATTAACGCAAGAAAAAACTGTTTATTGCAAACTTTTCGCAAATAAATACTTTCGAACGCTGATTAGAACGAACAAATTTCTTACCTTTGCACGGAGAAACAAAACAACATATTATTATGAGCAATACATACAAAGCTGTTTCGGCAGAAGAAGCTGTTAAAGTCATTAAAAGTGGCGATCATATACACCTTAGCAGTGTAGCATCTGCACCTGCGTGCCTTATAGACGCAATGTGTGCAAGAGGAAGAAACAAAGAATTTAAGAATGTCTACATTCATCACCTTCACACCGAAGGTCCTGCACCTTATGCCAATGAAGAATTTGAAGGAATCTTTCAACACGATGCTTTCTTCGTTGGAGGAAATGTCAGAAAAGACGTTCAAGCGGGTTATGCCGACTATATTCCGATTTTTTTGAGTGAAACACAAAAATTGTATCGTGAAGGATATCTTCCTTGTGATGTTGCAATGATACAAGTCTGTCCTCCTGACAAAAATGGTTACGTTTCATTGGGAACGAGTGTTGATACAACTTTAGCGGCTATTGAAGTTGCAAAAACGGTTATTGCAGTTGTCAATCCGAATGTACCACGCTCTTTTGGCGATGCAATGATTCCGATGTCAATGATTGATATCTTTGTAGAGGATTCAACACCACTTATGCCGGCTCACTTTTCCGAACCAAACGAACAAGAAATCGCAATCGGAAAATATTGTGCCGAATTGATAGAAGACGGAGCGTGTTTACAAATGGGAATAGGTGCTATTCCGAATGCTGTATTGGCACAATTGGGTGGCCATAAAAATTTAGGTATTCACACGGAGATGTTTGCCGATGGTGTACTTCCGCTTGTTGAAAGTGGCGTTATAAATGGTTCAAACAAGAAATTGGACAATGGAAAAATGGTTTCAACTTTCTTAATGGGTAGTCAAAAAGTTTATGACTTCCTTAACGACAACCCAATGGTTGCAATGATGGACGTAGGTTATACAAACGATCCATTTGTTATTGCACAGCAACCAAAAATGACTGCAATCAATTCAGCGTTACAAATAGACATCACGGGACAAGTTTGTGCCGATTCATTGGGAACAAAATTCTTCTCAGGCGTTGGCGGACAAGTCGATTTCATTTACGGAGCATCTCGTTCGGAAGGTGGAAAGGCTATCATTGCTATGCCATCTGTAACAAAGAACGGAATATCCAAAATTGCAAATACTCTAAATCTTGGAGCGGGTGTTGTAACCACAAGAAACCATATTCATTGGTTTGTAACAGAATTTGGAGCTGTTAATCTATATGGTAAAAGCCTTCAAGAAAGAGCACGTTTGCTAATCTCAGTTGCCCACCCTGACCACAGAGAAGAGTTAGACAGAGCAGCATTTGAGCGTTATGGTTCACACTTTCATTTTGTAAGCAAGTAGAATCGGCGTAAGATTTAATCATTATAAATAACGAGCGTATGGAAAACAAAATCCATACGCTTTTTTGTTTGTTTGAACATTATGACCCCAAAAGTGTTTTATTTCAAAAATCAATTAAAATTTATAAAATATGAAAAGCAAAGTTTTATTACTCCTATCCGTTTTTTTATCGGCACAGTAGGAATATCATGTCAAACAAACAAAAACAACAAAACAATGAACACAACAACCGTAAGCAACTTAGATGTAAACCGATTTATGGGTTCTTGGTATGAAATCGCAAGATATGAACACTCTTTCGAAAAAGGTATGACTCATGTCAAAGCAAACTATAGTTTATTGCCCGATGGAACGATTCGCGTTCTTAATTCCGGAATGAAAAATGGCAAGAAAAAAGAAATCGAAGGCAAAGCAAGAAAAAAGAAAGACAGCAATTCTAACAGCAAATTGGAAGTTTCATTCTTCCTGTGGTTTTATTCCGATTATTTCGTTTTTGAACTTGATGACAATTATCAGTATGCAGTAATCGGCAGTAGTTCGGATAAATACCTATGGATTTTGAGTAGGACTCCGCAACTTCCGCAATCGACAATCAATGATTTGCTTGTGAAAATCAAGAAAAGAGGTTACGATACAAGCAAATTATATTTCGTTCCACAGACCTAAAAAGCCACTTTAACGAAACGAAGAAACAATTCAACGAAATCAAGAAACAATTTTCTGAATCTTTGTTTCGTTTTGCTGAAATCAAGATTTGTTTCAAGCAAGCAAAAACATAGAAATTCACAAGCCGAAAATAATCTTCTCAACCCAAGAATAAGTTGCAGTTTATCTAAATTGCAACTTATTTTACGTTTTTTTGTATCTTTGCAACTCATATCAAAAACGGCAATACTTAAATAAAAACAATTGAATCGTGGGACGATTATTAGCAATAGACTATGGAACAAAACGTGTCGGCTTGGCAGTAACCGATTACATGCAAGTAATTGCGACGAAACTTACAACTGTTTCGACAATCGACATATTCCCTTTCTTGAAAGACTATATGTCGCGAGAGGAAGTTGATGCCATCGTTGTCGGAAACCCGAAACAAATGGACAACACCCCGTCCGAATCAGCCAAAGCGGTCAACATCTTTGTCGATAACCTTGCAAAAGCATTTCCTGACAAAGATATATATATGGTAGATGAGCGTTTCACATCAAAGATTGCAAGTCAGACAATCGCACAATCAGGATTGAAAAAGAAAAAACGCCAAGACAAAGGATTGATTGACTCGATTGCAGCCGTTTTGATATTGCAAGACTTTATGCAAATGAAAAAATAAACAAACATATGATATTACCGATAGTAGGTTACGGAGCTTCAGTGCTCAAACAACAAGCAAAGGATATTACGAAAGACTATCCCGGATTGACGGAATTGATAGAAAACATGTTCACGACAATGTATGCCGCAAACGGAGTGGGGTTGGCTGCACCGCAAATAGACCTTTCGATTCGCTTATTCGTAATAGACGCAGGACCTTTCAAAGAAGCATATCCCGAAGCAGAAGGATTCAAAAAAGTATTCATCAATCCGCAAATCTTAGAGTACAAAGGCGAAATATGGAGCGACTTTCAAGAAGGCTGTCTCTCACTTCCGGACATACACGAAGACGTTGCAAGACCAAGCATAGTAAGAGTCAAATATTTAGATGAAGACTTTAACGAACACGAAGAAGAACTTACGGGAATCAGAGCAAGGGTTTTCCAACACGAATACGACCATTTGGAAGGTAAAGTGTTTACCGACAGACTCAGTCCTTTGAGAAGAACTCTTTTGAAAAGAAAGTTGAATGACGTTGCTTCAGGAAAAATCGTTCCGGGATATAAAATGAAGCGACCACAAACAAAAAAGAAATAAACATGAAACGCATTCTGATACCTGCATTGGCATTCGGCATCTTCTTTTCTTGTTCGACAAGCGACAATCGTACGAAGTCGGCAGAGAAAATTGCGGAAATGGAACATATTGTTTTGACAGACGCTCATAGCATTAAGCCAGAAACAGCCGACAGCCTTGTTGTGATGTATGAAAACTTCGTGAAAGAAAATCCGCAAGACACCTTATCGCCCGCATATCTGTTTCGAGCAGCCGACATACTTGCAAATAGAAAAGAATGTTTGAAAGCTATCGACCTTTTGGACAAATTGGTAAAAGATTATCCGAAAAGTTCATACGCACCCGAAGCTTCATTTCTCAAAGGCGTGATTTTCCAAGATGTATGTCTTAACAAAGAAAAAGCAGAAGAAGCATTCAACGAATTCATATCAAAATATCCGAACTCTCCTTTGGTCAATGACGCAAAAGGACTCTTGATATTAAACAAAGCCGAAGACGAATTCGAATTGATAAGACAATGGGAAGAGAAGGCGGAAAAAGAAAATCAATAAAAAGAAACGAGGTTTCCAAAATCGGAAACCTCGTTTTGTTTTTATAAGTCTTTGTTTCGCTGAAATGAATCTTGAATTCGTTAAATTCTTTCTTTGATTCGTTTTTCTGAAACTTCGATTTATTTTTCGATTCTGATACGTGCATCGACCGCAACAACCGCAGTAGGGGAACCCAACAAAGGATTCAAGTCCATTTCCATATTTTCATTATTTGAAAGTACCGATGAAAAAGCTTTTTGGCTGTAAAAACAAAAAAGGCAACTCTAAAACAGAGTCGCCTTCTGAGTTTAAAATGAAAAGATTATTACTTTACAATCAATTTTTGTGTGTTTACTGCGTTTCCGCTGATGATTCTGATGTAGTAAACGCCGCTTGCGTAGTTGCTTGTGTTGAGTTCGTATGTGCTTTCGCTCATATCGTCGCTCAAAATTATGCGTCCTTGCATGTCGCTTACCACTATCTTCGTTCCATTAGCTACGTTGCTTACGCTTATCGTTGCTTTGTCGTCTGCAGGGTTTGGATAAACGTTCGCAATGATGCTTACAGCTGTCGCATCGCTTAATCCTGCCAATGTAGTGAATGTTAATTCTTCACCTTCCACAGTTCCGCTTGCAGTTGTTGCAAATGCTTTGAATACGTATTCAAGTTCTGCTTCCAAGCCTTCAACTGTCGCTGTCATGGTTTCACCTACTGCTGCTACGGTTGCCCAATCTGTTGCGTTGCTTGCTTTGTACATGAATCCTTGTGCTGTGATTTCTTCACTGCCTGCTGTAATGGTTCCGTTCAAAGTTGCTGTCGCATTGGTGATTTCGGTTGCCGCAAGGGTGGTTGCAACAGGTGCAATGATTTCAGGGGTTTCTTCTTCAAGGGTTGTGAATGTTGTTATAACCCAATCAGATGTTTGGTCTTCGCATATTGCTCTTACTTCTACTGTGTAGGCCGTGTTTGGTGTTAGGTCTGTTAATGTTTTGCTTGTTGCAGTAAGAGTTTCTGCTTCGCCTCCGTTTAATTTGAATTCGTAGGTTTCTGATGATCCGTTCCAAGTGATTTCTGCTGAGTTTTCTGTTATATTGTTTGCAGAAAGAGCTGTTGGTGCATCGCATGGTGTTGATGCGTCAATTGTGTTTGCGTAAGAAAATGCGTCTATACAGAAATATGCAGGTATATTCATTCCATAACCGGAGTCATCATCGGTTTGGAGTGTGAAAACAACCTTTACGCATTCATTTAAAGGGGTTAAATCAAAGTATTTCCATTCTTTTACTACGTTATTTGCGTTTGCAAGTGATGTAATGCTGCTTCCTGTTACGTTTCCATTTTCATCATAACCTGTTGCAATAATATTAAGGTAGTGTCCGTCATTTGCAAAACTTGCTGTATTCATATAATTGTAAGCACTCATTGAATTGTTTACATAAACTCCAATAGGATAGAAAGGAGTATCGTCTTCTTTTCTTACAACGTTATGTTCTTCTGTTCCAACATAATCACTGTAATATCCAACCATATAAGTATTTCCTGTTCCTTCTAATCCGCAAAGTGAAGCTGATGAATAAGATGTTACACCTGTCGATGTAGTGTGATTAGATGGCCCAAATCCACAAGCAAACATTCCTCCATATAGTCCTAATGCATCATAAAGCAGACCATTGCTTAGGTAAGAAAGGCGATAATTGCCATCTGCATCCATCTCTCCATTGTCTGCACTTATCAATTCATGAGTATCGGCAGATGTTAATAGACCTTCGCAATCTGCGACAAAATAACTGCTTCCTTGATTCAATACTCCTACTCCTGTAAGGTCGTATCCTGTTGAAGGACCACCTGATGTGCCATCGTAGATTACGTTCCCTTGCGAGTCTGTATCAACTCCTCCAATTATATCAACAATACGTACATATCTTACATTGTTTCTGTTAAAAAACTCATCGCCTTCTATTTCTGAAAGGTCGAAAGGTGTACCCCAACCAACTTCATGTTTTCCTGCAATGTTGTTTAGCAATTCCGGACGAATATCATTGTATGTTGTATAGCTTGTTGCGGGAAATCTGTAAAAATGTTCTCCATCGCTACTCACTTCTACAAAACCTAATTCCAAGTAAGTTGAATTGAAACCGTTTTCAAATACACAGAAGTCTTCACCTTCTCCATCTATTATTGGTGAGGAAAATGTTATTAGTGCAATTCCACCATCTCCTAATGAAACACAAGTTGTTGTTGTGCTGTCGGGACAACCTTGTGCATTGTAAGGTTTTCCATAAGATGCATAATTTGTTGTTGAATTTCCTTGAAAGCCTCTTTGAACTTCAACTCCCAAAGCCCAAGATTGAATTCTCGGATTAGAAATGTTAATTGCTCGGCAACCTTCTGTGCCTACAGCTCCGTCAAATTGAGCAGAAACTGTCATAGTTGCAAATAGTGCAACCAAACTGATTAAAAATTTTTTCATATCTCTATTGTTTTTTAATTTAGTTTAAAACCATAGAGCTTCAAAAAAAGTAAAGACAAATTCGCTGAAATAAATCCTGCATCTAATGTCCAAAGCTCTTTCCTCGAAAGCTCAAAACTTAAACAAAAGGCAGGTCTTCTGACTCGTTCAACACCGATAGCCTTCCCATTTACTTTATTTCAACAGTGGCAACAAGATATTTCGGTATCCTTTTATGAACTCACAGCAGCGGGACTGTTTGGGATTCTCACCCAATTCCCTTTTAATCTCTGCACAAGAGAACCCTTTGCGAGGGCAAAATTACATAAAAATAATATAACGTCAAGAGAAGACAAAGAAAAAATAGTACTTCAAGTATCTTTTTCCTTTGTAAACGAATATTCTTCAAGGTTTTAATCTATGAGGAATTTAATTCGAATAATAACATTTTGACTTTATTTCGACAATCCGAAGACATAAAATCTTTATTTTTTTGTTTTAGAATGATAGATTTCCATTTGCTATATACTCTATAAAGCAACACAAACTTAAAAACAATATAGCAATATGAAAAAACGAATTTTTAATCTACTGATTTTAGATGAGAGTGGCTCAATGTCCAGCGTAAAGAAAGAGACTGTTGACAACATAAACGAGACTCTTCAAACGATAAAAACATCTCAAAAAGAGAATCCTGAGCAAGAGTATTTCGTAAGTCTTGTTACTTTCAACAGCAAATCTAAAACTTTGTACGATTGTGAGAATGTTGAGAATGTGAAAGAAATAACTCACGAAGATTATTATCCAAACTGTTCGACAGCTCTTTATGATACTATGGGAGACTCTTTGAACAAGCTTAGAAAACATGTTGCCGAAGAAGACAATGTTTTGGTTACGATTATAACCGATGGATATGAAAACGCATCGGTAGAATACAAAAGGGAACAGATACAAGCCTTGGTTCAAGATTTGAAATCCAAAGGTTGGGTATTCGTTTATTTAGGTGCAAATCACGATGTCGAAAAAGTTGCATATTCTATCTCGATAACAAACACAATGAAGTTTGAAGCAAATCATCAAGGTATGGAAGAAATGACACGAGAATTGAATGATGGTCGTTCAAGAATGTATAGAAGGATGTCTGAGCCTGATTTCGATACAAAAGCAGCAAACACTGGTTTCTTTAACAAAGACTGAATCGTTAGAATTCATTGCATAAGACAACTGAAAATCAATATCAACAAAACAAAACGAGGTTTCCGATTTTGGAAACCTCGTTTTGATTTTATAAGTCTTTGTTTCGCTGAAATGAATCTTGAATTCGTTAAATTCTTTCTTTGATTCGTTTTTCTGAAACTTCGATTTATTTTTCGATTCTGATACGTGCATCGACCGCAACCACTGCAGTAGGTGAACCCAACAAAGGATTCAAGTCCATTTCCGCAATTTCGGGAGCTGCTTGCACCAATGCAGAAACTCTCGCTATTTGATCTGCATAAAGGTCTTCATTAACCGGATCCTGACCTCTTACACCTTGGATAATCTTATAGCCTCTCAGTTTCTTTATCATTTCTTTTGCTTCTTTTATTCCGATAGGAGCAAGCGATGATTGCACGTCTTTCAAAACCTCGATGAAGATTCCGCCCAATCCACACAAAACTTGGTGTCCGAAAAGCGGAGTACGCATTGAACCGATGAAGATTTCAGTTCCAAACAACATAGGATAAGCTTGAACGGCATAAGTATCTTTTATCTTTATCAAACGTTCGAATTCCGCTCTTACGTGAGCCTCATCTTTAACATTAAGAGACACACCGCCGACATCTGATTTGTGAACAGGACCTACAACTTTCATTACTTGCGGATAGCCTGTTTTGTTAGCAAAAGCAACTATTTCTTCTACATTATCACTTGAAATATCTACTGCGTGATTGATTCCCGCAGCGTCAAGTAATTCATTCATTAACTTAACATCAAGGTATCCGTCCGGACAACGTGAAATGATTTCTCTGATTTTTGCAGTGTCGATCTTGATTATGTCGTCTTGATCAGCAGGTTCAGGGGTTGAAACTATTCTTCCCACGGCATTTCCGAATACAGTCTCGTCTGCGAAGTATGTATTGCCCATATCGACAAATTCTTTCACTTCCTGACCGGCAACAAGTGTTGAAGGAAGGATAGGGAATATAGGTTTTTTAGATGTTTTCATCTTTTCAGACAACACTCTGTAAGCTTCGTTTATCGGAGCCAAGCCAGGAGTACCGAAGATTACGCACATTGCATCGATATTGTCAAATTTAGTGTCGCAGTAATCGATGATTGTTCCAAGTTGTTCAGGGGTTCCTGTTGCAAGGAAGTCGATTGGGTTTCCGACAGCAGAGCCTGCGAATAATTTTCCCAACAACTCGTCAGCCATTGCACCTTCTATGTGTGGTATGTTCATACCTGCCTTGCTCAAAGCGTCGGTCAACATTACTGCAGGGCCGCCTGCGTGAGTGATAATCGCAATATTCTTGCCTTCAAATTGAGGATACGTAAAGATGTTTCCAACAGTGCAAAGTTCTTCTCTTCCATAGCATCTTACTATTCCTGCTTTCTTGAATAGGGCATCAACAGCCACGTCTGGGCTTGCCAAGGCTCCTGTGTGAGATGAAGCAGCTCTTGAGCCGGCTTCGGAAGAACCTGACTTGATTGCTGCAATTCTGCAACCTTTATCTCTCAAACTGCGAGCGTGTTTCAACAATTTTTGTGGGTTCTTAATGTTTTCGATGTACATTAAGATGACTCTTGAAGAGTTTTCGTCGAAACATTCGTCGTGGTACTCCAATATGTCTTCTATACCCAACTGAGCAGAGTTTCCAACAGCCCAACAGTGATTGAAGTGCAAGCCTTGTTGCATTCCGATGTCCATTATAAAACAACCGGTCGCACCACTACCTGTTATGAAGTCAACTCCCTTTGGTGAAGACTTTGGAAAAGGCTTTGAGAATATTGCATGGTGATAAGGAGTGAAGATTCCCGTACAGTTAGGTCCGATAAGGCAAGCTCCCGCATCTTCAACCAATTTCACGATTCTTTGTTCCAATTCTTTTCCTTCATGGCTTTCTTCACCGAATCCTGCAGATATGATTATGAAAGCTTTAGTGTTTTTTTCTTTTGTAAGAACACTGATTGCGTTTTCGGTGAATTTTGCTGCTATTGCTATGACTGCCAAATCCACTTCTGGCAAATCTTTGACGTCTTTGCAGCATTTGATGCCTTGAATCTCGTCTTCTTTCGGATTGACAACGTAAAGGTCGCCTTTGAATCCGCCTTCTTTGATGTTTCTCAATATTGCACCACCCGGTTTCGCAGTGTCGTTGCTTGCACCTACAACAACTATGCTTTTAGGGTTTACCAATTGCTTGGTTACTTTTGTACTCATATTCTTTTGTTATTTGTTTATTTTTCTATTTCGTGTTTTTGATTTTATCGTGTGCACATTTGAACCGCTCACTTATTCTTCGAGCGGTATATCTGTTGAAATCGCTTATGTCTATCTGAGGATGGATGTTTGTCGAAATATAAATCCCTGTGATGACATATGATATAAAATCCTGCTCATCTTGTTCGCTGACGACATATCTGCATTCCAAACGTTTGTTGTCTTTGGTAAGTGAGATTTGTTTCGGAGTAAGTATGTATTCTTTATCGTTTGCGAGTTGTATATATGCGACATTGGTAGAGTCCATGCTTATTCCGTCTATGTTGTTTAAGCCAAAAACAAGTCCGAGCTCGTTTCCAATCATTTGAAACTGTAAACTGATGCGTAGTTCTGCGTGAGTAGTTCCCAAATAGTTCATTTCACCCTTGTAAATCACAGTGTCGCCTTTTCTTTCCTCGGTAAAATTACAAGGATTCTTTTGTGCGAAGATTTGTGTTGAAACAAGGAAAAACAATGTTCCGAATACAATTTTTCCAATCTTTATCATGGCTTTTTCTTTCTTGAAAACAATTTAACCTTTCTTGATTTTGTGATTTTATCTTTTTGTTGTGTACAAATACCGCTTGATACTGCGTTTCGGAGTCTTCTCAAACTCTTCTTCATGTATGTAAATAGCACTGATTTGTTCGTAGTTTGCAAGTTGTGAATTTGCTTGCTGTCTCATCTGTTCAAGTATGCTCGGGTAATCTTTTGAATTGATTTGCTTGGAATCCAATCTGTCTTGATCCAAATAAACAAGTGCGGTAAGCTTTCCGTTATCCTCAATCACCAAACTTTCGTTTACATATTCCAAACTATTCAAAATATCTTCTATCTCTTCGGGATAGATATTTTGTCCGCTTGGTCCGAGAATCATATTCTTGCTTCTGCCTTTTATATATATGTTTCCATATTTGTCTTTCAAGCCCAAATCTCCCGTTCTCAACCAACCATCTTTCAACACTGCATTTGTAGCTTCTTCATTTTTGTAATATCCCATCATAACGTTGGCTCCACGAACCAAAATTTCACCTACGATTTTTGTTTCGTCAGGCGAATCGATTTTTACTTCCATTCGAGGAGCTGCTTTACCACAAGAGCCGAGTTTATGCTTACTCCAATCCTCATAACCTATGATCGGTCCGCATTCTGTCATACCATATCCGACCGTATAAGGAAATCCGATTTTCTTTAAGAAGGTTTCAACTTCCTTATTCAAGGCTGCACCGCCTATTATAATCTCATAGAACTTTCCTCCAAAGGATTCGATCAATGCAGACAAGATTTTATCCTTCAAAACAACGTCTATTATCGGTGTTTTCAAAAGCATCTTCACTATCATTTTGTCTGCAATCGGTTTCAGCTTGGTTTTGTAAATCTTCTCGATGATGAGCGGAACCGAAATGATGATGTTTGGTTTCACAGCCGCAAAAGCTTCTGCAATGATTTTAGGAGAAGGAATGCGAGTCAGAAAATGTATGTGGATTCCTCTGATGAATTCGAATATGACTTCAAATTGCAAACCGTACATGTGAGCCGACGGAAGCATAGATATGACATTCATGCCCGGAGTTAAGTTCGGCAAGACTTCACACGCAAACATATAATTGCTAAGCAAAGCTCTATAAGACAACATCACGCCTTTACTGAGCGAAGTTGTGCCGGAAGTATAGTTAATCAAAGCAAGCGAATCGAGATTATCGCGTTCATAAACCACATCTTGCGGAGTAAATCCATCAGGATAAGCTTTATCGAAATTTTCCTTGATTGAATTAAAAGCGGTTGCTATTTTGTCATCATTACAACTTACCAATTCAAAATTCTGCATTTGAATCGCAGCCTTCAATTCAGGCATATCATCTGCGTTCAACCCTTCCCAAACAACATCTCCAACAAAGAGCAACTTGCCATCGGAATGGTTCACAAGATGTGTAACAGCCTCGCTTTTGAATTCATGAAGTAGCGGCACGGCAACTGCTCCGTAAGTTATGGTTGCAAAAAACGATATAGCCCATATGCTTGAATTACGACCACATAGCACAATCTTATCACCCCTCTCAATACCTGCATTCTTAAAGAAAATATGTAGTTGAGCAATTCTTTCTGCTACTTCTCTATATGAAATAGACTCTTTTTTGTAATCACTTAAGGCAGGAAGTTCCCAATTGTTTCGTATTCCCGTTTCAATATTGGCAATAAAACTATCTGTGTACATAAAGTCTGTTCTTAAATTCCGTTTAAGTCGCAAAGATAAGCAAAAAAAACGGAATCAAGAAAGGATTTTCTGAAATCAAGAAAGAAAAAATTAAAATCAAGATTCATTCAGACGAATTCAAGTTTTATTTTTTGTCATTCAAAAGAAACAGCTTCGGTGCTTTGTAAAACGCATTTTTTCACAGAATGCAACAATTGCTTTGCAGATTGCGAAAAAACAATTACCTTTGCAAGCGAAATGAAAATTTAATCGGAATAGAAAAAACATAAAAACAAATATAACATGAGCAAGCAAATAAGTATCGACCAAGCAGTCGAAATGATCAAAGACGGTATGACCGTTATGATTGGAGGATTCCTTGCAGTTGGAAGTCCGAATAAAATCATAGAAGCAATGGTTAAAGCTGGCAAAAAAGACCTTACGGTAATCTGTAACGACACTTCATATCCCGAAATCGGTTCCGGATTGTTGGTAGCCTCAGGTTGCGTGAAGAAAGTCATCGCTTCACACATCGGAACCAACCCTATAACCGAACAAAAGATGAAAGAAGGAACGATGGAAGTTGAATTGGTACCGCAAGGAACGTTAGCTGAAAGAGTAAGAATAGGAGGAGCAGGAATAGGTGGTTTTTTGACTGCAACAGGAGTTGGAACTTTGGCAGCAGAAGGAAAAAGAACGATAGAAGTTGAAGGAAAGGAATATTTGTTAGAACTACCTTTGAGAGCGGATGTTGCATTGATTGGAGCATCTGTTGCAGACAAACACGGCAACCTTATCTACAGAGGAACAAGTCAAAACTTCAACCCAATGATGGCAACAGCAGCTGATTTGGTTATTGCAGAGGTTTCAGAGAGCGTTGAAAGCCTTGCACCGGAAGCAATAAAGACTCCGTATTTGTTTGTTGATTACATTGTAAGATAAGAAAACAATAAACCGAAATAAAGTATAAAACTAAAAAACGAAAGAAATATGGCAGCAAAATCAATGATAAGAATGAGAATGTCGGCACACGACGCTCACTATGGCGGAAACCTTGTGGACGGAGCAAGAATGTTGAACTTGTTTGGCGATGTGGCAACCGAACTTTTGATAATCCAAGACGGTGATGAGGGACTTTTCTGTGCTTATGACAACGTAGAATTTCTTGCACCTGTGTATGCAGGAGACTACATCGAAGCAGTAGGAGAAATAACTCACGTTGGAAACACTTCACGCAAGATGGTGTTCGAAGCAAGAAAAGTGATAGCACCAAGAACCGACGTTTCAGAATCAGCAGCAGACGTTTTGGCAGAACCAATCGTAGTTTGCAGAGCAAGCGGTACTTGTGTTGTTCCAAAGAATTGCCAAAGAAATAACAAATAATCAAGAAAGAAATGGATAAATTGATAATTACAGCCGCTATTTGCGGTGCTGAAGTAACCAAGGAGCAAAATCCGGCAGTTCCTTACACAGTTGAAGAAATCGTAAGAGAAGCAAAATCAGCAGTAGATGCAGGAGCTGCAATTGTACACCTACACGTTAGAGAAGACGATGGCACACCTACACAAAACCATGCAAGATTTCAAGAATGCGAAGAAGCGATTTACAAAGTTTGTCCTGACGTAATCATAATTCCTTCCACAGGAGGAGCAGTAGGAATGAGCCCGGATGAAAGATTAGATTCAACAAATACTAATCCGATTCCTGAAATGGCAACACTTGATTGCGGAACTTGCAACTTCGGAGACGAAATTTTCGACAACACAATGCCTACAATGAGAGCGTTTGGTAAGAGAATGATAGAAAAAGGCATCAAACCGGAATACGAATGCTTTGAAATGGGACACCTTGACACCATTTTAACAATGGCACGCAAAGGAGAAGTACCGGGACATCCTATGCAATTCAATTTTGTCTTAGGAGTACCGGGCTGTACCCCTGCAACAGTTAGCAATCTTGCTTGGTTAGTAAACAATATCCCTGCCGGCTCAACTTGGACCGTTACAGGAGTCGGACGTTCTGCCTTTCAAATGGCGGCAGCCGCAATAGCAATGGGCGGAAACGTAAGAGTAGGATTTGAAGACAACATTTACCTGTCAAAAGGCGTGAAAGCAAAATCAAATGGTGAACTTGTAGAAAAAGTAGTTCGCATTGCAAAAGAATTAGGCAGAGAAATAGCAACCTCAGCCGAAGCAAGAGAAATCTTAGGCTTAGCACCAAGAAAATAATTTGAAGTTTTCATAATCATTTGTCCCGAATCGTGCTTGCGGTTCGGGATTTTTGTTTTCCCAAACGGCGATTCGGATTTCTGATTCTTTGTTTCGCTCCGGCTAATCTTTGTTTTAATTTACCGAAATCAAGAGTTACGCTCGTTTGTCTTGCTTTGGGCTGTGAGCTATGAGGTGTGAGTGTTTTTTTCTTTGACAACGGACTACGGACAACAGACTACGAAAATAGCAAATCAAGTTTCACAAAAACCAAACGAGCATTCGCAGGAATAAACCTTAGTCGAACGCTCGTTTTCCTTTACCTTATATATATAGGGCTTACTCTACGCCCCAGATTTTAACGGTTGTATCAGTTGAACCACTGATAATTCTTGTACCATCAGGACTAAATGCTACGGAATTGACATCCCATGAATGTCCCTCCAAGGTTTTAAGGCAGGTTCTTGTGTTTGCACCCCATATCTTAACGGTTTCATCCTCTGAACCACTGATAATTTTTGTGCCATCGGGACTATATGCTACGGAATTGACAGTAGCTGAATGTCCCTCCAAGGTTTCAAGACATTGTCCTGTGTTTGCATCCCATATCTTAATGATTTTATTCCATGAACCGCTGATTATTTTTGTGCCATCGGGACTAAATGCTACGGAATTGACACTATATAAATGTCCATACAAGGTTTTAAGGCATTGTCCTGTGTTTGCATCCCATATCTTAATGGTTTTATCACTTGAACCGCTGATTATTTTTGTGCCATCGGGACTATATGCTACGGAATAGACCCAATCTGAATGTCCCTCCAAGGTTTTAAGGCATTGTCCTGTGTTTGCACCCCATATCTTAATGGTTTTGTCATACGAACCGCTGATTATTTTTGTGCCATCGGGACTATATGCTACGGAATAGACCCAATCTGAATCTCCCTCCAAGGTTTGAAGGCATTGTCCTGTGTTTGCATCCCATATCTTAATGGTTTTATCCCCTGAGCCGCTGATTATTTTTGTGCCATCGGGACTATATGCTACGGATTCGACATCTCCTGAATGTCCCTCCAAGGTTTTAAGGCATTGTCCTGTGTTTGCATCCCATATCTTAATGGTTTTATCATCTGAACCGCTGATAATTTTTGTACCATTGGGACTATATGCTACGGAACTGACTCCTTTTGAATGTCCCTCCAAGGTTTTAAGGCATTGAAACTTACTGTTATTTCCGTCGGAGGTATTTCCATTATTTTCATTTGGTTCTTCGCAACCTGTAAATAACGCAGTAAATACTGCAATCAAACTAAAAATCTTTGTTTTATTCATTTTCAACATCCTTTTTAAAGGTTAATAAATTGCACACAAAGATATAAAACTTTCATAAACCGACAAAATTTTCTCTTTTCTTTTCCACGTATCACGCGAATTTACACGAATCTTTTGGAACAAACTTTGGCTATTAGCTATTGGCTTTTGGCAAAAATAAAACTGCGTCAGCCGAAAGCCAAAGGCTAATAGCCAACAGCCAAAGTAAAAAAAAGAAAGATACGTGCAGATTCGCGAGATACGTGGAGCCGTTATGAAATTTTAACATTAGATTTAACATTTTTTAAGTTGCGTGTTTTTGGGCTGAAACGGCGTTCAAAAATGCCGAAAAGGCGTTCGAAAGTGCCAACCTCGGACTTTTGAAAATTCAAACGCCGTTTGAAATTCTCCGGACGCCGTTTGAAAAATTTTGAACGCCGTTTGAAAACTCTCAAACGCCGTCTGAAAACACTGAAACGGCGTCTGAAATGTCCAAAATCAGGACAAAATTTTCTAAGACTTTGATTCACAACTTTTTACCCAACTCCTGACAAATCGCGTCCTTGACCGCAAGTTCGCAGTCGCCGACAAATTCGCGAATCCTCGCGTTAAAAAAAACTAAAATCCCAAGAGAAGAATCCGAACTTACTTTCTGACTTTGCGTTTCAAGACATCGTTGCTTTTTTGCATCATTCCGAAAGCGTAGGTCTTCATTTCAATGGCACGTTCCTTTTCTTGCTCGATGCAATTCGTTTTTTCCTTATCGTTCAAACGGTAAAGCATTTCTCCGCCTTGGCGATCGAAGATATAGAAATACCGATTGTCAATCACTCCGACTTTGTTATCGGCACAGAAATAAGCGTATGGGCGGCTTTGAGTCAGCAAATCGATTCCCATTGTCTTGTTTTCATAATCGGGAATAAGCATCGAAAGAATCGTAGGTGCCAAATCGATTTGCAAAGCCAAAGAACTGTCTTTTTCAGCTTTGATTTGCTTCGGGCAATACAGCAACATAGGAGTATGATGATAAGACAACGGCATTTCATACCTTGAACCCGGTTTCACGTATCCGTGATCGGCAACAAAGACAAAAAGAGTCTGTTCGAACCAATCCTGCTTTCGTGCCATCGAAACAAAGTGTCCAATCGCCCAATCGGCATATTCGACCATTTGGTCTTTGAGTTCTTTGCTTGAGGGCTTGAACGGTATATCTGTCGGCAGGATGTACGGTCCGTGATCGCTCGATGTGAGCATGCAGACGAAGAATGGTTGTGTCTTATCAAGTGAAGAAATCGTTGAAACGGCTTTTTCGAACATCACATGGTCGCTTACGCCGAGTGTGCTTTTGATTTGTTCGGACGGATAGTCGCTTTGTGATATTATCTTTTGGATTCCGTTTGCGAAAAGAAAGCCTGCGATGTTGTCAAACTGCGAATCGTGAGTCGTGAAATAAAGAGTTTGGTATCCCTTTTCGGCAAGTGTATTTGGCAAACCGTCCATTGTGGGAATAATACTTGCTTTCATGCTGTGTCTGTCGAACAATGCGGGATGCGAAAACAAAGTAGAATAAACTCCGTTGTAGGTATGTATTCCCGCAGTGTAAGCTTGCTCGAAACTAAGCGAAGAGTCTGCGATTTTATCCAGGTTCGGAGTGAGACGACTTTCGGGATTGAAGTGTCCGCTCTTCTCTGCAGACATGGATTCCATTATTATAAGGACGACATTCGTGCCTTTGGTCAGATGCAATTCTTGTTTAGGATTTCTAAGGCTTGATTTCTGTTTTTCGAAAATGCGGTTTGCTTTATCCGAATCCATTAGTTCGAGATTGCGATTCGCCGCTTTGTTGCTTTCTTCCACGCTTTTAATCAATACAAACGAAGGATTCAAACCTACGGAGTTTAGAAATGGATCATTGCAATGGTATGCCGTGCCTATACGCAAAGGACTTTTCATTTCCAAACGACCTCTCATTCCGACAAAGCAAAGTAAAAGACAAAGCAATGCAAGAGGTACGGATTTCAAATAAGACAAAGGATTTTCTTCTTCGGCGAGAGTGTGTTTGTAAATCAAGTTCATGAGAAATACATAGCCGATACAAACTCCGAGAAACAAAAAAAGAAAAATCAGATAGCTTGATTCCTCGACAATCATTCTTAGTAAGAAATCGAATGAATTGAAGTATGAAAAAATCGAAGCGTTGAGATGATTGAAGAAATAGTTGAAATAAGGAATGTCGGCTGCTGAAACCAAAAATGCCAAACAAAACAATGTGCATGTCAAAACGTGCACAGATTTATGGTAAACCTTAGATTTGATTTTTGCAAACACTGCTACAAGTTCGGCAATCAAAGGAAGAGAAAGTATGTAACAAGATATGCTGGTGTCGAATTGAAGTCCGATTGCAAAACTTCTTAGAAGCAACGAATCGAATGCAACGATGTTTTCTGGATTAGCGGCATATACCAAAACCAAAATAAGTCTGAATAAACTGAAAAGAGCGATTCCCGTGATGTATGCAAGAAAGATGTACTTGATTTTCTTCATTTGTTTTTACGATGCTTCGTTTCGAACTTATAGCGTCTGCATTTCGACAAGCCTTGCAAACCTTTGGTTGAGTCGAATAAGCTCTTGATAAGTTCCTTCTTCCTTTATCTCTCCTGATTCGAGCAAAATGATTCTGTCGGCTTTGGTTACGGTTGATAATCTGTGAGCAATGATGATACAGGTCTTGCTTTTGCTCAATTCATCTATCGCTTGCTGAACGACAAACTCGCTTTGAGTGTCCAAAGCCGAAGTTGCCTCGTCAAGAAGTAAGATTTCGGGATTCTTTAACAGCTCTCTTGCAATACAGATTCTTTGTCTCTCTCCTCCGGATAGGCTCATGCCACGGTCGATAAGCCGAGTTTGATAACCGTTTTCGGATTTCATTATGAAATTATGGGCATTCGCCGCTTTGGCTGCCGCTTCCACATCTTGCAATGAGGCATCGGGAGAGCCGAAAGCAATGTTATTGAAAATCGTATCGTTGAATAAAATCGCCTGTTGCCCCACATAGCCTATCGTTTTGCGGAGAGAATTGATGTCAAGTTGCTTTATATCGATTCCATCCACCGTTATTTTTCCACAAGTGCAGTCTGCAAAACGCGGAATCAAGTCCATAAGGGTTGATTTTCCTCCTCCCGATTCTCCGACAAGGGCAATCGTTTCGCCTTTTCTTATTTTCAGATTGATGTTTTTAAGAACCCTTGTTTCGCTATCGTCATACGAAAAGCATACATCTTCGAATCGGATTTCGTTTTCGAAGGATTGCAACACCAATGCGTTGTCTGCTTGAATTATCTTTTCGTCTGCATCGAGTATTTCGTTGATTCGTTTTGCACAAGGCTCAGCTCGCTGCAAATTATAGAAAGCTGTGGAAACCGCTTGCAAAGGAGCAATCATACGAGCAAAGATAAGAGTAAATCCAATCAAGATTTCTGGACCGAGTTTTCCTCTTAACACCATCGTACCTCCCAAGATTACGACAAACACAAGGGCAAAAATGGCAAGGAATTCGGTCAAAGGCGATGCCAATTCGCGTCTTCGAGCAACCTTGATTGCCGTTTTGGTATATTCATCGTTGCTTTTGGAAAATTTATCCGCAATCACACTTTCGGCATTGTAGGACTTTATCAATCGCAATCCTCCTATGGCTTCTTCACAAAGAGATAACAAAGCTCCGATTTTTGATTGTGCTTTGGTTGAATTGCGTTTGAGGCTCTTGCCTACTTTGTTTATCAAAAAATATGCAAGAGGCATGATGACGAGTGCAAGCAAAAGCAATTCCCATGAAGCAAATATGAGTGTGAAAAGGCAGAAGATTACCATTAAAGGGTCTTTTACCAACATCTGAAGGCTGCTCAAAACACTCCATTCAATTTCCTCCAAATCGGATGTGAGTCTTGCTATGATGTCTCCTTTTTTCTGAGTGGAGAAAAAAGAAATAGGCAATGTGGTTATTTTGTTGTACAATTTGTTTCTCAGATCTTTTGTTATGCCGTTGCGAATCGGTGCAAGGAAATACATACCGAGATAACGGAAAAGTGCAGAGAAAAAAACACAGACAAGATACGCTCCACCGATTGCAAACAAACATGAGTATATTCCGTGAGTTTGTTTATACGAATCCAAATGCCAGGATACGTAATCCATGATCACATCTTTGTCAAACGCAAATTCCGGACATTGAATCGGCGGTGCAACAACACCAAACAAAACAGAGATGAACGGAATTATCAAAACGAAAGAAAACAATGAAAAGAAAACGTATAGGGAATTTGAAAATATGTTCAGCATCACATATTTGCGATATACGAATACTCCTTTCAGCAATCCCAATACGTTTTTCATTTTATTGTTTATTTGTTTGATGTTTCAATAACTTCATAAAGCGAAAAACGATTCTTTGTTTCAGTAAAATAAATCTTGAAAAGAAAAAATTGTTTCTTGATTTCAATTTGCTGAATCTTTGTTTCGTTTTTCGCTTTATTTAATGTGTGTTTCTAATAGCGGTAATGGTCTGCTTTATACGGACCATCGACACTCACGCCTATGTAATCGGCTTGTTTTTGCGTCAATTTGGTCAATTTAACTCCGATATTGTCCAAGTGAAGTCTTGCAACCTCTTCGTCCAATGTCTTCGGAAGACGATAAACGCCCACTTCGTAATTTTTTGTCCAAAGTTCGATTTGAGCAAGTGTCTGATTGGTGAACGAATTACTCATTACGAATGACGGATGTCCTGTTGCACAACCAAGATTCACCAATCTGCCCTCTGCCAACAAGTAAATACAGTGGCCATCCGGGTAAATGTACTTATCAACTTGAGGTTTGATGTTTATTTTCTTGATTCCTTCCCATTTCTCTAAGCGTTCCACTTGAATTTCATTGTCAAAGTGTCCGATGTTACAAACAATCGCTTCGCTCTTCATTCGAGCCATGTCCTCTGCTTTAATGACATCGCAATTTCCTGTTGTGGTTACGTAAATGTTTCCTTCGCTTAATGCATCTTCAAGCGTTGTTACCTCAAATCCTTCCATTGCTGCCTGCAACGCACATATAGGATCGATTTCCGTAACTAAAACTCTGGCTCCGTAACCTCTCATACTCCTTGCACAACCCTTACCAACATCACCATAACCGCAAACAACAACGACTTTTCCCGCTATCATAACGTCCGTAGCTCGCTTTATACCGTCCGCTAACGACTCTCTGCATCCGTAAAGGTTGTCAAACTTACTCTTGGTTACAGAATCGTTTACGTTGATTGCAGGAATAAGCAATTCGCCTCTTTCCATCATTTGATACAAACGATGAACGCCTGTTGTGGTTTCCTCACTCACGCCTTTCAAACGCTTAAGTATGTTATGCCATTTTTGATTGTCTTCTGCGTGAACGGCTTTAAGGGTTTGTAGAATTATGCCTTCTTCTGCCGATTCGGGAGTTTTGTCAAGCAAAGCAGGGTTGTCTTCTGCCGCATAGCCTTTATGAACCAACAAAGTGGCATCTCCACCATCGTCAACTATTAAATCAGGTCCTTCTCCGTTAGGAAAGCTCAACGCTTTGTTGGTACACCACCAATATTCCTCCATTGTCTCGCCTTTCCATGCAAAAACCGGAACTCCGCTTGCTGCAATCGCTGCGGCAGCATGGTCTTGCGTTGAAAAGATATTGCAAGAACACCATCTGACATCTGCACCCAATTCAACCAATGTTTCAATCAATACAGCGGTTTGAATAGTCATGTGAAGCGATCCCATGATTTTCGCTCCTTTAAGCGGCTTTTCTTTTCCGTATTTTTGTCTTAATGCCATCAAACCGGGCATTTCTTTCTCTGAAATCTCAATTTCTTTTCTTCCCCACTCAGCAAGGGAAATGTCAGCTACTTTATAATCCATTTGTTATTTGGTTTTAATTTTTTGTTTCTTTGTTTTGTTTCATTGAATCGAAGTTTCATTTTTTCGAAACAAGGTTTTATTTCATCATATCGAAGATTTTCTTTGCTATATCTGTATTCTGCATCACTCCTGTGAAGTTTTCCGCTCCCGAACCAAAGGCATAAATCGGTACGGGCACACCTGTGTGATTCAAAGTCGTCCATTTGTCTTTCGTTTCGTTGTTTCTGGCAGGCAGAGTCAAGCCTCCGGTTTCGTGATCCGCCGTTACAATGACAAGGGTTTGAGGATGCGTTTCGGCAAATTTTGCAGCGATTTCAACGCAACGGTCAAAATCCAATACTTCTTCAATCATTGCATCGTATCTGTTCAAGTGAGCTTCCATGTCAATCTTGCTTCCTTCAATCATCATAAAGAAACCGTTTTCATTGTCTTTAACAATATCCAATGCTTTTTGCATTGCTTTTGGTAAGATGTCGCCTCGTTTTTTCGCTTCGGGCAAATGTCCCCTGTCAAGCAAAGCGAAGATTTTGTCATTCGAACAATCGTAAAGGTCTTTTTCGGAATAAACGACGCTGTATCCTTGTTTGCGTAAGCTGTCTTGAAGATTCAATTTATCCTTTCTTGATTTGGCATCAAAGTAAGCGGCACCTCCGCCTATCGCAATGTCGCAATGTCCTTGCAGGTATTGCAATGCTATTTCTTCTTGTTGATTTCGATTTTCCACGTTTGCGATAAAACTTGCCGGAGTGGCATGTGTCAAGTCGCAAGATACGATTATCGCGGTTGATTTGCCGAGTTGCTTGGCGTATTTCAAGACAGAAGGGTGGGGATTTCCCGATTCGTCTAATCCGATTGCCTGATAGTTGGCTTTATGTCCTATTGCGAGAGCCGTGCCTCCTGCTCCTGAATCGGTTACTTTTTTGTTTGCACAGCTTGTTATAGAAAATCCTGTGTACGGAAAGGTGTACATGCAAAGTTTTTCGCCGTTATGCAGATATGCGGCATAGCTTTGAGTCAGTCCCATGCCGTCTCCTATGAGCAGAATCACGTTTTTGACTTTCGGTTGTGCGAATGAGAAAAACGAAACGAAGATTAAGCAAAACAGAATAAAGATTCGCTTCATCGAATTAAAGATTTAGTTGTTCTAAAATGGTGTTATACAACCACCTTGTGTCTTTTCCTATTGCTCTTACTTGTTGTGGAACTATGCTTTGTTCGGATTGTCCGGGTGTGGTGTTGATTTCCAAAAAGTAAAGTTGATCTTCATCTTCTTCATATATGAAATCAACCCTACAAACTCCGCTACAATTCAAGGCTTTGTAAATTTTCTCGGTCAGAGTTTGTATTCTGTCGGACAGATTCTTGTCTATAGGAGCAGGTGTCAGCTCTTTGCTTTTTCCATTGTACTTTGCATCATAGTCGAAAAAGTCTGTCATTGAAACGATTTCAGTAACCGGTAAAGCCTTTACTTCTTTTTCCAATTCCAAAACGCCACAACTAAACTCCCTTCCTTTTATATATTCTTCTATCAACACTCTTTCGCAAACTCCAAAAGCTTTTTCTATTGCCGACATCAAGTCTTCTTCTTGGCAAACCTTACTCATACCAATGGAAGAGCCACCTGCCGCTGGCTTAACAAAGACTGGCAGATTCACTCTCTGCAAAACTTCTTCCTTTGTCAAAGCACAATCCTTGCAAGTCAAGACATTGCGAGCCACATTCACGAATCCGAAATCTCTAACAACGGAATTACAAATCGATTTATCAAAAGTAAGAGCCGAAACCAAAGCATTGCAAGTTGTATATGGAATTTGCATCATATCAAGATAGCCTTGCAACAATCCATCCTCGCCCGGAGTACCATGAATAGTGATATAAGCGGCATCGAATTTAATCTTCTCGCCCTCGATTGTAAGAGAAAAATCATTCTTATCAACTTCCACCCTGCCATTTTCACTCTCATAATACCAACCTTCACGAGAAAGGACTATCAAATAGACATTATATTTGTCCCTGTCTATGTTTTCTGCTATTTGATGTGAGGAACGAATCGAGATTTCAAACTCTCCCGAATATCCTCCTGCTAACAACGCTATGTTTTTTTTCATTCCGTAATTTGATTTTTGAATTCGTTATTATCCATACTGCATTCTGTTTCTGTCGGTTGCTTGAGCGAGCTTTTCATTTCAACTAAAAAGTCTTTGATTTTGTTGAGAGAGAATGCCAATTCTGCCATTGCGTCTGTTTTTGTGCTTTTTTGTGTTTTCAGAATCTTTTTCGCTCCCTCCAAAGTATAACCGCAGTCCTTGGTAAGAAAGATCAGCTTTTTCAAAAACTCTACATCTTGTTTGCTATACTTTCTTAGTCCCTTTGAGGTGCGATATGGCTTTAGAGAATTAAACTCCCGCTCCCAAAAACGCAAAGTCGGCTGACTTACACCCAACTCCTGAGACACTTCTGCTATGGTATAATACAACTTTTCTATCATATTGCAAAATTAGACAATATTTTCGGTTGTGCGAATAATGTTTTGGAATTATTTACCAAAAAACAGGCAAAATTATTTCTTTGATTCAAAAAATTGATTTTTGATTTCAGCAAAACGATTCTTGATTTCGCTAAAATGTTTCTTCTATTCATAAAAATAGTCATTTGATTCTATTCGATTTTTTACTATGGCGAAAAATTGTTTTCAGGATTTAGCAAATATTTTTCTGCCAATTGTTTTTTTTTATTACCTTTGCATTTCATTGTTCGGCTCTTTTGGAGTGCGGATGTTGAGAAAAAAAAGGAATTAATTGTTTAATTGAATATTAGTTTTATAAATTTACAGCAATGGCAAAAGAAAAGAAATTTTTGACATGCGACGGTAATCAGGCTTGTGCTCACGTTGCTTATATGTTTAGCGAAGTAGCAGCAATCTATCCTATTACACCGTCTTCACCAATGGCAGAATATGTAGATGAATGGTCTGCTAATGGTCGCAAAAACATTTTTGGAGAAACAGTAAAACTTGTTGAAATGCAATCAGAAGCAGGAGCTGCTGGTGCATTACACGGTTCATTACAAGCAGGTGCTTTATCTACAACATTCACTGCTTCACAAGGATTGTTGTTGATGATACCAAATATGTATAAAATAGCGGGAGAATTACTTCCTGGTGTACTTCACGTTACAGCAAGAACAATCGCTGCTCACGCTCTTTCAATCTTTGGAGATCACTCTGACGTTTACGCTTGTCGTCAAACAGGATTTGCAATGCTTTCTTCAGCATCAGTTCAAGAAGCAATGGATTTAGCAGGAGTTGCTCACCTTTCAGCAATCAAAGGAAGAGTTCCATTTATGCACTACTTTGACGGATTCCGTACATCTCACGAAATCCAAAAAATAGAAGCATTGGAAACAGAAGATATGGCTGCATTGCTTGATCAAGAAGCATTGAAAAATTACAGAGAAAATGCCTTGAATCCAGAACACCCTGTAACAAGAGGTACAGCTCAAAACCCAGACGTATTCTTCCAAGCAAGAGAAGCATGTAATCCATACTACGAAGCATTACCTGAAATAGTAGCAGATTATATGGAAAAAATCTCTAAATTAACAGGAAGAGATTATAAACCATTCAACTACTATGGACCAGCAGATGCTGAAAACGTAATAGTAGCAATGGGTAGCGTTTCAGATACTATAAAAGAAGTTATAGACTATCTTGCTAAGAAAGGTGAAAAATTAGGATTGGTAACAGTACATCTTTACCGTCCATTCTCTAAAAAATACTTTGGAGCAGTATTACCAGAAACAACAAAGAGAATTTGTGTTCTTGACCGTACAAAAGAAGCAGGAGCTAACGGAGATCCATTATACTTAGATGTAGTAGAAGCATTCGCATCTTGCAAAGACATACCAACTGATAAGAAACCTATGATAATAGGAGGTAGATATGGATTGTCTTCAAAAGATACAACACCAGCACAAATCCTTTCAGTAGTAGAAAACCTTAAATCAGCTAACCCAATGAACCAATTTACAGTTGGTATAGTTGATGACGTTACAAATCGTTCTTTACCAATGTTACCAGAAGTTTCAATGGCAACAGAAGGAACATTTGAAGCTAAATTCTACGGATTAGGAGCAGATGGTACAGTAGGAGCAAACAAAAACTCTATCAAAATCATCGGAGACAACACAAACAAATATTGTCAAGCATATTTCTCATACGATAGTAAGAAATCAGGAGGATTTACTTGCTCTCACCTTCGTTTTGGAGACAATGTAATTCGTTCACCTTACTTAGTAACAACACCAGACTTTGTTGCTTGCCACGTATTCAACTATATGAATATGTATGAAGTATTAAAAGGAATCAAACCAAACGGAACATTCCTTTTAAACTCAATGTTCTCAGCAGAAGAAACTGTTGAAAGATTAAGCGCTAAGGTTAAAAAAGAATTAGCAGAAAAGAATATCAATTTCTATATAATCAACGCAACAAAGATTGCAGAAGAAATAGGATTAGGAAACAGAACTAACACAATTCTTCAATCAGCATTCTTCAAGATTGCAGAAGTAATACCTTACGAAGTTGCAGTTACTGCAATGAAGAAAGCAATCGACAAATCATACGGCAAGAAAGGTGAAAACATCGTTAAGATGAACTACGCAGCTGTTGATAAAGGAGGAGAAGTTGTTAAGATAGAAGTTAAGAAAGAATGGGCTGATGCTTGCACATGCGGTTGCAACTGTGGAGAAGCAGCAGACAGACCAGAATTCATAAAGAACGTAGTAGATGTAATCAACGCACAAGAAGGAGATACATTACCTGTAAGTGCATTTGTGGGAAGAGAAAACGGAACATTCCCATGTGGTACATCACAATACGAAAAGAGAGGAATCGCAGCACACGTTCCAACATGGCATGCAGAAAACTGTATCCAATGTAACAAGTGTTCATTAGTATGTCCTCACGCAGCAGTACGTCCATTCGTATTCACAGCAGACGAACTTGAAAAAACAGGAAATCCAACCACAATAAAAGCAATAGGAAAAGAATTTGAAGGAATGCAATTCCGTGTACAAATATCTCCACTTGATTGTACAGGTTGTGGAAACTGTGTTGATGTATGTCCAGCTAAGACAAAAGCTCTTACAATGGAACCATTACACACACAAATGGAAGAAGCAAAAGTTTGGGACGTTGTAACAAAGAACGTAACATACAAATCTAACCTAGTAGAAGTAGGAAAGAGCATAAAGAATTCTCAATTTGCTCAACCATTATTTGAGTTCTCAGGAGCATGTGCAGGTTGTGGTGAAACTCCTTACATAAAACTTATCACACAATTGTTCGGAGAAAGAATGATGGTAGCAAACGCAACAGGTTGTTCTTCAATCTACGGAGGTTCTTGCCCATCTATGCCATATACAACAAACGCAGAAGGCAGAGGACCAGCTTGGGCTAACTCATTATTTGAAGATAACGCAGAATTTGGTTTAGGTATGGCAACAGCAACTCGTAAAATGAGAGATAGAGTAGAAGACCTAATGAGAAGAGGCTTAGCATGCGATTGTTGCACAGCAGACCAAAAAGCATTATTCCAACTTTGGATAGACAATAGAGAAAACGCAGAAATCACACAAAAAGTTTACAACTCACTTGTTCCAACATTAGGACAATGCGGTTGCGATATATGCAAAGAAATAGAAGCCAACAAACAATTCATCGTTAAGAAATCACAATGGATATTCGGTGGAGACGGTTGGGGATACGACATCGGATACGGTGGACTTGACCACGTTATCGCATCTGGCGAAGATGTAAACATATTAGTAGTAGATACAGAAGTTTATTCAAACACAGGAGGACAAGCATCAAAAGCAACACCTGTTGGAGCAATAGCTAAATTCGCAGCATCAGGAAAGAGAATCCGTAAGAAAGACCTTGGTATGATAGCAACAACATACGGATACGTTTACGTTGCACAAGTATCAATAGGAGCAGACCCTGCACAATACTTAAAAGTATTAAAAGAAGCAGAAGCTTACAATGGACCATCATTGATCATAGCTTACGCACCATGTATCAACCACGGAATTAAGATAGGAATGGGAAAAACACAAGAAGAAGGAAAACGCGCAGTAGAATGCGGATACTGGCACTTGTGGAGATACAATCCAGAACTTGCAGCAGAAGGAAAGAATCCATTTACATTAGATTCAAAAGAACCAGATTGGAGTAAATTCCAAGCATTCATTGACGGAGAAGTACGTTACAACTCATTGAAGAAAGCATTCCCAGAAGAAGCAGCACAATTATTCGCAGCCTCAGAAGAAAATGCTAAATGGCGTTACGAATCTTACAAGAGAATGGCATCAATGGATTGGAATAAATAATCCAACCAAAGATTCATAAAAACAAAAAGGGAAATCCTCAAAGGGTTTCCCTTTTTTATTTCTCGTTCCTTAAGTTTTCATTACCACAAAGTCTCTTTCACGATTTTATCAAAAGCAATTTCGTATCCGAAGTCCGCAAAAACTTTCCTGATAAACTCTTGTTCGGTCGGTGTAATCGGCTTTGAGGCATTTCTTCTGCGGAAATATTCAGTATGACCGAAGTAATTTTGCAGTCTTTTCCTTATTTGAGAAATATCTTTCGCCCTCACATTCTCAAAAGACTTTGTCATACCATACGCCATATCGACTTTTTTGTCCTCTATATAATGTTTGCAATTCGTTTTGTCAATCAATCGATGATTCACAACCCTGAAAAACTCGTCGTTCTCTTTGCTGTACTCTGCCGAGATTCGACGCAGACATTTTTCGGCAAGCGGACAATCATCACTTAAGCAGTTCAAATAACCCAAAGGTCTGTTTTCAAAATTCACATTCTTGATTTCCATATCCTTATGTTTTGATTTGCGTATCTATAACCCTTTGAGAATAATAACGAATCAAAGTCTGAAAAAGTGCAAACTTACTATCAAAAATTTTCCACGACTTGATAATCGGATTATCACAGCGTGATAATAACATTATCACAAAGAGATAATACCATTATCACGGCGTGATAGTACCATTATCAGTAAGCGGTAATACCATTATCAGTTACCGGAGAAATTCCAAGAGTAAGGATAAACATTCCGAAACGTCTCCGCGAATCTCGCAGGTTTCTCCACGTATCTCGCGAATCGGCACGTATCTTTCTTTTTTTTACTTTGGCTGTTGACTTTTAGCCTTTGGCAAATTTCAAACTGCGTCAGCCGAAAGCTCAAAGCTCGTTGCTCAAATCCCAAAGCCGAAATGAAAAGATTCGTGTAAATCCGTGTGATACGTGGAAAAGAAAAGAGAAAATTTTGTCGGTTTATGAAAGTTTTATATCTTTGTGAAGTAGTTATTAACCTTTAAAAAGGATGTTGAAAATGAATAAAATAAAGATTTTTAGTTTGATTGCAGTATTTACTTCGTTATTTGTTGGCTTTGAAAAATTGAATGCACAAGATGTAACCAAGTTTAAATGCCTTAAAACCTTGGAGGGACATTCAGATTGGGTCTATTCCGTAGCATATAGTCCCGATGGCACAAAAATAATCAGCGGTTCAAGAGATAAAACCATTAAGATATGGGATGCAAACACAGGAGAATGCCTTCAAACCTTGAAGGGACATTCATGGCTGGTCAATTCCGTAGCATATAGTCCCGATGGCACAAAAATAATCAGCGGTTCAGATGATAAAACCATTAAGATATGGGATGCAAACACAGGAGCCTGCCTTAAAACCTTGGAGGGACATTCAGAATGGGTCTCTTCCGTAGCATATAGTCCCGATGGCACAAAAATTATCAGCGGTTCAGGTGATAAAACCATTAAGATATGGGATGCAAACACAGGAGAATGCCTTAATACCTTGGAAGAACATTCAAAAGAGGTCGATTCCGTAGCATATAGTCCTGACGGCACAAAAATTATCAGCGGTTCATGGGATTATAACACTGATGAATATGTTGGAATCATTAAGATATGGGATGCAAACACAGGAATATGCCTTAAAACCTTAATGGGACATTCAGGTGGAGTCACTTCCGTAGCATTTAGTCCCGACGGCACAAGAATTATCAGTGGTTCATATTATAAAACCATTAAGATTTGGGGAGAGGAGTAAGCTCTCTATATATAAGGTAAAGAAAAACGAGCGTTCGACCTGCATTTGCATTTCCGAACGCTCGTTTTGTGTTTGCGAAATTTGGTTTAAGGAAATTGTTTCTTGATTTCAGGAAAACAACTCTTGATTTCGTTCGGCTGAATCTTGATTTCAGAAAAGCGAAACAAAGAATCAGCAAAGTAAAGATAAGAACATGATTATCAAGATAAAGAAAAGCGAGCTTAGTTTTGAATTAAGCTCGCTTTTTGTTTGATTGCAAAAAACAGATTACTTGATTTTCTCCATCGCTTGTTGCAAATCACGAATTATATCTTCGACATTCTCGATTCCAACTGAGAATCTTACCAATCCATCGGTAATTCCTGCAGCCAATCTCGCTTCTTGAGGCACTTTTGAGTGAGTCATCGATGCCGGATGCTGAATCAAAGTCTCCACTCCTCCAAGGCTGACAGCCAAAATCGCCATCTTAACATTATCCATCAAAGTACGACCTGCTTCCAAACCGCCTTTCAACGAGAAGCTTATCATCGTTCCCGGTCCGTTCATCTGCTTTTGTGCCAATTCGTATTGAGGATGCGTTTCCAATCCCGGATATTTAACCCACTCTACTTGCTCGCAAGATGACAAAAACTCAGCTACCTTTATCGCATTCTCTTGTGCTCGGTCAATTCTTATACCCAATGTTTTCAATCCGCGGATTACAAGATATGCTTGGTGAGGATCCATATTTCCTCCGAAGTTTACCATTGCGTTTCTCAACTTTGCATAAACTTCAGGCTCTTTTGCGGCAACTATACCGCCGACAATGTCAGCGTGTCCGTTAATGAATTTTGTTATTGAGTGAAGAACCACATCTGCCCCGAAGTCTATCGGATTTGAAAGATAAGGTGAGCAGAATGTATTATCGACTACCAACAACGCTCCTGCCTTATGTGCGATTTCTGCACAGGCTGCGATGTCGCTTATCTCCATTGTAGGATTTGCAGGCGTTTCTACATAAAGCATCTTAGTGTTCGGACGCATAGCCGCTTTGACTTCTTCAAGGTTTGCAGTGTTTACGTATGTCGATTCAACACCGAAACGAGACATATGTTGTTCCATCAAAACTCTTGACGCACCATAAACCGCTGAAGACGAAACTACATGATCTCCTGCGTTGAGCAATCCCAAATAAACCGTGCTTACCGCCGCCATTCCCGAAGCAACCGCAACCGAATCGCAAGCATGTTCCAACAAAGCGACTTGTCTTTCGAGTGCTTTCACTGTCGGATTACCGATTCTTGTGTACATATAACCCGGTTTCACACCTGCAAAACAATCAGCTCCGTCTTGTGCCGATTCGAATGCAAAGGTTGATGTTTGATAAATAGGAACGGTTGCCGCTCCAAAAGCGTCATGATGACCGCTGTAGTGGATCAATTGTGAATTGAAGCCATAATCTTTTGGATTTTCCATAATATCTATATCTTTTTATTTGTTTCGCTTTGCAAAGGTACGACATTAAAACGAATTGTCTTTGATTTGATTTCCTTTTTCTAAGCAAACAAAACAAAGAAAGCGGACAAACTGCCCGCTCTCCCCTATTTCTTATACATATAGTATATCTGAATTATTCTTTTCCATTAAATTCCTCATCCTTTGCTTCAATCGCTGCTTTAACACCTTCTTCTGCTTTTTCCAAGTCTTCTTTGTGTTCATTAGCCCACTCTTTGTTTTCTGCCTGCCACTGAGTCAATTTTCCTATACATTGCAACATAAGTGCGCCTGCTTCTTCTTTTGTTTCTGCTTTTTTGATTTGTTTTTCACAATCATCGCAAATGTCTTGATATTCTCCCAATGGGCCACTGCTACAAGCTGCAAATACCAATGTCATAGCTGCTAAAGACAAAATCATTCTTTTCATAAAAACTGTCGGAGAGTTATAAAGCATCCTCCACCCTCGCCTCTAAATTGTTCTGATTTAAGTTTACGCTTGCAAATATATAAATAAAAATTCAAACAGCCATTTTTTACACATATATTTCAAAAAAAAATATTTTCATAATCATTACATCATCTCAAAGAGCAAAAAAGCCGCAGATGTTTTTCTGCGGCTTGTGCTTTCAACCTTAAAACTTACTCGTTTTGTTCCGAATCAGTTTGTTCCAAAATCTCAGCATCCTCATGAGCAACCTCATCTATTCCTGTTTCAACATCTACTTGTCTTGTTTCAATCGGCTGAGATGCCTGCAAGCCTTTTACTGACAAATCTTTGTGCTTAAACTTAACACCTTTAATCTTGTTGCTCAACCACGGAGATGGACGAAAACTGACATGAACGCCTTTAATCGTATCAACGGTAAGCTCATCCAATGTTGGAACAGCCTTTGCTCTGATAGTAGGAGAAAAAGTTCCCAACAGAGACAATCTAACAGATGCTCCACGCATAAGATGAAAACTCAAAAGAACTAAAAAAGACTCTATCAATACTAAACGAACGCGTCTCCATTCTCGAACGAACGATTGCAGATAAAGACAAAATCATTTCATTATTAGAGGAAATGAATCGAAAAAGAACAAACAAATAATCGTAACCGCCGATAAAAACAGGTGGGTGTGGGGACAAAACATATAAGACCCACTCCACTGATATACACTATAGAGAATGTATATCAGGTTCAAGATAAGGATGGAGAATCATTGGAGTTTGATACACTTATACAGAAAATGAAAGAGTTGCAAGAAAGAGTGAGGATTATGTAAAAATATGTTTATACGTTAAATTTATCTGAAACTTTTAAAGTGAATAACTTCACATACAATAAGAAATTTGGAATATCTGTAAACCACTGAAAAAGATGATAAAAGAGTGTGAAATTTCAAAGGATATTTCATTCCATTGCACGAGTCATAGCATTTCCTCTTTTTCACTGAAAACAAACGATTTACAGAATTTGAATTTACGACAATCTGCATCTTGTATATTTGCTCTAACCAATATTATTTCTATTTCTCCCTGCTACGTTCTTATACATTCCAATAAGTAGAATACTCTATGTTGTTCTCCTTTAGCCATACGAGCATATTATTATATGAAGCATATCCATCTTGCGAGAACCTGTCGTACAGATAACGAACGATTGCTTTTTCGCTTTTGGCATTGTTGCACAACTTCATCAATTTGGGCATTTCATCTTCACTTATGGAGTGAATAGTTTCAATAAAACCATCCTCACGGAACATATAGTCAATCTTTGAACCCCAATTGTTTTTGTATAGTGTTAAACGCATCCCACGACATGCAATCCAAAAGTGACTTCCTTCTCTTCGTTTGTCTACATCTGGAGATTCTAAGTCATTGAAGAAATCAACCGATGCTGTACCTTCTGCGTATTTAACAAGCGTTCTTTTATTTATAATACTAATAACTACCACAGCTATCAGAACTATTATTAATACAATAATTTTTATCATTAACATAATTGCAATTATTTGCGTTCAATCAAAATTCCTCCTATCTGTGGCCATTCATTATAGAATGATTTGATACAAGATTTCTCTACTGGTGTACATCCTATCAAGAGTTTGATTTCAGAATCTCTCTTAATTAAATCCACAGTACACACTAGCGCATCAAGTTTCTGTTCAGCATCTGTCCCTATCCACACATCAATTCCCTCATTGCCTGAAGACTTAGTACCGTCAAGATATCCGTAGTCTAACTCATAGACAATTTGAGGATAGCGAGGATGCACAGAACCTTTGGGACGGTCTATAACAATCTTAGATTGAGAATATAGTTCCTCTAAATATCTCCAAAAGTTATTCATATCTACATTTCTATTCCTTATCATTAGGATATAGTTCAATTATAGGTAAATCGAGTGGAGGGTAAAATGGCTTACGATATTCCTCAATCATTTGCTCATACTTCTCATCCTCTTGCTTATCTTGCTCGGTCTTATCATAGGTAGACATCAGCTGAATTTGCATCGCGCCTTCTGGGAATGATGAACGGTTGGACAAAGACCATAAACAATCTGTATAATTCTTAGTTCTGCTCTCTTCTGTGTCATTGTCGGTAAATTTAACAGAAGTAAGAAATTGCAAAAGCTCGTATAAATCCTCAT
>JAZNQE010000003.1:0-58353 GCA_045590015.1 Candidatus Onthomorpha sp. | reverse complement strand
GTGCAAGCCGACTTCAAGATTCTCCGTAGGCAAAGCAATCATTCCGTTCGAAATGTTACCCGACTGAATCGAAGAGTAATCTCTGTCAAACCAACATTTGTAAGTAACATCCGAAGATGTATTGTTCAAAAACTGCGAATCAATCTTGTAAAACGCATAAGAATAAACCCCCGACTGCGTTCCGGCATTCTCAATCGCAATGTAAAGAGTGTGTAAGCCGACTTCAAGATTCTCCGTAGGCAAAGCAATCATTCCGTTCGAAATGTTACCCGACTGAATCGAAGAGTAATCTCTGTCAAACCAACATTTGTAAGTAACATCCGAAGATGTATTGTTCAAAAACTGCGAATCGATCTTGTAAAACCCATACGAAAGAGGTGCACACCATACTCCCGAATTATTCAAATGAAGATTGAGAGTATGAAAACCCGGATTCAAAGCCGAAGCATCGAAGTTGAAATCCGACATCTCGTTGCTGCAAGAGAATGCAACCTTTTGCGAATAGTTTCTATCGAACCAATATTCTCCCGAATACCAAGATTGAGAAAACAGAAACGCAGTTAAAAAAATGTTTGTCAAGAATAAAAATAAGCGTTTCATCGCTTCAAAGTATTATTCGGTTAAAAACTCAACATCAATATTCAACATACCGTTTTCATCCGTTCTGTTAGGAACATCCAATCTCTTTATCACGCTGTAAGAAGGAGTGAAAGAAAAAGGAAAATCCCCTCCGAAAATTCCTACTTGCGTACCATCATTTCCTAAAACGCTGTTTGCAACATTCGCTTTAAGCTTATAAGTATTAGGATCAAAAGAAAAAGTACTTCCATTCCAAGTTTCAAACACATCACTCACTTCCATAGCAACATTTGTTGTTCCTGGCAAATTATTAAAACCGCAAAGAATACTATTATTACAAGTTTCATTAATATTACGATTACTGTTGGCTGGAATAATAATACAATTATTAAATAAAGAACTACTGCTATTCGAAGTATAATCATAACCTTTGATTATACAATTTGTTAGTATAGAATAATCTGGTAGTGGATCATTCGTACTAGTAATAATATTAGGACCTAGAACACAATTAGTAAAATTATGAGGATGCGTATTACCTCCTGAATAAGCCCCACCTTTTATAATACAATTCCTTGCTTGCAAGCCACAGCCTCGTGCATTAATATTTTGCACACAGCAATTTGTTAATTTTATATCATAAGAAGAAGAAACTTGAAAGTCTTGAAAAAAAATTCCCTCTGCTTCAAAACTTGCTGTGTCTTGAAGATTTTGTACTTTTATTTGTGAAAAGAAATATGTTCCTTGCGTTCCTCTTACAGAATCGGGCTGTGCTCCGTTTCCTCTAAGGGTTATTTCTTTTGTTATAGGAGCAGGATTATTTCCGGACAAAGGTCCATTGAATGTTCCGTCGGATAGAGTGATTATATCACCGTTTGCCGCCGCGTTGTAGGCTTGTACGAATGCGTTTGCCCCGTAATAAACACTGATGTTACCGTTGTGCTTCAATGTTGCCAACTGTTCTTGTGCGAAAAGCACGTTTGCACATAAGATTGTGCAGATTGCGAAAATAATTCTTTTCATTTTTTGTTCTTTTTATTTGTTAATAAATTATTTAATGTTCGAAATAAAAAGACAAAAAAAAGTCGTGGACTCCTCTTATTGAAACTTGAGGTCCTGAACTACCCTTACACCAAAATAAGAAAAGCCCACGATATGCTCGTGGGCGTTTTCCACTTATTTTATTGGTGTAATACTTTGAAATTGTTCAGGTTTCAAGTTACCAAGAATAAGCAAAAACGCTTTTTTATGTCGCTAAAAATGCAGGTGCAAAAGTATAAAAACTTTTTAATACCGCCAAATGATTTTCTTGCAAACTTCGGTTTTTCTCTCGCAAAGGTCGCAAAATCGCAAAGCCTTTTCCACGTATCACGCGAATTTACACGAATCTTTTTCTCGCAAAGTCGCAAAGACGCAAAGGCTTTTCCACGTATCACGCGAATTTACACGAATCTTTTGGAACGAACTTTGGCTATTAGCTATTGGCGTTTGGCAAAAATAAAACTGCGTCAGCCGAAAGCCAAAGGCTAAAAGCCAACAGCCAAAGTAAAAAAAAGAAAGATACGTGTCGATACGTGAGATTCGTGGAGCCTCTTTTGCGGAATGTTTCCATTATTGATACCGGCAGTATCACTAACTGATACCGGCAGTATCGCTAACTGGTACTGGTAGTATCACTAACTGGTACTGGCAGTATCACTAACTGATACGGGCAGTACCAATAAGCGGAATTTTTTTGATACTAAGTTTTAGGTTTTTTATTCCTTGTCTTTGTGTTCGGAGTCTTTGTCTATGTTCTTTTCGTCAAGGATATAAAGCGGTCGATTGCGGACATCGTTGTTTATTCTGGCGATATATTCTCCTATGATGCCGATTGTAATCAGTTGAACGCCGCCTATAAACAGCACGCTCAGGATTAAAGATGTCCAACCGGTGATTGTGGCATGGAAACAGAAGTGTGAAACCAAGGCATAGACGAGTGCCAAAAGCGAAACGATAGCTGAGAATATTCCCAAGCCGGATGCGATTTTCAAAGGCTTGTCCGAGAATGCCGTTATGCCGTCCAAGGCGAATCGAAGCATCTTTTTAAGCGGATAATTCGTCGTTCCATAAAGACGAGCGTCGCGATGGTATTCGACGAAAGTTTGTTTGTAGCCTATCCAAGCTATTTGCCCGCGTATGTATTTTGATTTCTCGGGCATATTGCGAAGATGCTCGACTATAACTCGGTCTATCAGTCTGAAATCTCCTACATCGACGGGTATATCTATGCTTGTCATCGAAGCCAAAAGGCGATAGAATATCTTGGCAGTTGCTTTTTTGAACCATGTTTCGCCCTCTCGGGTTTTTCTTTTGGCGTAAACGACTTTGTAACCTTCTTTATAACGTTCGTACATTTGGGTTATGAGTTCGGGAGGGTCTTGAAGGTCGCCGTCGATTATCACTACAGCCTCGCCGGTGCAGAAGTCCAATCCCGCACTCACAGCTATCTGATGTCCGAAGTTGCGAGAAAAACTCAGATACTTGACATGAGAATCTCTTTCTGCCAATTCCTTGATGCGTAACAAGGTTTGGTCTTTACTGCAATCATTTACGAATATCATTTCATAGGAATCTGTGATTTCGGAAAGGGTTTTGGTCAATCTCTCATGCATGATTCCGACGTTTTTCTCTTCGTTATAGCTCGGTATTATCACTGATAAGTCCATCGTTTTCTTGTTTTTCTGATTTCAAAAGAAGAATGCGACTCTGCACAAGAAAGTCTGTTTCTTCTGTTTCGTAATGTTGTTGTATTTTTTCAAGGGTTTCGGGTCTGTTTACTTGAACATAATCTCCTACTTTCAAGTCTGCGAATGTTTTTCTCAGAACCCTGACTCCGTTTTCTTTCATATAATAATGGTAGAAGAAGTCCAATTGTGCTTGTTCTTCGATAATGTAACATATTTCTTTGTATTGATGCTGCGATTCTTTGTCTGCAATCATCTTCATCAGGTTTACACGAGAGTAATACGCCACATTGTTTTCGTCTTCCTTTGCCGCAAGGTTGTGTTTGACTATTTCGCTATACGGATTGTAAAACAAAGAAAGAATGATTGCAAGCATAAGCGTTTTCAAAACAAAGATCGAGTTTTTTGAATCTTTGTTTCGTTTGGCTGAAATCAAGATCCATTTTTCTGAAACAAAGAAATAAATTTGCGAAAGTGCAAGCCCTATAATCGATGCAAAGAAAGGAATGAGCGGAAGTGAGTACCACTCCAATTTGGTCTTTGAAACGCTTATCGCAATGAAGTAAACGATTGCTATCGATCCGCAATAGAGATTCGCAAGTCTTGCTTCCTTGTTTTTGAAAAGCATATTGATTACAAAGCAAACAGGCAAAAGCCAAACGAAAGCAGGGAATTGTATGTCGCGAATAAAGTCCCAATAATACCAAAAGCCACCCGAATGTTCTTCGAGTACCGTCAGGAATCGTCCACCTGCCTCATTGTGCCAAACAGCCTTCAAATATCCGGGTTCGACACTTTCTCTTATTGCATAGAATCCGCCAACTAAAATCACGAAAAGCAACAAACCGATGTAGGTATTGCGATTTCGCAAAAGCGGAAGCAAGTTTTTGGTCATCAAAACAAAAAGAAAAATCCCTGCAAGCGGTATCAACGCCTGTATTCCTTTGGTCAGAGTTGCAAGAGAGAGGAAAAGAAAAAAAAGAATCAAGTGTTTGTTTTTCTGTAGTCGGGTGTGGAGATAGAAGAATCCGCAATACAAAATGACGAACATTATCATCAGTGCATCGTAATCGCCACTCCGTCCGCAGTGATAAAACAACAATCCCTTCGAACAAACGAAAACCAATGCCGAAAGCAAGCCTGCCAAGGGGCGTTTCAGCTTTACACAAAACCAAAACAAAGCAAGTGATGAGAGAAACATTGCAAGAGCAGAAGGCAAACGCACTGCCGTAACTCCTACTCCGCAAATCTTCATACTCAACACTTGTAACCAAAGCAGCAAAGGAGGTTTGGTGTTCCACAAATCGGGCTTATGGTCGAACGTGGCTACGAGATAATTTCCCGATTCATACATTTCGTATGCCGAAGCGGCTTGTCGGCTTTCGTCCCACTCCCTTAAAGGAAGACTTCCCAAGCGTGGAAATATTGCAAACAAAGCCACGCTTGAGAAGAGCAAAAAAAGAAATATGTTTTTCTTGGTATCAGTCATTTATTATCAACTTTCCGATTGTTTCTTCTGCCGATTCTGCATTTTTTATTCTTACAAAATAAATTCCGGGCTTGCAATCGGAAACGTTCAACCTTGTTTTCGAGGTGTTGGTAACGAACTTTTGCAATACTCTTCCTTGAATATCCGACAACTCGACTTCGTCTCCGGCTACGGAATTTTGCAATACGACAAAGTCTTTCGCCGGGTTAGGATACAAAAGCAAGGTTTGCTCTTTTTCAAGCTGAGTAATGGATAAGTCTCCCAAAGTTCTGAATGCCACTTTCGAGACTACACCCCATTCATCATTGACATTGGCACCTTGAGCCAAAGCATAATATTCCGTATATGGCATTAAATCCAGCCAAACCCAATCATCGGTTTCATAAAGTTGATAAGGAGTGGATTTTAATATGGACATGACGGAATCTTCTCCCACTTCATCATAAAGTTCCTTTGTTACCAGACCATTGTAATAGTAAGCTGTTTGGTCGTTTGGCACAGTTATCATTCTAACCGATGTTTTCGTTAATTCGCTCAGCTCGATAGAAATCAGGCTTTCGCCCTCTCCACCTTGCGAAGCAGTGCTGCAATTTGTTATAAAGACATCTGCCGTATCGGTTTCATTCATTGCAACCACGAAAACTTCGTATGGTGTGTTCGGATTCAACTCATCCCATGTGTATGTGGCATTTTGCTCATACGTAATCCCCCATTGAATCACCAATTCTTCGAGAGACACTCCCATCATTTGAGTCCATACGGTCATACTGCCAAGAGCATCTGCAAGAATCGCATATTTGGTGCAGTTCTCTCCCATTTGAAATTCGGCTTCTATGGTTGTAGATGTCGTATTCAAAATATTGGTTGTTACACTTGGTGTTTGTGCAAATAGGGACAAAGATGCAATTATCCCAAATAAAGACGCTGTTATTTTTTTCATAGTTTTGAGGTTTTAATTTCTTATTTCAATTCCATTATTTCTTGCATTATCTTTTTAGCTAAGCGATCTGCCGATTCCATATCTCGACTTTCCGAATAGATTCTTATTATCGGTTCGGTGTTACTTTTTCTCAAATGTACCCATTCTTTTTCGAACATTATCTTTACGCCATCTATTGTAGAGACTTCATAATCTGCATATTTCTTTGCCATTTGCTCCAAAATGGAATCAACATTTATATCCGGTGTAAGCTCGATTTTGTTCTTTGAAATCTCATATTCAGGATATGTTGCTCTGAGTTGAGAACATGTTTTGCCACTCTTAGCAAGCAGACTCAAAAACAAAGCAATGCCGACCAAAGCATCACGACCGTAATGCAAAGCAGGATAAATGATACCTCCGTTTCCTTCGCCTCCGATTACTGCATTCATTTCTTTCATCTTTTCAACCACATTCACCTCTCCAACAGCTGATGCGTAGTATCTTTGTCCCTTTGCCTCGGTTACGTCTCTCAATGCCTTGGTTGAAGACATATTGGAAACGGTTGCTCCACTTGTATGATCTAAAACGTAGTCTGCAACTGACACAAGGGTGTATTCCTCTACGAAAGGCTTACCATTTTCACACACAATTGCCAATCTATCAACATCAGGATCAACAATAAATCCGACATCACAGCCTTGCTTTACAACTTCTTCGCAAATCTGAGTTATGTTTTCAGGAAGCGGCTCGGGATTATGAGGAAACAATCCTGTCGGTTCGGGATTCAATGCAACAACTTGTTGAACGCCCAAAGCATTAAGAAGTTTGGTCAAAACCAATCCTCCTGTTGAGCAGACAGCATCGTAAGCCACCTTGAAATTTGCTCGTTTTATTGCTTCGACATCAACCAAATCCAATGCCAATACTTTTTCTATGTGCATGTCTATTGTAGTCGTGTCGCTCGTACAATGTCCTAATTTATCAACTTCTGCAAACAAGAAATCTTCACTTGCTGCCAATTCCAAAACTCTTTGACCTTCGGAAGCAGAAATAAATTCACCTTTGGCGTTCAGAAACTTCAGTGCATTCCATTGCATAGGGTTATGACTGGCTGTAAGAATTATTCCGGCATCTGCTTGTTTCTCCGTTACGGCTACTTCAACCGTCGGAGTGGTTGAAAGACCTGTGTCGATGACATCAACACCCATTCCCATCAAAGTGCCGACCACCAAGTGCGAAACCATCTCTCCGGAAACTCTTGCGTCTCTTCCGAGAACTATCTTAATGTTTTCCTTGTTGTAAGTCTCCTTTATAAAAGCTGCAAACGCAGATACAAATTTTACTGTATCGATAGGAGTCAAGCCATCGTTGGTTTTACCGCCGATGGTTCCCCTGAAACCTGAAATTGATTTAATAAGTGCCATATTTTTTATTGATTTGATGTGCAAAGATAGTGCTTTTAGTTTAACAAAACAAAGAAAGAGAATAAAAAAACAAAGAAACAAAAAATTGTTTCTTTATTTTAGTGAATTCTTTCTTGATTTCAATTACACCATTCTAAAATCAAGTTCCCCGTTTGCAACGAACATTTCGATTTTTATGCTGTTTTGCAAATCTCCTTTCAACATAAAGATTGACAATTTATCGATTACATACTTTTGAACCGCCCTTTTAATCGGTCGTGCCCCCAAATCAGGCTGATAACCTTTGTTTGCAAGATAATCGATGCTTTCTTCGGTGCATGTCAATTCAAGATTCTTATCGGCAAATCGCTTTTGCAATCTTGCGAGTTGAAGTTTCACTATCTCTCTTACTTGCTCTTTCATAAGCGGTTTGAAGACTACTATCTCGTCTATCCTGTTTAACAATTCCGGTCTTATGGTTCGTTTCATCAACTCCAAGACTTCTCGTTTTGCTTTTTCCCATTCGGAATCCTTTTCAAAGTTTCCGTTCTCTATTGCTTGTTGAAGAATCTCCGAACCTATGTTCGAGGTCATTATTATTATGGTATTCTTGAAATCAACCAGCCTTCCCTTATTGTCGGTCAGCCTTCCGTCTTCCAAAACCTGCAAAAGGATATTGAAAACATCAGGATGTGCTTTTTCGATTTCGTCAAGCAGAACGATGGAATAAGGTTTGCGTCGCACGGCTTCGGTAAGTTGTCCGCTCTCTTCATATCCCACATATCCCGGAGGAGCACCTATCAGACGCGATACGGTATGCCGTTCCTGGTATTCGCTCATGTCGATTCTGACCATAAGATCCTCTTTGTCGAAAAGCAATTCCGCCAAAGCCCTTGCAAGTTCCGTTTTACCGACTCCCGTACTGCCGAGAAAGGCAAAGGAACCTATCGGTCTGTTTTCATCGTTCAATCCGCTACGACTTCGTCTTATCGCATTCGAAACAGCTTCTATCGCTTCTCTTTGCCCGATTACTCTTTTCGAAAGTTCATTCTCCAAATGCAAAAGCTTGTCTTTCTCGCTCTGCATCATCTTTGCAACCGGTATTCCTGTCCATTTGGAAACCACTTCTGCGATATGGTTGTCATCGATTTCCTCTGTTATCAAAGCACCACTGGATTGCATTTGCTTCAATCTTGCTTTGTAGTTTTCCAAATCTGTTTCCGCAGTCTTTATTTTACCATATCGCAATTCTGCAACTTTACCATAATCCCCTGCTCTTTCGGCTTGCTCGGCTTCAAATTTGTATCGCTCGATTTTCTTTACTTCATCTTGAATCGCATCTACAAAACGCTTTTCCTCCAACCAACGCTTCCGCAATTCGTCTCTTTCTTTTTTGAGACTTTCTATCTCGTTTGAGAGTTCTTTTACTTTCTTTTCGTCTTTCTCTTTCTTGATTGCAACTTTCTCTATCTCCAATTGCATCAAACGTCTTTCGATTTCGTCCAATTCTTCGGGCGATGAATCGATTTCCATTCGCAGTTTTGCAGCAGCCTCATCAATCAAGTCGATTGCCTTATCAGGTAAGAATCGATTGGTTATGTATCTTGCCGACATCTGTGCAGCAGCTATTATGGCAGAGTCTTTAATCCGTACATGATGATGAACTTCGTATCTTTCCTTTAAGCCTCTCAATATACTGATTGTATCATTCACTGTAGGCTCATCAACAATCACCATTTGGAATCGTCGTTCCAATGCTTTGTCTTTTTCAAAGAATTTTTGATATTCGTTAAGCGTTGTGGCACCTATTGCTCTCAATTCCCCACGTGCAAGAGCCGGTTTGAGAATGTTTGCAGCGTCCATCGCACCTTCGCCTCCGCCTGCTCCGACAAGCGTATGTATTTCATCAATAAAAAGAATCACATCTCCATCCGAAGCAATCACTTCATTGACTACGCCTTTGAGTCTCTCTTCAAACTCACCTTTGTACTTTGCTCCTGCGATTAAGGCTCCCATATCCAAAGAATAAATCAACTTGTCTTTGAGATTCTCCGGCACATCTTTCTTGAAGATTCGCTGAGCTAAGCCTTCGGCAATTGCTGTCTTACCTACGCCCGGCTCTCCAACAAGAACGGGATTGTTTTTGGTCCTTCGGGAAAGTATTTGCAGGACACGTCTGATTTCTTCATCTCTTCCGATGACAGGATCCAACTTTCCTTCCTTTGCTTGCTCGATAAGATTGTGAGCAAAGCGATTCAAATTTTCATTTTTCTTGTTTGTCGTTTCCATGATTTCATTTTGTTTTTATCTTTATAGGAAACAACTTTCGTTCCAAAGAGTTCGGTCTGACAAAATGCCTTTGTTTTGCTTTGAAAACAAGAATGGAACTGACATTTTTTCTATTTCCATAGACAAAATACGACAAAAACATCTCGAAAATCAATACTCAGAAAACAGAACTGAAAAAAGCGTTAAACTCTTTTCAAGAAAGGATTTTCTGAATCAAAGAAACATTCGACTGAAATCAAGATTCATTTCGATGAAACAAAGAAAGAATTTCGTATTTTCAAACAACAGCAAATCAACTACTTACAAAGACTGATTTTTTACTCTTTTCAAGAGCATGATACTTTGTTTCAAAGCACTGTTAATGCTTTTTGACGTATTTCAACACAAGATGGTTCATCGGATTCGGCTCCAAACCGCTTATGTTTCTTTGAGTAAACCTAAGCACTTGGTCATAATAAAGCACCACAATGGGAGATTCGTCCATCAGAATTTGATTCATTCGCTTGTAAAGCTCGATTCGTTTTTGCAAATCATTCTCTCCCCTTGCCTTTTCGTAGAGTCGGTCGTATTCTTTCGAAGAAAAGGCGGTATAATTCGAACCTTTGGGCGAACGATTAGGCGTATAGAAGAGTGCGAAATAGTTTTCTGCTTCAGGATAATCAGCAATCCAACTGCCGCGGAACCATTCCACTTTTCCCTGTGCCATATTCTCTCGAAGGGCTGCAGGAGGGTTTACATCGAGTCTGACTTTCATTCCGAGCAATCCAAGTTGCTGTTGTATGTATTTGCATAAATCAAGATATGATGCTGTGGTCGAGAGTGTGATTTCAGGCATGCCTTTACCGTTCGGATAACCCGCTTGAGCCAAAAGTTCTTTGCTAAGTTGCGGATCATAGTCATAAGTTTTTGAAACAGAGTCAAAACCCGGCAGACCAACAGGAAGGATTCCCCATTTACCTGCAACACCTATATTGTTTCTAAGATATTTTATCATCTTTTCGCGATCGAATCCATGATTTATTGCTTGCCGCACACGCTTGTCTCGAAGCGGTGAGTTCAAATCCATTCTGAATCCGAGATATTCGGTATTCAGATAGGTCTGAGTAAGAAGTTGTATTTTGTTTTTATATTTCGGTTGAAGTTTTCCGCTTCTTGTCAACACTTCATCTTTGTAATTGGGATCTATTCCCGAGATAAAATCAATGTTTCCTTTGATGAATTCCAAGAAAACCGACTGTTTGTCTATTATAAACGTGATTGCAACCGCATCTAAGTAAGGAAGAGAATTACCAAGTGAGTCTTTCTCGAAATAATCCTCGTTTTTAAGCATCACAAGTTTTACTCCCTCTTTCCACATCTTGAATCTGAACGGTCCGGTTCCTATCGGATTCTTTCTGTAGTCTTGTTTGTAATGCTCAACCACTTCTTTGGCCACAACGCTTGCATAAGGCATTGTGAGTATTCCGAGAAATGGTGAAAACGGTTCTTTGAGACGGATTGTCAAAACAGAATCACTTTCGGCTTTTATGGCATATCCGTTGTTTGTTTTTTCGATGCAAGTGAACAAATTCCTACCCGGAGAAGCTGTTTTTTCATCTAAGATTCTGTTTAAGCTGTAAACGAAATCGCTTGCAACGACTTTTCGTTTCTTTCCTTTGAATAGTTCATGCGGATGAAAAAACACATCATCTCTTAACAAGAATCGGTACTCCAAACCATCGGAACTGATTTCCCAACTCTTTGCTATGGCAGGTTGAATGTTCAATTCCTTGTCTGTTTGCACCAATCCGTTGTATAGTTGTAAGTCAGCCCAAATCATGGCTTGGTCTTTCGCAAACGCAGGATCCAAAGAAGCAATTCCTGCAACTTCATTATAGCGAAATACTGTTTTGTTTGTGTTTGTTTCTTTTTCGGAACATGAAGTCCCAAGCAACGAGAGAAACACACAAAACAAAATAAAAAGCGAGCGAAATAAGCAATAAGCATTTTTACTTACTTGCATATTTCGCCCAAATATTTTTTCGTTAAGACTAATCACAATTAGTGCTTTATCGTATCAAAATTCTTACCGTACACACCTTGAGTTTTGGCAATGGAAATAAAGGCATTCGGATCTATTGTTTTGACTAAACGCATTATTTCCACTCTATCTTTTTTCTGAGCAATGACTAACAAAACCTTTTGGTCTTTTTTGCTGTACCAACCCCAACCATTGAGAAGAGTAACTCCTCGTTTGACTTCGTTACCTATTGCATCGGCAATCTGTTCATTCAATTGCGACATGATAGTTATTTGATATGTTTGTTTTTGTCCTTCAACCACCAAGTCCAATGTGTAGGTGAATGCAACTAAAACGATGTAACAATATACCATACCTTCAAGTCCTAAACCGTCAGGCACCAAAAGAGTTGATGCAATAACGAATGCGTCCACTATAAGTATGACCGAACCCGGCGAAACGTTTCTGTATTTTGTTACAATCAAAGCAATAATATCACTTCCACCCGAATTGCCACCGTTAATAAAGCATATACCGATACCAACACCCGATACAACTCCTCCAAGTATTGCTTTGGTTACCAATTCCATGTTTTCGAACTTGAAACAATCCATATTTTGGACTTCCAATATTTGTTGGAAAAGAATCAAACTAAGAGATGCTGTAACCATTCCAATGATTGTATTCAACCCGAACTTGCCTCCCAAAATTCTATAGCCGATTATAAGCAATATTCCATTGACTGCAAAGTTTGTTACACCGATTGGAATACCTGTTAGATAGAAAATAATTGTTGCTAATCCGACAACACCGCCCCCAATTATGTGTGAAGGCACCAAAAACACTGACCAGCTAAAGCAATACATCATTATACCTATAACAATCAGAAGATATTGAAGAACTATCTTCCAAATAGGTTTCTTAGTTACAAGATTCAAATTTGCCATATCAGATTTTATGTTTTTTGTTTCTTTGTTTTGAAAAATTGTTTCTTGATTTCGTAATTTTCTTTCTTTGATTTATTTCATCAACATCAACAACAATCTTTGGTTAAGGTCGTCATAAGAGATGTTTTTTGCTATTATCTTACCTTGAGAGTCGATAAGAATATTTTGCGGTATGTATTCCAATCCGTACAATTTGACAATGATGCTGTTCCAACGCTTAAGGTCTGACACATTCTTCCATTGCATTCCGTAAGCTTTGATTGCCTTCAGCCAAGATGCCCTATCGTCGTCCAAAGACACGCTTATAATATTGAATCCTTCCGATTTGTATTTATTGAACAAAAGTCTGAGCTCTTTAATCGATTGAGTGCTTTTAACATCCCAAGAAGCCCAGAAATGAATCAAAGTACATTTGTTTTGAGATGCAAATTCCATCAATTTAATTTGCTTTCCATTCACGTCTGAAAGGGAAAAATCTTTAACCTTTTCTCCAACGGTTTCGTCTTTATCAAGTTCGGCGATATGCTTTTTTAACAAATCATATTGGTACATTTGAGTTGCGTCGCCCGAAAGTTGAGAAAATATTTCTCTTAGTTCGTTATTATTCAAGTAAGGCACGAGATAAGAACTCAAAACAAATGGAGAATAAATGCTTTGCGGGTTTTCCAAAACGTAATTCATCAAACATTGCATAGGATTCTTTTGTCTGTTGCAACGATTTGCTATTTGCAAGAACTCATCATTGCTTTCCGAACCTTCTATGCTGACATTGTCAATATCGTTCAAATCTCCGTCTATTCGTATGTTGTCATTATCCATAAAGAACGAGATGTTACCGCTTCGTGTCGGCAAATTCAAAGTCGCCATGCAAACTCTATCGACATATCCTTCGAAAGAAAATACGCCATTCACTATTTTGGTTTTCATTCTTTCCTTAACACCGTCAGCCTTCAAAAGATCTAATGTTATGACTCCTTCATCCAATCCTGCGATTTCCCCTTCCAAAACGAATCCTTGGCTGCCTGTCAATTCTGCAAGCTTGTCTCGAAGTTGGTAAGGCTTGAGATTGAATGCCACTATTTTGTTGTTTTCGTCTATTAATACATTATACGGAACCATTTTCAAGAGATATGATTTTGCAGACTTGCTTTGCCATGCTTGAAGTTCACAAAGTTGAATCCAAGGCAGTTTATCATTTTCCACAGCTGTGGTCCATGCAGTTTTATTGTCATCCAACGACACTCCGACTATGTTAAATCCTGCCGATTTGTACTTATTGTAAACCGAAACCAAATCAGGATTTTCTTCTCTGGCTTTTTGACTCCATGAAGCCCAAAAAGTAAGCAGCGTATATTTGTTTTGTCTTACCAAACTGCTTAATCTATGCTGTTTTCCCTTCATATCAGGTGCAGAAAAATCAGGAGCCGTCGCACCAACTTTAAGATTCTGCATCAATTTAAGGCGTTCTGTCAAATGACGATAATGATAAGTGTTCAATGCTTCTCCTTTTAAGGTATTCAAACTGCGAGATAAATCGTCGTAATCCCACTTATAAGCAAGGTATGTTGCGATTATATCTGCACAGAATATGTCTCCGGGATTGTTAATCACCCAATTTTCCAAACGTTCCAAATGAACATCGTAATCTTCTTTGCTTTTCGGAGTTACGAGTTCAAACCATTTATCAGTCAATTCGGAACCTTCTATTTTAGTTTTTTTCTTCCCTTTGGGATTTAACTTAACATCTATCGTCTTTCCCGGTTCAAGGTAAAGTCTGTAAGTCCTTTTATCATTCAAAGTAAGCAAAGCTGGAACCGGCTCCAAGATTTGCCCTCTGAAATAGAACTTTCCGTCTTTCTCAATCGCAGAACTATCAAGTTGTTCGTTGCCATCTTTATAATAAATTCTCAATGTAGCCAATCCTTTCTTGCTTCCCTTCAACAAACCATTGATTACAAATCCCTGTCCCAAAACAGAAGTGGCAAATATCATTGCAAAAATCAACAAAATCGTCTTTTTCATATTCTTATGCCGTAATTAAGTATATCAATCTTTCAAATTAAAATTTCATTACTCGGTCCAATTCTCTTTTATTGTCTCTTTGCTTTATCGTTTCACGCTTATCGTATGAGTGTTTACCCTTGCAAAGATTTATCTCCAATTTTGCGTATCCTCTTTCATCGACAAAAAGCAAAGTAGGTATGATTGTGAAACCCTTTTCCTTGCTTTTACTTTCCAATTTTCTCAATTCGTTCTTTTTCAAAAGCAATTTACGGTTTCTTTTCACTTCATGATTGTAATAAGAACCGAATCTGTATTCTGAAATGTGCAGATTATGAACCCACAATTCCCCTTTGTCAAAAAGGCAATAAGAATCGGAAAGATTTGCTCTCCCTTCCCTTATTGATTTTATTTCGGTTCCGCAAAGCACCAAGCCTGCTCTAAAAGTCTGAACAAAGAAATATTCAAACGAAGCCCGCTTGTTCTTTATGTCTATCAAGTGTTTTTCTTCTACCATAGTAATCCGCAAAAGTACAAAAAAAACACGAGAGAACGAAACATTTTTTTAATTATTCTAAAAACGCAATCTCTTTGAGTAATTCAAAGTAGCAGAAACACCGATTTTTGAAAGAGGTTTAACGAATCTTTGTTTCATTTTTTCAATTCTTTGTTTTGCAAATTTCTTTCTTGAAAAGAGAAAATCGTTTCTTAGTTTCAGTAAGAAGAATAAAGCAAACATAAAAGTTCATTGCATAGATAAGAAAAACAAAAAGGGAAAGCAAAATCGCTCTCCCTTGACTTGATTTGTATGAAACCCGAAAATTCAAATCAATATATCTTAATCGTCTATTTCAATCACAAGGAATTTACTCTTTTGCCAAAATTCCGATGGATTTGTTATTTGTATCGCAGTAGGTTTCTTTGAGTCTCCAATCATCTTGTATGAACTGCTCGGATGGCTTGTAAGAATCTTTATCTTTTTTCCTGATAATTTCACTTCAGTTACTTTACGTATATCTATCTTTGTGTAGTTTTGCAAATCGCTATCGCTGCTTACCGCACTTCTTTTGCCGATTCCCAAGAATCCTCCTTTACGATTGATTATCTTTTGTTCGATAAGATTTTTTCGAGTGCCGACTATGTAGTATGCAGTATTCTTTTCTTCCTCTATCTTCATGATATGTTCATCTTTTCTTTGACTTTGCTTAGTCAATTCGTCAAGATTTTTGTTAAGATTTTCGATTACGATTTGTTTTTTCTGCAATTCGGTTGTAAGCAATTGGATTTCCTCCTCTTGTTCTGTTATTCTGCTTTGCAATTTCTCGATAAATGCAGTCAATTCCTTGTTATTCTTACCACTTTTCTTCAATTGACTATTCAATTGATCAACTTTTTGTTTGTTGGTATTAAGAATCTCGTTGATGTCTTGTATTTGTGCAGTGATACGACTGCGAGTGTCTGCATTAACTTCACCTGTTTTATCTTTCAACTTTGAAACGTCTGCATACTTACTTGTAACCATCGTAAGGCTTTCTTCAATTTCGTTGAGTTGTTGAAATAACATTTCCATCTCTGCGTTTTTGCTTGCCAACACAGCTTCGATTGAATCATTCATTGCCTTTTGACTGATCAACTGATCTTCCATTTTCTTGTTCGTACACGCTGTCAAAGCTATCATTGTCAGCAATGCGGTTGTTAAAAACAATCTTTTCATTTTCGTATTTTAATGTAGTTTGGTTAATATCTTCTTTTTCTTTTAACGATAAATAATATCCCTAAATTGTTTTTTGAAATAAAAAAACTAAAAAAACATTTCGGTTGCAACCATTCTTAATGATTGTTCGTTCTCTTTTTCATCGAGTCTAAAACGATAAGAAAACATCATTTATTGTATTTGTTTGATATTCTTAAGTTTTTATTTTAACGTTTTTTAACTTGATAAATCAAAAATTTCTCTACAAATGCAAACTTTAAGGCAAATATCCAATTTTTCAGACTTTTAATAAACCTCTAAAAATCAAGATACTAAATAAATAAATCTAAGAATCAATCAATCCAAACAGCGTTTTTTGAGTCATTTTTTCGGAATTATAGCGAAATAAAACACTGTTTTATTCGAATAATTCTTTGTTTTATTCTCCCGAATCTTTGTTTTAATTCTCCAATCCTTGGTTTTATTGCAACAAAACTTGATTTTCAACCTTCCAAACACCAATTTAGCTCAAAAATACACCGAAAAACAAATCTTAAAATTTTTGTTAAAATTTCACAATACCGAAAGAATCTCTTTCTAATCTCAGTTTTGTTTCATTTAATCCTGATGAGAATCATACATTTCTTTGTTTTATGGGATATAATCATTAAATCCGAGACATAGAGCAAAAAAAAGCAGACGTTTGTCTTGACTTTGCAAGTTCAAACGCCCGCTTGGGTTATTTATATCCTAAAAATGATTCTCTTACTTCAAGCCTAATTTTGCTTTCATTTCAGATGACAAAGCATTTTTGTTGATTTGAATGTCTATTGTTTTGTAGCGAACGAATGCTTCTGATGCATAGAAGTAACCGTTGTATTTTCCGCTATCTCCCCATGAGTTTTTAACTTTGTAGAATTTGTTTCCGTTTGCATCTTTGAATAATCCTACTATGTGCATTCCGTGGTCATCTGTTGTAGAGAAGTTATCAAATCCTTCTTGTCTCATTTCTTGTGTGATGACTTTTTCTTTTGCAGTGCCGTCAAATGAATATGTTGCTGCTGCTTTTTCTGCTGGAGTAAGTTTTTCCCATTTTTCTTTTTCTGTTCCGCTAAGGTCTTTTTTGTCTGCATCTGGTACGATTGCAACTCCGTTTTTCCAAGAGAAACCTTTTTCACTTACGTCTGAACCCCAACCGATTGTGTAGCCATCTTCAAGTGCTTTATCCATGATTGCTATCATTTCATCAAGGGTTACGTTGTAGATTTGTGCGTGTAACCAGTTGTCTGGAACTTCTAACATAAATGTTTCATAGAATGGGTGGTGTGTGAATGAACCTATTTCTATGTAATCGTTGTAATCTAATCCAAGGCTTGCAGCAAATGATTTTGGAGTGTATTCTTTTCCTTGGTAAGTGAACTTTTCTGGCATTGGTCCAAAGTAAGAATCTAATAATGCATTCAAAGCGTCTTTCCAATTAGGTGTCAATACTTTTCCGTTTGCCAAAGCTTTAACAAAACCTTCCAAAGCTGGAGTTAAACCACTGAAATCAGGAAGGTCTGTTCCGTAATTCAAACCTCTGTAAACTTCCTCAGGTACTATACCATATTTCTTAATGATGTAAGGTATGTCTTGAAAAGCTCCACCTTCTGCAAATGTTGCTGCTCCGTGGAATCTGATGTAACGCTCTGCTTTTTCCATGTAAGCATTACGTACTATCCACATTTCTGACAAGTCAACTTCACCTTTACCGGCTTTTATCACCTCTGATTCGATGAAACTCAAAGCTGAGTATGACCAACATGTACCTGAACGGTTTTGATCCTTAACGCTTGTTGCAGGATTGTCTTTAACGGCTGTAAATACATAGCCTTTTTCTTCTTCTTTCTTGGCTTTTTTGCCTTTCTTTTGAGCGTATCCTGTTGTTGTAGATAACAATAGGATTGCTGCCAATACATAAATTACTCTTTTCATTGTCTTTTTTTATTATTTTTTTGTTTTATTTTACCAACATAACGGGCATGACCAACATAAGTATGTTTTCAGATGTTTCTTCTTCTTGTTCTTTGTATGGGAATATGATTCCTGCTCTGTCAGGTGTAGACATTTCCATCAACAATAGCTCTGTATCTATGTTATTAAGCATTTCCATCAAGAAACTTGCATTAAAACCTATCTCCAATTCATCTCCGCTGTAATTGCAATTAAGTTTTTCTTTTGCAAGTGTTGCCATATCAGTATCCTCTGCAGAAATAAACAACTCGTTATCTTTAAGACGAAATACTACTTGGTTGTTCACTTGATTTGCAAACAAAGCTACTCTCTTTACCGACTCAAACAACATCGCTCTGTCTATAATCAATTTATTTGGATTGTTCTCTGGTATCGCCATATTGTAGTTAGGATATTTTCCATCTATCAATCGACTTACCACTGTATAGTTTTCAAATTCAAATTTAACGTTTTCGTTGTTATTTTCCATATTCACCATTATCTCCTCTTTGTGTGAAGACAACAGTTTATTCAATAGACTTAGCGGTGTTTTAGGTAGAATAAAGCTTCTTTCTTCATCGTTCTTGCAATCGGTGCGTGTATATTTCACAAGTTTATGTGCATCGGTTGCAACAAAGATTGTTTCGTTATGTGTTTGTTCGCACAATACTCCCGTCATTTGCGGTCTCATTTCTCCCGTACCTGTAGCAAACAACGTTTTACCTATCGCTTTCACCAACACGCTTGATGAAATTGTAGTCAAAGCAGGGTCAGACAATTCGATAGCTGTAGGATAGCTTGCAGGGTCTTCACCGACCAATTTATATCTACCAGTTCCTGCTGTTATCTCTACTGAGTAGTTTTCTTTAACTTCAACTGTTATTTGTTGAGAAGACAAGCTGTTTACGACTTCCAAAAACATTTTTGCAGGGATTGCAATCTTGTTTACTTGGTCTTGCTCCAACATACTTGGATTTAGTTTCACTGTAATCGTGGTTTCCAAATCCGATGCTGTGATTTTAAGTTCCTCGTTCTCAACTTCCATCAAGAAATTCAACAATATCGGCATAGTTCTTCCAGAAGGAACTACCGATGATATTGACTGCAAACTGCGAGACAAAGTGCCTCCATGTATAATAAACTTCATAGTTTTATGTTTTTTTGTTTCGTTTAATTATTTCTTTGATTTAATTTTGTGGTTTCAAATAATAGCTTGCCGGTTTCAAGAGATGATCCAAGGCAAAAAATTGAAATATCAACGTGTCTTTGTTTCCGCTATGCAAACCATAACAACGATTCACGTCAAAAATGTTATAAAAATCCTCTTCTCCTTCTGCAATGCTTGTAGGGTCGTATAATTTTGAAAATGTTTTAAGTTGATTTTCTTCTCCCTTGGTATTCTTAACCGTAAAGATGAACGCAGGCTGTTTTGAGAAGATTGTATCTTTTTCTACTTGCTCTATGTTTTTTGCAACGCTCTCATAGTTTAACTCAAACAAACTTGACAACAACGCAACAACCTTTACCGTATCAAATGCAGGCAATTTGGCTCCCGATTCCAAAAGGACAAAATCGAAACCATCACCATTTTTAGTCAATTCAAAACTTTCGGATTGTTGATTTGGTATTTCAACTCTAAGCGATGCTATATCATCTTTATTATATTTGAACACAGCATGCGATCTCCAAATATCTTCAATTGCAGAAAAACGACTCGACAAATATCCCTTGAAACTCGGAATATAAATCACACATGGCTCTTCTTCTCCCTTCAACATAGCATACGTTCCCATATTATCCTGAGTTTCCGAGCCTATAAAATAAGTCTTACTCACCTTTTCTCTTTCAAACAATTTCAAAAAGCCAAGATCAATTGCATAATCCTTTTGATAAACCTGCACTTTCTTACCGCTTGCCGCCAATTGCTTAACGATATTGTTTCTTGCAGCTCTCGCAATCGGTTCTCTGACTCTCATATCCTTAAAAGTAGATAACAGACTCTCTACCATCTTCATATTAGCAGCACGTCCATTAACCTGCCATGTGCTATCGTTTATTTTTTCCAATTTAAGAGTACGCTCATCTTTGTCATCAATGATTATTTTAGTAATAGTTTGAATATCTTTTATGTTATAGTTTTGTTCTATCGTAGAATCATCTTGCAACAACAATACAACAGCAATCACAATCGCCATTAACAAAACGACTGATAAGATTACGATATTCCTTTTCTTCCTTGTCAATTTCATATACCTTCGATATGTTTATTTTGTACTTTTAATCTGAAACTTTCTACTATACTTCTTTTTTCTGAATATTGTCAAAAACAATCCGAGTACAAGAATGATAACAACAGGAACAACAACGTTTATAACCTGCCAAAAAGTTCTTTCTCTCTCTATTTTAGCCGTGTCGAGTTTTCTCATTATAACTTCTCGGGAACGTAATGGTATCAAATCAACATCACCACACAAATAATTGACACAATTAACCAAAAACTCTTTATTACCATACATCTGTCTTGTGTACTTATCATATCCGAGTGGAAGCAATTGTCCGTTTATAAAATCATTCTTACATATATCTCCATCCGCAACAACAATCATCGCAGTTGTATCCGAAAAATCTTTGAATGCAATTTGTGTACTTTCTTCCATAGTTGCAGTCAATCTGTTTTTGAATGCCGACACAAATTCACCTTCCAAAAGCATCGCAACAGGCTTTGAACCCGAATTGAATAGTTTTGCATCTTGTTTTTGTTTCAACATATTGAGAGAAACATTAACAGGAGCGTTCATAATCCTTGTTCCGTTTGAACTATACAAAAGAACTGTTTTCTCAGCCTGCGAAGCAGTAGTATCGATCGAAGAAACAAATTCCATTTTCACAGGACTGATTTTATCAGATATTATGTGATTGGAGTTAGGATGTATTTCAGGGAAGAAATTCCAAGGATAATAACTCATTTGTGGCATATTATCCTGATACTGTCCTGTCACAATCGGCACTTTTGCACATTGCAAATCCATAATCAAGTTTGTATTGACCTTCGCTCCATAACGGAATAAAATATCATCTACACCTGTAAAATTAGATATTGCAACAGTTGATGATTGGGCTTGCAAACTATCCATCGAAACATTCAAAGCATCCAATAACCACAAAACCTTTCCTCCGTGCATTATGTATTGATCGATTATATACAAATCTTTGTAGGAGAAAATCGAGGTCGGCTTTGCCACAATCATACATTTGTACTTGTTCTCAATGGTTACCTTGCTCAAATCAACAGTATCGTAAATTCTATCAGTAAGAGAATTCAATTTTTCGTTAATTGTTATCGAATCCACTTCATAATACTCGCTCAAAGAAGAAACAAAATCGTATATATTCTCAACAGGCAACTCTCCATGCCCATAAAGAAAGACTACTTTATCCTTTTTGGCATTTACAATCGAACGAATAGATGAATAAATATTGTATTCCAGATTTTCAATCGAACCGGCAATAATTCCTTCTCCTGCAACACCTTTTTTAGAACTTAATAACGGTGCAATATATGTACGACCTTTATGAACGATATCTATATATGGAAATATGTATTGTTGAACCTGCGTATTTGACTTAGTGGTTTTTATATTTATGGGGCTGAGTCCTCTTTCGAAAAGTCGCCTATAAAATTCATCTCTTTCAGTTCTGTTTTCAAAACCATTCGGATCAACAAATTCGTATTCTATATTAGGATTGTAGGCTCTGAATTGATCCAACATTTCCTTTGTTTCATTCTTCAAAGCCTTGTATTCGGCTGGCATATCTCCGTCAAGATAGCAACGCACAAACACAACTTCATCTATTTCTTTCAACAATTTCTTAGTCGACACAGACAAACTATATCTTTTTTCTTCAGTTAGATCTATCCGAGCAAAGAAATAATAACCCAAAACATTGATAAAAATTATCGTAACCAAACCTAACAACAACTGCAAAAGATGAGAGCGTTTCACATCTGCTTTTACGCTTGTCGGTTTGAAAATCGTCTTAAAAAATTTGCTTATAGATTTTTTCATTTTCAAATTCAAACTATTACTTTTCCCAATTCCTACTTGCTAAACTCAATTTTGTCAAAAGCAAGAAAAATCCTACTGCACTCAAATAATATATGATATCTCTCGTATCAATAACCCCTCGACTGATTGAGCTGTAGTGATGACTGATTCCAAGAGACTTTATAAACAAATCAACATCAGAAAGAACAGGTATGCGAGACATATACTCAAATCCTATGTACATAAAAGCGGAAAAGAAAACAGCCAACACAAAAGCAACAATCTGATTATCGGTTATCGATGAACAGAAAACGCCTATTGAAACGAATATTGCACCTAAGAATACCAATCCTATGTAAGAGCCCATTATACCTCCCAAATCAAGATTCCCCTTTGGCAAACCAAGTTGGTAAATTGTGATAACATAAACTAAAGTAGGTAAAACCGAAACGACAACAAGGCTTAAGCCTGCCAAAAATTTAGCTATTATTATTGAATAATCGGTTAGCGGTTTGGTCAGCAACAAAGCAATTGTTCCATTTTTCTTTTCTTCGGCAAACATTTTCATTGTAATAGCCGGTATGAGAAAAAGGAAGACCCATGGAGCCAAAATAAACAACCCATCGGGGCTTGCAACACCATAATCAAACACATTACTATCTCCCCCAATCACCCACAAAAACAAACCATTGACAATTAAAAAAACAACTATTGTCAAATAGCCTATCATAGATGAAAGAAAAGACATTAACTCTTTCTTGTAAAGTACAAACATAATAAATTCAACACTATTTATCAGTTTGCGAAATTACAAATAATCTTCAACTTAAACAAAGTACTTCAAAAGTTTTTTTACACATATTCTTTCACATTCCAAACACATATTTGCAGACAAACAAAAAAGGAGACCACAAAAGCCTCCTTTGATTGTCTAATTAATTTGGAATATTCACTTAATCGTCATAACGTTTGAAGTTTCCATTCTTACCGAATACCATATCGATACCGTTATTCAGTTCTACATTGTATTCTCTGCAGTCTTTTTCTATATCAATCACATAATGATTTGGATGTTTGCTTGACACATAAGAATTGATTGCAGAAGGAATTACACCGACAGGCACTCCACCATTATTTTTCACTTCTATGTTAGTCCATTCTCCATTTCCATCGAAATCGATTTTTGAACCATCCTCAAAACGCACCTCATAATCTTTATCAAACAAGTCATTCTCATAAAAGATTGTTGAAATCACCTTATCGGCAAAGTGTGTTTTTATAATAGATTGAGCATTCGCAGGAAGTTGAGAAAATTCTACCAACTTAGGATTTGAAGACTCACAGCTGAAAAATGCAAACGCAGCCATGATTACCATAATTAACTTTTTCATTTTAATTCTTATTTATTTGTTTAACCATCTTGTTTTTACAACGCAAAAATACACCGAATGTTTTTATAAGAGCACAAAAATACCTTATTATTTTTTATATATGACTATAAAATTCATTAAACACAAACATAAATATCTGATAATAAATCATAAATACAAACCATCTATTCTTTATGACAATTCTTCGAATCATGTTTTATTCATTATTCAAATTAGAAACAAAGCAAGACAACGAAAGTTCATTGCAACAAAATCAAAAAACACAATCGCAATCACATGCTTTATTTCCACAAAACAAAGTTTCATAGCAATATTTCAAAGCAGAATCCGTTTCAAACAAAGATTCACATAACCATGAATAAGATTTGCGTAAGCGTAAGTAATGATTTATTGTGCGACAACAGGGTTTCGAAAACATGCAAAAGCCTTTCCGATGCAGGTCTTTCAGTAAAACTGATCGGCAGAACTTTTTCCGACAGTCCTAAATTGCAGAATCAAACTTACGAATGCAAACGTCTGAGCATCTTTTTCAGAAAAAACGTCTTTTATTACGCAGAATTGAATATCAAACTCTTCTTTTACCTTTTTTTTTCCAAGCAAGACGCACTTTGGGCAAATGATTTGGATACTCTTTTTCCGAATTGGTTGGTCGCAAAGCTGAAACGCAAACCCTTGATTTTCGATTCACACGAACATTTCACCCAAGTACCGGAATTAAAAGCCAATCCGTTTGCTCGAAAAGTATGGAAAAAAATCGAAAAACTTTGCATCAAAGATTGCAATGCCGTTTTCACCGTGTGCAATCCGATAAAGGATTATTTCAAATCCGAATACGGAGTTGATTGTCTTGTCGTAAGAAACATACCTTCAAAAATCGCCATCAACAACACAAAAATACCGACGGCAGTCAAAAGGAACATTTTAGTATGGCAAGGTGCGGTGAACGTGGAACGCGGATTGGAAGAGTTGTGTGAGGCAATGCAATATGTTAATGGAGAAATCAACATAATGGGAGTCGGAGACATAAAAACCGATTTGGAGACCATGGCAAAGACTCTTGGAATAGAGGATAAAGTTCATTTTTTGGGCAGACTGCCCTTTGAAAAGATGATGAACGAAACCAAGAAAGCCAAATTGGCCATCTCGATAGACAAACCCACAAACGGCAATTACGCCATCAGTTTGCCGAATAAGATTTTCGAATACATTGATGCAGCCGTACCCGTTCTGGTTTCACCTTTGCAAGAAATAGAACCGATAGTCCGCAACTTCAAAACGGGAGTATTCATTAACTCTTACGACCCGACGGAATTGGCAAAGCAGATAAACGAACTGCTTTCCAACGACAGCCTGCTTGACTCCCTTTCTGAGAATTGCCGAATTGCCGCACAAGAATTTTGTTGGGAAAACGAAGAAGAAAGAATTGTCGAAACAATTAAAAGATTAAAGTTACTATAATGCTGTCGATACTGATTCCGATCTATGAAGAAAATTGTGTAAACCTGATTTCAGACCTGCTGAATCAGGCAAAAGAATTATCCATTCCTTATGAGATTTTGGTATTTGACGATTGCTCACCAATGAAATGTGAAGCGAACGAGATAATCAATCAATGGGAAGGTGTGGAATACAGAATCATGCCGCAGAATCTCGGACGAGCAAAAATAAGGAACCATTTGGCAGATTGTGCAAAAGGAGACATTCTGTTGTTCTTGGACGGCGACAGCGGCATTGTAAGAAATGATTTCTTGAAAAAATATTTGGAGGAAATCAAATCAACAGACGTTGTTCGCGGAGGAACGGTTTATTGTTCCAAAGACAAGATTACACAGCCCTACATGCTGCATTGGAAATATGGCACAAAGGTCGAATCAAACAGAGTCAAACAAGGAGAAAACATATTCACTACCAATAATTTTTGTTTGAAGAAAGAGGTTTTCAGAACCATAAGATTCGAAGAACGAATCAAAGGTTACGGACATGAAGACACTATGTTCAAATTCGCAATCGACAAATCGGACTTCTCTTTCAAAAACATAGACAATCCAGTTGAGCATTTGGGATTGAAAAACTTTGAAAGTTTTATCTCATCTACACAAAACGCTGTTGTAAATCTTAAAAAGTTATCTGCAAAAAACGAGTTCAATGACTCACTTCGAAACATCAAACTCATAAAAGCCTATAACATTTTGGCAAAATATCATCTTGCAGAACTTTATCGTCTTTTTTTCAAATTGACAAAAGGAATAATGCTTCGTATGCTCAAAAACAAAAATCCAAATCTTAAGATTCTCGACTTCTATAAGCTCGGCATTTTTTGCATTTCTTAAGCCGATTTAATGAAACGCTGTTTTAATTTTCTGAAACAAAGAAACAATCCGACGAAATCAAGAAACAATCCGGCGAAACAAAGAATCATTTCAGCATTTCCAAAAACCCACTAAATCAAACCATTAGACAAATAAACAAATTCTCAATTCTATTTTATAATCGTATAATCGAACGACGAACTATTGCTTTTCGAGTCGGATAATTTGATGGTTAATTTATTTGTTCCTTGTTTCAGTTTTTTCGCATCCATAATCAAGCGTCCGCTTTTGCCATCATATTCCGCCAAAATCCATTGTCCGTTCAAGTAAGCATTGTAAGAAGTTATCCCGGCAAGGTTATCGCTTATCTTTACAATGATTTTCTTTTCTTTTGCTTTGAATGCCTTTCCCGAAACAAAATTCTGAGGCTTGCATTTAGGAGACACTGTATCTATTGCAATGGTATAACGTCCGAAATTCTTAATCGAGCAAACCATATTCCTGTCTTCGATTTTTCCTCCTTCGTTATACTGCCTGCCTTTCTCGTCAAGAGAAACCACAATCGCCTTATCCTTGAACGGAATCAGTTTTTCATTGTAACGAATTCTTAGTTTGAAAGCTTTATGTATTGGAACGGTGTTATCATGCAGGCAATGAATTTTTGAAAATCTGCCATCGGTAGATTCATACTTCATTTCCAAATCTTCATACAAGCTTCCTGCTTCCGTGCTTATCGAACTCGAATCAGGGAACGAAACCTTGTTTGCCTTATTCCAAGAAAGATGATAAGAGTTTTTGCGTTCGCCTGCCGTATTCAGTTTGTTAAGCAATCCGATGTTTGGATTTTGCAAATCGCCTCTAAGATAGAATGCATACTCGCTTTGATTTGCTTTTTCATCTTTAAGAATTATTGATACTTTTTTCAGCTCTCCCTGCCTCACTTCAATGATTCCGCCATTTCCATAGCTGACATAAGACGGCGGACGATTGTCGTGCTGTTTTGTCCAAAGCATTCGACGCTTGTTTGTCTTGGAATAAGCATAATCGATTATTGAATTGGCATAACGAGATTCGGAAAAGAAGAATCCCTTGTTGCTATATCGAAAAATGGTTTCTCCATCTACCAAAACCTTTGTGTCGAACACTCCGTTCTTTTCCGTAGAGCCGTTGGAGCGATCATAAGCCTCGAGAGCGAGATAAAAACGCCCGTTTGCTGTTATTGTATCGCCTGATTTGAATGTTGGTTTGTTTTTCAAATCTACAAAAAGTACTTCATCGCTTCCACTTATCGACGAATAATCATCGGCAACCGATAATTTGAAAGCATAAAGCGATGGAGCAAATGTATCTCCTATTTTCAAGCCTTGCAGAATTGGGTTAAGTGTTTTTTGACTTGCAGTGTTTCTTATTTCATAATGAAGATGCGGACCGCTACTTGAGCCCGTGTTTCCGCTTAAAGCAATCGTGTCTCCTTTCTTTAGCTTCAACCGTCCTTTGGGAACATAATGATCGAATGCGTAACAATGATTCTTGTATTGGTAATCGAGAACGTACTTTCCTATTTTACCATAATAATCATTTAAGTGCATATACACAGTCGTAAATCCGTTGGTATGATCTATGTATAGATTCTTTCCGCCTCCCCAAACCTGGATTTTGATTCTTGATACTTCTCCGTCGAATGGACAAATCACGTATTGGTTTTCTTTACTCTGTGTTCTTAAATCAATTCCCGAATGAAAATGATTTGAACGCAATTCACCAAAATGGCCGGAACTCCCCAACGGAATGTGCATAGGCGAAAGGTAATCCTTGCATGTGTTCTGCGAAACGACTTTTCCTGAAGTTGAAAAGCAGAACAGAATCACAAAAGGCAAAACCTGCTTCAATGGTTTTGCTTTCAACCAATTCGATTTCTTGTAATAAATCAGATAAATCGCCACTCCGATAAACCAAGATATAGGAGCACCATACCAAATTCCGTCAGTACCGAAACGAATCGATAATATGTATGACAGAGGTAGCCTTATAAGCAACAGGGCTACGAAACTGATTATCATAGGCACGAATGTATGTCCCAGAGCTCTGAAAAAAGATGTGTAAATATTCATAACAGCAAATAAAAACCAAAATATACCTGCAACCTTTAAGTAACTCGTTCCAATAGTCTGCACATTTCCCGTATCGGAAAAAAGTCCCAATAGGCTGTCTGCAAAGAAGAAAAACAGCACAAAGGTAATCAATGAAACATATAGCATTAACCGTAACGAAGAATAAAGACTTCGTTTGACACGTTCAAAAATCCCCGCTCCATAATTTTGTCCCGCAAAACTCGTAAGAGCAGATGCAAAATTCAATACAAACAACATTGCAATCGATTCAATTCTGCTTGCCGCCGAATATGCAGCGAGTGCATCAGTACCAAATTTTGCAACAAGGGTAAAAATAAGTATTTGAGACAATGAAACAACCGATTGCTGGATTCCTGTTGGCAGTCCGATGCGAACAATCTCTCTGAAAACCGAAAACTCGAAATAACGCCTGAGTTTACCGAATCGCATATACTCATTTGTGGTTTGGAGTCTTAAAAACAACAAAGCAAACGCCAAAAACTGACTTATGACAGACGCCCATGCAGTTGAAGCAAGTCCGAATCCGCAATGAGCGACAAAGACATAAGAAAGGATTGCATTAAGTATGTTTGTAGCAATCAGATAGTAGAGTTGCGTTTTACTATCTCCCAATCCTCTCAACACACTCACCGCACCATTGAAGCAAAACGAAAAAAACATACCTATCATATAGATTTGCATATAAGGAACAGCAGAGACGATAACCTCTTGTGCCAATCCCAAACGAGCAAACAACCAAGGAGCAAACGCAATACCGCAACCACATATCACGATTCCCATTAGAATAAGGAAAATAAAGAAAGTACTGATTGCTATCGGTATTTTATCATAACGCTTTGCACCAAAGAAATGAGAAATCACCACACTGCCTCCGGATCCCACACCGATAATCAAACTAACCAAGAAAAAGACAATCGGATACACTGCACCAACTGCCGCAAGTGCAACATCACCAAGCCAACGTCCAACAATGGCACTATTGACCAACATATAAAGCTGCTGAAACAAATTTCCGAAAATAATAGGCAAACCAAACAGAAAAATACTTCTGCCTATACTACCCTTGGTAAAGTCTTTCATTCGCTTGTTGTAGGATTACAGAGCAAAACAAGTATGAACAAATGAAAGCAATCTCATTTTCAATAAATCCTTTGCCTCAATGTGTGCCATATGTCCGACATTTGGCAAAAGCAAAAGCTCACACAAAGGAGTCATTGCTGCATGTGCAAGCAGTATATCGGTATCTATCCTATCATCTTCCCTACCTGCCACAAACAATACCGGTATTTTCAAACTACCAAGTACATCCACTCTTGCCTTTCTTTGCATCATACCCTGAATTGCCGCAATTATTCCGTTTGTACTGCTGTAAAGAGCATATTCTTGAAGGTCTTTGATTCTTTCATCCAAAATATCACGATTGCATTTTGCAAAAAGATTCGGAATAAAGTTCACAATAAATCCCGCACGGTTTGCCGCAACAATATCACACATTCTTTGACGGTTTTTAATCTTTTCTTCACCATCGGCAAGAGCATGAGAGTTAAGAAGGCATAGTCCTTTCAGCAATTCGGGATAACGTTCTGCAAACGCCAATGCAACATAACCACCCATGGAATGGCCGACAAGAACGCATTTTTTCACTCCCGCTTCATCCAAAACAACTTTGACCACATCTGCCATAAGATCCATCGAATGCACCTCATCACAACAATCACTCTCTCCAAAACCCGGCAAGTCTATTGCAACAACTCGAATCTTTCTCATATAATCATAGACAAGCGGTGCCCAAACTCGCAAATCGAACATAAAACCATGAAGCAGCACAATAGTCTCTTCACCTTGCCCTTCACACTGATAGTTTATCGCATTACCATTATAGTACAATATCTTGTGAATCATATCCTCTCAAAAGCTAAATCAAAACAACTTCCTCAAAAATAAAACGATACAAAGATAGGTATTATATTTTAATCTACAAACCAAAATCGCAATAAATCAACATAAAATCTTTTCAAACTTGATTTCCGAACTGTTTTACAAAGACAAATCACAACAAAATCAACAAACGAAAAAACAAAGTATTATTATGAAATTTTAAGTTTTGATTTTAATATTTATTAACTTGCAGAATCAAAAATTTTACGCCAAAAGCAATCTTCAATCAAATATTCGATTTTTTAAAACTTTAACACATACCACAGAATCAAACACTTACATTATTTATTCTTTATCTTAAACAATCCAAACAGCGTTTCGAGCCTGTTTTTTCGCTGTTTTGGTCGAAATAAAACCTTGTTTTGAAAAAATAAAACAAAGAATTATTGGAATAAAACTGCGTTTTAGTTTTCTGATTCTTTGTTTTACTCTGTTAAAGCTTGATTTCAGTGTTTCGAAACAGGGATTCAGTCAAAAAATACCTTGTTAAAGAAATGTTAAATTAAATGTTAATATTTCATAACAAAGCCTTAACATTGTGCAGGTGGCTATTAGCTTTCGACTGACGCAGTTTGATTTTCACCAAAAACCGACAGTCAACAACTAATTCTTTATAAAAAAAACTATATCTTTACCAAACGAATTTACAATTTGAAGTGTCTATAAAGAGACCTAAGAAAAAAAGCACCGATATGAAGATAGGGAATTTACTATGTTTGTTTGCTGTTGGTATGATGCTGTTTGCCTCATGCGAAGAGCCGACTGAAGAAGAACTAAACAACAACCAAAACCATCAACCAGGAATCGGCGGCGGCGGTGGCGGAAGTACGGAAAGCGAAACGACCGAAACAGAAACCGATACTACAGGTGGAATTGGCGATAACGAGGAAGGTAACGACCCAATCAACGATATTTTGGATTATGCTTTATTTGATTGCATTCATACCTTTAATCATCCGACTCAATGGATGCTTCATGCTGATTACAGCCCCGATGGAAGTCGCATAATCAGCGTTGCGGCAGAAGAAGTCTTCCATTCATGGGATGCAAACAATGGTTCGGTTATTCAAACCTATAACGGACACACAAATTGCGTTACTATGGCAGACTTTAACCCACAAGGACACCGATTGGTCTCGGTTGCAGTCGATAGCACTTTGAGAATATGGACCACAAAAGACGCTTCATGCGAAAGAGTCTTGGAAGGAACTGAGAAAAGAGTGCTTTGGGCAGATTGGAGTCCCGATGGAAATTACATAGCCTCATCTTCGCTCGAACATAACATCAGAATATGGAACGCAAACAATTATCAATGCATCAAAATTCTTATCGGACACACATCAAACGTTTGTCAGGTATTTTGGAGTCCGGATGGAAATCGTCTTGTCTCTGCCTCGAATGACGGAAGTCTAAGAATATGGAATTCGAACACCGGACAATGTCTTCATACCCTTATCGGATGCAATTGGGGTGAACAAAGTTGCAACTGGAGTAAAGATGGAAGCAAGGTAATCTCAGGAGGATATGACGGAATCATAAGAATATGGGACGCAAACACAGGACAATGTCTTCAGATTCTTGATGAGCACGACGGCTATCGTGTATCCGGCGTTAGTTATAGCCCGAATGGGGATTATTTTCTCAGTTTTGCAGACAGCAGATTCATTAAAATATGGGACGCAAACACATATTCGGTTGTCAAAACCTTAGGTACAATCGGCATGAGGTTTACTTCAGCAAATTGGAGTCCAGACGGAAGACACATAGTCTCTACATCGGGCGATCAAACACTCAGAATATGGGGAATGCAATAAAGAAGAACGGACGTTCGACTTGGGTTCACAAGTTCAAACGTCCGTTTGATTTTTATCTTTTATCGAATCAGTGATACTATTCTTACTATCTGTATTCTATTTTCCGTAATCACTCTAATCTTATCCCAAATACAGATTGTCTTTTCCTATCGTACCAATCAATTGTTCGTAATAATCCTGACTCTTCACAAAAGCCAATCTTTCTGATACTGTTTGCAATTTATCCTTTATTTCTTGCAGGCGTTCTTCTCCAAGATTGTTTCCATGCTTTAAGAAATCCAAGAGATAGTTTTGATGATTCTGCCACAAAGCTATGTCGTTTATGTGTTTGTTTCTCAATCGCTCTGCATACCAATCGTTTTCCATCATATTCTCTCTTGTAAACATTGCTCGGAATTCTTCGCTTGCGATTGTCATTCCTTCGTATTCTCCGTTTACCATAATGTTTAGCAATGCCTTCAACGGTGGTACAGCCGCTTCAACGCTACCATCATTGAAATACATCTGTGCAACACGTTTTTGATTCTCAACAATGTTATTGATACCATCAACATACTCATCCATCGATTGCAATTCAGGACGAAGCATTTCTTCTGTAAATACAACGTTAGGGTTTTCGAATACTCTGCCATAAAAATCAACGACGAATTTTTCGGTAATTCTATATCCCAAAACAGATGCCTTCACTTCTTTTCCTCCGTATGTAAAGTCGTTTATTCGTTCCAAATAACCATTACTTATCATATACTTAGGCGAACGCTCTTCTTGAGAAAGTCTTGCCCATAATTCCGGAGTCAAAAGAGATAAATCGTGATCTATTCTGTATTTACTTCCTATATATCCCGCAGGTGTTGTAAAACCATCATAACCTGTAAGAATGAATGATACTAAAGCATTATTCAAATCTGTAACTGCACACAAGGCATTAAAAGGAGCCTTTGTCAATGCACCCTCACTACCTGCTCCTGTTGTAGATGGACTCTTTCCTGTTAGCGAACAAATGAAATCCATAAACAATTCAGGCAATTCTTGATAATGAATAGGGTTGTAAACCGCAAGTGGACGGATTCCTTCTTCTTTTCTGTTGTTTCGTCTTCCCGGAAGAACTGAATTAACAGGTATATAAAGAGGATCGTTTGGCTTTAATTTTCTTGCAAGTCTTATTCCAACTTCTGCAATATACCTTTCTTCTGGGTGAATCAAGTCGTTGCGAGTTTGAAGGTAGCGAACATTCTTCGATGGCTTGCCATTAACCAAACGAGGGTGTGCTGAAGAAACAAAATACTTACAATCCTTCTTCTGTGCTACCTCTTTAATCATATCTCTCATCGGTTCGGTAAACTGATCGAAGTTGATAACGTCCTCAACCAACTCTTGAGCATCTTCTGTTGAAAGAGGCTCGTAATTAGATATGAAAGTATTTGGAGAAGACAAGTCTAACTCAGCCTTTTTATCGTATCCTCTTATCACCGCATCGTCAGGGCGTTGGAAGAATCTGTATTCGCAATTCTCAACAAGTTTAACGCTTTCTCTGTCTGATGATTTTCCCAAATTGCTTAACAATCTCGACGGAACAACTGTTGATGCGCTTATATCATCTTCCATTTGTACTTTATCCGAATGAACAAAGTCTTGACGGAGTTTGAATGTTCTCCATGTGTCATCTTCAGCAAATCCAACCCTTAGGTAACGTGCGAATATCTTTTTATCACCAAATTTCAATTCATTACCAGGTGTACCATTCAGAATATCAACTCCAAAGTATTTTTTCCACTCTCCTCCCCATTCATCTTTGTAGAATCGTTTTATGATAAACGCTAAACCTTTTATGTATTGAGGAAGTCCTGCCAACCACTTATTGTATTCATCTGTATATTCACTTGAAGGTGTCAAAAGCTTGATTACACTACCCATAGAACGACGAGAGTTCAAGAAACTGCGGCTATATGGAATCGGATCATCTTTCAACGCATTATAACGCTTAGAATAGTCATAATTTATAATCTCTTCTACCTTTGCAAAGTCTTTTTCAAAATCCTTTATAAAGAATGGTCCACCTAATATCGCATCTGCTATCGATTTACTTATCTCTGACTTTCCGCCACCACTAACTGTACAAGGTTTATGACAGAATAATCCATCTCCAACTATCTCTACAAGACGATAATTCAACGCTCCACTATATCCTTCCATTCTAAACTTACTTCCATTCGGCAAGATATAAACTCGTTGTGGCAGTAACTTCAAGGTATGTTCGCCTGTAGTGTTCTTCCATTTTATTTCCTGAACAGGAACGTTGAAGGTAGTATTTTCAGGAAGATAATAAATATGAGGGAAATTCTTATCTATTCCATAACCTTCTTCTTTGAAATCTATGAACGCCTGACAATTTGCTTTTACATCGGCAAAGGTATTTTTCACTTTCATAGGATTAGCAAAGTATGTATCACCTTGATTATATCCCGGAAAGACTAACGCTCCTCCTGCGTGTTCTTCTTCGGCTACCCCAAAGATATTTGCCGAGTAACCAATCATAGTTTTTACTTCTTTCTTGCTATAGCCGAAATAATTATCAGCTATGATTGTTGCAATAACGCCATCTTGAGTACGAACGCAAAGTTTGAACGATTGTCCGTCATTGTAAAGTTCGTTCTCATTTTCCCAGCACATTCCATCTCTTTTTTGTCTTTCGGTTGCTTTGCTCACATGAGGCAATCCACATTCTTTTTTGGTTAGTTTTGTAAGTTGCGGTGCCAAGATAATACATCCTGTATGTCCTGTCCAATGTTCAATATCCAAAGCCGAATCATTGCTAATGTGATATGGGCTTCCACCATTTCCGAATATGCTTTCGACAAAATCCAAATTACATACTAACGAACCTGGTGCAAAGAATCTTATTTCCATATTCTTCTCTTCACTCACACCATCCACCTTTGGACACACAATAGGCTTTAGAAGGAGTGAAACAAACAAATGCACATTCTTCTCGCTTTGAGATGTAAACGGCAATTCCATTATATCACCTGTTTCTGCAAATGCTTTATGAAAAAGATATTTTGCTGTGTGGATAGGAACGCTTTTTTTATCATCCGGAATCGGCAAACCACCTTCAACAATATGAAAAACACCTTTAGTTGTTCGCCTATCGTTCTTTGGATTATGCAACACTCCTTGTTTTGTTCTGTAAGATGATACATATTCCGACAAATACTCATCTTTTCCTTTTGGAAGCGACAATTCGCGTGCTATACCATAAGAGTCCAAAGTGAAAGTACGAATCGGCAATTTAATATCCTCAACACCTTTAACAGTAGCAAAATAACCATCAAAGAAGTTTTGAATTCTTTCATCTGCAGGACAGAGATTGTTATCATAAAGGATTTCACGCTCTTTGTAATTTGAAAGAAGACCTTTTAGACATTCGATAAAATTCTTCTGTTCATCGCTCATGCCATCTGTATCCATTTCAACGCCCAAAGCCGTCAAACGCAATCCTATGTATTGATGAATATAATCTTTTGTTTTATTTAGTTTATCTTGCGGAATAACTCCAAGTTTTTCGTATAAGTTTTCCATTTTCTATGTTTTTAATTCTGAATGGCAAAGATACAAAAAAGTTAGATTATAAAAAGGTCTAAAACCAACGCTTTTTAACTTTTTAAGAATATATTTTCGCTTAGCAATAACATATCTTCATTCGACTTGTTTAAATCAAAGAAAGATTTTTCTGAATCAAAGAAACAATTTACTGAATCAAAGAAACAATCTACTGAAACAGCGTTTCGCCACCACCTTTCTAACAATTTGATTTTCAAAAGAAAAAAAAGAGGATCGTATTTCTACAATCCTCTTTTCTAAATTAACGTAAAATACGTTATAAAATCTTTATCCGATTTTTTCGAATCCTGTGTACTTTTGCAAAGCCTTTGGAATATTCACTCCTGTTGGTGTTTGATGATTTTCCAACAACGCAGCAACAATTCGAGGCAAAGCCAAAGCACTACCATTCAAAGTATGAGCCAAAACAGTCTTTCCTTCGGAGTTTTTGTATCTTAATTTCATTCTATTCGATTGGTAAGTCTCGAAATTAGAAACACTACTTACTTCCAACCAACGTTTTTGTGCAGCCGACCAAACTTCAAAATCGTAAGTTATAGCAGAAGTAAAAGACATATCTCCGCCACATAAACGCAATATTCTATATGGTAATTCCAATTTCTCCAACAATCCCGCAACATGATTCTTCATCTTTTCAAGCTGTTCGTAAGAATGTTCAGGTGTATCCACACAAACAATCTCAACTTTATCAAATTGATGAAGACGATTCAAACCTCTGACATCTTTACCGTAAGAGCCGGCCTCACGACGGAAGCATTGAGAATACGCACAATACTGAAGTGGCAGATCTTTCTCCTTCTGAATAGTATCTCTAAAGATATTAGTTACCGGAACCTCAGCAGTTGGTATCATATAATAGCCATCTAACGGAATGGAATACATTTGTCCTTCTTTATCTGGAAGTTGTCCTGTAGCCATTGCCGAATTCTCATTAACCATCAAAGGAGGTTGCACTTCTGTAAAGCCATTTGCTTCAGCCTCATCTAAAAAGAAATTGATTAAAGCTCTTTGCAACTTGGCACCTTTTCTTTTATAAACCGGGAATCCTGCTCCTGTTATCTTGTTTCCAAGTTCAAAATCAATTATATCGTATTCACTACACAAATCCCAATGTTCTTTCGCACCATCATGAAGTTCTGGGATGTTTCCTTTTTGATACTCAACAACATTATCCTCAGAACTTTTTCCCAATGGCACACTTTCATTTGGTAAATTCGGAACACTTAATAGCAAAGTTTTAACCTCAGATTCTTTTTCAGCAAGTTTCTCACCTATTTTTTTTTCCTTTTCTTTATAAATTGCTGATTGTTTTTTTAGTTCTTCCGCTTTAGCAGTATCACCTGCCTTATAACAAGCTCCGATTTGTTTAGCCAAAGAATTAGCTTCTGCTTTTAGTTGATCAAGTTGTGTTTGGGTGTTTCTTCTCTCATTATCACAAGCAATTATATCATCGATTACTCTCTCCGCATCTTTGAAGTGTTTAACCCCTAATCGCTCTATAACATAATCTCTCTTCTCTCTTATTAAATTAAGTTGTAGCATATCTATCTCTTATTTGTTCGTAGTTTATTATTTCTAAATTATCTTTATTTCCTATCAAAAAACACACTCTTACCACTTGCAGACAAAACTATCGCAAGCACAATCGGACAATCTTCCATCAAATTTAATTCTTTTGCAGCCAAACCTACGGAAAACATAACCCTATTATCAACTTTCCAATCAGCCGCCGTGCTACACGCACTACCGATTGCTATTCCCAAATCATTGGAATTGAAAAAGCAAGGCACGTCTTGTGGTTTTGTTCCGCAATTTGGATAACCGCAATAGCCACAATTCAATCCCAAAGGTTGAATCCTGCTCCCAATTAAGACGATTGCTTGCGATTGAAGTATGTTTTGAGAATCTCGAAGCAAAAACTCCTGCCCCGTTTTCTCATGCAACTCTTCCAATTTGATTGATAATCGTTTTATATCTTCACCCGTAGCAATCTTTATCAAGAGATTATCCGTTCCTCTTGCCTTTGGTGCAGTCAAAGCAGCCAAACACATCGCTTCTGCCGCATTATAAACAACTTCTTGTTTGAATTCCTTCAAATCTTTCATCACCTTATTTCAATAAATATTTAATAAGTTTAGCGGTTGCTTTACCTCTGTGTGATATTTTATTCTTTTCTTCCATGCTTATCTCGGCAAAACTTTCTCCATACCCATTTGGCATAAATATAGGGTCGTATCCGAATCCTCCTCTACCATAACGCTCAGTCAAAATACAACCATCACATCTACCTTCGAAGTATTGCTCTTTTCCATCTTGAATCAAACATATCACTGTCTCAAATCTCGCATTTCGATTCGTTTTTCCTTCCATATTTTCCAACAACAAATCTATGTTATCGTCAAACGAACAATGTTCTCCTGCATAACGTGCAGAATAAACGCCGGGAGCTCCGTCCAAAGCTTCAACCATGAGTCCCGTATCGTCGGCAAAGCAATTTTTCTTATACTTTTCCCAAACGTATTTGGCTTTTTGATAAGCATTTTCTTTAAGTGTGGTTCCTGTTTCAGGGATATCCTCATTGCAACCCAAATCCCGAAGACTTATAAGTTTGATTCTGTCGCCCAAAAGCTTTTGAATCTCGTCCAATTTGTGCTTATTATGCGTTGCAATCACCAATTCTTCCATTTTATTTCTTATTTTTCAGTTTGCAAAGTTAGTTCTATTTATCTTATTTTACAACTCACAGACGATTCTTTTGCACATAGGAGACTCAAAATTTATTAGAATCTTACGATTTTTCAAATCTCCGAAATCAATTTTTACATCCTCAATCAAACTTCCCCTACTGATTGATTCTTTTCCTCCTATAATGTCTGTGATTATGGTTTTACCAGCTTGTTTGTCTGTAACATATTGTTCTTTTGTGTATTTGTACGCATGATTCAAAGCTACATCAAAAGTCTTTCCATATTTGTACAAACATATATTTTCAACCATGTTTTTGTTTCTTAGAACAAACACAGCATTTTCGTTATTTCGAATCATTGAAGCAATGTCCGAATCAGGTGTCATTTTGATTCGTCCGAGTGGATACAAAGCAAAAGTAAAATTCCACAGCAGAAGAGATAATCCGAGCAAAATAAGAGGTTTATGACAACTGAAATAATATGCATGCAACATAACTACAAGGAACGGTATCATTGTCATGAATTCCGCATTTCCGTTTGAAAACGCCGCAAAACAAAATGTAAAAATCAGTAACACCCATAACATTCTCACGAATCTTCTTTCATGAAACAATTTCAACATTCTGTGTTTGTCTTTTACAAACGCAATGCACCCAAACACAAAAAAACAAGCAACCATTGCAATGACTATTATACTGATTGCAAGATTGTCTTTTACAAAGTCAAACATATATCCATGCACTTGAACAAAAGTACGAATCAGACTGACAAATGACAAAACCAACACTTGCTTCACTTGAGGCATCTGTGCAGTACCGTTCATGTAGTCGGTTAATGCAAATTCAATTGCGGATTTCACCGATACTTCTCCGCTTAACGAGTAAACACTCACAACATAAACAGCAGGAATAGCAAGACTTACCGCAAGAAAACAAAGAATGTATTTTTTGTTACGATTAAATACTAAAACACCTGCCACAGACAACCAAACAAGAATTGATATCTGATGAAACAAACAAGCAAGCACAAGTGATATTGCAGCTTTCAGCATTCTCGAATATGAGTTTCGTATAAGAAAAACTTGAACATAGTATATCGCAAGCAGATTAAAAAACAATGGAATCATATAACACTCATTGTCTGTTGCGAATCGCATGAATCCGAAGCAGGCTCCGCAAAACAAAATGGAAGAGGTTATAAATTTCTCTTCAGGATTGATTCGTTTGATTATTCGTCTGAGCACCAATAAACAGCCTCCTGCAACCAAGGCATTTGAAATCTGCAAAACAACAATTGGTTCCAATTGAGCAAAAGCAAAAATCTTCAAAATCAATCTGCCATAAAAGCAATATAAAAGATGATGCGGTCGCAACAATTCTTTACCCCACAAAGATGAATAGGCGTTCGAATAAGCATCAGATACGGGATTGATGCTCAGAAACAACAAATAAATGACCGTCAAACAAAATACAACCAAATAAGATGGTTTCTTTCTGAAATAATTCACTATTTTCATCACCAATTATTTTGTTTCCATCAAACGTTTTTTCACAATATTTGAGTATATGTTGGAACGTAATATTTAACACATGTATTCAAGAAAATTCATGCAAGCATCATTTTTGAGTTTTCCACAAAGAAACATTTATATTCTTCTCCAATGAATCCACAATTTTATCCTCGGCATACGAAGGGAAGAAATCCAACCCGCTTATTTGCTCCACTTCTTTTATTGTGCAACTATATTTCCTTTAAGATTTGTGTTATCCATGATAAAACCTATCATTTTCAAAGAAGGATATGATACATCTATGATTACTTTATAGAATTTGCTGCAAACACTGACTCTGTTTTTGCCAATCTCGGCTTTTTTCGTTGTTAGGACCGGACCGGTTATAACGATTATACTATCGTTTTGAAGAGCCCATTCTCTCACTTGATTTTCCAGTTTTTTCCATAGCCCATTGTTGAATTTCTCATATTGAGGCGACACATTGGACATATAAAAGGTTTCTTTCATTGAAGGATACGACCAACACATATCCTTAGAGGGACAAAGATGTCCTCGAACGTATCCCGAATTTTTATAATCGTCCGATATCGAATAATGTTTACGCAACAAAGGGTCTTTTTTGAATTTAGTCCCTCCCCGCTTTGCATTTTCATTATTTGAAACCATGTCAGCCGTAAGCAGATAAGCAACGTATGAAGCTTGTTTGTGTTGCTGACTGTAACCGATTTGATAATATGTATGGTCAAGTGAACGAAGTTTTTCATTGCTCGATGGGATTGCATCCGACAAAGAGAATGAACAATTCAAAGGTACGTCAGGCTGTTTAGTCTTTTTATTGCGGGTAAAACTGAAAACAATACCGCACAATATCACAAAGACAAAGACGAATAAAAGCAATCTTGTTAGTTTTCTTCCACCCATTTGCCGTCTTCTTTAATCATTGAAATCAATAAGTCGATTGCATCTTTTTCATCGATGTTCGAATAGACCAATTTTCCGTCTCGATAAAGATGAACCTTGTTTTCCCTGCTACCAATGTAGCCATAATTCGCATCAGCCATCTCTCCGGGACCGTTGACTATGCATCCCATGACCGCAATCTTCAATCCTTTGAGGTGTTTGCACTTTTGCTTCACTTTTTCCAAAGCCGACTGAATGTCATATTTGGTTCTGCCGCAAGAAGGACAAGCAATAAATTCCGCTTTGTAGATTTTCTCACCCGCAGCCTGCAAAAGATCGGCTTCGAATTGTTTATCTTTCAAATCAACACTTTCAACCACTCCTTCCATTATCAAAGCGGATATATCACCTGCAAGTCTGGCATTATCGAGTTCACAATCTGCTTGCGTGATTCTTATCGGAAGATTGTTCTTTTTCGACAACATCAATGCCTTATCAACGGTGCTTTTTTTCAAATCAAGATTCAGAAAATCGGATTCAAGATTCGTTGGAGCGAAATCAAGAAAGGATTTCGTAAAACAAAGATTCATAAAATCCTTATTATCAGATGATAATTTCATCCTTTCAAACTCAGTTTTCAATTCCAGTTCTTCACCGTTGCTTTCAAAAGGCATAAACGCATAAGCATCAACAAGATGTTTCGCAACGGGGATTTCGTTCTCCGGTTTTTCGGTTAATGAAACTCTTATCGTATCTCCGATTCCTATTGCAAGCAAACTGCCTATTCCGGACATTGATTTAATTCTGCCATCCGCACCATTACCGGCTTCGGTTACGCCAAGATGAATCGGAAATTCCAATCCCTCGGCCTGCATCATTGCTGCAAGGATACGAGTCGAGTAATTCATAACCTTAACGTTGCTTGACTTCATCGAAAGAACCAAATCATTAAAATCCATCTTTTGACAAATTCTCACAAACTCCATTGCAGAGACAGCCATTGCGTATGGAGTATCGCCGTATCGATTCATTATTCTTTTGCTTAGCGAACCATGATTCGTGCCTATTCGAATCGCTGTTTTGTTTTCTTTACATATCTCGATTAGAGGCTGCAATCTGTCGGCGATTTTAAGAAGTTCATCATTGTATTCTTGTTCCGTATATTCGAACTTCGCAACGTTTCTGTCAGTATAATTACCCGGATTAATCCTTACTTTATCCACTATCTTGGCTGCTACTTCTGCCGCCTTGGGATTAAAATGAATATCGGCTATAAGCGGCAAACGGTAATTTCTTTTTTCAAGTTCGTTTTTTATATTGTAGAGATTTTCCGCCGCCTGCAGATTCGATGCAGTGATTCTCACCAATTCACATCCCGCTTCCGCAAGAGAAATGCACTGTTTCACTGTTTTCATCGTATCCATCGTGTCTGTATTGGTCATGGATTGCACTCTGATAGGATTGAATCCGCCTATGCCCACACTACCTACAAGAACCTCTCTGCTCTTTCTTCTTTTCACGTGATTGTTTATTACCCATGCAGGTATCATTTCATTCATTTTCAAGATTCTTTTTTGTTGACAACAAACCGCAAGCAGCAAGTATATCCTCACCTCTTGAAGCCCTTATCGTACATATTACACCTTTTGAACTCAAATCGTCTCTGAGTTTTATCATACTTTGTTCATTTGCCGAGATAAAAGGAGTGTTCGGAATGGTATGAAAACGTATCAGATTTATTCTGCAATTCAAACCATCTAAAAGCCTCAACAATGCCAGCACATGCCTTTTCTGATTATTCAAACCTTCAAAAACAATATACTCAAACGTCAATCGTCTTTGTCCGTTCCAATCATAATCTTTTAGAACCTCAACAACATCTTGTATTTTATAAGCTTTTTCAATCGGCATTATCAATTCGCGTTCTTCAGGTATTGGATTATGTAAACTTACAGCAAGATGTACATTTGTCTTATCCAAGAATTCTCTCAGTCTTGGCAACAATCCCGAAGTTGAAACAGTGATTCTGCGTCCGCTCATTGCAAATCCCCAATCCGCTGTTAAAACTTCGATACTCTTCATCACGTTTTCAAAATTATCCAACGGCTCTCCCATTCCCATATAAACAAGATTCGTCAATTGGGAATACTCAGGCAAACTTCTGATTATGTTTAATATCTCATTGCAATCAAGATTTCGTCTGAAGCCTTGGCGAGCCGTTGCACAGAATTGACAATTCATTTTGCAACCTACTTGAGTTGACACGCACAATGTTGTTCTCTCTTTATCAGGTATCATAACCGCTTCAACGAAGTCGCAATCGCCATATTTGTATAAATATTTCTTTGTCCCGTCTTCAGATTCCATGCAGGAAATTGGCTGAGTCAGACCATAAGAATAAAGTTCCGACAATTTTTTTCTGTTGTTCAAGGAAATGTTTGTCATTTCCTCAATTGTCCGAATGTCCTTTTTGTACAGCCAATCTGCAATCTGCTTTGCCGTAAATGAGGGAAGAGATAATTCTTTGCAGATTTCTTTCAGTTCGGATAAAGTTTTGCCAAAAAGAGTATTCATAATAACATCACTATTGTTTATATAAGCGACCTTGATAAGTGTTTGATTCCAACATTTTTTGTTCTATACGAGACACAACTTCTTCATTACGCAACAGATCCCAATTATAACCGGCTTGAAACCTTGGAGGAACTTCCCCGGCAAAGCGTTCGATGACTATATTCGGCGAAAGACGTTCAAGAAAACTTATAATAAAATCGCTATATCTTTCAAAGGACATAAAGTTAAAGTCATTTGGATTCTTCTCATAGTCTTCCACCATTGCGGTTCCTTTAACCAACAAAAGCTGATGAAATTTCAGACTATGCAAACCAAGTTCACTGAGAATCGGAGCCTCGTTCAACATCATTTCTTCACTCTCTCCCGGCAACCCAAAGATGATATGCCCGCCTGTGGTAATGTTTCGCTTTACCGTTTGTTCGATTGCATGACGCGTAGTTGCAAAATCATGTCCTCGGTTTATTCTTCTAAGAGTCTGATCGTAGCAACTCTCTATACCATATTCAACAATAACGTGATAATCCTTATTAAGCTCAGCCAGATAGTCCAATTTATTTTCGTCAATGCAATCAGGACGAGTGCCAATCACAATTCCCACAACATCGGGATGTGATAAAGCCTGCATGTATCTTTCTTTCAACACATCCAAATCAGCATATGTATTAGAGTATGCCTGAAAATAGGCGAGGTATTTGCTAACCCGTTTATATCTCCACGCATGAAATTCTATTCCTTCCTCGATTTGTTTTCTTATATCTTTGAATCGCTGACAATATGATGGGTTAAAAGCGGCATTATTACAAAAGGTACATCCTCCTGTTGAGATTGTACCGTCACGATTCGGGCAACTAAATCCAGCATCCACGCTTAGCTTTTGCAGTCTTGTGCCAAACTTTTTCTTAAAATAGTTAGAATAAGCATTAAACGGACGATTGTGTCCCCAAGGATAAAGAATCTGCTCCATGATTATTTGTTATACATAAGTAAATCGACAAGATGAATCGTTTTAAGATTTATTTTGTGTTTGTCAATATAAGATTGCAGATGCAGAAGACAAGACATATCATTGCTGACAACATATTCAGCGCCTTCTTCCAAAATTGCGTCGATTTTTTTCTTTGCCAAAGCCGTACTGACAGGTTCATTATGAATGCTGAATGTGCCACCCAAGCCACAACAAAAACGATTCGTATTATTATTCGTAAGTTCCAACCCCTTTATGTTTTGCAAAAGCAGCTTTGTTTCTTCCTCTACATTGTATTCATTCAAACCTCTGCAATTCGAATGCAAACTTACCTTGTGAGGAAACTCAACTCCAAAATCTGTTTTTCGCATAAAAGAAACCAAAAACTCGCTTATATCCATAACTCTGTCGCGAATCGATTTGTACGAATTGTGATTGGTTGTATTAAAGAAAAGTTTCCCGAAGTTATTTTTTATATACCCTACACAGGATGTTGAACAACTCACAATGTATTCAGAACCCTTAAACTCATCTATAAACTTCTCTCCAAGCAATTTTGCACTGTCCCAATTACCATTATCATACAACAATCTGCCACAACAAGTCTGTGATTCATTATAACGAACCTCATGTCCCAAACTTTCCAACAAACCAATGAGATTTGAAGCCGTTTTGGGAGAAAACTGATCCACACAACAAGGAATAAAAACGCTTAATTTCATTTCCGATTTCAATTTAATGCAAAATTACAACAAAGAACCGAAATTAAGATTGGATTTTGTTGTTTATTGAAATGATTCTGTCAAAATATCGTTTGGTTTAAGTCCTACGAAGTTTTCTATAACCTTATCGGCATATTGCGACAATGTTTCTTTATCAACAGTTGTTGCCAAGCCGATTACTTTCATTCCGGCTTCTTTTCCGGCAACCACTCCTGCGATAGAATCCTCAAAAACAATACATTCTTCAACCGAAAGCCCGAGTCGCTCAGCTGCTTTTTGGTAACATTCCGGATTAGGCTTGCTTTTGGAAATATCATTTGCCGTTACAATGACATCAAACTTTGATTTAATTTCTGGCAATTCCCTATACACATTTTCCATCTTACGTTGCGAACTGCTCGTAACCAAGGCTACCTTTACTAATTCTTTACTTTGTGAAAGGAAGTTCTCAACTCCGTCAATGTAATTATAGACCATGGATTTTTCTTGTTCGATTAAAGCCTTCTCAATGTCGATTTTAGCTTGCGGCATATTGACAAAATATTCGTCATATATGGTTTTGAGACTTCGCCCCTTTATTATCAATGCGAAATCCTTCAACTCAGGGAAATATATCTTACCTTGTTCTGCCCAAAACTCAGTATAATAGTGTTCCGTATCAACGATCACTCCGTCAAAATCAAATAAAAATGCTTTAATTGCCATATCCGTAAAAACTAAACCTTGATTGCAAAAGTACGAATTTATCATTAAAAATAACTACCTTTGCAATCCACAGACCGAATCTTTATGCTAAGAAATATAATCAATACTTTGATAACCAAATTCTCGAGTGCAGTTCTCGGATTTCTGACAATAATCCTTGTAAGTCAGATTTTGGGTTCGCAAGGCAAAGGAGAGCAGGCTTTAATCGTTTATAACATATATCTTTTGCTGCTTTTGTTTACCCTTCTTGGCAATTCAACACTCATATACCTCACTCCACGCAAGCATAATGGCAGTTTGCTATTTGTTTCCATTGTTTGGATTTTGGCAATGGCTGTTTTGTCTGCTTTAATATTTGTTTGCATTCCCCAAATCGCCACAGAATATATTTTTGTCAGCATAGCGATAGGCGTTTTTGCCGCTTTGAGTGAGGTAAATCAATTCATATTACTCGGAAAACAAGAAATAAAGAAGGCAAACAACGTAAAACTAATCTATCCACTTGTTTCACTTGGCTACATCTTTGTTTTGAATCTCTTTTCTCTTTTTGACAGCGTAACGGATTGCGTAATCGGTATGGCAGTTGCCTATTTGCTTTCTACGATTTTAGGAATTTATTATTTGAAAGATGATTATAAAACACTTAATGCTGAAAACACCAAAGAAAAACTTGCACTTTCAAAACTTCTTTTCAAGCTTGGAGCGACCAAACAAGCCGGTTCGATTGCTCAAAGCATGAATTACCGTTTGTCTTTCTATATAATAGGTTTTTATTGTGGGGAAAGCCTTGTCGGAATCTACTCAAACGGAATCTCAATCAGCGAAGCTATAATGTTGTTTGGCACATCACTTGCCTTGGTTCAATATTCGCATCTTTCAAACAACGAAAACAAAACTCAAAGCAAACGTTTAACCTGGCAAATGAGTCTTATAAATGGGTTATTCACCCTTTTGGCGGTATTGTTTTTTGCTTTGATTCCAACAGATGTTTATTGCTTTGTTTTCGGAGACCAATTCGCACAGGTGAGAGACGTAATCAGAATGTTGGGATTTGGAATCGTATTACTAAGTACCGCAAGCAATTTTACGCAATACCTATACGCCAGAGGCAATTTCAAGACTACAACCATTGCATCTTTCGTTGGTTTAGCCGTAACCTTGATTCTCGGATTCACTCTCATACCTCGTTATGGTATAATGGGAGCTGCGATAACTGCAACCGCATCTTACATCGTCTCTTTCGCAATCGAATTTATCGTATTCTTGAGAAGCAAATAAAAAATGCCAAATCAATTCGTCTGTTGACGATTTTGATTTGACAACTCTTTATTTTGCTTAAATGATTCTTTGTTTTAGAAAATTCTTTCTTGATTTCAGTCGAACGAATCTTTGTTTTAATTTTCTGAAATCAAGAAACGTTTTAGCCGATTTCGATTTCACCCTCAAAAACAAAGTCTGCACCGCCTTGCAACCAAATTTGAGTAAATTTATTTGCGTTTTTGGTAAAACAAACTCTCAACCTACCGCCTTTAGAGTTGATTTTGATTTCATATTCTCCATTCGGACGATCTTGATTTAAGCTGTAAGCAATTGCAGACGCTGTTATGCCCGTTCCACACGCCAATGTCTCTGCCTCGACTCCCCTTTCGTAGGTTCGAATCTTGATTTCGTTCTCACCTTCTATGGATACAAAATTCACATTCGCACCTTTGTAGGAAGCAAATCGTTCATCGAATCGGAGCTTTCTTCCTAAAAGAAAAACATCTGTTTGTTCCACCTCATCGACAAAGCAAACGAAATGCGACGTTCCTGTATTCATATAAATACCATCAGGATACACTATGGGATTTTCAGTATCCATCATCTGCAATCTTACTTGTCCATCAATCAATTCAGCCTTGTGTAAACCATCAGGGGCATTGAATACACATCTTTCTTTGAACAAATTCAGGCTATTGGCAAAAGCAACTACGCATCTGCCACCATTGCCACACATCATACCGCTTGAACCATCGGGATTGAAGAACTGCATATCGAAATCAGCCGTAGAACTTTCCTCCAACAAGATTAAGCCATCGCTTCCTATGCCATAATTGCGATGACACAGCCTTTGGATTTGGTTGATTTCAAGTTTTAATTTTTGCGTTCTGTTATCTATCAGTATGAAATCATTCCCCGCTCCTTGGTATTTTGAAAAGCGTATTTTCATTTGTTACTGAATTTGTACATAAGGGTGATTCCCAAACGCCAATTACCGACTGATTCGTCCATTTTGTCAGTTAAATAATGAGCATTCGTGTATTCAGCAATCGCAGACAAAAAGAAATCTTTTGTAAAGTTGAAATCGATTCTCGGAGCTATGCGATAAACATGGTCAACATTCATTCCTGAACCGCAATTCACCAATCCGTCTTTCTCACTCTTTGTATGATCTGCGTATGCCGCAAAGAAAGCAGGAGTGATTTTTTGATTTCCTAAATATGAAACTTCAAACCATATTGTTGAAGTGAGAGTCGGAATATATGAATATGGATTACCAACATTTGTAAAGTCCGCATCTTGCTGATAACCGCCCAACATACAATAGTCATTCAAGTTTTCACCATACACAGCTTGCAATCTGAAATCCCAATTCTTTGTTCTGTAATTCACAAATGCGTTCGCGGCAAAACTTGTTACAGTTTCATCATATTCAAGAATTGGTTTCAATGTTTTCATTTCGCCAGTCAATCCTGCCAAAAGACCGTTTTGACGGAATTGAATTTGGAAATTAAGTTCCGGAATCATCGATCTGTTTAATTGTCTGTAATCTCTGCTACCATCAACTCCAATAGAAGCATAATCCCTTTGCCAACCCAATGAACCGACAAGGGTAAGCGATTTTGCAATACGGTAATCTGCTCTTATGTGATTAACTCTCGAAAAAGGATGAAAAGGAGCTCCGTTATTCAATTCTTGCATGCTCGGCATCATTTCAGGAACACAAAACACATTCCAACCATGTCCGAAAGTCAATGCAAGTTTTGACCAAGTCATTTTTACATTTGCCTGACGTAATCGAAGAAGGTGTATATTGGCATCTGATTGCCCTGTGAAATCTCCTTCAATCGTTCCAACAACTTTTGCATTAAATACATCGTTCATAAAGATACGTGTTCCGATTCTTGTCATCGATGCAGAGAAGTTGTGATTCCATACTGCGTTTAGGTCTTTGCCGTAAGCATTTATAGCAGGTGCTGCTGGATAAAGGCACAACAATCCATCTCTTCCTTCAACGCATTGTCTGGAATTAAGATAGTACTGCGGGCTTACCCAACCGTAAAATTCAAAATCAAATTTTCGTTCTTGTGCATTCGAGAAAAATCCGGACAAAACGAAAATCAACAACAACAATTTCTGTTTCATGAAATCCAAAAACCGTTTTTAATCGTTCATTACTTCTTTTTCATATTTGCAATCGAAAGAATAATTCCCAAAGCTACGCCCAACAAAGCCGCAAACAAAACTCTGAACTGAGCAGGTAAAAGAAAAGTAATCGTATGTGCAGGATACCAAAAGAAAGGTATTGTTTTCATGAACACAAAGTTCCATTGAACTTTCCAATTCAAGTTTTCGAAAATCTGACCAAAAGGAATAGGAGTGAAAAATCCTTTAAGCGTTCCACCTGTATTAAGAATGTGCGTATCGGTTATTTTATGCACCGTCATAAACACTGGAGCAAAGAAAGTATTCATTAGAACGGATACGGTGATTGCATATATCAATTGAACCCCGAAGCCTTCTGATGAAATGGTTGCAGGAGCTATGTCAAGCCCGAAGTAATTCAACACTTTGAAACTTCCACTTGAGAACACCGTCATTGCAATTGTTATACCTATTCCCAAGATTCCCCACACCAAAGCTCGAGGAAGAACTCCGAAACCTTTCTGATTGTAAACTCCTTTGCTTATTCTAAGACCAATGCATTCTCCAACCGTTGCAAGCACTCCAAATTTCAAAAACGCCAACACAAAATAACGCCAATCGCTTGCCTTACTCCAATCCATAAACCATTTATTCAACGGCTCGATTACAAAAAACATCGCCAACACAATTGCACATACTGCAATGAAAACCAAATCTTTTTTCTTCATTTTTTACTTTGTTTTTATACAATAAAATTTCACGGAAGCCAAATTTGCACTTCCTATTCTATTCTGCTTTATTTATGATTTTACTCCTTATTTTGCTCTATCGGAATCTCTTCTTCGATGTTTTTTTGCAGGCTTACAATTTTTCTACTCAAAGAAACGATTAAAATGATTAGGTAAATCAGTATCCCTAAAACAACGATCAAACCCAACCAAAACTTGAAATCAACACTTTCCGGATAGTATTGAAATATCCACATCACCAATATAAGAACCGCAGCTATCAATGCCTTAGCCGTATTCTTTACAACCATTTTATTCATATTCGATTAATTTGTTTATTGAAAACATTTGCAAAATTACAATAAAAAAGTGATAAGCCTATGTTTGACAAAAAGTTTTTTACTCAAAGGTTCGGTCTTTGTCAACCAAGAATCTTCACAGCAATCTTTTGAGTACTTTATCCACTTTTTGAAAAAACAATGTATTATAGCCCTGATGAGAAAACTGTATGCGACCTTTTCTATCTATAACAAAAACTGTAGGATAAGAATAAACAAGATAGCCAACCTCCATCGTATTTCGCTTGACTCCACACAAATGATAATCCAATTTTCTATCTTTTGCAAACAACCTCAGTGCGTAATCATCTTGTTTATTATCGATTGGATTTATCGCAATAATCTTTAGCTTTTTGTTTTCATATTTCTGATACAAACGTTCCAAATCCTGCAACATCAACATACAAGGAGAACATATATTATAATAGAACGCCACAACCAAAACTTTATCTCTATGCTCTTTACTATCAATCTTCTCACCGTAACAGTCCGTTATAACAAAATCTTCCGCCACACTGCCATAAGCCAATGAACTTTGACTCTTTTCTTGCTCGTTCCACTCTTTTTTTAATGACGAATAGGACATATATTGCAAAGTATAAGGCATCTGATTTCTTTTATAAACAAAACGATCATCAAAATAAGCCACATCACTTTTGAAATCCTTATATTCTATATCGAAACTGAGAACCGAAAGTCCCGAATCGATATCCTGCTTTGTTGCTACGCTTTGTTGTCTTTCCACAATATAAGTTTGGGAATTGATAAAAAAAACATCTTGTATGTCTCTATCAACCTCTTTCCAAGTTCTACTTATACGTTTATAAGATACAGAACCGATAATCGTATCTTTCATCAATTCTAATTTGTGTTTACCACGAGGAGTTTTGAATAGAGTTTTACAAAACACATAAGGATGTAAAACCGTTTGGTTAATCATTTGAAGATATTTTGTTCTGTCTTCTCTCTCATATTGATAAGCAACTCCCTCGTCAAAATCGATAATGGTGAATTGCTTATTATTGAAAAATTGTTGAAATTCCTCTTTGTTGTTTCTTGATTGAGTGAGGTTAAACATCGGCAATCCCGTTCTTGAATTATTCTTTTTGATATATACTTTCTGAATAAATTCTGTCCTTTGATTACCTTGTTTTTGGCTTATATGCGATTCGTAATATGCACTTTGAATACTATTATACACCTCATTGCATCGTTGCAACAATTCTTCCAATTCATTTCCTCTAACAAAAAAAGGAAACAAGAGAACAAGCAAAAAAATGTTGATTTTCTTCATTTGATTTTAGCTTTTTATGATTAAAACGCTTATATGCCCAAGAACGTTTTGCAAATGTACATTTATTTTTTGTTTTTCACGAATCGCTCTCAGTGTAAATTGAGTTTGACAAAGCTTATCGAAGCCTTTTCAAGCCATCGTTTGATTTGGTTAAATTGTTTCTTGATTTCAGAAAATTAAAACTTGAATTCATTTAATTCTTTCTTGATTTCAGAAAAATCTTTCTTGATTTCGATTTATTCAGACAAAGAATCACTAACTGCGGAGAACTGTTTCAGCAAAATGGAATGGTCAATGCTCAAAATCACTCCGAAAGAGAACGAAACAAATCCATCTCTTATAACTTTGGGAAAGCCCGGACGGTCGCCGGTTATGTGATTCTGTTTGAAGATTTGAAGATAGGCATCGAACTTACAGCCTTTCGTTATATCGTATCTGTATGTTGCTCTTGCATAATATTGATTTGCTCTGTCGAAAACAAGATCGGGAGTATTGTTTGAGTAATTGCAAAAATGCTGACTGCCGAAAAGACTCACGAAATCTTTGCTATCGTAATACGCAATCTTGATTTTGAAATCATCAAACGCAAATTCGAAATAAGGATACAAAGCCCAACCCTCGTCAAAAGGCATTACATCTCCCTTGCCTGCCTGTTTGTAAAAAAGATAATCAAATCCCAATGCTGCGTTTATTGAACCGAATTTTGCCTCTACCCTTAATCCTGCAGCCATGTTAAGCCACGTTTGCATGGAAAAAGAACCGCTCAAATTCTCTCCTCCAAGGTGTTGAACCAAAAAAGACAACGGCATGACCAATCTCAGTTTATCTTTTCTCAAATCAAAAAAACTTTGTGAATTATAGCCTATCGAAAAAGCCTCTTGATGAATGTCATTTCTAAAAAGAAAACTCTGCCAATTCAACCAAACATCCATTTTGTGGAAAGGCTTATTCATTTTCAGTTGAACGCCTGTTTCTGGATCTGAAGCAAAGACATGTTCGACGTTATACAAAGGTTCGGGCAACAGATGCGAATTGCGATTGTCTATATTTCCGAAAACGAGATTCCAATTCTTGTTTATCAGCCAATCAACTTTGAAATAAGGCACCGCATGTACGCCTTCCATGTACTGATACCCCAACCAAGAAGGCAAAGACGAGTAAACGGCACACGGATATTTGTTTGCACCATGGAAATTCAACAAAGAAACTCCGCCTTCAAGCGAAATCTTGTCATTGATTCCAAAAGACAATGTCGGTGTAAGCCTGAATCCGGGCAGCGTATAGCCGAATGTTTTTTCTCCTTTGTACTCATTGTCGACGAAAAAGCTGAAAGAATGAAGGTTGAACAAAAGTTGATTTGTTTCAGGCTTGTTTTGAGTAAACTCTGTTTGATTTTCACCGAATAAAAATTGAGCTTTGACACAATGCGTCAAAGCTGCAAATATAAAAATCAAAAAAATAAAAGCCTTTCTCATCTCATCGATAACTCTTCTGCAAGAAAACTCATCGTCATTCCTTTATCTTCTGTTTCAAATCCTCATCATCTTTTTTTGCTTTCATTGCCTTTTTCTTTTTTTCTGCGGCACGTTTCTCTTCTTTCAGTTTTTGTTTTCTTTTCTTTTCGAGTTCTTTTTTCTTTTTCTCAACCTTTTTGGTTTCTTCTTTCAAACGTTTTTCTTGTTCTTTAGCAAGTCGTTTTTCTTCTTTGGTTAGCTTTTTCTTTTCTACTTTTGCTTTCTTTTCAAGCTTCTTTTCGTTTTCTTCTTCCTTTACTTCTTGTTCTTCTTCAGGCACTACATTCCAATCTTTTGGCACAAACTCTTCCTCAATCTCGACAATATTCTCTTCAACCAAAGGTTTGTCTATCTTTATTGAAGAAAGAATTTTTTCTATCTCAGCTCTACCTTCCGGAGTGTCGATTCCATAATACTCAATCGTGTAAGTATAACCATTATCCACCAATCCGTAAATTCCTCCTCTGTAACTATCTATCAGATGTGTGTTTGTATAGACAAGCAATTTTGATTTTATGTTTGACAATTTTGCATTTTCCACTTCGTCTATTTGCATATATGCGAACGTTTCTTTATTGCTACGCTCCGAAGCCAAGGTTGTGATTTTTCCTGTAGGATCCACGACTCGTCTTATGCAGTTTATCTCAACGAAAGCAACATCATCCTGCTTTGTAAGCTTAATTCCGAAATTTCCAAACTTCTTTCCGAGTCTTGTTGCAAGCCAACCATTAGGCATAGACACGCTTATGTTTTCCCTTGTCAAAGAATGCATCTCTTTTTGTGAAAATCCATCGAACGGCAACGCCAAAAAGGCTGACAAAATCAAAGTTACTAAATATTTACTTTTTATCTTCATATACTTAAAATTTGAATTCAATTCTGTTTAGACACTGCAAAAATACTCATTTATCGGGATTCCACAAAATAATAGCAGATAAGATTGTTCGTTTTTTGCATAAAGAGAAGCTGAAACTGTGTAAAAATTTGTAATTTTGCGGTCTGAAAAACATCGATCCAATAAAGAAAAATTAAAATCAAAGATAGATGGGAAGAGCATTTGAATATCGTAAAGCGAGAAAGTTGAAACGCTGGGGTAATATGGCAAGAACGTTTACCCGTTTAGGCAAAGAAATAGAAATGGCAGTAAAAGCAGGAGGTGCAGACCCAAGTGCGAATCCTCGTTTGAGGTTGCTGATTCAGACAGCAAGGAATGAAAACATGCCAAAGGACAATGTAGACAGAGCTATCAAGAGAGCGACATCCAAAGACACAGCTGACTATAAGGAAGTGGTATATGAAGGATACGGACCTCACGGAATCGCTGTCCTTGTTGAGACTGCAACAGATAACCCTACGAGAACGGTTGCCAATGTAAGAGCTGCGTTCAACAGATGCAACGGTTCGCTTGGTACTTCAGGTATGTTGGACTTCCTATTCGAAAGAAAGTGCAACTTTAAGGTTGCTTCGAAAGAGGGAATCGATATGGAAGAGTTGGAATTGGAACTTATAGACTTCGGAGTTGATGAATGCTTTATCGATGGCGAAGAAATATTCATCTATGCTGAGTTTTCAGCTTTCGGACCTATACAAAAATATTTAGAAGACAACGCTTTTGAGATTAAATCCTTTGGTTTCGAACGCATACCTAACGATATGAAAGAACTGACTCAAGAACAACAAGAAGAGGTTGAAAAGTTGGTTAATCGTTTAGAAGAAGATGAAGACGTTGTCAATGTTTTCACAAATATGAAATAAGAATTGATCTATATATGTACAAAAAAGGTCTTCGCTATTTCAACGAAGACCTTTTTATTTTTCGATTTTAATTATCGCTTTAAGTCTCTGACTACTCTAAAACCTGTTCCCATTCCGATTGTTTCTTCACCGCAGCTGCGTCTGTGTGAGTTTCGCATAACCTCTGCATCGAAATTAAAGCATCCTCCCCTATTACATTTTCCCATTCCTTCGCTTGGACCTTTCGGATTCTTCTTTGGACTTTGCTTATAGTAGAAAACGCCGTAATTATCCTTGCACCACTCCCAGGCGTTTCCGCTCATATCGTATATCCCAAGTTCGTTTGGTTGTTTTTCTCCTACGTTATGTATCGTTCCCTCAGAGTTTTCGTAACACCAACCGACTTCAAAAGGGTTATCACTGCCCGAATACTTATAGCCTTTGCTTTGTTTGCCTCCTCTTGCTGCGTATTCCCATTCAGCCTCTGTGGGCAAACGTCCTCCTGCCCATTGAGCATAATCGACTGCCTCTTGCCAAGTAACATTCACTATCGGAAACGAATCCGACCAACCATAAGGTGGCTCTTTCGGCATCTGTCTTCCTGTTTTTTCACAATAATATCTGTACTGCTCAACGGTGATTTCATATGCGGAAATCTCAAATCCCGACAATTCAACCAAGTGTTCGGTTTCATCGGGATAGCATCCTTTTTCGCCATTTCTGCATCCCATCATAAAACTTCCACCTTCAACCCTTACCCACTTTATTGCAGGACGACTCTGTGCCGAAACTCCGAGAGCGAAAAACGATAAAATTACAAACAAACAAAGATTGCGACTTGACATAGAAGATTTCGGATATTTATTTTTTGTTTTTGGCGTAAGCACGAGCCGTTTCTATGATTTCTTCCTCATTTTCAACCACACCTTTTCGCATAAGAAATTCACCATTGCACATTACACTGTCTATACATCTTGAATCGGCTGAATAGATTACGTTTGACATCAAATCATTATTAGGAATCATTCTTTCGTTATCAAGATTGACAAGCAACAAATCGGCAAGCATACCTTCTTTTATCTTACCTGCATTCAGTCCGACAGCCTTTGCTCCATTGATAGTTGCCCAATCGATAACATCACTCACCTTTCCTGTTTGCGGATTCATATAATGAACCTTTGCCAACAAAGAAGCAAACTTCATTTCATCAATCATCGAAAGATTGTTATTTGAAGATGTACCATCGGTTCCAAGAGCAATATTGCAACCATAATGTTTCGCTTTTTCCGAATCAAATACACCTGATGCCAACTTCATATTCGAACAAGGATTATGCACAAGTGTCGTTTTGCGTTCTGATAGTATTTGAAACTCTTCATCACTCAAATGAACACAATGAGCAGCGAGCGTTCTGTCATTTAACACGCCCAAACTCTCAAGATATTCCACCGGTCTCAAACCATTATCCCTCAAACTGTCTTCAACCTCTGTTTGAGTTTCTGCAAGATGTGTATGAAACAACAAGCCGTTTGCGTTTGCAAACTCAAAACATTGTCGATATAAATCTTTACTACATGTATATATTGCGTGAGGAGCAATTCCCAAATCAATCAATGAACCCTCTGATTTCTGAAAAGATTTTGCGTAATCAAAGTTTGCATTTATCGCATCCTTACCCAAAGAATCCATAAAGCAGATTCCGACATTCGCTCTTATCTTCATACTTTCGGCAGCTTTGACAATAGCATCGTGATGCCAATACATATCGGCAAAAAATACCGTTCCGCTTTTTATCATCTCCAATATAGCCAAACGAGTTCCGTTATAAATATCCTCGCTTGTCAATTCGGCTTCACGTTTCCAAATATTATTCAACCATTCGAACAAAGGCAAATCCTCACAATAGCTTCTAAGTAAAGTCATTGCCGAATGTGTATGCATGTTGTAAAAAGCCGGAATGACAGCCATACGTTCCGCATCGACAATTTCAGCCTGTGAATCTTCCAAACAAAAATCTATTTTATCGATTAGTCCGTTGCAGATAAGCAAATCCCTTTTCTGTCCTTCCACAACAGCATTTTTGATAAGTATTTTCTTCATTAGAATTTATTTTTTGCCTATATAAGAAATGAAATCAAGGTCAAAGGACAATGAAACGAAGCCTGTTACTTTCCACTGCTTGGTTGTCTGAATTGCCCAGCCGGCCGGTAAAACCGAACCCTCTTCATAGCCGTCGGCAAGCAAAGTATATTGAGCCACATTCAAACCTGCACTCAGATGAAAGAAGTCAAGAAATTTGTAAGACGGTCCTATATAAAAATTCTTAAAGATATTGTTTCCTCCGAATCCGACATAAATACCCAGATCCTGCGTAAACTTTTTGCTATGCTTCGATAAATCCCACAACATCAAGGATGCACCGACAACCAAATCAAACTCCACACTTCCCGAATTACGATTCACAATTATGTTTTCATAAGTTCCGTCAGACAAAGAGCGAGGCATGATATCCCAATCAGGAGTTGGAAACAACCGCATTGCCATTCCCTGAATCACTCTCACCTTTTTCTTTCGGTTGGTTGCGTGATGAACTTTCTCTTCCGCAACTTCAGCTCTCTGTTTTGTGTATTTCAATTCTTCCTCTCTTTGCATTATTACGATTTGAGCCGCTTTCAGTTTCTCTCTGAGCGTGTCTGACATTCTGAAATACTTATCTCGTTCCTCGGAAATCAAACTCAGCTGTTTGTCCTTGTTCGATATATGATTTTCTTTCTCATTTATACTCTTTTGCAACAAAGATATTTCCTTGTCTTTTCCCTCAATGCTTGCATTCTTCGCCTCAACCAAACCCTCGATCTTCGCTTTGTCGATATTAGACGTGCTTATAGCATCCTTATACACCTGCTCCTTTTCCGCAAACAAGATTTCCTTTTGTTGCAATATGCGAATCTTTTCCTCCAACAAAGCATTCTTTTCGTTCAACTGCTGTTTGATTTCGTTATTTACAACAGTCAGAGTATCGTTTATCAGATGCAACTCCTTGTTTCTGTTTTTCAGACGTTCAACCGATTGATTGAGTTTATTAATCTGCAAATTAAGCTCATCTATTTCAAATCTCAAACTGCTTAATTCAAACTCCAAGCTATCAGTCTCGTCGATATGCTGTCCGCAAACCGAAAACGACGACAAGCAAATCCAACACAGAAAACATATCTTATAAAACCTTGATATTCTCATTTTATTTCAAACAAAAATTTTTTGGCAAAGATACGCTTTTTTATCCAATCGGTATTACGCCCATGCGATTTCATTTGGCGATTATCCTTTTCACAAAACCAAATCATTCATCAGTAAAACCGAATTCAAGAAACAATTTTCTGAATTCAAGAAAGAATTTCACGAAATCAAGATTTAATTTTCTGAAGCAAAGAGTTATTTTCGGGATTTCATAAAACAAAAAAGGGAGAAGCCGTTTGACTTCTCCCTTTGAGTGTTATCGATTGTTCGTTATTACTTTACAATCAATTTTTGTGTGTTCACTGCGTTGCCGCTGATGATTCTGATGTAGTAAACGCCGCTTGCGTAGTTGCTTGTGTTGAGTTCGTATGTGCTTTCGCTCATATCGTCGCTCAAGATTATGCGTCCTTGCATGTCGCTTACAACAATCTTCGTTCCATTCGCTACGTTGCTTACGCTTATCGTTGCTTTGTCGTCTGCAGGGTTTGGATAAACGTTTGCAATGATGCTTACAGCTGTTGCATCGTTCAATCCAGCCAATGTAGTGAATGTTAATTCTTCACCTTCCACAGTTCCGCTTGCAGTGGTTGCAAATGCTTTGAATACGTATTCAAGTTCTGCTCCCAAGCCTTCAACTGTCGCTGTCATGGTTTCGCCTGTTGCATCAACGGTTGCCCAATCTGTTGCGTTGCTTGCTTTGTACATGAATCCTTGTGCTGTGATTTCTTCACTGCCTGCTGTAATGGT
>JAZNQE010000002.1:0-2605 GCA_045590015.1 Candidatus Onthomorpha sp. | reverse complement strand
GCGCAGATGTTCCGACATAGGAATATAACCGTTGAAATGGAACAGGCTGTCGGGACGGGCATACTTCTCTCTGAAAAATACCGAGTCGCTTCGGTCAACCAAATCGATGTACATAAATCGGCTATAGTCCGATGGAAGATTTGTTACAGCACTGCTTAAATAGGCGGTAAACCAAATAGTATCGCCAATAAGGCAATTCTCTTTATCGGTGTGAATATACAACTTCTCTTCAAGAGTTGATTTGCAGTACTCGTCAAAAAGGTCCGATACTGCGGTTTCAAATGGGAGTGAATCTGATAAAAGAAGTGCACGACTCTCTACAATAGGCACCCAACGTTGTTTCTTGTTGCGCTTCTGTGCATATCCCTCAAAAGAGAATAGAATAAGAGACACTGTCAGAAGAAAAAATAATACCTTGCGCTTCATAACTCATAATATTAAAAGTACTTTGCGCAAGATAGTAAATTCTTGGGAATTTTCAAAAAAAGTTGTTTTTGGCTTCTTGTGATAATATTTTAGTTGGAAAATTTACATTTTTGGCACAAAAATGACAAAAAGCAGTACTTTTGTTGAAATTTAAACAGAAGTAAAATGGTAAGCATATCGCACGTAGTTGAGAGTGACTATCCCTAGAAAAGGTTGACACTTTTTAGAGCGATTAACTAATAGAGTTTACATTACAACTGAAACGGTTAACATGAGTCTCTATGGTGAACTGTTTTAGTTTACACCTAACCTGATTCAGTTTACAGTGTCGTTTTTCATTTGATTGAGATGTGCATGGGGCTGTCTAACAAGTTTTAGGCAGCCTTATTTTTATGGTAAAAAATAGGCTTTCTCGTTGAAAATCAACAGGAAAGCCTTTGTTATGTCATAGATTTTTAGTATATTTGTGTTGCATAAAAGTCTAATAATCAAGACATAACATGGCAAAGTTAGCAATAAAATCAGACAGAGCAAAACAAAATCTCTTACTTCCTCCATCATTGGATGAATTAATACCTTCCACCCATATAGTAAGAGTAGTGAGTGAGGTAATAGATTTTCTTGATATAAAAGATATTCTTTCAACTTATAAAGGAGGAGGAAACAGTGCTTTTAATCCTAAAACGATGTTGAAGATACTTGTTTATGCCTATCTGTGTAATATTTATTCGTCTCGTAAAATCGCACAACAACTTTGTGAGAATATTAACTTTATGTGGTTATCAGGAATGAGTCGTCCTGATTATCGTACAATCAATTACTTTCGAAGTAAGCGTTTGAAAGATAGCTTCGAATCGATTTTTACTCAAGTGGTAGACTTGTTACATTCCCAGGGATTTATTTCATTAAATGTTCAATATATCGATGGCACGAAACTTGAGTCCTCGTCCAATAAATACACTTTTGTTTGGCGAGGTTCCGTTGAAAAGAATGATGCAAAATTGAAGACCAAAACCCAAGCCTTGCTTCAACAAATAGAATCCAATCGACTTCAAGAAGATGAGCAGCTCCCTTATTTTGATGATATGAATGCAGAAGATTTCAGTAAACGATTAGATAATATCAAACAGCATATAAACGATGAGGAGTTAAGTAAATCCGACAAGAAGAGTCTGCAAACAATTGAAGAAGAATATATTCCTCGCATGGAACGTTATGCACAACAGTTATCTACGATGGGAGATAGAAACTCCTATTCCAAGACAGATCCCGATGCAACGTTTATGCGCATGAAAGAGGATGCTATGCTCAATGGCCAATTGAAACCCGGTTACAATGTTCAAATTTCGACAGAGAATCAGTTCATTACCAATTATGATATATTTCAAAGGCCAACCGATACCTTAACCTTAATACCTTACCTTCAATCCTTCATGAGCAGATATGGAAGAAGCAGTTCTGAGATAGTTGCAGATTCGGGTTATGGTTCAGAAGAGAATTACGAATATATGCTGATGAATGGAATGACTCCATTTGTAAAATACAATATGTTCCATGTTGAGCAACGTCGTAAATATCAAAATAATGCATTTTTAGTCTCTAATCTTTTTTATAATGCGCAAGAAGATTTTTATGTATGTCCAATGGGACAGAAATTGTCATTCAAGAAAACAGAGCAAAGAAAAACAGCAAGTGGCTTTATTCAGACAGTAAGTGTTTATTGCGCAACACGTTGTCAAGGATGTCCCTTGAGAGGACAATGCCACAAATCAAAGAATAATCGACGCATTGAGGTTAATCACACTCTTGAAGAGTATAAGGCAATAGCAAGAAAGTTATTGATGAGTGAGCGAGGGCTGATGCATAGAAGCTATCGACCGATAGAACCAGAAGCTGTATTTGGACAAATAAAACAAAATGGAAATTTTAGAAGACTAAGATTAAAAGGAATGACCGGAGCAAAAATCGAGTTCGGTCTAAAAGCATTGGCTCATAATGTGGCAAAACTGGCCCAGCAACGGGCTAACTCCCCCTTTTTTATATTTTTTTCGGAAAATGTATGGTGTTTTTATCAAAATACATTCCTACCAACTCCTTTTTATCGCATCGAAAATAAAAATACAAAAGTGCTGCACGAATTTGTCTATAGACAACAAAAAAGAGCTGCCTAACATTATTC
>JAZNQE010000001.1:0-38337 GCA_045590015.1 Candidatus Onthomorpha sp. | reverse complement strand
GGGATTGCAAAAGTACTACCTTTTCTTAAACCCACCAAATATTTTACAATCTTTTTTTATCCCCCAACTCTTAACTCGCTGTTTTTCACTATGAAAAAAAATTGACAATTTCCTTCCTTTTTCGCTGTTTTTACGGCATCTCTCGCTCTTTTTATGTGTTTATTGGGCGGTTTCGGGAGTTTCGTAACGTCGATTTCGCTCTTTTTTGCTCTTTTTTGAAAGCTTGAGTGGTCTATTGCGGGTGGTCGAAATTCTATTTATTGATTGGATTATTGGGGTGTTTGCGTTCGTTTGAACTTTTCTTCGCTGATTTTTGGTTGTGGTTTGGTTTCTAAATTTCTGGTTCTTGGCTCCTATAAATTAAAACTAAGTTTCGAATAACTGATTCTTTGTTTTAGAAATTTGTTTCTTGATTTCAGTCGAATGCTTCTTGATTTCATTTTTCGCATAAGTCAAAAGAGATAATACAAAGCGAGCGTTCGACTTGGTGTTTCCCCCGTTCGAACGCTCGCTTTCTTATTCCTTATATATATAATGTATAAGGTGTCAGTGTTGGATCTATTCTTTGATTACTTTTCTAATTATCGTTTTGTCTCCAATCGTAATTCGCAAATAATATGCTCCCGATGGCAAAGCATCGATGTTGATTTGCTTTGTGTCAAAGAAACGCATAACGACTTTACCGATGTTGTCTATAACTTCTATCTTTTCTATCTCTTTGCTGAACGTTAGTATTCCGCTTGTAGGATTAGGATAGAATGTGATTTCTGTCAATTCCGCAACATCATATAATGAACTGTTAACCGTAAGATTCAAAGTAATAGTACTGTCGCAACCATTTACAGTTTGAAGATTTTGAACGTAAGTACCGGATTCACTTTCGTTAAAGCCGAACTCTGCATAGGTTTCTCCTGAGTTTATTGTCGCATTGATTGTAGTGTCAAAAACAGGATTAACACTAACTGTTAATGTAACTATACTGTCGCAACCGTTTACAGATGTTAAGTTTTGTGTGTAAACACCTGCTTCGCTTACGTTAAAGTTGTTTTCTGTGTAAGTTTGTCCTTGGCAAATAGTTGCTGTAAGTTCTGTATTGTAAATAGGATTAACGTTTAACGTAAGTGTAACAATACTATCGCAACCGTTTACAGAAGTTAAGTTTTGAGTATAAACTCCTGCTTCGCTTACATTAAAACCATTTTCAGTATAAGTTTGTCCTTCGCAAATTGTTGCAGAGATAGAAGAACTTAATTCCAAAGCACCGAAGTTTGCAACAAAACTTGTATCGCTTGTAAGATTAACTATTCTTGGGTTGTCTGTATTTCCATCATTCCAACTTACAAATTGATAACAAGCATTTGGAAGAGCAGTAAGCGTAGCCGAAGAACAATCACTTTCCACTGCAACCGAGCCAAAAAAAGAATTATTTACATTTGCCACTGCATTATAGCCTTCTTCTTCCGTAATTCTATTATAAAAATCATTATTCCAATCTGAATTTATATAATTTTCCAAAGTACCACAAGGAACTATTAAACTCTTTTCATAAGAAGTATTATAAAAAACAAGACCACCTAAAATAGGAGGAGTATCTGCTAAACAAGTAATAGAGTCTAAACTATAGCAACCATTAAACACACAATTGTTAATAGAATCAACGCTATTACCAATAGTAACAGAAGTTAAACTACTGCAATTATAGAACGCCCATTCTCCAATAGTAGTAACACTATTAGGGATAGTAATAGAAGTTAAACTACTGCAATATTGGAACGCATAATTTCCAATAGAAGCAACACTGTTAGGGATAGTAACAGAAGTTAAACTATGGCTGGAACCAAGTGCTGCATCATCAATAGAAGTAACGCTATAATTTGTTCCTTCATAAGTTACTGTTGCGGGAATATTTGCGATTGTTATAGACGATTTAGAATTATAAACTTCTACTTCATCTGGATTTGTTGATGTTACGTTGTATTGTAACGAATCAATCCAAAATTTTGTTCCTGTTTGTGCCGAAAGCACGTTTGCAAACAGCAGGGTGCAGACAAAAAATAATAATCGTTTCATTTCTTTTTGTTTTTTTACCTTTTTAATTCATTTATACCTTTTCGAAAAAGCAATAAAAAAAGTCGTGGACCTCTCTTATTGTAATGTGAGGTCCTGAACTACCTATGTACCAAAATAAGAAAAGCCCACGATATACTCGTGAGCGTTCTTTCCTTATTTTATTGGTACATTGTATGAAATTGTTCAGGTTTCACATTACCAAAAATAAGCAAAAACGCTTTTTTATTGTCGCTAAAATCTTGCTTGCAAAGGTAGGAAAACTTTTTCTTTCGACAAAGGACTTCTCTGATTAAGTTCGGTTTCCCTCTCGCAAAGGTCGCAAAGCCGCAAAGGAAGTTTGAGTGAGGTTTAAGGTTTAAGGACTAAAGTTTAAGGAAGATAGAGAATAGTTTAAGGTTGAAGGATTAAAGTTGAAAGGAGAAATACTTTTAACCATTCCTCCTTAAACATTAACCATTCCTCCTTAAACCACCTTCATTCTTCTTTTACGAGATTTGTAAAGACGTTTCCGAGTATTTTTCCTTACTCTTGGAATTTATCCACTTACTGATACAAACCGTATCATTTGGTGATACTATCATTACGACAGTGTCGTAATACTATTTCGACAGTGTCGTAATACCATTACGAAGCCGTCGTAATACTATTACGAAGCCTTCGAAATACTTTTACGAAACTTTTGTAAAATCTTCGAAATGGCGTTTGGTGATTAAATATCGAGCTTTGGGCGTTGAACTTCAGGCTTTAATCAGCAATAAAACTGCGTCAGCCGAAAGCCAAAAACCACGGGCTGAAAACCAAAAATAAATAAGCGAAAAATAAGTCTTGGTTTCAATTTTCTGACTCTTCGTTTTAATTTTCTGAAACGAAGAGTTATTTTTCTAAAACGAAGTTTGTGCAATCTGAATTTTGGTTGTACTTTTGCAAAACGTTATATATATGATAAGGTATAAAAGAACAAAAGAACGATGGCAAGATTAAGCGTAAACATAAACAAGGTTGCTACGATAAGAAACGCACGTGGAGGTAACGTTCCAAATGTGCTTCAAGTTGCTTTAGATTGTGAGAGATTCGGTGCTGAAGGTATCACAGTGCATCCTCGTCCTGATGAAAGACACATAAGATACAGCGATGTAAGAGAGTTAAAGCCTGCTTTGAAAGAAGAATTCAACATTGAGGGTTACCCTTCAGAGTCTTTCATGTCTTTAATCGAGGAAATCAAGCCTGCTCAGGTTACTTTGGTTCCCGATGCTCCCGATGTGCTTACTTCAAACGCAGGTTGGGATACAGTAAAGAGAGAAGCGGAACTAAGCAAAATCGTTGCAAGACTTCGTAAGACTTGCAGGGTTTCGATTTTTGTCGAGGCAGATTGTCGAATGGTTGAAGGTGCAAAAGCGTGCGGAGCCGACAGAGTCGAGCTTTACACCGAAAGTTACGCAGCTAATTATAATAAGAATAAGGAAGAAGCTATTGCAAAATTCGTTTCCGCTGCAAGAAAGGCAGAAGAAATGGGCTTAGGTTTGAATGCAGGACACGACCTCAGCCTTGAGAACCTGCAATACTTCAACAGCATGATTCCAAACTTGCTTGAGGTTTCGATAGGTCATGCTTTAATAAGCGATGCCTTGTATTTCGGTTTGGAAAACACCATACAAATGTACAAACGCTTGCTTTTGAGATAGCTTTGTCTTGATTTACACATTATAGTTCAAAACCCTGTTTGCATAAACTCAAATTCAGATTAGTTTTCACAAAGATTTCAAAACAATGCAACAAACTTCTCTTGAATTACTTGCTCCTGCGAGAAACAAGGAAACGGCTTTTGCCGCAATCGATTGCGGTGCGGATGCCGTTTATATGGGATTCGAGAAATTCGGAGCAAGGGTTTCGGCCGGAAATTCTTTGGTTGACATTACGCAAGTGGTTAATTACGCACATCTTTTCGGTGTAAAGGTATATGTTACCTTGAACACGATATTGTATAATGAAGAATTGGAGAGTGCAAAACAAACCGTAAAAGATTTATATCACGCAGGCGTCGATGCAATCATCGTTCAGGATATGGCATATCTTCAAATGAATGAATGCAATATGACGATTCACGCTTCCACTCAGGCGAATAATTTCACCAAAGAAAAGGTTAAGTGGTTTGAAAACGCCGGAATAGAACGCGTAGTGCTTGCAAGAGAATTGTCAATCGAGGATATTAAAGAGATACATTCCTATTGTCCGAATGTCGAATTGGAGTTTTTCATTCACGGAGCTTTGTGTTGCTCTGTCAGCGGCAGATGTTATTTGAGCCACTACCAGACAGGGAGAAGTGCAAACAGAGGTGAGTGTTGCCAATCTTGCAGAGGCAGTTACGATTTGCTGAATGAAAATGGCGAAGTCTTGATGAAAGATGCCTATCTTTTGAGTACAAAGGATTTTAACGTCTCTTCAAAATTAGAAGACTTGATTCTATCGGGCGTGGTCAGCTTTAAGATTGAAGGACGCTTGAAAGACATTAACTATGTTCGAAATGTAACGGCTTATTACAGCGAATTGATGAATGATTTCTGCAAAAAGAATCCCCAATACAAACGTTCATCTTATGGAAATGTCGATTTGAATTTTTCTCCCGATGTTTCGAAAAGTTTCAATCGGGGATTCACAATTTTCAATCTTGAAGGCAAAAGCGAAAAAACAGGAAATCTCAAATCAACAAAAAGCCTCGGCAAAGTATTCGGAAGAGTGATTGAGTGCAAAAACGGTTTTATCAAAACAGATTCGAAAGAGCAGGCACACAATGGCGATGGCATTGTTTTCTTTAACCAGAAGGAGGATTTGAATGGGCTTTTGGTTAATGCTGTAACAGCAAATGGTTTTAGTGCAAACAAAAAAATAAGTATTCCAAAAGGAACTGTACTATATAGGAATAAAGATGTAGCTTTCGAAAAACTGCTTTCCGGCAATTCTGCTTCAAGAACTATTTGGATAGATACTTATTTGAGTGATAATGAATTGAGATTTCAAACGGAAAACGATGTGATTGCGAGCGTTTCTTTTGAACATGGGAAAGAGGCTGTCAAAAATACGAATGCTTATGAGGAGAATCTACGAAAGCAAATCGGGAAATTGGGAGATACGGTCTTTGCTTTGAGAAACTTCTCCTATAATTGCTCTGAAAAATATTTCTTTCCAAATTCTTTACTTACCGATTTGAGACGCAGATGTTGCGATTTGCTGACTGAAAAACTAAAAGAAACGAACCGAGCTTTGCATTCGCAACAATTAAACAAAAATACAAACTACATAAGTCAAGAGGTAGATTATCAAGAGAATGTTTCAAATGATTTGAGTAAAGAGTTCTATGAGCAAATGGGCGTAAGAGTTTGCGAAAGTGCCGTTGAGATAAATCCAAACAAAAGAAATCACGAACTGATGCGTTCGAAGAATTGTTTGAGATTCAACCTCGGTCAATGCTTGCGAAGAGATAAGCTGTCGAAAGGCTTTGAAGGAGATTTATTCCTTAGAGATAATCAACATACTTACCGTTTGAGTTTCGATTGTTCAAACTGCATGATGAGCGTTTGGGCTTACAAATAATCACTCCTAAGAAAGGCAAAAATAAACCTTTGTTTCAGAAAATTGTTTCTTGATTTCAGGAATCTGTTTCTTTGTTTTAGAAAATTGTTTCTTGATTTCGGTAAAACCAAATCAAAAGCTGTTTTTTTACATTCCGAAACAAAAAAAACAGTTCTAAGATTATTATTTCTCATATAAATTTTGTAATTTTGCAAGCAAGAAAACGTTTGAATGGTATATGAACTCAAAACTATTCTTTCTTATCATCTACAGAACCTTCCTTAATATCAAGGAAAGGGATTGCTTTATTGCTCTGTAACGAGTTCGTTATAATTACGTTTGTATTTTATTTTCAATTTTTTATATTTTTAATCATTAAAATTTAATCAGTTATGGAATTACCTTTTGCAGAATCGTGGAAGATTAAAATGGTAGAACCAATCAGAAAATCCACACGCGAAGAACGTGAAAAATGGCTTGCAGAAGCTAAAAACAATGTTTTCATGCTTAAATCTGAACATGTGTACATCGATTGCATCACAGACTCAGGTACAGGCTCAATGTCTGACCGTCAATGGGCAGCAATGATGATGGGAGATGAGTCTTACGCAGGAGCAAGCAGCTTCTTCCGTTTGAAAGACACTATTACAGCAATCACAGGATTTGAATACGTTATCCCAACTCACCAAGGTCGTGCAGCAGAAAACGTTTTGTTCTCTCACTTAGTTAAACAAGGCGATATCATTCCGGGCAACTCACACTTCGATACAACAAAAGGACATATCGAAAGCCGTAAAGCAACTGCTTTAGACTGCACAATAGATGAAGCAAAGAACACTCAATTGGAAATACCTTTCAAAGGAAACGTAGATCCTAAGAAATTGGAAAAAGCTTTGGCTGAAAACGCTGACAAGATTCCTTTCATTATCGTTACAGTAACAAATAACACTGCAGGAGGACAGCCTGTTTCTATGCAAAATCTTAGAGAAGTAAGAGCTGTTGCAGACAAATACAACAAGCCTGTTGTACTTGACTCGGCTCGTTTCGCAGAAAACGCTTACTTTATCAAGACTCGTGAAGAAGGATACGCTGATAAAACCATCAAAGAAATTGCAAAAGAAATGTTCTCTTACGCTGACGGTATGACAATGTCTGCAAAGAAAGACGGTATCGTTAACATGGGTGGATTCATTGCAACTCGCAAGAAAGAATGGTATGAAGGTGCTAAATTGTTCTGCATTCCTTTCGAAGGCTTCCTTACTTATGGTGGTATGAACGGAAGAGATATGGATGCTTTAGCAGTAGGTTTGGACGAGAATACAGAGTTTGATAACCTTGATACTCGTATTCGTCAAGTACAATACTTAGCTGCAAAATTAGATGAGTACGGAATACCTTACCAAAGACCTGTTGGAGGACACGCAATCTTCGTTGACGCCGACAAGATTCTTACAAACGTTCCAAAAGAAGAGTTTCCTGCTCAAACATTGACTTGTGAACTTTATTTGGAAGCAGGTATTCGTGGTTGCGAAATAGGTTATATCTTGGCAGATAGAGATCCTGTTACAAGAGAAAACCGTTTCGGTGGATTAGACTTTGTTCGCTTGTGCATACCAAGAAGAGTTTACACAAACAATCACATGGACGTTATCGCAGCAGCTTTGAAGAATGTTTACGATAGAAGAAACGAAATCACAAGAGGAGTAAAAATCACTTGGGAAGCTGAATTGATGCGTCACTTTACAGTACAATTGGAAAGATTAGGCTAATAGTCCTATTCTTTTAGTTTGTAAATAATTTTCTATGGGCAGGTTTTCCTGCCCGTTTTTTTTGTTTTTATCCGGTGATTATTGAAGTCGATAGCCTACTTTCTCGCTTGATTGTTTCGAAACGGCAATGCGGTCTTTTCTAACTCCGCTTTTGATGATATACTCTGCTATCGTTTCGGCTTGATTGCTCGGTGCAAAGATTTCTATTCTGAAACGAGAAGACTTCAAATAAAGAATAAACTCATTCAAAATCTCCAAACTCTCTTCTGTAAGGGTATTTGATTCATCGAAAACAATGTTTGGCAAATAATAGCTTTCCCCTCCGACCAATTGTGATATTGAAAAATTCAGATTTTCCACAGTATCGTTTACATCGACAAAGCTCGCACAGAATTCATATCCTTCTTTTTCAATTTTCATCAAATATCTCTCATTTTCAACCAAAGAAAGAACGAACTCTCCATCGTAAACATTACTACTGTATGTTACACTTGTCTTTGCTTTCTTTGCATAGAGTTTTATATCACAGCCTTTGTCGTTTCCATCTTCAACAATCACCCTCCCCTTTACAAGTCCAACAGACTCTGCATACACATTTTCGGGAATCGGGAACAAAGAAACATCATAATTATTTGCCAATTGATCATAAACGCTTGCGTAAGCCGTTTGTCCGTCAATCAAAACTCCTATGTTCGATTCATCGTTTTCGGTATTTATATCTGAGCCTATGTTTATCGGTTTCTTCATTTTAACATCGTCCAAATCAATATAGAAGAAATCCTTTTCTCCAATGGTTTTCCAGCCATCGGAAGAAAAATAAAAGCTATGGTTGTCTGCATGAATGAATGGATTGATTTCATCGCCCGGAGTATTGATTCGTTTTCCCATGTTAACGGCTTCTTCCCACAAACCATCTTTTCCCTTACGCGAAACATAAATATCATAACCTCCATAGCCACCTTGTCTATTCGAAGCAAAGTATAATGTGTTTCCATCGGGCGAAATCGAAGGATAAACATCGTTTGCATCCACACTATTTACTTTTTCACTCAAACGTTTTGGCTCACTCCAATTATCTTCTATGCTTTCACAAACGAACAAATCCAATCCTACCTTCTCTCCATCTTTGAATGCTTGTGCGAAATAAAGTTTTTTGTTGTCGTTTGTAAGACTCACCTTGCCGATTGCGTCCGATATTTTTATGAATCTGTCAATCGAAAATCCCATATCGAACTCGCCTTCTTCATTCTCGTCAGCCCTGCAAAGCAATTCGGTTTCCTTGAATTCGGTTTTTCGATAGAAACTTTCATCGCTTTCTAATTTCACCATGTCTTTGCGAATGAAGTATATCTGTTTTTGATCATGGGAAATAAATGCACAAGTCTCATCTTTTTTTGTTGAAATGCCATCTATCTTTCTCGGAGTGAACGGAAAGTGTTTCTCGGTTGTCTCAAACAAAAACTCACACCATTGAATATAATTTATGGCTTCGGTCTGCAAATCTTCGTATTGCTCTTGCTCATTCAGTTCAAAGAATTTATCAAAGTAAGGAATGGCCTTGGAAAAGTTGTTGTTGCTGTATTCAATCACACCAAGATAGTAATGCAACAAAGGATGACTGTATTCTGGACAGATTCTGATTACTTCAGGCATGTATTTCTCAATCATTTCCGGCTTATCGGCTGACACACCGATGATTCCAAGCAAGAAAAACGGAGAAGCAAAATCAGATTGTTCGTCAATAATTTCTCGCAACAAAGAAACACTCTTACTAAAATCTCCTTTCTTGTAGGCTGAAAAAGCTTTGGAGAAATCTTGTTTTGCAGATTTAGGAACAAATTCCGAACATGGGTCGTAGGAGAGCAAATCGTTTTTCTGAGAATTTACAGGCAAGGCTGTAAAGCAAAGCAAAACAACAACAAATGCTCGTTTCAATTTTCCGAACGAAACAAAGATTGGAGCAGATTCAAAATAGCCCTTAATGAAACAAAGAATCATTTTTTTCTTTCTTTGTTTGGGCAAACTGAAACAAAGATTCGGCAAATTAAAACAAAGATTCATTTTAAGCAATCAAAAAAGCCTGAAAATCAAATATTGACGAAGAATTTTCAAACACTAATACAACTTTTTTTCTTTGCCAAAATCGTAATTTCCATTATCGACTTCGTTCTTTTTCTTTTCGTTTCGAGGAACCAAATTCTCTATCTTACGCCACTTTCCACGCTCAAAACTTAACCCTTCAACCTTTCCGCTCGGTACATTCAACTGACTGAATCCCACAACGCCGTCTGATTTCGATTCTAACTCGTCATACAAAATCACCCACGTGCGTTCAATTTTCTTATCTTCGACTTCAAATGCACGATTCTTACGTCCGGGACGTTTCTTTGCCTTTTTGACTCCTCCCAATTCAAAAAACTGATTATCGTAAATAAGATTGAATGCGACATCAGGGGCATACTCGAAAATCATTCTTCTGATTCCTTTCTGCTTGTAAAACACCGGTGCTCCGAATGAAGGTCTGCCACTGTTGTGTTTGAAAGTTACCGGCTCGATTACTTTTCTTCGTGAATAGATATCTTTACCGTCCCAGCCCAAAAGGGTATAGTATGTTATGTTTTCATGTTTTGTTGTTATCAATTCATAATAAACCGCACCAAACCAACAAGTGTCGGAAAGTTTTTGCTCTTGCGGTGAATATATATCGTCGTTTCGTGCCATCAACTTATAGACTTCATACTCTCCACTCGCCTCATTTTCGGCTTGAACAAAGCCGTAGTTAAAGAACTCACCCTCTGAGGAAACTATTGCCCATGTAAAAATCTTAAAACGCTTGTCTTTCGAAGTCAATATGCTGATTCTGTCTAACAAAGCAAAATCATAACGAAAACTATTCTGCATTTCGAGACAATTTTCCAACTTTTCAATAAATCGTTCGTTGGCATTGAATCTCTCATTATCGCTTACTGCCTGAAACATGCTGTCTTGCAAAGCAGCCATTTCTGATTCCGCATTTTGCATTACAACGGAATTTTGTGCCGTTGCAAAGATGCAACCTAAGCACATAGTGATAAATATTACCGATACCTTGTTCATAAATGCAAAAATACAAAAAAGACACACGCAAAACAAAGATTGAAACAAAAAAAGAGCGAAAACAATGTTTTCGCCCTTGAATACGTACGTTTGTTTCTGTTTATCTCAAAATTTCAACCGAACCTTTGAATTCCACATCTCTGATCGGTCCTCTTCCTATGAAACGATAGAAATATGTTCCAGTAGGTGTGTTTGTTGCAGACGGATCCCAGAAATCGGATTCATGTCTTAGGTCTTGTATAAAGAAGATTCGTTTTCCGTATCGGTTGTAAATCGACAACTCATTATCAGGAAAGGCTTGTCCTTCTATCAAGTTATGAATTACAAACACATCATTGATACCATCACCGTTTGGAGTTACCACTGTCGGGAACATCAAATTGTCGTTTATAATAGTGATTACTCTCGATATTGTATCATGACATTCGTACACATAGCCACTTGGTGCGTTGTTTACTGTGTATGCGTCAAGTGTTATCGTATAATCGCCTGCCACATTTTGACCTGCTTGCGGTGACCAAGTGTATGACGGATTCGGACCAAAGGCATTTTCAACGTCATTTGCGTTATTTCTATTTGTTTGAATAGTCCAGTGATATTGATTTGTAGCATCGTCCGGTCTTGTCAAGTTCACCAAGTTTGCAGTAGGATTTGATGAATACGGATTCGCAGGTTCCCAACCGAAATCGGCTACAGGATTCTTAAATACGTTGATCATCGCAGGATAATATACAGAGTCTTGACATCCATACTCTGAAGTAACTTTCAATTTCACGTCATAAGTTCCATAAGGGAAAGAGAACGACGGATTAGTCTCAGTTGTCTGCACTTCACCCACTGTCCACTCATATTGAGTTGCGTTTGTAGAAGTACTTTGTAATTGGAACGAGAACGGTTCACAGCCTTCCAACGGATAGGTATCGGAAGTAAATGCCGCATTTGCTGCAGGGCGAACAATCAAATTGATTTCGTCTTCTCCATAACAATATATCGAACCATTGTATTCTGTAACCAGAACCTTGTGTGTAACAAGTGCAGGAGAATTTTCTTGAGCCTCGGCAACAATTACTCGTGTTGTTTCTCCCGTTGGCGACCATATATAGCTTGCCGTTGGACTTTCATTTCCTGCATCAAGAGTTACGTCTGTCATTTCACAAAGTGCTATATCTTCTCCAAGATCCACAACAGGGGTTTGCACAACCGTCAAAGGCGTTACTGTATCCCATTCGCAACCAAACTCATCTATAATTTTGATTCCAAATTCAAACACTCCGACACTATCGATTGGTGGTGCGATTATTGAAGATGTACTCGTCTGTGGAGAATAGAATGTAGGGCCTGACCAAATCACTGTATCGATTGGCACTTGATAATCCCAGTTTGCTGAGCTTGATTGTCCCAATTCCACATCCCACCAGAATACATAGCCGTTGTCAATACCCCAGTTATCACAAATTCTCAATCGCCACTCACCATTAAGCGGACAACCTACTAAAGATTGGTATCCATTCAAATCAACAGTTTCCCAACCTGAAGCTATACTTGTCGCTCCTTGAATTGGTGTTTGGTAATACCCCACTGTATCGACGGTATTTGTTGAATCAAGTTGAGAACCATTGTTTCCGTTTATCACACCCCGCTGACCGGTCAAATATTGATTAGAAAAACAATACGTCCAGCCTATTCCGGGAGGATTGTTCGCAGAATCACAACCACTACCTTCAGATGAAGCCTGTCCCATGTTAGCTCCACCCGACTGAGTATTGTATTTCAAAACCACACTCTGTCCATTAGGACATATAATCTGGAATCCCAAGTCACCAATGAAAGTATGCTCCATATTGATACAAATAGACATGATGTCATCTGCGCTTTGAACAGTTGCACCTGCGGCAAAAGCGTCAAAAGTTACAGGAGCATCAAAACAAGTCGAACCATCGGGAGCAGGACAGTTAGGTCCGTCCGGGATAAACACTGTTTCTTCATAACGTTCTTTTGCTTGACGACCGAAATCCAACGAATCGACAACAATTTGTGAGTTTGCGCCATAACCAACCGCGAATCCCATTTCCGTTCCCGAACACATATCAGGCAGTTTTTGCACAGTTTTAATCGGATTTGTTGCTATACGCAAACGAGTATCGATAGTATTTCTACTTCTACAGCCTCCGTTGGCAGTGTCTTCAACAACCAAGAAAAGGTCATAGCCGGTTACATCAACCCATGAGTGACCTACCTCAACGTTATACTCAACCGTATCTTTCTGTCCGTCTCCGAACGTCCACTCATAAATACAATTTTCGGGTGCTTGGTGATATACGTTATCGTTTTCAGGGAATATCGGTTTTGCAGCTAAGACAATAGAGTCTCCAAAGCAAATATCGACGCTCTTAAACTTAACAATGGTTGTATCTCCTGTTTCAGCATTGATGAGCGTATCAATACCATCTCTTACAGGATGCGAAGTTCTCGAACCGTCTTCATGTATTTTATAGAACACAGTGTCCAAAGCAGCTTCCGGATACTGGCAAAGAGATGCACATTCTATCTTTGCCTTAAAGCCAAGCGGTTCACTATGAGGGAGCGTTTGGTCATCGGTTTTCAGTCTTATGGTCAAACATCCTGACGGTTCCATCAAAGACGGCATGATTGTCTTACCTTGAAGGTAGTTAGCCTGAAAATAAGGCGTATTATCCGCTGTTGTCATAATCGGAGAGTTGATACTCGGTCCTTGATACACAAAGAACGTATCGGTTGCATCAATCATAAACTCTTCGAATGTTAAAGCAATACGACCGGAACTTCCTGTCGATGCAGCAGGACAAAGAGTAACCCAACGGTCCTGATTAGGCGAATAATCTCCGTTTTGATTATCGTCATACACATAACCACTACAATAATTTTTTGTCGTGTTGTGGAACGTACTGTTCAACTTAATCGTTTGAGCAGTTACCACCTGCGAAATTGTAAGCAGAAAAACGCCTACAAAAAACAAAACTATCCTTTTCATCTTATAAAAATATTGAGTTACAAAATTAAACATTTTCATCTTAATCACCAAATTTTCCACTCTTTTTCTTTGTTTCGATGTCTTTTTTCGTCTTCTCTCTTCAACTTTTACTACATCTGCCACCACCACTGAAAGACACCTTAAATCCTTTCTTTGTTTCATTTTGCTGAATCTTTGTTTTAGAAAATTCTTTCTTGATTTCATTTTTTTGAAACAAAGATTCATTTTTGCCATCTAAAACGCAGATTCATTTTTAGCCCTTTTCCACCTCCTAAACTCCACTTTGAAATGACACTTTCGCATATATAGACAGGAAAAATCAGAAAAAGTAAACATGAAACTGCAAAAAAATTCAAAAAAACTTTACTTTTGCACTTTGAAATAGGTTTTTACAGATAAAAAAAGCGACATGAATTACAAAGTTGTTAAAGGCACGAGAGACTTTTTGCCGATCCAGATGCAGAGAAGGAACTATATTTTCGATACAATCAAAGATGTATATTGCAGACACGGATTTCAGCAAATCGAAACCCCTGCTTTGGAGAATCTTGACACGCTTATGGGAAAATATGGTGAAGAGGGAGACAAACTGCTTTTCAAAATACTCAACTCAGGCGACTTTACAGAAAACAAAGACCTCAGTTCAGGAAACTATAAACAAATCACAAAAGAAATTTGCGAAAAAGGGTTACGCTATGACCTTACCGTACCATTCGCAAGATTTGTTGTAAACCACTTAAACGACATTTCCTTCCCATTCAAACGCTATCAGATACAACCCGTATGGCGTGCCGACAGACCACAAAAGGGAAGATACCGAGAGTTTTACCAATGTGATGCCGATATAATAGGAAGTGAGAGTCTTCTAAACGAAGTTGAGTTGATGGAAATCATATCTGAGGTTTTCCAAAAGTTGAATCTCGGAATCACAATCAAATTCAACAACCGCAAAATCCTGCTTGCAATAGCACAATATATAGGAAAAGAAGAACAACTTACCGATATAACGGTTGCAATCGATAAATTGGACAAGATAGGATACGATAATGTTGTAAAGGAACTTGTAGAGACAAAAGGATTTTCACAAGAAGAAATCGACAAACTCTCACCTGTGCTCAAGCTATCGGGAAGCAATGAAGATAAACTCCAACAATTGAAAAATATATTGAGCGGAGAGATTGCTGAAAAGGGAATTGAAGAGACGGAATATGTGCTTTCGCATTGCAAAGACTTGGGAATAGAAAATCTTGAATTGGATTTGACACTTGCAAGAGGGCTAAACTATTACACAGGTGCGATTGTAGAAGTCAAAGCCAAAGATGTACAAATCGGAAGCATCTGCGGAGGCGGACGATACGACAATCTGACCGGCATTTTCGGCAAATCAGGTTTATCAGGCGTTGGAATATCGTTCGGAGCCGACAGAATATACGATTGTCTTGAACAATTGAACCTCTATCCTGCAGAATTGAGTTCTCAAACCGATGTCTTGTTTATCAATTTCGGCGAAAACGAAAGTCTCTTTGCCCAAAAGATTGCCAAGCAATTAAGAAATGGCGGATTCAAAACCGAAGTCTATCCCGACAATGCAAAGCTTAAAAAGCAGATGAACTACGCAAACGACAAGCAAATCAAGTTCGTGATTCTTGCCGGCGAAGAAGAGATAAAACAAAATAAAGTTACGCTTAAGAATATGCAAAGCGGAGAACAATCAATGCTTAGCGTTGAGGAAATCGTTCCCCATATTTCTTAAACATGGCTTTAGCCCAATTTCTGTTTTCGGGCTTATACCAAAAGAAAATCCTGTTCTGCATAGCTTTTGCAGCAGGATTTTTTTCTGTAAACACCTTTTCTTTGGTATAGATGTCCATTCCGGTGTAATAAGTCTCGGTTGCGATAGTCATAGGTGTTGGAGTAAAGTCTTGCACTTGTTGCAATCGATAACCCAAATCTGCGGTTCGTGCCGCCAAATTCACCATATCTTTCATCTCACACGCAGGATGGGAAGAAATGAAATAAGGAATCAATTGCTGATTCAAGCCATATCGAACATTGATTTTCTCAAATCGTTTCTTCAAATCGACAAACCGTGAAAATGACATCTTACGCATCTGTTTCAAAACTCTGTCCGATGAGTGCTCAGGAGCCACTTTCAGACGTCCGCTTACGTGATGACGACAAAGAATCTCGAAATAATCGCTCTCATCAAACAAATCATATCTCACACCGCTGCCAACAAAGGCTTTTTTTATGAATGGCAAAGCCCGAACCGAAGAATACAAATCCAAAAGCGGCTTATGGCTGTTATCCATATTCTTACAGAGAGATGGAAACAGGCAAGAAGGACGGCTGCATTTGCGACACAATTCCTCGTTTTTTCCTTTCATTTTGTACATATTTGCAGACGGACCACCCAAATCAGACAAATAGCCTTTGAAATCTTTGTCTTGTGCAATCGTTTCTATCTCCTGCATTATCGATTCTTTGCTTCGGGAGATTATTCTTTTGCCTTGATGAGCCGCAATGGTACAAAAAGCACATCCTCCAAAGCAACCGCGATGTATGTTCACAGAATATTTAATCATTTCAAAAGCCGGAACTGCTCCTCTCTTTGCATACTTGGGATGAGGCTTGCGTTCAAACGGCAGAGAATAGATTTCGTCCAAATCTTTTCCCGAATAAGTCCTATCGAAAGGGTTGATTACGACAAATGATTTCTGCTTTTCGTATTTTTGAATCAAACGTTCGTCATCCGACTTATTGCTGTGCTTTTCGAAAATGCAGATAGATTCGGCTTGAGCTTTCTTATCTCGCTTGCATTGCTCGAATGAGGGCACATAAACATCGTTCCAATCTTTCGAAACTTCACAAGGTTTTGAGCATACATAGGCTGTCTGCTCCATATCTGTGATTTGATTTATCTTTTCGCCATTTTGCAACCTTTCGCACAATTTCCAAACCACCCTTTCCCCCATTCCGTAAATCAACATATCGGCTTGAGAATCCAAAAGCAAAGACGGCATAAGTGAATCTTCCCAATAGTCGTAGTGAGCAAGCCTTCGCATCGATGCTTCTATGCCTCCGATCAATACAGGCGTGTTTGGATAGAGTTCTTTCAAGATTTTGGAATAAACAAGCGTTGCTCTATCGGGACGAAAGCCTGATTGACCGCCCGGAGTGTAAGCATCGTCGCTTCTCTTTCTTTTAGCCGCCGTATAGTGATTTACCATCGAATCCATACAACCTGAACTCACGCAAAAGCAAAGGCGAGGTGCTCCCAACTTTTTGAAGTCTCGCAAATCGTCTTTCCAATTCGGCTGAGCCAAAACTGCAACTCGATAACCTTTACTCTCCAAAAAACGGCAAATAACCGCACATCCGAAGGAAGGATGATCAACATAAGCATCGCCCGATACAAAAATCACATCGACCCAATCCCAACCTCTTTGTTCCAATTCTTTAACGGTGATAGGCAAAAAAGACATAAACATATTCCATTTGATATGCAAAGGTAAGAAATTTAGACTTATCGCAACGGATTGAAAGCAGGATAAAATGATTCTTTGTTTCAGAAAATTGTTTCTTGATTTGAGCGGAATGAATCTTGAAAACAAAAAATTGTTTCTTTGTTTCATAAAACCCTGATAGCCAAATATGATAATCAACCCATTGTTCGACAAATCAAAAACTTGTTTACAAGTCTTTTTTCACAGTTTACATACTTTGATATGAAGAAAATGAAATAAAAGTCTTATCTTTGTGCCACTGAAACGAATTTATAATTTAATACGAAGAGAATATGAAAAGAAATCTTTTGCTTATAAGCAATTCAACCAATGCAGGAGAAAAATATTTGGACTGGTGCAAAGACATGATCAAAGACTTCTGCAACGAAAGCGGTGTTAAGAATGTGTTGTTTATTCCTTACGCAGGCGTATCTATGGGATATGACAACTACGAAACAAAAGTAAAAACGGTATTTGAAGGATTGGGCTTGAATCTTTACAGCATTCACAAAGAACAAGACGCAAAAAAAGCCGTTGAACAGGCGGAATGCATTGCTGTTGGTGGAGGAAATACTTTCCATTTGGTGTATGAGTTGTATCGAAACGGCATAATGAGTCTGATTTCTCAAAGAGTTATGGACGGTGTTGCTTACATGGGTTGGTCGGCAGGAAGTAACGTTGCCGGTCTTAGTTTGAAAACAACAAACGATATGCCGATTATCGAGCCTGCAAGCTTTGATTGCATGAAGCTTGTGCCGTTCCAAATCAATCCTCACTACACAGACTTTTTCGATCCTAAGCATGGAGGAGAGACAAGAGACGATAGATTGAACGAATTCACCAAAGTAAATCCGGATATTAAGATTGCAGCAATCAGAGAAGCCACTGCATTGCGTTTGAAAGAAGGAAAATTGAGTTTGATCGGCAGAAACAACAAAATGAAAGTTTTCCACGGTGCAAACGAACCAAAAGAATACGATTTGAATGCAGACATCAATTTCTTGATGCAATAAAAGCATTTGGAGAATGAAAGAAACAGAGGTTTTGAAAGTCGGTGGGGTAATTCTTTATCCCACCGATACTGTTTGGGGACTTGGTTGCGATGCTACAAATGAAGAAAGCATCAAAAGGATTATAGAAATCAAAGGCAGGGATTCGGGTAAAAATCTTTTGATATTGGTAAAAGACGAAGACATGCTCAAAGATTATGTGGAGCAGATTCCCGAGAAGGCTCTCGATGTTTTAAGAACAGCCATCCAACCTACGACTATAATATATCCTAAAGCAAAGAATCTGCCGATACATCTTCTTTCCGGCAATGAGAGTATAGGAATCAGAATTCCGAATCACGAATTTTGTCAAAGGCTTTTGAGCGAATATGGAAAGCCTATAGTGAGTACATCAGCCAATATCAGCGGAGAGCCGACTCCTTTATGCTTTTCGCAAATCGACAATCGGATTTTGAAAGCGGTGGATTATGTTTCGCTCTGCGAACGTGAAGAATGCACCGAGCAGAAAGCCTCTTCGATAATCCTGATAGACGAAAACAACAATCTGAAACAAATACGCTGACAAGGCTACAAAGAAAAAACAAAGTTCCGTCGAAAATATGATTTGACGGAACTTTGTTTCATTTTATCGAATCAAGGATTCGGAAAATCAAATCCTTGTTTCACGAATTCGTTTCTTTGTTTCGGTTATTTCTTCCAATAAGACTTGTTACCAAATCGCCAACTCAAGCCGAAGAACACCGAGAATCCGCTCATGTCTGCAACATTGAACGATGTCATTCCTGCCGTGCGGAACGACGCTCCAAGATGCAACGACGGGCCTCCTGCTGTTATCGTCATCAAAGCGGAAGGATTGAAAACAGATGAAGACATTATCGTATTACCCACAGATATTGAGAACGGCTTTGTTCGCAACGCATAAAACAAAGAAAGACGCGTATCCATCATATTGCCGTTCCAAAACTTCGTATTGGCGAGAACGTGTAAGTAATTGACGCCTGCGAATCTCAAAGTGTAGGAAGCCTTGATTTTCATCGGCAATACGGTGCTGTAACTGCCTATATCGACAGAGTGAATATCAAATGCAGCTTTCAGACTATCGACAACAGTTTCCAAATATCCCGATAAGGAACTTCCAAGTGAGTCCAACGGAGCCTCAACTCCCTCAAAGCTGACGTCCATTCCCGGATTCATTGTTTTTATTCCCTCACAATTCGCATCCCAATTCACCATTCCGATGTCGCTCACAGAGATTCCTGCTTCCATGTGGTCGTTAAAACGATACGTAGCACCGACATCGAACGCCATACCAAGGTTTGAAGTCATATCATTGAGAATCTGATCAACCGAATTAAGCTCGAAATTTTGTGTCGCACCGTTTGCAAACAATGAAGTAATCTCATAGAATCCGAAAATATTGGATGTCTGCAAGTCAATCTCGCCTCGTGCCATTATCTCATTGTTCTCGTTGAAGTGAAGGCTGAGCGAAGTGTTTTTTGTGTGCACATTGGCAAGTCCCTTCAAGAGTTTTGCTCTCACACCAATGGTCAGTTTGTCGTTAATCTCTCTTGCGTAGCCCACTGCTGCGGAAAGATATGCGTTAAGCTCCAATAAATCTCCGTCAAACAACTTTGCCTCTCCGGAAGCGACGTCTGTGCCAAACACAACCAAGTCGAAGGCTCCGCGAGAGAAGGAAAATCTTGTGTCAACGGTCAATGCCGTTTCGAAACTGAAGTAATTTTTTCCTGCTTTGAAACCGAAGCCCAACAAATTCTGCTCATAATCGAACGCAACGTAGTTATTGCGTTTCAACTTGTTCATAAAACCATCTATATCAATCCTTAAAGAATCCGGATACTCGGGATGGCGGTTTATAACGTCATGATAGCAAAATCCGGAGGTGTTAAATTCCAACGAAGGCATGCCTATGGTTATGAAAAAGTTGGAATTAGGCGACATTGCGGGGTTCAAATGCGACAACTGCGGGATTTCTTTGAAGAAATAGGAGATTTCTTCTTTTTGAGCGAAGGAAGAATACGATCCGAAGCCGATCGCAAAAAATACAATCAAGATCAAATATCTTTTCATACCACTTCTTTGTTTCATATCTTTAATTACATTCATTACACCTTAAAATCTTATGTCTGCAACAGCCTTCACTGAAGCTTTAACCCTGATTCCGGCATCCTTCTTGAACCTTATGAAAGGTCGATTGCCGTTTTCTTCCGTCGAAGTGTTGAGTAAAACAGTGAATTTCACCTTTGCCGCTTCCATGAGTCTGTCATATTTTTCCGCAGTCAGCTCTGCAACCACGTTTTCGGCTTTCGGAGCCAACACATTGCCGTGCGCATCGACCGGAGCACCACTCATCTTCACCGGATTGGCGAGCAAGGTATCGAAAACAACGCCTGACGAATCCGCAAGCAAGAAATTAACTTCCACAGATGCAGGAAACTCATTCTCGATCAGCAGATCCAAACTTGCAGACTTAACAAAATCGACTTTCTCAACAAAGCTTAAATCCGTTATCTCTTCCTCATAGTGCAGATTTGTGAGCTTTGCTTTTATCGGCATGGTGGTTTTGGTGCTTAACATGACGAACGCATCATATGGCTGCACGAATGCAGGGAACGAACCTGAGTATAAATGATCTTGAAAGTGCATATCAAGATTGTAAACGACCTTTGTCGGCAATACTTCGACGGCTGCTGCATCCGTTTCAAGGAAATCGGTCGATGTACCAAGCGTTCCGGGACGCTCAGCCCTGTTTATATGAAGCGTATCGGTGTTTGAGAAAAAGTCTGTTCTGATTCCGTCCGATGTAAGGCTGTAAACTTTCGGTGCGATAAAGGCCCCGATTCCCACATTGGTCTCCGAATAAATTTCAAACTTGAGTCGTTCGAAGTCGATGCTGTTCTCGTCCATGAATTCGCGGAGTTTGGAATCCTCAAAGTAAGACAAATCCACCGAATCGAGGATAGGAACGACCACATCACCGACCCTGCCGTATGCAATGTCGATATGCAAAGGCAGAACTTCGAGATTGACTCCCAAAGCAAAGGTTCCACCCGTGAAACCGGTGTTTGAAGAGTATTCGACAACGATACGATAACGCAAATCGATAAAATGCTTTCCTGTAACTTCGGCACTGTCTTTCAAAAAGATGCTGTAGCCCGACAAATCAAGGGTTTGTTCAGGCAAAACGCCGGTTGCAGAAGTCAGTTGCAAGCGTTGAGAATACAACTCGCCCGTTGCGTTGTTTCTAAGGCTGCTCGAAGACAAATCGATGAAGACATCGAAAGGCAGAAGCGTGTTTGAACTTATCACAATCCCGCCCGAAAGCAAACGAATGCTGTCCAAAGCAACTTCTCCTTCAAATTCCGGAACTTCGACGCTTATATCTTCCATCGGCAAATCAAGAGCCGGAATCGTAAGATTTTGATCAGGAATCGTCGCTCCCGGAGGTATCAATCCGGAAATGTCGGGTATGTGAATCTCCGGCAGAGTTATCTCGACATCTTGCACGGAATCGATCACCGACATGAAGTCTGCAATATCAAAAGTGTCGAGACGAGAATACGAAAGTTCCATGTAATCGCCCCGTTCGTCATATACGTTTGTCAATTCAAGCCCTTCGACACCATCAACCAAAGTATCGAAATCCAAGAAGTTGCTCAAACGAATCTCTGTCTCGAACAGTTTCAATCCGAACGAAGGATTCAAAGTCGTCTGCGACAATCTGTCAAAGTCAAAGTCCTCTTCATCCACGCAGGACGAAAAGAAAAAAATGCCCGAAAGCATTACAAAAATCGGTATCAATCTTTTCATACTCTTAAACTTATTTGGAATATCTTGCAAAGATACTACATTATTGGCAAACCCCGAGGTATTTTTCAGTTTTTTTGCTTTGGGCAGTGAGTTGTGAGCTTTGAGAATGCTGAAACAGCTCATGGCTCATCTCTCACGGCTCATTACTCACCGCTCACAGCCCAAAAAATTTTTCTTTCGAACTTTTAAGTTTTCTTAACGCGAGAATCCGCGAATTTGTCGGCGAGTGAGGAATTGCCGGCAAGGACGCGATTTGTTGGGAGTTTAGTAAAAGATTATGAATCAAGGACTTAAGAAATTTTGTCCTGATTTTGGACATTTTGAACGGCGTTTCGCTCTCTTCAGACGGCGTTTGAGAGTTTTCAAACGGCGTTCAAATTTTTTCAAACGGCGTCCGGAGAAATTCAAACGGCGTTTGAATTTTCAAAAACCCGATTTTCGACCTCTCGAACGCCTTTTCGGGGTTTTCGAACACCGTTTCAGCCCAAAAACACGCGACTTAAAGAATGTTAAATTTAATGTTAAGATTTCATAACGTCTCCGCGTATCTCGCGAATCTGCACGTATTTTTCTTTTTTTTACTTTGGCTGTTGGCAGTTGGCTATTGGCTAATTTCAAACTGCGTCAGCCGAAAGCCAAAGGCTAATAGCTAACAGCCAAAAGCTGAAATAAAAAGATTCGTGTAAATTCGCGTGATACGTGGAAACTCTTTGCGACTTTGCGAACTTTGCGAGAGAAAAACCAACCTTTGCGAGAAAAAATTTTGTCGGTTTATGAAAGTTTTTTATCTTTGCAATCGGAGAGCGAAATAAGGCTTTCGAGTTTTTAACTTTTGAAAAGGAGGAACAAAAGGAGACAAAGAATAAATTACATTGAGACTTAGCAATTTAATTGCAACATATTAAAGCGTTTTTGCTTATACTTAGTTATATGAAACCTCGAAAATTTCATACAATCTGCTAAGAAGATAAGTTGAAAACGCTCACGATGATTTTCGTGGGCTTTTCTTATTTAGCAGATAGGTAGTTTCGAGGACCTCATATAACGATAAGACAAAAGTTCCACGACTTTTTTATGTCCTTAAGTCAGGGTTCCTATTCCCAAAAACAGATTTCAGAAATACATATCGCCTTTGGAACTTGGGCAAAGTAAAGATTGAATATAATTAAAACACAATTAAAATTTAAGAAACGATGAAAAAAATTTCAATAATCTTGGCAGGATTGATGATTTCCTGCTCTTTGCAAGCAGCAAACACCGAAAGCAATACCGAAACCGGCGTTGAATCGGAACAAGTCCAGATTAAAAAGTCTTCAAAAAAGGTTATAAAAAAGTCAATCGAGAGAACCGGAGATGCAACCCTTGTAACCGAGTATGACCAACAAGGAAATATTATTAAGATAACTGATAGTTATTGTTCCGATTGCCCTGCCGTGGAATTTACATTCAAGGATGGAAAAATTTTTTCGGCGAAAGGTGGTAATGAAGGCTACTGCGAGGCATCGGTGAATAAGCAAAAGAATACTGCAACATACTGTCTTGAAGGTGGAACAACTAAGGTCGAATTCAATGAATTCGGATATAAGAAAGCAGTATTCGCTTATGAGGAAGGTGAAGGCACAGGAACATATGAATATAACAAAGATGGATTGTTGGTAAAAGTAGTTCGTATTTTCGAAGACGATTTTGAAGGAACTACAACCAAGACTACAATAACTTATACTTACGATGTGATGAGCCAAGATTGGACAAAAAGAACGGGAACCGACAATCAAGGGAAAAAAACCGTTACTACACGCACTGTAGAGTATTGGTAGGATTTTCCCAAAGCCCACTGCTCACCGCTCAAAGCTCAATGCTCACCGCCAAAGTAAAGAAAAACGAGCGTAAGTCTTGATTTGATTCGGACGAACGCTCGTTTGGTTTTTATATTTCTTGGTTTGATTATCACAGAGTCAGACGCACGGCAAATCCTCCTTGGGTTGTGGAATTCGGATAGGCGTTCGAAACATACGGAGTATTGGATGACATTTCGAAATAGGCTCTCAAGACTATTTTCTCGGTCAATGAGTATTCTCCGGAAAGGTTCAACGCAAATACTCTTGCTCCCGAGGATACGAGATTGACGTTCTGATCTATCTTTCTGAGTGATGTTTTATTTATGTTGAGAGATAAATCTGCCTTAAGCAGGATGTCGCTTTTGAATTGTTTACTTGAGCCTCCGCCCATGCGGATGTTGAGTTCCACGTCTTTGAATCGATAACCTGCACCCACAACAAAGGATGTTCGATTGACTTCGGTGAGTTGCGAATTGGCAAATGAAAGCGACAAGTTGCGTTCGCGACGTATCTCAAAGTTCGTTTGGAAACTATTCTTCAGGTTCACATCGACCTTAATCAACGGACTGAGTTGCTCCATTATCGTTACCTGATCGATAACGTCCTTTGCAATAAAGTTATTACTCAATTGGTTTCTCACCCACTCCGTTCCATAGTCGTAAGAGTCATCAAGCGGAACGCGGTTGTCCGTCGTAAATGCTCCAACGTTGTAGTCGCAAGAGTAATTCGAAGAGAGGGTAATCGAATTTGCCCATTTCTGAACCCATTTCAGCTTTCCGAGTCCGGTATAGCTTATTTTCCAATTTGGCATCGGCATCTTCAAAAACGGATTCAAGCTTTGCTCACTCGGAGACGTGCCTGTGTATGCCGCCAAAAAGGCAGGTATCAAAACCTGTTGGCTTAACGCTCCATAACCATCGGGATATAGTTTTCCGTTGTTGGTGTCCTGAATCATCATTCCGCTGTAATCGGGATTTGCTGCGGCGTTACTTGCCGCCAATCTCCGAGCTATCTCTTCTCTATTGGCAAGGAAAGTTTGGAAAACCTCACTCACGTTATTTTCATCAACGCCTGAGAAAAGCGTTCCAAAGGCTACAATCGATATGCTGTACCTTCCCGTTCTCATTGGCGAGAGTGGTCCGTTCACATCGCCTTGCAACGGATCGAACTTGTAGTATGCAGAGAACATATCGCTTTTGTTGCGTTTGAAACTGATGTCTATGTTAAATTCTCTGAAAGGCTCGACTTTTATCTGTGCGTTCAAATTTTCTGTCGTCTTCTGATTGAGTGCCGCATTGAGCATACTGTCGGTACTTAACCAAGAGTTCTCAATCGCTTTGTCTATTATAGATAGGTCTTGCGAGCCAAAGACAAAGGCAAAGCCCGGTGCGAATTTATCATTTGGCGTTGTACCAAGCCATTTGGCCGTCGGCATAAATCCGGGTATGAGTGTACCTTGACTAAGGTTGTAGTTAATAGAAACTGTCTTGACTGCAGTTATGAAACGTATGCTGTAGTTAAGTGCTTCTTTCAAGAATTTTTGCAAAGCAGGCACACTGTCTTGCTCAGTCTTTACCGTATCTTGCGGATTTCGGCTCAACGATCGTTTATTCGGCCTGTTTGGCAATCCGAACGAGTTATTGCTCTTTTGATTCTCGTATGCCTTCTTGACAAACGGCACTTTGTTATACAAATTCATCAGAGAGAAACTTGCAGTCGCTGTTACACGTCTCGAATTCTCGATGTCGTTACCCAAAGAACGCGTTGCCTCGGTTGAGGATATGAATTTATAAGTACCACTGTAAGATGCGTTAGTTCTAATCCAATCAAGGAAAGGCAGTTTATTGATCGGGATATTCACATTCAACTTGTAGTTTTGTGTAAACTGCTGTGCCCTTCCAAGCTCCATTACAGATGACCAAACCGAATCACGTTTTTCTTGAGTGTCTATTCGTCCGCGTGGCTCCTCAATAAGAGCGTTCATCGTAGCATCGTATTCCATTTTGATGTTTGATGTAAGGTCGTATTTGAGAGTATAAGCACGATTCATAAAGAACTGTTTGAAATGATACGGTTCCATGATTATCACACCCTTACTCTTAGGACGCAACAACGTTTCTTCAAAGTCTCGAACTATCTCCGTTCTGAACGAGAATGATTTCGGAGCATAGTTCAGCGTTAAGTCTCTCAGTATAGCGAAAGCTTTCTTTTTGAACAGCGGAACTTTGTTGAACGGTTTCCATCCTTTTTTATTCATATCGTATTGATAAGAAAGCGAACCGCGATGTTGATTCTTTACGTTGTGATCAATATCTACGTTTCTTGCGTATGTGGATGAATAAGAATAAGAGGCGTTCCAGTTTTCTATATCATAGAAATGTCTTTCCAAGGCCCTATCACCCAAGCGGTCTTTCCTTATGTTCATAAAGTTAAGATTAGTTCTGCTCACATAATCCTGCACAAGATGACGAATAGAGTCCTTTTCCCTCTCGCTTCTGTAACTCATAAGGTCGTTTTCCAACTTAACGTCAGGGTCAAGTGGGTTATATTTCGGATTACTTACCGATTGAGAATAATCGAAGTGAACAGGCAATCTTACGCCCCAATCTTCTGGAAATAGTTTTCCTACTTCTATATTTGTGGCAACATCAACTGTTCCGACATTGTCTTGAGATATTTCCGAAACCTTTTGATCCAATCCTCCAAAACCTGCCGAACGATAAGTTGCTGACAAAGATAAATCTCCTAAATCTGCAAGGTTTGCCCTTGCAAAGCCTGTTGCAGCCCAACCACTCGAACGATTGAAATCGGTCAAACGCAATTCGTTAATCCAAATCTCTGCAGACTTCGGTTGCATATCGTCATTGTCGTAAATGCTTTGCTTCTTTGGATTTCTTACTCCAATCATCAAGACTTTCACTCCCGCGATATTCGGCGTTCCAAGCACAGTTATCTTACGACCATCTACGTTTTCATAATATGGAATCAAAGAGCTGACAGAATTATCGTTTGAACGAATCTTCGCATTTCTGTTTTCCTTAACCTTAACGAGTTTTTCGAGGTCAAGTTCCAACTCATTGGCTTCAGGCCATATCGTTTCCCTATTGCTTGCTCCTATATACCACGGAGTAAACGTAAGAGGAATTTCGTATTCGTAATAATTATTCGTAAAATCCGTACCTAAACGAACAAACAACGAAAGATCACCCGTCTCATACTCGTCAATCTCAAACATCTTTTCGGCATGCACAAACATCCTTAAGTATTTGTATTGACGCAAATCATAATCAGTCGTTTTGTATATTGCTCTTGCATCTCCATCTCCAAGATCCTTTATCTTGAGACTTTGTGCCTGCTCGTTCATATTGGTTACGGTGGTCGTAGTGTACATTTTCTCCTGCTCAATTCCCGGAGGCAAAACATATGGGACAGGAAGACGCTTCCCGTTTTCTTCTATATTGACAGACGCAACAGTGAACGTAGTATTCTCACTTTGATTTCCACTTGGGTAAACACCTGGCGTAAGCAAATTATCTGTATATTTTCTCCATTCTCCGCTGACAAGTTCAAATGTTCCAAAACGTAGTACAATCGGTTCTTCAAACTCTCTTAAGAAAAGTCGCATAAAACGAATCGATTGAAAACCGCTGATACTTCCAACCGTACGATCGGGTTCTCGAACAGGAATTTTGAATTGATACCATTTACAATCGGTCGTATTACCATTTTGTAATTCCACATTCCTTGCCTCATGTATGTCAGTGATATAATTTTTCCCTATCACCATATTTTCAGGCGTCAACTCCAAAACATATTCGTAATAACTCTCTGACTCAGACAGAGTATTGTCTTGGTTTATATCTTCAATGTTTGGAAGAGAGCTTGATTGCGACGAATATTCTGAATTGTCAGAAACAACAGATGAGTTCCCCTCCGGGCTATTGTATCGCTTGTAACGCTCAAGAATTTTTGCATCTGTTTCATCGTAATATTGGCTTCTGAAATACATGAAATTGTCTGCCGAGGGGTCGGCAATAAGTGCATCATAGGCATCTTGATTGAGCTGTTGCTGTGCTATAGTTAAGAATCTCGAGAAAAACGTAGCTTCGTTTTCCGATGACAATCCATCATATCCGACATCTTGATACTGACGTGCTGTCGGGTCGTTACTGAACGCATTTACTATTGATTGCAAACGAGGTACTCTTCCCCAAATTGTCGTATCTACATCAATTACTTCTGCTGTTACAGGCAAGCCATTTTCGAAACTCTTGCGACCATCTCTCAATATATCTTCGGATATGTCTCCAAGGTTAAAATATAGTTTACCTCCTTTGTGCTGAGGATTATCTATAAACGGATCCATCATCCAAAATTCAATGTATTCTATATTTACCTCTTCGAAATCGGTTCTCTCTAACTTTCTCATAATTCCACCCCATCGGGTTTCTGGTGAGCGTAACGAACCATCATCCATCAATCCCGCAGAGTAAGCAGATGTAGTATCAAAATTGTATGGTCCTCGTTCAGAAGGGTAAAAAGCAAGGTTTAATTCCCTCACCGTCAATGCCTGCATCTGTTGAGGTATCTCTTTATTCGGATGAAATTCTGTTTCAAATATTCTTCGTACATACGGTTTGGAACGGTCGTCTGCACTGATATTCGCAGGCGGAGAAACGTAAAAATTATCATCTATATAGTACCATGCTATCTTTGCTCTGTTAAATCCGTATGTAAGCCCAAGGTCTTGAGCTGTCTCTGGGAAAAGAGGATTGCTCGTATTGTAATCCTGAGGTGTTGAAGCAAGATACCATGAACTTATAGCTTTCATATCAAACGAATGCTTGGCTGTCTCAAAGTCATCAATGTACGCAGTTCCTGTTCTGCCGATTACTTTCGGGTTACCAGGCATAAAATGTGCAAACTCGGCATTTAAGTTCAATATTGACGGAGCTTTAGTTTGGTAAAACGGAAGCAAATCCACCAATTTGGTCAGCCATGGTATCTCTTTACGAAGATTCATATCCAATCCCCAAATCGTATTGCTTGAAGGTTCTTCTTGATAATCTACTTTTTGAGTTATTGGACTTTCATGCAAATTCATCAGAGTTGCTCCCAAGGTAAAATCTTTGTTTACTTCATAATTGGCTCTCAAACCCATCATCCGCTTTGTTACAGAACTAAATACAGAATTGGCTTCTGTAGAAACGGTAATTGGAGTTCCTGAATTAAGGTATCCTTGATTAATTATACGCACTCGTCCCATCGCATAATCAACCGTATAGTCCACACCCTCGGTCAGCGTTATTCCTCCTGCCATAACTTTTACAGACCCTTGCGGAACGTTTACCGAATTTAATGATATCTCTGCTCCAGAAGATGATTTATATCTTCCTTCTAAGTAAAACTTATTTTGATTAGGGTATTGTTCAGCCTGTGATTTTGTTAATGTATATAAGGAATCAAAACAATACTTATCAGCCAACTCATCATTATTCAGTTTCTCCCTTAAATCCTTTCCGAATGGCTCTACGGTAGGAAAGTAAACCAACGCTTTATCTTTTTGCATTGTTCCCCCGTTTGCTGCTGCATTATCTATAAAATCAAACACCCCATCAGGGAACATATTCTGCTGATTATCCATTCTATCTAAACCGAAAACTTGTAGCAAAGGCACTCCATTCCAATCACCCTCTCTGAAATAGCCTGTTTGAATACCGTCTTCATCAGCTTGATACAAAATATTCAAACGAAAGTCTTCTTCGGACAATTGATAAGCCTCTGGAATGCGATATACGTTTTTCATCATCAGCTTCCAAATCGGATTTCTGACGTTCAACGAAGAACTTTTAATCAATTTAACAACCAAAGTACTAGGATCGCTGACTCCTTCATCAGAAAATTCTCCGACTTGATAGGTTGCTGTATCTCCTACTATCTGATAACGAAACGCAACAGCCAATACCTGATCTGCACTCAAAGGTTGAGATAGTGAAATAAAGCCTAAGCGAGGGTTTAACGTATATTCGGACGTTTGAAGTTTTCTTGCACTTTCTATCTTTTCATAATTTTGTCCTGCAACAAAGCCTAAGCCTTGCAAATATGAGCTTATTGAATTTATGTTCCTCAGTGTATTAACATCAACAACATTTAACAGCCTGTTCGACAAATATTGGTCTGGCAGATTCCTTGCTCCGATAATATCAATCGACGGATTCTGACCATAAGGTTCAGCTTCTCCCAAGTCAGCAAAAGCAACAAGGTTTCTATTGTTCGTTACAGCCGCTCCGATATTTGTTCTCCAAACTTCAATCTTCGTAATTACGATATTAGAGTTTATAATAGGCAATGTACTCATCGCATTATTGTAGTTATCGTAAAAATACTGAGCCAAAAAGAAGTGCCTATTATCATCGTAATTGTCAGCCCTGAAATTAAACTCTTGTATCTGTGCCCCACCCTGCATTGTTATCGAACTCGATTCTGATTTCTGTTGAGAGAAAACCGCATCTAAAGTAAGATTTCCGAATTTCAACTTAGTCTTTGCTCCAAACAATGATTGACTCCCTTGAATCAAACTGAGTGGCAATGGAAAACTTACATCTCCTCCTTCGAGCAACTGTATTATTTCGTCTTCTTTACCTTCGTATTTCAATTTCTTATCATTCTCGAAGTCGAAAGTAGCCTCGGTATTGTAATTAAAATTAAAATTGATTGCAGTTCCGATTTGAGCCATTACGTTTACTTGGAAGTTCATATCAAAATCCAAACTCGTATTGCTTCGTTGATTTTCACTCAACGCAAGATTCTCATTTCGATTGTTTACAAGTCCGAATTTAATTTCTGCATTCCCACTTGTTCTTATGTCAATTGTCTGTCCTCCAAATATGGTTTCAAACAATTCACTATTGATTTTAAGTTGAGGAATCAGATTCCCAAGCATACCATCGCTTGACGAGCTTATCATTTTTGATGATTGAGACCTATTTTGCCAATAATCATTGATCATTTTATCCATATCATAATTCTGATATTCAGCAAATGAAAGAATCTTTCGTTCGATGACAATATCACCGATTTTTTTCAGCAAAATATATTCATTAGTCTCAGGATCATATTCAACAGAGGTCTTAATATTCTGAGGAGGTGTAAGATACAAAGGGCTTTGTGTTGAATCATCTACAGGATATATCAAATCATCGCTTTGTGCGAAAGCCCCACATGTAAAGAATACTGAAAACAATACCCCTAACACGGACAATTTATTCAACAAGCGAAACCTCAACCCCATAATTCAATAATCAGCCTCTCAAATGATATCACAAAACTTTCAATGCCAATCGAATCAAATCCTCTACGCCATAATCCGAATTGTTCTTCAGAATCTTGTCGAGAGTCTTTTCAATCAGCAATTTATTAAACCCAAGTGTCTGTAATGCTAATAACGCTTCCTCTCTGTTTTTATTGTTGTTTGGAACACCTGTCTCAGATATTTCAAACTTAGAAAGGCTATCTTTTAATTCGATTATCAATCTTTGAGCAGTCTTCAGACCGATTCCCTTTATAGATTTAATCGTTGCAATATCCTCCTTAACAACTGCGCGAATAAGTTCATCGGTTTCCAACGAAGAAAGCATCATCCTAGCTGTGTTTGCTCCAACTCCATTAACAGAAATCAACGCTCTAAATAAAGTTCTCTCCTTTTTGGAAGCAAAACCGAACAACAGATGAGCGTCTTCTCGAATTACCTGATGCAAAAATACTTTACCTTTTTCTTTATTTTTGAAATAGGCATACGAACTCAGAGGAATTTCCACCATAAATCCGACGCCCGAACAATTGACTACCAAATAAGAGGGATTGATTTCCTCAAAAGTGCCTTCTATAAACTCAAACATAGAATCAAATTTGCTACAAAATTACAAATAATCGGGGACTTTACTTTCCTCGATTCAAAAATAAATACTCAAAAAACAATCCAATAGAAAAAACATTACTAATTTTGCCGTCTCAAATCAGTAACCATATAACAATAACGAAATGTCGGTAGCAAAGAAAGATTCTAAAAAAATAACGGTTAAGACGTTGCAATCAATGGCAGACAAAGGCGAAAAGATTGCAATGATAACTGCATACGATTACTCCATGGCAACGTTGGTTGATATGTCTGGAGTAGATATTGTGTTGGTTGGAGACTCTGCTGCAAACGTAATGGCAGGATACTCAACCACATTACCGATTACGCTAAACGAAATGATATATCACGCAGCAAGTGTTGTAAGAGCTTGCAAAAGAGCCTTAGTTGTGGTGGATTTACCATTTGGAACCTATCAAGGCAATTCTAAAGAGGCTCTTTGTTCTGCGATAAGGATAATGAAAGAAACCGAAGCAAATGCCGTGAAGATTGAAGGTGGAGAAGAAATTTTGGAATCTGTAAAACGTATCATCTCTGCAGGCGTTCCTGTTATGGGGCATTTGGGATTAACTCCTCAGTCTATAAATAAATTTGGTTCATATGCGGTAAGAGCGACAATGAAAGCAGAAGCCGACAAATTGATTCGCGATGCCCATCTATTAGAAGACGCAGGCTGTTTTGCCATTGTTTTAGAGAAAGTTCCTGCATCTCTTGCTGCACAAGTTGCATTGGAACTTAGAATACCCGTTGTCGGAATCGGAGCAGGCGGAGAGGTAGATGGACAAGTTCTTGTTTTGCATGACATGCTCGGAATCACACAAGAATTCACTCCACGCTTTCTTAGACGATACGCAAACGTAGGAGAACAAATCACATCCGCAATAGAACAATATGTAAAGGATGTTCGAGACAAAGACTTCCCTAATTCCGAAGAACAATACTAAGTAGTAGAGAAATTTTTCTTTGTTTTTTTAGAATTTTTCTTGATAAAATTGGATTTTTTCTTGATTTTTTGAAGAATAAAACGGCGTTTTAATTTAGCGAAACGCCGTTTTATTTTTTTGAAACAAAGAATCAGAAATTTCAAACAAAGATTCAGTCAAGCGAACTCAATAGAGATTAAAATGTTACATTAAATGTGGCGGCAAAGTAGAAATCTTAGCAAATAATTCTTTCACAACTCTAAGAAAAATCTTATCTTTGCAGAATTGTTACAAATGATAAACACTCAAAACCATGAAATCGAAAAAAGATATGTCGGCATTTGCGACTTCAATTCTTAAAACATTTGCAACCAATCCGTTTCAACCTCTCAATTACAAGCAAATCGCTTCTCGTTTAGGCATTACGGACAAAGGAAGCAAAGAGATGATTAAAAATCATTTGCAACAAATGCTCGAAAACGAGATAATCGAACAAACCGATAGAGGCAAATATAAATTAAATCCTAAATATCTGACAAGCAACATCGTTCCCGAACACTATGTTATAGGAATCGTCGATATGAAACAAACAGGTAAGGCTTACGTTACTTGCGAAAATGGCGGCGAGGACATATACATAAATATGAACAACACAAATCACGCCTTGGATGGAGATAAGGTAAAGGTTTATTTGTTCCCTCAGCGAAAGAAACGCAAAAAAGAAGGTCAGATTGTTGAGATTCTGCATCGTGCAAAGACTTCTTTTGTGGGCATAATCCAAAAACAAGGACGTTATGCTTTCTTGATTTGCGACAGCAGTTCGATGCCTGTGGATATTTTTCTTGATGCAGACGAATTAAAAGGTGCAAAAGACGGTGACAAAGCTTTGGTGGAGATAACCGATTGGCCACAAAATGCAAACAATCCTTTTGGTAGAGTGATTAAAGTGTTGGGGCGTCCCGGCGAAAACGACGTTGAGATGCAGTCAATCTTATCCGAATACAATTTCCCTTTGTTCTTTCCTGATGAAGTTGAGAAAGAAGCAGAAAGAATCCCTATAGAGATTCCTCGTGAGGAGATTGCAAAACGTCGAGACTTTCGTCATATCACCACATTTACGATAGACCCTTTTGACGCTAAGGATTTTGATGATGCTTTATCGTTCAGACGATTAGAAAACGGAAATGTAGAAGTCGGAGTACACATTGCCGATGTTTCCTACTATGTTAAAGACAATACAGCTTTGAACGAAGAGGCTTTTCGCAGAGCTACATCGGTTTATTTGGTTGATAGAACAATCCCAATGTTGCCGGAAAAACTTTGCAACGGTGTTTGCTCTCTTCGACAAGATGAAGACAAATTAACCTTTTCGGCTGTTTTTGAAATGAACAACAAAGCCGAAGTTGTCAATGAATGGTTTGGCAAAACGGTTATTCGTTCCGACAGACGCTTCACATACGAAGAAGCACAGCAAGTGATAGAAACTCAATCAGGAGACTATTCCGATGAAATACTATCGCTATGGGCTTTGGCAGAACAAATGAGAAAGAAACGTTTTCGTGCAGGTGCAATTAATTTTGAAAGCATGGAAGTAAAGTTTCGCTTGGATGAGAATGCAAAACCTATAGGCGTTTATCTCAAAGAAACAAAAGAAGCCAATTGGTTGATAGAAGAATTTATGCTTTTGGCAAACAAACAAGTTGCCTCTTCTATCGGCAAAGTCAAACAAAAGAACAAAGCAAAGACATTTGTGTATAGAGTTCACGATGAGCCGAACCAAGAAAAACTAAACACGTTCAAGGAATTTGTAGGCAAATTAGGATATGAAATAAACGACAAAACACGAAGCTCGTTGACGAAAAGTTTCAATAAACTCTTCGAACAGATAATTGGAAAGGGAGAAGAAACGATGATAAGCATGATTGCCTTACGCACAATGAGCAAAGCATATTACTCTTGTGACAACATAGGGCACTACGGCTTAGGATTTCCATATTACACTCACTTCACATCACCAATCAGACGCTATCCCGATATTATGGTTCACCGATTGCTCGAACGCTACTTGGAAAACAAACCATCGGTTGCCAAAGATGTCTTCGAAGAAAACTGCGAACATTGCTCTAATATGGAGAAAAAAGCTGCCGATGCCGAAAGAGCTTCAGTCAAATTCAAACAAGCGGAATATCTTTCAGATAAAATTGGACAAGTATTCGAAGGAACGATTTCAGGTATCAGCAAATGGGGTGTCTATGTCATGCTAAACGAAAGCAAATGTGAAGGTTTGGTTGCTATGAAAGAAATAAACGATGACTTCTATATTTTGGATGAAGACAACTTCCGTTTGATTGGCAAAACCAAAGGTGGAATATACCAATTGGGAATGTCGGTAAAGGTCAAAGTTGATAGAGTTAATCTGTTCAAAAAGCAGATGAACTTCTTGTTTGTCAAAGATGAGAGTAATGAATAAAGATACAGATATACGAAAATAAACATTTAGGTTATGAAAATATTATTGTTGGGTTCAGGAGCAAGAGAACATGCGATTGCAAATAAGATAAGAGAAAGTAAACTTTGTAAAGAATTATACATATCACCTGCAAATGCGGGTATGATTAGCGAAGGAGAGTGCGTTAATTTAGGAAGCGATTTCGGAAACATTAAAGCATTTGCAATAGAAAAAGGAATAGATTTATTGGTTGTAGGAAACGAGCAACCGCTTGTTGATGGCATTGCAGACGAATTTGCTAACGATGTCCGCACATCTCACATCAATGTAATCGGACCAAAGAAAGCAGCTGCCATGTTGGAAGGAAGCAAAGATTTTGCCAAAGATTTCATGTTCAAAAACAATATTCCGACGGCACGTTATCGCACTTTCGGAAAAGAAGACTTGAACGAGGCAAAACAATTCTTGAAGACAATGAATCCTCCTTACGTTTTGAAAGCCGATGGTTTGGCAGCAGGAAAAGGAGTCGTTATATTACCAACATTAAAAGAAGCAGAAGCCGAATTAGACGCTATGTTATCGCAAGCCAAATTTGGAGACGCATCTGCAAAGGTTGTGATTGAAGAATTTTTAAGCGGAATCGAGTGCAGTGTATTCGTATTGACAGATGGCAAGAACTACAAAATATTGCCCGAAGCTAAGGATTACAAACGCATAGGCGAAGGAGACACAGGTTTGAACACAGGAGGAATGGGCAGTATCTCACCTGTAATTTTCGCAGATAACGAATTCATGCAAAAAGTCGAACACCGAATAATCCGTCCTACCATAGAAGGATTGCAAAAAGAAAATTTGGACTACAAAGGTTTTATATTCATCGGTTTAATGAACGTTGCAGGAGATCCTTATGTAATAGAATATAACGTAAGAATGGGAGATCCGGAAACGGAAAGCGTAATGCCGAGAATAGAAAGTGATTTGGTTGAGGCTTTTGATTTGATTGGTAAAGGCGAATTGGATAAATACGAAATAAAAATCAAGTCTGACTATTGTACAACGGTGATGCTTGTCAGCAAAGGCTACCCTGAAAGCTATGAAAAAGGTAAAGTGATGAGCGGAATGGAGTTGTGTGAGGATTGTTTCTTGTTCCATGCAGGTACAAAGGCTGATGAGGAAGGTAGAATTTTGACTGCAGGTGGTAGAGTCATAGCTGTAACTTCTTTTGGCAAAACTATGGAAGAGGCTTTGGAGAATTGCTACCGTCAAGCAGAGAAAATAGACTTTGAAGGCAAGACTTTAAGACGTGATATAGGCAAGGACTTGATGAATTTGTTAAAATAAATAATCTGAAAGTATGAAACAATATCAAGAATTGTTGCAACGCATATTGGATACGGGAGTTCGCAAAGAGGATCGCACTGGAACGGGAACTCTTTCGGTGTTTGCACATCAGATGAGGTTTAATCTGCAAGATGGATTCCCATTACTGACCACTAAAAAGCTGCATACAAGAAGTATAATCCACGAATTGCTTTGGTTTCTCAAGGGTGATACAAATACAGCTTACCTTCACGATAACAAAGTAACGATTTGGGACGAGTGGGCTGACGAAAACGGAGATTTAGGTCCTATTTATGGAAAACAATGGCGTGCTTGGGAGGCAAAAGACGGCAGAGTGATAGACCAAATCGGTGAATTGATAGAACAAATCAAGAAAACACCGGATTCAAGACGCCTTTTGGTCAGTGCTTGGAACGTGGGAGATTTAGATAAGATGGCTTTACCGCCTTGTCATATCATATTTCAATTTTATGTTGCGAACAATCGACTTTCTTGTCAGCTGTATCAACGCAGTGCAGATGTGTTTCTCGGTGTTCCGTTCAACATTGCATCTTACGCATTGCTGACTCACATGATTGCACAGGTGTGTGGCTTGGACGTAGGCGAGTTTATACACACTACAGGTGACACTCACTTGTATCTAAACCACATTGAGCAAGCCCGATTGCAGCTTTCACGCACGCCATACAAGCTTCCGACTTTGAAACTCAATGAATCGATAACCGACATTAATGATTTCAAATACGAAGACATAGCAATAGAAAATTACGAATCACATCCTCACATTAAAGCATCTGTAGCCGTATGATCAATATCATTGTAGCAAAAGCCGCAAACGACGCAATAGGAAAAGACAACGACCTTTTGTGGCATCTAAGTGAGGACTTAAAATATTTTAAGCAAATAACCTTGGGCAAAACCGTGCTTATGGGACGCAAAACGTGGGAAAGCCTGCCGTTCAAACCCCTAAAAAATCGTCGCAATGTGGTTATCAGTTCCCAAAAGGACTATAAGGCTGAAGGGGCTGAGGTTTTCACCGATTTAGACTCTGCATTGGAAGCACTGAAAGACGAGGAGGTATTCTGCATAGGCGGAGCAAGTATTTACAAAGCACTTTTGACTCGATGCGAAAGGCTTTATATCACTCAACTTTTCAAAGACTATGAGGGCGATGTAAACTTTCCGACAATCGATAGCGAACAATGGAGAATCACAAGGCTGTCTCCTATTCTTTACGATATCAAAGAAGACGTCAGATTCCGATTCGAAGTCTGGGAAAAGAAATAACAGAAAAACAACTCTTTGATTGAGTAAATTGTTTCTTTGTTTCAGTAAAACGAAATCAAGATTTAGAAAATTAAAACAAAGGAAATAAAAACCAAAACGAGCGTTTGTCAGATTAAAATCAAGACAAACGCTCGTTTTTCTTTACCTTATATATATAATGTATAAGGATAAGGATTTGAAACTTTATTTCAGTGATTTCTTTTCAAGAAAGAATTACATAAAACAAAGAAAGAGAAAAATGAAACGAGCGTTCGCAAATGCAAAAGCAAGTCGAACGCTCGTTTTCCTTTACCATAAAGGCTGTTTTTGTTATTCTAATCAATCAAGATCCCATATTAAAGTAAATGTCTCTACCATCATAAGTGATGTAATATTTAGAACCTCCTCTTGGTCGAGATAAGCTACCCATACCACCAGAACTCTCACGATAATTTGGATTTACTTTTACCACTGCCTCACCTAACTTTTCATCAGAATAAGCATTTTCATAAATATGTGCAACGAAAGAGTCACACATTCCGGGAGCTCTATAAACTTTCAAATATAAACTATGATACTGACTAACCTGAACCGTTCCTTCCCAATAAGTAGGTTCTGCTTTCTCAATTAAAACGTCTATTTCATTGGCAACCTTGTTTGAATTATCGTCATTGCCTGCAAAACTTGCTGTTGTCGAGAATAAAAATACTGACAAAGCCATTAAGAAAATTTTTTTCATCTCTTTAATA